>JAIXOR010000005.1 GCA_027486655.1 Verrucomicrobiaceae bacterium | reverse complement strand
CAATGCTCAAAGAAGGCAGGATGTTCAGGATGCTGTAGTCATTGGATGCGAATTCCCGACAGCCATAGTTCGCCTCGTCCTTCAGCCTCTGCAGCAGAGTCTTGCGACAATTCGGGTCACTGGCGCGGTAATCATTCCTGGGATGCTGGAATGCTTCCTCACCGAATTCCTCCGATCCCAGAAAACGCATGGTCCACGCCAGCTTCTGCAAATTGGACGTGCCGGGCGTCACATAGTTGATGGACGGCAGCCGGCCCTTGATGGCGTTGCGTGATGTGGTGTCGATGTACTTTTTCCAGCGGATCACCATGTCGATCGCCGGATACCCATCGAAGGTGTATTCATTGCCGGCGCCCCACCATAGCGAGGCTGAACGCGCCTCCGTTTTGGCCGTGGCGATCTGCCCCGTGCCGAAAAGGAGGTGGACCTTCTCGAAACGCTGCGTGCTGCTCATTTTCCCGTCAATGAAGCTGTTGATCGTGAACTGGCGGCGCTGCATCGCATCGAATGCCAGCGAATCCACCACCGGGATCGCGCGCAGTTGCAGCCCGTTGATTTGCGCCGAGGCGCTTGCCACGAAATCAAACCGCTGGCTGGCCGCGCTGGCTCTGAACGTGCCGGTCATGTGATGGCCCGTGTTTCCCTCGTAGGCCAGGTTATCGCTCGGTCCGCCGGGGTTATGGTTCAGAAATGCCGAGCCATTGATGCGTACCGTGCGGCCGCCGGCGAGCGCCCGCGAATCGTTCACCCACACCTGCACCTCATACCACTGGCCGGGCGTCAGGCTGTTCAAAGTCATCGACGCGTTTCTCCCGCCGTAAGCCCCGCTGCCGAGGATCTTCTTGTAGTCGCTCGTGAAGCCCGAATACGGCGCGCTGGCCGAACCAAACGCATCCGAACTCGGCGTGGTGAAACCGGACAAGGTGTCCACCGACTGCGCTGCGAAGCGGGTGAAGGTCACCCCGTTGATGGCCGCTGCCGGAGCCGCCGAACCGAAGACATAGGCCTTCACCGCCGAGCCATTCGTGTTCACGTCCGTGTTGCCGGTGATTTCCTTCCATGCGCCCCACGCCACCGCGGCGAGAGGAGCGGGTACCCGGCGGACCTGATAGGCCTGGATCATGCCGTTGACGCTGCCATTGAAAGTCACCGTCTGGCTGGTTCCGTCCGCGGTGAAAGTGCCAATGGCGTGCTGGCCGAGCCCACCGGTGGCTCCGGTCTTGTTGGCGTCGAGCTGCACCCATGGGTCCGCGCCGCCCGAAGATTTTACGGTGAGGGTTCCCTGACCCGACGCGCTCGAGTCGTTCATCCACACCTGGATCTCGTAGTGGTAGCCCGTTTTCAGCCCGTTGATCGTCAGGGTGACGGTGGAGCCGGTCCCCGTATTGTAGTCGTTCTTGCTCAACAGCGTGGAATAACTCTGGCTGATGCCACCGCCGACCGGCAGGCTGCCGGTGGCGTAATTGCTGGCATTCGTGCCGGAGACCGTGTCGTTTCCGTAGGCCGGACAGAACGTGACGCCATTGACGGTGGGATATTCGTTTCCGGACTTGGCGATGGCTTTCACCAGCACGCCGTTGGTGCTGACGTCGGTATCGCCAGCGATGTCGCGTGGGGCGCCCCAATGGATGACGGCGGCCTGTGCGGTGCTTGCACAAATCGCCAGCGTGGAGAGGAACGCCGCACGGAATGCGCGGGAAGTTGGGGACGTATGGTTTTTCACGGTAACAAAGTTTTTTCTTCAGGTGGCGGACCGGATCTCACGGTTGGCTGACGCGGAGGCGGCCGAAAAGTTTGCCAGGTGGGATGGCAAGGACGTAATCGAGAAGGTTGGCGACTCCTTCGTGAGCCCCGTGCCCGTCCGTGCAAATGCGTCAAATGCGACTGCGCTAGTGACGAGAAAGATAGATCCGATGGCTCGGAGATAATACATATGTGCTATTGTTAGATAGCTGACCTTGTTGCCGCCTTATCTTGCCGTGAGGACTTCCTGCACGCGCGGGATTCGCCGCAGTTTCATCGATGTGGAGTCGGCAAACGGACCGGAGAAAGGCGTGGCCCCGGTCGTGTCCTGCGGTGCGCCGGCAAAGAGCTGGATCAGCAGGAATTTTGTGCGCGCCGGCAAGGGGAGGGTCACAGCGACTCGTTCCCACGTCGCGGGGTCGGTGTCGCACACGATACGGCGATTTCCCACAGCCAGCACCGCGCTCGATTGGCGAAGCCAGACCGAGCTGATTGAGTTGAGTTCCTTCGGATGCTGCACGTCGATCGCATAGACGGTGAGCTGGCAAAAACGGTCCTGTTGGCGAGCTGTTGCCAGTCCATTGAACCACACGTCCGCTTCCGCGACCCACTGCCCGGCATCTCCGGTCGCTGGGACTTTCGACAAGTCGAGAAGCTGCCATTGGTCGCAGGCTGTGAATCCCCGCGTGTCCGAGGCGTTGCGTCCATCAGGCCGGAGAAATCGGAGCATGCCATTGCCGGAGTGCGGTCGCACCTCGGCGGTAGCGCCGACACATTTCGCCGCGTCGCCGCGCCAATGCCCGGGCATTTTCGGGAATCCGCCCACCTTGAGTGCGCCGAGCGTTTCGAAGTCGCCGTTTGCAACTGGCAACATCACGGGTTCCGGTTCGCGCCGAAGCGCCGTCACACCCGCCCACGTCGCCGTTGCGAACATCACGCCCAGCACGATCCCCGCAGCGATAGGAGCGAGCCAACTTCTGGGCCGGCTCGGCGCCGCACGCGCGGGTTCGGCCACGTTCTCCCACATCTCACTCGTAGAGAGTTCGCGCAGATGCGTCTCGATCGCCGCCTCGGTGCGCAATAGCTCCCTGGCTTCCGCGCTCCTTTCCAGCAGCGCAGTCAGCTCGACTCCGCGTTCTGGCGCGAGCCGTTCGTGAAGGTAATCATGAATCAGTTCGTGTTCTTGCGGGGTCATGGCAGGGCCTCCTGGCTCAGGGTGGTTTCGACACATTCTTGCAGCTTCAGGCGGATGCGCCGGAGCAATTGGTAAAGTCCGTCTTCGCTCTGCCCGGAACGCGCCGCGATCTCACGGATCGACGCGCCAGGCGCGTAACATCCGAGCACCAGTTGCCGTCGCGACGCCGGCAGCTTCTCGAGGCAACGCTCCAGCGCCGCCATTTGTCGATCCCGCCGCGAGATTTCCGGGACGCCCTCGTCCGCGATTCGCGCGAGCAATTCCTCATCGAGCAGAAACCGATCCCTCGCCTTGTCGCGCCGATAGCTCAGCACCTCGTAGCGGGCGATCACACAAGCCCATCGCCCGAAGGCCTCGGGATCTTCCAGCTCCGCAAACTTCCGCCACGCCACCAGCGCCACCTCCGGCATCACCGCATCGACATCCGCGGCGCTGGGAAGCAGCGCCCGCAGATACGCCCGGACTACCGGCTCATGCCGTGCCAGCAGCATTACGAATTGAGCATCAATCGCCTGCGGAGATTCCGAGTCGTTCATTCCAGAAAGAGAGGGTTCACATTCAGTTCACTCCCGCCATTCGCAAATTCTGACGAAGTTTTTTCGCCTGCAATCGCCCCACCTCACGGATCTCCGCCGCCAGGATTGACGCAGCGTATCCGCCCGCGTGCTCAGGCCCATGCAGCGCATGTTGGAATCAGTCATTGATGGATCATGCAAACCATCATTGCCATGATGTGGATCCTACGGGCATCAGCGCGATTTCATCAGCAAAGGATGGGATGGGCAGGAGAGCACTCGATCCATCCAGCAGGATATGCGCAGGCAATATTCTTGGCGGATGAGGTCCTGAAATTCTATGCTTCTACCAAGGCGGGGCCACTGGTTCATAGGAAAAGTCTCACGCGATGCGACCGTTCGCTGGAACGGTCTCCGGTGCCCACCCCCCTGGCTTTCACGCCTATGAAACGTTTTCCGTTTGTCTGCATGCCTGCCATGGAGGCCGCGCATGCGCGGACTGCAACGGCACAAGCCGCCAAATCGTGTCTCTTTCTGCCCGGCACCTAGAACCCGGGCCGGCATCCCTCCCTCCCATGAAATCCCGTCTTTTCTTGATTGCCCTTGGCTCTGCCCTGGGGCTCCTCGCGACCCTCGTTTTCTTCCGCACCAGTCGGGATGAATCAAAGGTGGAAGTCCGCCCCGCATCCATCGGCACGAAAGCTGGCGAGTCCCCGAGGCTCGCTCCGGCCGTGAGCCGGAATGCTGCGCTTTCGGATTTCACCGCGTTTGAAGATTGGCTGAGCCAACGTGCGGAAAATCCCGCTGCCGATCCGCAGGAGGCCGAAGGCATCGCCCTGGCCACCAAGCGCCGCGCCGCGATGAAGGAGTTGATCCGCCGCGATCCGAAAGCCGCGCTCGACCTCGCGCTGAGCGGCCCCGTTCGGGACTCGCTGCCGCCCGCCATTTCGGCGCTGCTGGAAGTCCCGATCGAGGGCAGCGGCCGCCTCGCGATCGACGTCGCCCTTCCTCTGCCCGGTCGCAGCCTGCCCGATGGCGGCATCACGCGCCGACTCGTGGTGGACGGCCCGGAAGGCGCTCGCGAGTTCGACGCCCATGTTTACGGCCGCCGCGCCGACGAGATCAATCCGGTCGACACCGGATTTGAAGGCATCGCGATCGATGGCAGCGCCGCGCTTTACGACCACGGAGAAGCGGCCGGGCACGATGACCGCTGCCCGGGCTGCCGCGACCTCGGATTCGGCCCCGCCGTGGCGGCCTGGGGCGATACGTCGATTGGCAGCTCGGACGTCCTGCAGCGCCCGTCCCTCCCGTGGGCGAACGGGCAGAAAAAAGTCCTCATCATCCGCGTTGATTTCAGCGACCGGCCGGGCGAGCCCCCGGCGGTTCCCGGCGGCCCGCCATTGACCCGGCAATACGCAGAGGGCCTGTTCAACCAACCCGGCGGCATCGGCGATTTCTTCGAGGAGATCTCCTTCGGCAAGACCTCGCTCGTCACCACTGTGACCGACCAGCTTTACCGGATGCCGTTGACCGCGGCCTACTACGCGGACGGCCCGCGCGTCGGGGAACTGCGTCTCGCCGCGCAAGCCGCCGCCGCCGCGAACCACGATCTCGCCACCTTCGATCGTATCGGCATCGCCTGCACCGACTTGTCCACTTTGCCCGGTTCAGACGTCGCCTTTGCCGGGATCGCCGGCCTCGGTACTGCGGACTTCCTGATCAACGGTTTCTTCAACTTCCAGGTTGTCGCCCACGAGTTGGCTCACACCTACGGCGTCCACCACGCGAACTGGTGGAAGCCCGCCTCTGGAACCACCCTCGGCACCCCCTCGGAAATGACGTCCTACCGCAATGCGGACGGATCGCTCATCACCCAGGACTACATGGATCCCTACGACATCATGGGCGGCTGGACGGTCTCCCAGGACCGGCGGCATCATTTGAATCCCTGGTTCAAGAACCTCGTCGGCTGGATTCCCGACACCAGCGTGCGCACCGTCAACGACAGCGGCGTTTACCGGATCCAGCGCTTCGACGACGGCTCGTCCGACCCGGCCACCCGCACCCTGGCTTTGAAGATCGGCCGCGATTCGACCCGCGACTACTGGATTGGCTACCGCCGCCAGCCTTTCGGCGGCAGCAACCTCGCCACCGGAGCCTATGTGAGCTTCGGCTACAACGTGAACCGGATAAACGACCTGCTCGATTGCAACACGCCGGGCGGAAACCTCAACGACGCAGCGTTGCAGATCGGCCAATCGCTCGTCGACAACGGCGGTGGCATCACCATCACCCCGGTCGCCTCCGGCGGCAGCGGGGCGGATGAATACCTGGACATCGCGGTCGACTACCATCCGCGCGTCCGCTTCCGCCAGTCGGTCTTCGGCGGCGATGCCACGGCGGGCTCCATCGCTGTGACCGTCGATCGGATCGGCTCGGCTGGTGCCACCACCGTGCAATATGCCACGGCCAATGGCACCGCCTTGAACGGCGTCCACTACACGGCGGTATCCGGAACGCTGCAATGGCCGGACGGCGACACCACGCCGCGGGTCATCACCGTCCCGCTGGTCACACCCTACACCGCGGTGGAAAGCACGCGCGATTTCACCGTGCAGCTTTCGAATGTCGTCAACGGGGTCACCGCCGATCCCGCGACCGCCACCGCCTCGATCCGCCGCCCCGGCAATCCCGCTCCGGCCGATCTCCGCTTCCTGGTGAACCATGTCGTCAACGACATGGACCTCCAGCCCGACGGCAAGCTGCTGATGGGAGGCGTCTTCACCCTGGCCGGCAGCGACAACGGATCGACCATCGTCCACCCCGCCGGCCGCTTCGCCCGCTTTCATCCCGATGGCAGGCGCGACCATAGCTTCAATGCCGTCCCCGGTGCGAACGGCACGGTCGATGCCCTCTGCGTCCAGCCCGACGGCAAAGTTCTCATTGGCGGAAGTTTCACCAACATCCACGACGCCAGCCCGGCCCGCCCGAATCTGGCTCGCCTGAACGCCGACGGCAGCCTCGATCCCACGTTCAACCCGCCCACCTTCAACAGTAGCATCCTCGACCTCACGGTCCAGCCCGACGGGAAAATCCTCGTCGCCGGGTCCTTCTTCCGCGTCAACGGCGCCGCCTGCCAGGGCCTCTGCCGCCTGCGCCCGGATGGCAGCGTCGATTTCATCTTCAACCCGCCCGACACCGAGACCGGGGCCGGCCTGTTCTCGGTGGCCGTCGACCACCATTCGCCCACGCTCGGCGGCGGCCGGATCTACGCGGTCGGCCCGATCACCACCAAGGTCAACCCGCGGGTCCGCTCCGGCGTCGTTTGCCTGCGGCCCGACGGCACCCCGGACCCCGCCTTCCAGATCGGGGTGGGTGCCTTGAGGGCCCTCGATGGCAGCGGTTTCCTCTCCTATGAAAACCGCGCCATCGCCCTGCAAGCCGATGGCAAAGTGCTGGTGGGCGGCCAGTTCGGCGCTTTCAACCAATCGGCAAAGCCGAACGTTGTTAGGCTCCATCCCGACGGTTCGGTCGACGAAAGCTTCACCGCTCCGCCCTTCGCCTGGTCGCAGGGCAACGTGCTGATCTTCACCCTTTACGCCCAGCCCGACGGCAAGGTGCTTGTCGGTGGGAACTTCGATTCCGTCGGCGGCGTGCAGCACCGGAACCTGGTGCGCCTGACCGCCACCGGAGCCATCGATCCCACCTGGGACAATGGCAGCGGCAGCAGCAACGGCAGCGCCGGAGCGGTCAGCATGATGATTCCCAAGCCCGACGGCCGGGTCCTCGTCTCGCCCCTCATCGGCACCACCATCCGCGGCGTTTACACCAGTTGCGTGGAACTCTACACCGGCCTGCCCGCCGACCACGGCCGCGGCCGCTTCCGCAGCGCCAGCCACGGCGCGCTTCCCGGCAAGACCATCCGCATCGCCGTCCAGCGCGTCGACGGCGGCCGCGGCGCGGTGAAAATCGACTACGCCACCCAGAACGAAAGCGCGCTCGCCGGGATCGACTACACCGCCACCGCCGGTTCGCTGGCCTGGGCCGATGGCGACACCACGCCGAAAACCGTGAGCGTGCCCAGCCTCCCCGGCGCCACCGCCGGCCGCGCATTCCGGCTGAACCTCGCCACCCCGTCCGGCGGCATCCTGCCGGGAAGCGACCCGATGACCCGCGTCACGATCTCCGCCACCTACGACTACGAAATCTGGCGCGCGGAAAACTTCGACGGCCCCGCCCAGTCCGCCGAATCCCTCAGCGGCCCGGAGGCCAGCGCCAGCGCCGATGGCACGCCGAATCTGCTCAAATACGCGCTCGGCCTCGCCCCCACCGATCCCCTCCAGACCCCGGTCCATCTTCCCAGCTCCGTCAACTCCGGCCGGCTCCGCTTCGGCTTCACGCGCGACCCCTTGAAATCCGACCTCATCTACGAGGTGCAAGGCAGCACGGACCTCCTCTCGTGGGCCCCGCTCGCCCGCAGCAGCGCCGGAGCTCCCACCGTCAATCTCGCCGCCCACGCCGTTCAGGAAACCGCGGCTGGAAGTCTGCAAGCGGTGACCATCGACGACGGCGTCACCACCGCGGACGCGCCACAGCGGCGCTATCTCCGGTTGAGAGTCTCCCGTTAGAATCGCCGGCTCCGTCGATGGACGATATGCCTGTGCTTGATGTCATCCGGTCCGCTGCGAACCGGATTTTCCCGACCTCACTTGCGCTTGCGGCCGAGGTTCATCGCGGGTTTCTCGATGAGCCGGTGGATGATCTCGGCGGCGACGAGCATGGCGGGCAGGGTGATCGCGGTGAGGATGGCCAGGGCGGCCGGCCCGGAGAGATCGGGTTTGATGCGCAGCATCGCGAAGAGTGCAAGCGTGATCACCGGCCAGTGCACCAGATAGAGTGGAAATGAAATCCGGCCGAGGTGCTGGAGGGCGGGATGCAGGAGGGCGCTCCGGACAAGGCCCAGCAGCCGGGCGAGCGGATCGTCGCCGCGGATGATCACACATCCGAACCCGACGGCCCAGGCGGCGAGGGCCACCGCGTGCCACGGGCAAAGCAGCACGACGACAAGCAAAGCGGCGGCGGCGAGGCTCGGAAGATGCCGGAATCCCCCGGGACCGGAGCGTGCGGAGTAGAGGTGGTAGCTGGCGATGCCAACCAGGAAGAGCGGCAGTTGCGCGGGCAGGAAGGAAAGCTGCGGGTTCTGCCAGGGACCGGAATACCGGATCCCGAGCCAGGCGATGAGGCCGATCCCCAGCAGCCCGACGGACGACCGCACACCGCGGGCCAGCAAGGGGGCGACGAGGTAATACTGCCACTCCAGCGTGATGCTCCATGCCGGGGTGAGCAGCGTGCCGGTGGCTCCCGGCAGGATGGATTTGGGCACCAGCCCGTTGAGCAGCGTGAGGTGCCAGAACACATGACTGCCAAAGGCGGAGGACTCCTGCGCGGCGAGGGCCTCGATCCACTCAAAATAGATCGTATCCTTCCACACCGCGGTCTTTAGGATGAATGGCACCAGGAAGCTCGTGCCGATGGCAAAGGCAAGGCAGCTCAGATACACCGGATAGATCCGGAAACAGCGGCCCCGCATGAAGGACAGGTAGCTCTCGCGGCGGTGGTGCAGCAGAAAGGAAATCGCAAATCCACTCAGGATGATGAAGGTGTCCACGGCCGGAGTCGCACTCACGAAGACCTCCCAGACCCCGGCGAGCCGGCCGGGCAGCGGGTTTTCCCAGAATCCGGACCACGCCAGGATGTGGGACAGCGCCACCCACAACGCGAGCAGGCCGCGCATGCCGTCGAATTCATCAACGCGCGCAAGCTTCGCTCCGGAGGGGGGGGCATCCGACATGCGGCGGAGCATGACCGACCGGAAGCCACCCGGCAAGGCGCGCGATATGGCGCGATCGCGTGTCATCGGGCGCCACCGGCCGATTCCGGGAAAACGCCGCAAAACCCGCGGGACGGCGGGCATGTTCCGTGCTAGAGGTCCCGGCGATGTTTCGAATCCGCTGCTGCCTGCTCCACGCGGCCTTGCTGTCTTCCGCCGCGGCGGTGGAGATCCGGGTGGCCACGTTCAACATCGGCGCGCATTTCAACCAGACCTTCTTCGATTACAGCCTGGGCGATCCCGGCACCAGCGATCACGAATCGGTGAAACGGGTGCTCGCCCGCATCGATGCCGATGTGGTCGCGCTCCAGGAGGTGCACTCGGTGGATCTCCAGGGCAACCCGGACGATCTGGATGCGCTGGCGGCATCGCTCGGTTACCCGCATCTGTTCGTGACGCCGCACGTGAGTGCCTTCGACAGCAGCCTGAAGGTCGTGATCCTTTCGCGCTTCCCGTTTCTGAGCACCGGGCAGGTCGAGTCACCGGCCGGGGCCAAGGAACTCACAAGGAATCATCCGGTGGTGAAGGTGGACGTGCCCGGCACGCCGAACGACCTGACCGTTTACTCGCTGCACCTCAAGGCCGGCACGCTGTTGTCCGACCGCTTTCGCAGGGCCGTGGAAATGAAGCGGCTCGTAGGTCACCTCGCGGCCAGCGGGCTCACCGGGGATGACAACTTCATCATCCTGGGCGACTTCAACCCTTCCGCGATCAACGCCACCTTTTCCTCCCAGCCTGCGGACCTGCCGGGGACCTATGTGCTTGGAAGCGACGTCACGTTTCCTGTCAGCTACTCGACCAATCCGCTGGCCTACTTCAGTGCGCCCATGCCGGCGCGCCTTGATCCCCGGCATCTCAATGGATCGGACAGCACCTTTGACACCACCGACACCAACGGCCCCACGCTCGATCTGATGCTCGTCTCGCCGGCCATCGCCGGAAGGCCGCACGATTCGGAGGTCTTCAACTCCACCCTTGATGTTTCTAACAGCACCGGCCTGCCCAAGGCGGGCGCTCCTCTGGCGGATGGCACGAGCGCGCTGGCATCCGACCACTACGCGGTGTTTGTGGACATGGAGCTGGATTCGGACCTGCCCAATCTCGACGTCGCGCTGTCCGCCTCCCAACTCGCGGAAGGATCCGGCGGCAGTGTGAGCGCGACGGTCACGCTGCCCGCGCCGCGTCCCGGTGCGGTGACGGTGGCGCTGGCGGCGGATGACGCCACGGTGACCGTGAGTCCCGCCTCGCAGGCGATTGCCGCCGGGCAGACAAGCGCCGTGTTTCAAATCTCCGCACCGAGGAACTTTGTGGTCGATGGCACGCGCACGGTGGCCTTCGGCGCTTCCGCCTCCGGCTACGATCCGGATTCCGCGGTGTTGCAGTTGTCCGATGCGGATGCTCCCTATGCGTTCACGGCTGCCGGGCAGTTTCTGATAGAAAACTTCAACGGCTTCCAGGGCGGAGGAAATCCCGGGTCCTGGTCGGTCACTCCGGCAGTGTCATGGCTGGGCACGGACGATGGTTCGTCCCCTGCGCCGGGTTGGAGGGCTTATGGCAGTGGCAGCGAGCGTGCCCCCGGATGGGTTCCCTCGGGCTCGGCTTCGGTGCTTGCTGCGGATTTCCTCAACTCCACGGGCGCGGTGTTGGACACGCTGAGAGTGTCGGTGGATGTCGAGCACTGGAGATCCGCCCTGAACGGCGCGGCCGACCGTCTGGGTGCCGAGCTTGTGACGGGCACCCGGGTCATTCCGCTCACCGGGCTTTCGTTCACCGCTCCGACCAACCGTCCATCCGGTCCCCAGGCCGGCGGGAGTCCGCTCACGCTGGTGGCAAACGCCGGGGGCCTGGGCATCGCGCCTGGAGCTTCGTTTTCGCTGCGTTTCACCTTCACGCCGGGCTCCACATCCGGGGTGCTTCCTTCGGATGTGTTCGTCAATGAGTTCCACTACGACAACGCGAGCACGGATGTCGGGGAGTTCGTCGAGCTGGCGGTGGGTCCGGGATACAGTGGTCCGCTCAGTGAGGTCACATTGCTCGTTTACAACGGGAGCAACGGCCAGACGATCGGAACCCATACGCTGGATACCTTTGTCGCCGGCAGCACGACGGTCACCGGACACCGATTGTTTTCGAAGGCCATTGTCGGGTTGCAGAATGATTCCGAAGGCTTCGCGGTGGTGGTGGGCGGTATGGTGCGGCAGTTCATTTCCTACGAAGGATCTTTCACCGCCACCAACGGCGCGGCCTCCGGCATGACGGCGGTGAACGTAGGCGTTACCCAAAACGGAAGTGATCCCGTGGGCTCGGCAGCGCTGGGTCTCAAGGGTACGGGTTCGGCGGCAGCGAACTTCACCTGGTTCAAGTTTTCCGGCGTCGCGCATTCGCCGGGGCAGCCGAATCAGGACCAGGTCTTTATCCTGCCCTCGCTGCCGCCCCAGGGGCTGGCGATCGACAACGTGAGCGTGGGATTCATCCTCGATTCCGATGGCGACGGCCTGGCGGATGTGGCGGATGCGGACGATGACAATGACGGCATGGCGGATCGCGAAGAGCAGGCATTCGGCTCGGACCCCTGGAGTGCCTCGTCACGATTCACCACCACGCTCGGGCGGGCCCTCAGCGCGCCGTTCAGTCGCCATCTGAGTTTTTCCGGGAAAACCGGGGTGACTTACACCTTGGAAGCCAGCGCCGATCTGCGGACCTGGTCGGGGATTTCCCAACATGCGGGGACGAATGGCCTCATGATCGTGCCACTGCCGGAGGCCGGTGCCGCGCGGTTTTACCGGATCAGCGCGCCGGTCCCTTAGTCCTCTGGGAAATCCGCTTGATATCCGGGTGGGCTGCGGAACGATCCCACCCATGGCAAGGGATTGGGAGCACTGTTACCGGACCGGAGAAACCCCGTGGGACAAGGGCATGGCCGCGCCGCCCTTGGAGGAGATGATCGGGCGTGCCGGCCCGGCGCTTTTCCGGAACGGCCCGGTGCTGGTGCCGGGCTGCGGCCTCGGCCACGACGTGCGCGTGATCGCTGCGCTGGGGCTGGAGACCCTCGGGCTCGATCTATCGGAAACCGCGGTGGCGCTTGCGCGCGGCATCCAGCCTGCGGGCCGGGAATCCTATGAGACCGGCGATTTCCTCGATCCGGCGTGGGCTGCAGGGCGTCGTTGTGCAGCGATCTGGGAGCACACCTGTTTTTGCGCCATCGATCCGTCCCTGCGGGATGCCTACGCAAGTGCCTGTGCGGCGCTCCTCGATGAAGGAGGAATCCTTTGCGGGGTTTTCTACCTCACCCCCCACGATCCGGGTGAGGAGCACGAGGGGCCGCCCTTCGAAACCAGCATCGAGGAGCTGGAACGCCGCTTCTCGCCATGGTTTGAGAAGATCGACGGCTGGGTCCCCGCCGCCGCCTATCCGGGGCGCGAGGGGCGGGAGTGGATCGGGATTTTCCGCAGGCTGCCGCACGCGCCTGTTGCCTGATGAACATCGTGCGGCTACGGTGACGCTCCCTTACCGAGATGAAGCCACTCTTGTTCCGCCTCGCCCTGCTGCTGCTCCCGTGCAGCGGTCTTACCGCCGCCGAGCGGCCTTATGTGAATGACAAGAAGGCCCCGGAGGATCGGAAGGATGTGGACTTCATCCAAGCCGCGCTCACCAAGGCGCTGCCCCAGGCGCGGGCCGCCACCGTGTGCATCGAGGTGGGCGAGGGATCCGGCACCGGCGTGATCGTGAATGCGGAGGGTCTCGTGCTGACCGCGGCGCACGTCAGTTCCGCCGTCGGGAAAAAGGTGACCGTGGTGATGGAAGATGGCACCAAGCACCAGGCAGAAACGCTCGGCCTCGTCGCGGATACGGATGCGGCGATGATCCGCATCACCGACAAAGGCGACTGGCCTCATGTGGAGATCGATCGCGATTCATCCGTGCGCCTCGGCGATTGGGTGTTCGCGCTGGGCCACTCCGGCGGCTTCGACAAGGAGCGGGGATCCGTGGTGCGCCTCGGCCGCATCGTGCGCATGGCGAACTCCACCTATCAATCGGACTGCACTCTCATCGGCGGCGATTCCGGCGGGCCCCTCTTTGATCTAACAGGACGGCTGGTGGCCATCCACTCCCGCGTCGGCCAGCAGTTGCAGGTGAACATGCACGTTCCGATGAGCGAGTATGTGAAACACTGGGATGGCATGCTGAAGTCCGAGTTCATCGGCGAGGGGCCCTTTGCCAAGAAACCGGTGAAGGGCAACGGCTTCCTCGGCCTGGCCACCGAAGCCCGCGACGGCGGCGGCCTGCGGGTCACCAAGGTGGGCAGCAAAAGCCCGGCCGAGACTGCCGGCGTGAAGGAGGGCGACGTGCTTCTCAAGCTCAACGGCAACGCTCTCACGACGCGCGAGCAACTCCAGAACCTCCTCAAGGAAATGTCCGCAGGCGACGAACTGAAGTTGGAAATCGAACGCAAAGGCAAACCCCAAACCCTTACCTTCAATCTCGGTGAACGCTGAACCCCGCCGCCTCTTCGTTTTGCCGCTGACGATCGCCTTGCTGGCGATGGCCGGCAGTGTTTCCGCCCAGCAGAGCCTGGAATCCAACTTCCGCACCACCGGGCCCGGCGTGGTGCAGGTCTTCGAAGCCCAGCGCGCCGTGCTCCAGACCTCCAGCGCCGTCATTCTCGACGGACGCAAGGAAGCCGGATACGGCGTGGTCGTTTCTCCGGAGGGTCATGTGCTCGCCAAGGCCAGCGAGGTTTCCTCACTCGGCAAGCCTGCGATCACCATCGACCGCACCAAGTATGAGAACGCGGTGATCCTCGCCACCGATCCGGCCTGGGATGTGGCCTTGATGAAGGTGGAGGCGCAAGGGCTCACTCCGGTGGTGTATGCACCCACCAGCGAGGTCCCCCAAGGCACCTGGGTGGTGGCCAATGGCGCGACCACCCGCACCGCGAGGCGCGCGATGGCCGGCATCATCAGCGCGAAATCCCGCGAGATTCCCGCCTCCGGAGGGGCGGCGCTCGGGGTGGTGCTCAAGGCGGATTCCAAGAAACTGGTGATCGATGAGGTCAGCGAGAAAAGCGGCGCGAAGGAGGCCGGCTTGATGAAGGGGGATGTGATCACGACCATCGATGACAAGCCGGTGAAGAAGATCGAGGACATCGCCGCCGCGCTCAAGGATCGCAAGGCGGGCACGATCGCCAGGATCGGCTACACGCGCGGCAAGGAGCAACGCAGCGCCGATGTGCGGCTCGCCGCCAAGTCGGAGATGTTTTCGGAAATGATGAGCCGCAACGACATGATGAGCGGTGATTTCTCGAAGCGCCGCAGCGGCTTCCCGCGCATCATCCAGCATGACATTCTGGGCAGCAGCACCACGGTGGGTGGCCCTCTTCTCGATCTGGAAGGCCGCTGCCTTGGCATGAACATCGCCCGCGCGAACCGTTCGGAGAGTTATGCCATCCCGGTCGAGGAGCTGAAGGAAATCGCGGAGCGGCTCATCAAGCAGGCGGCCTCCGCACCGGCTCCCGCCGCGGGGGATGCCGGCTCGCCGCAATGAAGCCGGCCTCAGGGTCGGGTGGCAATCCCGGTGGGGGAAAGGATCAGGTCGTCGCCCGTGTAGGGGGTTTGGTCGGGACCTGCGGAGCGCAGCTCGATCCTGCGCCAGCCCTCGGGATGCACCACCAGCGGAGTGCCCCAGCGGTCGATGAGCAGGCCTTCGGCGTTGAAGACCCTGGAGTCATGGCGCACGAAGACCTCGCGGTTTGCGTTTTCCCCGCGCAGGGCGGCGGCGAGGTCGGCATTGCCGCCGATCGGGTATCGCGAGGCGTCCTTGATCACCGAGAAGTAACCGCCCATCACCCGGTGGATCGCGCGGACGTCCTCCATGGGCGGCAGGGCGGGATCGCCGTATCGCTCTAACAACGCATCGCCCGGGACCGGCCCGGCCGGAGCGGGGAGTGTGGTGGAGGCGACTGCCGGTGAAGCGGAACGACCGGGCTCCACGGGTGTCTTGCGCAGGAGATGGAGCACCAGTGCAAGCCCGATCAGCAGGGCCGGGATGGCCGCGGCTTTTGCCGCGGAACGCTTCCTCGGACCGTTCATGCGGCGATGGGGCGGGTGCCGGGTTTCACTTTTCCGGGATCGAATCGTGGATCTGGGCGAGCGAGAGCACGGTGTAGGCGGTGACGAGCACCGGGTTGCTTTCCATCCAGCGGCCGTTGGCGTTCACCCAGGATCCGTCCTCGCGCTGGGCGGAGAGGAGCTTGGCTCCGAGTTCGGAGCGCCAGTCGACTTCCTTGCCGCCTTCGAGCTTGAGCTTGTCGATGTTGGCCGCGGTGAGGGCCTTGGACATGGTCTGATAGTAATAATAGAGCCCTTGGGCCCCCATGCCCGGGTTTTCCTCGGTGGTGTAGTTTTTGCCGAGCCATTCCTTCACGGCGACCACGCGCGGATCATTGGCGCTGAGTTTTGCATAGATGAACGAGAGCAGTCCGGCATAGGAGATCGAGCCGTAGGAACGCAGGGCGGTGCGGCCGTCCTCGCGCTTGTCCTCGCCGGCCTTGGATTCGAAGGGGTTGTAAATGAAACCGCCCTTGTTCTTCGGATCATTGGATGCCCAGTTCTGGTCGTTGGTTTCCTCAAGATTCTGGCAGCGCGAGAGGAAGGTGACGGCGGCGTCCCAGTCGAGGTCCGGTTGGTTGCCGTGGTTGCCGTCCTCGATGACCTTTTTGGAAAGCGCGAGCGCCTCGATGGCCAGATAGGTGTTGGACATGTCGGTGTGCTCCTTCTTGGAGCCGTAGCCGATGCCGCCGTCGTTGGCGTTGTCGGTTTCCTTTTTCTGGCCGATGTCCCATTGGTTGTCGATGAGGTGCTTGCGCGCCTTGACGATGGCGGGCTCGAAGTCCGACTTGCCGGCGGCGGTCATCGCGGTGACGGACGTGGCCGTGTTGTAAACCGAGAGGCCGCGATTGTAGATGCCGCCGTCCGGCTTCTGCTGGGCAATGAGCCAGGTGAATCCTTTCTGAACGTGGTCGGGGAGCGGGGCGGCGCGATCGAGCCCCGGATCGCGGACCGCCGCATTGAGGGCCAGCGCGGAGAATGCGGGCAGTTCCGGATCATCCCAGTAGCCGTCGGCTTTCTGCTGGGTCTTGAGCCAGGCGTTGCCACGGGCGATGGCCTGGCGGATCTCCTGGCGGAGCGACTCATGAGGCGCGGGATTGGCCGTGGCGACGAGCGCGCTGGCACCGAGGGCGAGGATGGAAAGGACGGGTTTCATGGTTTGGCGGGAGTGGAGGGATTCTTTTGGGGAGCAATGACGATCTGGACCTGGGTGCCTTCCGCCGGGACGCGCTTGGGGTAGGCGAGCCAGACGGTGTCGTCGCGATTGTCCTCGCCCGGGTAGTTGATCAAGGCGGAGGGTGCGACGAAGATGGCGATGATGTCGCCGGTGGTCTCGGGCACGAATTTGCCGTCGTGGAATTCCGATCCGCCGTAGACCCAGGGACCGGAGGGCATGTGGGTGGATTTCACGGCGTGCTGGATCCACTCGTTGGCGGGCACGCGCCGGGTGGTGCCGGATTCCTCGCGTTCGACAAACATCACGACACGGGCGGCGTCGCGGACTTCGGCTGGCACCTCGGGGTATTTGTCGGTGACGCCGCCGGTTTCATTGGGCAGCGGGTAGAGTTCGCGCGAGGGCGTGTAGCGCAGCAGGGTGAGGGCGAGATTGATGTCGGTGGGCGAGGTGTCCGTGATGAAGAGCGACTCGTGGACCTTGCCGTTCTCGTGCACGACGAGAAACTCGAGCAAGCCCTCGGTCATGTTCACGCGGGCGGGGAAGCGGACCTCGCGGGTGCTTCGGTCAAAGGTGACCTTGCCGATGCGGAACCGGTTGGCATCGAGTTTCTCGACGTTGGGTTTCACCGGTTCCACCGCCTGATCCGGGGCCGGGAGCGACCGGGGTTCCACCGGGGCGCGTTCCTCGCCCGCCGAGGTTGCGGCCAGGGCGAGGGTGAGAAGCAGAATGGAGCGGCGGATCATGGCGGGATGGGGCGTGGACAAAACGTGTCAGCAGGGGCGGAAATTAGAGGGAAAATGCGGCTCAGTTCGATTTTTCCGGCGGGTGGTTGAGCAGCGTGCCGAGTTCCTTCCAGAGCATCCGCGTGATGTGGCTGTGGAGGGCGTCCTTGGCGGCCCCGCCCTCGGCCATGGGTGGGGGAGGGGATTGCTGGATGCCGCGCCCGACATAGCCGCGGATCACGTTGAATGCGGTCTTGCGGAGCTCTTCAGGCAGGTTCTCCGGGGTGGCGACGGTGAAGGACATGACCTCGGTGGAGCGCGATTTCTCGGCGGGGCCGGAGAGCCAGAGGGCGACCGGTGCCGGTCCGCTGGCGCGTTTGGCATCCTTGCCGGCGGTGACCTTTGCCGTGACCGAGAGGATGCCGGACGAAGCGCTCTGCAATTCCTTGGCGAGTTCTTCGAGGGCGGGTTTCAGCAAGGTGGCGGTCTTGCGACCGGTGCCCGCGTGCAGGACCACCGCGATCCGTCGCTCGGCCGAGGTGTTCCAATCGGGCAGGGTGGGGCGCAATCGCCGGATCGCGGAGATCGCGGCGTTGGTCTGGGTGCTGTCCGGTTTCCCGGAATCGAGGATCCGTTCCCAGGCGATCAGTGCGCGCTGGAACTCGCCCTCGGTTTCCAACAGCAAGGCGAGCTCGGTGAGATACGCAGGTCCCTTCGGCGTGAGGTCCAGGTATTCGTTCAGCGCGGGCGGGCTGGCGAGATCCCCGAGCTCGATCGCGGGCTTGGGCTCGGCGGGCGGTGGCTGAGGCACCGGTTGCTGCGCCGGCTTGTTGCCATCATTGGGGGCGCTCGAATCGGCGGCGGTGGGCAGCGAGGAGCGGACTTCCGCACGGATCCGCTCGAGGCGGTCCTCGCCAGGCGGCTGAAGGAAGTCCGCATCCTTGGCACCGATCCACCAGGTGACCGAAATCACCAGGGCGGAAAGCAGGAGCACGACGGGAATCGGAATGCGCACGGCGGGAAAATGTCCCGGCTTGGCCCGCGGGGAAAGGGGAAACCTGCGCCCACCCAACAAAACACCCCGCCCGCGGAACGGGAGGGGTGTTTCAAAAATCGGGTGGAAAGCCGGATCAGTTGGCGGGCTTCACCAGCAGGGCGCGCTTGCCGACGCGGCTGCGAAGGTAGTGCAGCTTGGCGCGGCGGACCTTGCCGCGGTTCACCACCTCGATCTTGGCGATGCGCGGGGTGTTCACCGGGAACGAGCGCTCGACGCCCTCGCCGTAGGAAATCTTGCGAACGGTGAAGGACGCGTTGATGTCCGATCCGCGGCGGGCGATCACCAGACCTTCGAAGATCTGGACGCGCTCCTTGCCGCCTTCAACGACCCGGCAATGGACCTTGACCGTGTCACCCACATTGAACGGGGTGACGTCCTGTTTCACTTGCTCGAGCTCGATTTTCTTAATGATGTCCATGGGGTCCTCCTTCGGGAAAAATGTGCGTTTCGCCGGGGCAGTTCCGTGTGCCCTGCCGCGCGGGGCGGGAGAGCTAATGGATCATCCGGGCAATTGCAACCGTGAAATTTCCGGAAACTCATGCTTTTCCATACACCGCCGCGGGGTCGAAGGCCTTTTCGGCATCGATCCAGACGAGCTTGGCCCCGTTTCCGCCCTCGGGAGCGGTCACTTTGCGGTAGAAACACGAGTTGCGCCCGGTGTGGCAGGCCCCGGCACCGATCTGCTCGACGAGCAGGATGAGCGCGTCCTGATCGCAGTCCGTCCGGATTTCAACGATGCGCTGGATGTGGCCCGAGGTGGCTCCTTTGTGCCAGTATTCCTTGCGGGAGCGGGACCAATAGACGGCCTCGCCGATCTCCAGGGTGCGGCGCAGGGACTCGGCATTCATGTAAGCGAGCATGAGCGGTTCCCGGGTGACGGCGTCCATCGCCAGCGCGGGAATCAAGCCGTCGGCATCGAATTTCGGGGCGAAATCCAGACCTTCCTCCAGCTCCGCCTTGCCGCCCCTCGGGGCGAAAACGTTGTTGCAATCCATGGCCGGAGCTTGAAATCCAGCCTCCGGGGTGTCCAGCCCGGTTTCCTGCCATCGCTTCGCAAAACCCCTGCAGATCCTGCGGTTTCGCAGGTTTTGCTGAAATTCCGGCGTGCGGCGCGTCCTTTCGGATTGCCTAGCCGGGAGTCCGCGGCACGATGCGCCGCGCATGGCATACACGGCAGACAAGGCCTACGATCTGATTTCCTCGGCTCACCAGCGGGGCAGGCTGGCCCATGCCTTCCTCATCAGCGGCGCGCACGGCTCCGGCAAGGAGAACCTCGCCGCCCGCTTGATCCAGTTGGTCGGCAGCGATTCGTCGGCCTCGTCCGGTGGTTTCGATCTCTTCGGCGAGCCCGTGGTCGTGGAAACCCCGCCGCTGGATGAACTGGAAAGCGGCTGGATCCGCATCGTGCGGCCCCGCATGAAATCCCGCCGCATCGGCGTGGAGGAGATCCGCAACCTCGAACACACGCTTCACCTCGCCGCCCCCGGCGGGGCCTGCAAGGTCGGGGTCATCACTGAGGCGGACCGCATGAACGACCAGGCGGCCAACGCCTTCCTCAAAACACTGGAGGAACCCCCGCAAAACACCCTGCTGCTCCTGCTCACCGCCAATCCCCAACGCCTCCTGCCCACCATCCTCTCCCGCTGTGTCCGGGTCCCGCTGCTCGGCGGGCGCGCCCTGCTGGCCGATGGCGGGGCGGAGCTCGTCACCGCGCTCAACCACGCGGCTTCCCGTGGATTCGGCACGCCGGTGGCCGCGCTTCACCTGAAGGCCACCTTCACCAACTTCCTCGCCCGCAGCCGCGAGGCGGCCGATCAAGCCGCGAAAGCCGCGGAAAAAGAGGAAATTTCCGCCTACAAGGATGCCACCGACGGTGCCTGGCTCAAGGAACGCGAGGCCTTCCACAAGGCCGCGGCGGAAGCGGAATACCTCGACGCCCGCAGCAGGCTTTTCGACGTGCTGATGGCCTGGATGGCCGATTTGCTCCGCCTCAAAGTCCGGTCCACCGGCCTCGATTTCCCGGAATCCGCCGAAAAACTCCGCCCGATCGCCGAGGCGGAGACCGAAGCCCGGCTGCTCCAGCGCGTCCAGGCCCTGGAATCGCTCCGCCGCACGCTTGAGACCAATGCCTTTGAGCCGCTCGCCATCGAGGTGGGTTTCCTCAAGGCCTTCGGTTGAAAATCCGCGCGGAATTCTCACGGCGGATCCGGAAACTCATGCTAGATTTCCCGCCATGAAACGTCGCCTTGCCTGGCTCGCCGCCGGACTTTCCGGTCTCTATCTGCTCACGGTGGGGCCGTTGATCGACCCGATCCCGCTGCTCGACGAGGCCACTGCCCTGCTCATTTTCGTCAAAACGATGAGCTACCTCGGCTATGACGTCACCCGCTGGCTGCCCTTCCTCGGCAAAGGCCGCGTGAAGTCGCCCATGCCGAAATCCGGGCGCGATGTGACCATCGACGTTTGATCCGAATTCCCGTTTTTGCGGTGGAAGATTCCCATTCCAGCCCTCGTAAGGGGCGGCATGGCAGAAGCCTCCCAACCCATCACCCGCCGCCGCCCTTGGGGCATCACGTTTTTCGGACTCCTGGCCGTCGCCGGTCTCATCTCGATGCCCTTCGTCGCGGGCAAACCGGGGGATGAGGAACTGCCGGACATCATCCGCTTCATCGGCCACTTCCACCCGGTGCTGCTCCACCTGCCGATCGGCGTGTTCATCCTGATCGTTCTCCAGGAACTCGGAGCCATCTTCTTCCGCGGTGCCAGGGAAAACCAGGGTGCCTCCCTGTTTCCGCTCTTCTTTGGCGCGGCCAGCTCCATCGTCGCCGTGATCGCCGGATTCCTGCTCTATCATGGCCACGCCGCCGACTACGCGGGAGATCCCACCGCCGACCGCCACCTCTGGGGCGGCCTGATCTTCGCGGTGTTCGCAGTCATCACCTTCATCTTCAAGGCCTGGTGCGTCGCCACCGCCGGGAATCCCGCCTGGTACCGCATGCTGCTCTTCGGCAGCGTCGGCATCATGAGCTTCGCCAGCCATGACGGAGCCTCGCTCACCCACGGCAGCGACTACCTCACGAAATACGCGCCAGATCCGATCCGCCGCATGCTCGGGCTGGAACCCGCCAAACCGACGAAACCCGCCGACAAGGCTCCCGGCGAGCAACTCGTCTATGCCGACATCGTCGCTCCCATCCTCGAGCGTCGCTGCGTCCAGTGCCACAAGCCCGGCAAAATCAAAGGCAAGCTCCGCATGGATACCTTCGAGATGCTCGTCAAGGGCGGCTCCGAAGGCCCCGCCATCGAGCCCGGGAAATCCGCTGAAAGCAACATCATCGTCCGCATGGAACTCCCCGAGGACGACGACGAACACATGCCGCCGGAAGGCAAACCGGACATCGAGGACCATGAGATCGCTGTGATCAAGTGGTGGATCGATTCCGGCGCAGACCCCTCCAAGCCGCTTTCCGCCTTCCAGGTCCCCGCCGAGATCCAGGCTGCATTGGCCAAGCTCAGCTCGGTTCCCGCCGCCGACCTCAAGGAATCCGCCGCCGGCCACGGGGCTCCCGCCAAGGCCGCCGGCCCCGACGAGCAACTCAAGTCCGCGGTTTCCGGCCTCTCCAAGGACTTCCCCGGTGCGCTCTCCTTCGAGTCCCAGCAATCCGCCAACGTCACCTTCACCGCCGTTTCGCTCCGCGGGAAACTCGATGACGAAACCTTCGGCAAGCTCGGCCCGGTCATTCCGAAGCTCGTCACCGCCGATCTCTCGGCCACCAAGATCACCGACAAGTCCGTGGCCAGCCTCGCGTCCGCTTCACAACTCCGCCAGCTCCGCCTCGCGGAAACCCCGGTCACCGATGCAGCCATCGATGCGCTGCTCAAGATCCAGACGCTTGAGTCGGTCAACTTCTACGGCACCAAGGTCACCGACGCCGGCGTCGCCAAGCTCGCCGCCCTGCCGAACCTCAAGCGCCTCTACGTCTGGCAGACCGCAGTCACCCCGGCCGCCATCGAGGAACTGCGCAAGAAGCTGCCGAAATGCGAAATCATCGGCGGAGCCCATTGAGCTCCCGCCGAAGCCACGCCCGGATCTAACAAACCCATACCCATGACCCGTTTCCTCACTCCGCTGGCCGTCCTCGCCGGATCCACCGCGCTTTCGCTCTCCATCGCTTCGGCGGATCCCTTGATGGACCGCATCCCCAAAGTCTTCGAGCGTGCGGCGCTGCAGACGGACTACATGCTCGAATCGGTGGAAAAGGATCCCAAACTCCCGCGCACCACCCGGGCCGATGGCAGCGTGGTCCTCACCGTTCCGGAGGAGTGGACGAGCGGATTCTTCCCGGGAAACCTCTGGTTCCTCCACGAATACGACAAGTCGCCGAAGTGGAAGGAAAAGGCTCTCGCCTACACGCGCCGGCTTGAGGTGATCCGCCACTTCAAGGGCAACCACGACGGCGGCTTCATGCTCGGTTGCAGCTATGGCAATGCCCTGCGTCTCGATCCCTCGGATGAATTCCGCGCCGTGCTCCGCGATGCCGCCGCCGCCCTCGGCACCCGCTACGTCCCGAATCTCGGCCTCATCCGCTCCTGGGATCACAAGCCCTACACCTGCCCGGTCATCATCGACAACATGATGAACCTGGAGCTCCTCACCTGGGCCGCGCGCAATGGCGGCGACCCGAAGCTCCGCGAAATCGCGGTGAACCACGCGGACAACACGCTCGCCAACCATTTCCGCCCGGATGGCAGCGCCTATCACGTGGTGGACTACGACCCCAAGACCCGCTGGATCCGCGGCATCTACGGTTGCCAGGGCGCGGACGTCCGCACCCCCTGGGCCCGCGGTCAGTCGTGGGGCCTTTACGGCTACACGATGATGTTCCGGGAAACGGGAAATCCCGCCTATCTCGCCAAGGCGGAGAAGCTCGCGGATTACCTGATGAAGCACCCGAACATGCCGGCCGACAAGGTGCCCAACTGGGACTTCGGCACCCAACCCGCCAAGGACGTCCCGCGCGATGCCTCGGCCGCCGCCGTGATGGCATCCGCCCTGCTCGAACTCTCGGAACTCTCCAAGGACGGCAAGCGCTTCCGACAATACGCCGTGGCACAGTTGATGTCGCTTTCCGCCGCTCCCTACCTCGCCGAGCCGCGCACCAACGGTGGCTTCATCCTCACCAGCTCCACCGGCCACCTTCCGGCGAATTCGGAAATCAACGTGCCGCTGGTCTATGCGGACTACTATTTCCTCGAAGCCCTGCTGCGTTACCGCGCCATGGCGAAAAGCGAAAAGCGCCCGTCCTTCGGCGAGGTGAAGTAGGACGGATGGGCCGGGAGTCGGTCGTTGAAATGGCAGGGACGGCTCTCCGCAGCCGTCCGGCGAATTCGATGCGATAGCCCCCGATCAAGCACCGGCGTTCCGGCTTCCATGGGGCTCGATCTTTCTCTGCTCATTCTCCCGGACCGCCCGGAGGTCGGTCCCTGCCTTCAGGCAATCGCCAGAAAGCCTCTGAGACCGATTCTTCTGCCGCCTCGAATGTTTCATTCACACCCCCTGGCCGATCCCATCGGCCAGGGGGTGTTTGTTAGATGTTAGATGACTCAGAGCCTTGCCAGGATGGCATCGCCCATGCCGCGTGTGCCCACACGGGTTTCTCCATCGCGGCCGGTGGCGATGTCACCGGTGCGGTAGCCTGCCGCGATGCTTGCCGCCACCGCCGCCTCGATCGCATCCGCCGCGGCGGTTTCGCCCAGCGAGAAACGCAGCAGCATGGCCAGCGAAAGGATCTGCGCAATCGGGTTGGCGATGCCCTGGCCCGCGATGTCCGGAGCCGAGCCGCCGGACGGCTCATACATGCCGAAGTAAAGCCCGTTGTCCTTCATCTTGCCCAGCGAGGCGGAGGGAAGCATGCCCAGCGATCCGGAAATCATCGCCATTTCATCCGAGAGGATGTCGCCAAAAAGGTTCTCCGTCACCAGCACGTCGAAGGACCCCGGACGGCGGATCAACTGCATCGCAGCGTTGTCCACATACATGTGCGAGAGTTCGACTTCGGGGAACTCCTTCGAGATCTCCACCACCGTCTCACGCCACAGCACCGAGGACGCCAGCACGTTGGCCTTGTCCACCGAGAGCAGCCTCTTCTTGCGGCCCATCGCCGCGGTGAAGGCCACCCGTGCGATGCGTTGGATCTCGGATTTCTTGTAAATCATGGTGTCCAGCGCGACCGGTTCGCCGTCCTCCTCATGGCGGCCCTTCGGCGAGCCGAAATAGACACCGCCGGTCAGCTCGCGCACGCAAAGCACGTCAAAGCCATCCGCGATGAGCTCCTGCTTCACCGGCGAGGCATGGGTCAGCGCCGGAAGGCACACGCCCGGGCGCAGGTTGGCAAAGAGGCCGAAGTGTTTTCTCAGCGGCAGCAGCGCGCCGCGCTCCGGCTGGATGTCCGGCGGCAGGTTCTCCCACTTGGGTCCGCCCACCGAGCCGAAAAGAATCGCGTCCGCCTGCTCGGAGGCCGCCACCGTCTCCGGCGGCAGGGGATGCCCGGTGGCATCGATCGCCGCTCCGCCCACCAGATGCTCGGTGCGGGAAACCGTGAAGCCGAACTTCGTTTCCACAGCTTCGAGAACGCGGATGGACTCGGCCATGACTTCGGGCCCGATGCCGTCTCCGGCGAGGATGGTGATGCGGTGCTGGCGTGACATGCGCGGGAACATGCAGACCGCCCCGCAGGCTGGCAAGCATCCAATGCCCGCCCGCCAGGCCGCCCTCACTTGTCGGTCGGCTTGGCCGGCTTGCCCGCGTTTTTCTCGATGAATCCGATGATCTCTCCCGCCACGTCCTTCTTGGAACAATGCTCGATGCCCTCCAGCCCCGGCGAGGAGTTCACCTCCATCACCACCGGACCATGGTTGGAGCGCAGCAGGTCCACCCCTGCCACGTTCAGACCCATCGCCTTGGCCGCAGCGATGGCCGTGCTGCGTTCCTGCGGCGTGATCCGGATGGCTTCCGCCGATCCGCCACGGTGCAGGTTGGAGCGGAATTCGCCTTTCGCCGCCTGCCGCTTCATCGAGGCCACCACCTTGCCTCCCACCACCACGCAGCGGATGTCCGCACCCTCGGCCTCCTTGATGAATTCCTGCACCAGGATGTTCGCGTTCAGGTCCTTGAAGGCCTCGATCACGGACTCCGCCGCATTCGCCGTCTCCGCCAGCACCACGCCCACTCCCTGCGTGCCCTCCAGCAGCTTGATCACCAGCGGCGGCCCGCCGCACATCCGGATCAATTCGCCGGTCGCCTCGGTGTGATGCGCGAAGCCCGTCACCGGCAGGCCGATCCCGCGCTTGGCCAGGATCTGCATCGAGCGCAGCTTGTCCCGCGAGCGCGCGATCGCCACCGATTCGTTGAGCGTGAACACATTCATCATCTCGAACTGCCTCACCACCGCATTGCCGTAAAACGTGTGCCGCGCCGCGATCCGCGGGATCACCGCATCCGCCACCAGCTCCTCGCCATCCATGTAAATCCTCGGCTTTCGCGAGGTGATGTTCATGTAACAGCGCAGGTAGTCCACCACCCGCACCTCGTGACCACGCGCCTCCGCGGCCTTGGAGAGCGCCATCGTGCTGTAAAGCTGGGAATTGCGGGAAAGGATCAGGATCTTCATGCGGCGCTTGAGCGCGTGCGACGAACAGCGGGGCCGCGCTGCGGTCAATGACAAATTCGCCAACCGCCCGTCCCGCCCGCGACAAACGCGTTCTTGCCGCACGCGCTGCGTTTGATAGACATCGTCCGTGGCCCAGTCGAGTGATGTCCGTGAGGTTCTGCAATACATCCCCCAGTTCCGGGGCAAGGTGTTCCTCGTGCTCATCGAGGAAGGCATCCTGCCGGAACCCGCGGTCGCGGAAACCCTGCTCGACCTCGCCGTGCTCGAGGACCTCGGCGTGAAACTCGTGCTCGGTGTGCTCGGCGGCGATCTCAAGGATCTCTTCGATTGGACGCTCGAATGCGAAATCATGGCCGCCCGGGTCTCCAAACCCATCACCGATCCCGCCGCCGCCCGTGAAACCCTCGACATCCTCGCCCGCGGCCAGTCCGCGGTGATCGATGCCTCTGCCACCGGTCCGCTGGACCCCGCGGTCGTGGACTTCGCCAAAGGCATCGGCGTGGCCAAGATCATCACGCTGCTGGAGGAAGCCATCCTCATCAACGGCGCTCCCGCCCATGCCATCCGCGCCGCGGATGCCGCCACCCTGGCCTCCGCCACCGATGGGCCCGGCGCCGAACTCCTGCTCGCCGCCGCTGCCGCCTGCTCGCGCGGCGTGCCCCGCGTCCACGTCCTCAACGGCCGCCGTCAGGGCGTGCTTGTGGACGAGCTTTTCTCCAACGAAGGCGTCGGCACCATGGTCCACGCGGACAGCTACCGGATGATCCGCCCGCTCCGTGAGGAGGATATCCCGGAACTGCTCGGCATGATCGGCCGCTCGGTGCGCCGCACGAAACTGGTCGAGCGCACCTACGAGGACATCCAGTCGCGCATCGGCGACTTCCATGTGATGACCATCGATGACAACGTCGTCGGCTGCGTGGCGCTTCACGAATACCCGGCGGAGTCCACCGCCGAGGTGGCCTGCCTCTACGTGAAACAAGCGCACGAGGGGAGGGGATATGGCATGGAACTCGTCCGCCATGCCGAGCAGGTCGCCATCCAAAAACGCATCCCCCGCGTGTTCGCCCTCAGCAATCGCGCGGCGGACTTCTTCACCCAGAAAATGGGCTACACCCCCGCTTCCGTCGTGGCACTGCCCTCCAAACGCCGCGCCCAATACGAAGCCAGCGGCCGCGACTCCCTCGTCTTCTCCAAAACCCTGGAAATGACGGAGGGGAAAGTTGAAAGTTGAAAGTTGAAAGTTGAAAGTTGAAAGTTGAAAGTTGAAAGTTGAAAGTTGAAAGTTGAAAGTTGAAAGTTGAAAGTT
>JAIXOR010000034.1 GCA_027486655.1 Verrucomicrobiaceae bacterium | reverse complement strand
CGTAAACAGGATGAACGCTCACGTCACCCCTTTCAACGCCGAAACAAGGAGTCGCCGCACAGCGGCTCTGTTCAACAAGACGCATCATCCAACCACTAGAAGCCGCCCTGTTTCCATGACTTTCTGTAACTACAACATTAACCCCGCGATCCACATCCGCCCCCGCTTCTAGTGGTGGATGTGCTCTACGTTCGCCAATAAAATCCAAACCGCTATGAATCGTTTAGTTATATTGATGCTCACTTTTTCGCTTCTGCTGCTATCCTGTGAGACTAGAAAGCAAGAGGTGAGACGCCAAAAGGTGTCGGCAGCCGAATTGGAAGCGATGCTGACGATTGCTGGACAGGAGTATGTGTCAACTTTTGGAGTGCAAAGCGAAGAAGGGCCTTACGAGGTTCACAGTAGCCAAGCAGGCGGAGGAATCGGTTCTAGTGGCACTACTTTTGACAACCTTGAATACAAGTTCCCGAACGACAATAAGCAATACATCGCACGGAAGTTCCGGAATCCCGATGGAACGGCCTTTATGAAGATTTCGCGGTTTCCCGAAGGCTCTGGCAAACCCAAAGCCTGACTTCAAGCCCGAAGTGCAACACTTCAGAGATTAAATAAGATCTCCTGGGGAGTTCTCCAACCATGTCGCTTTCTGGGGCGGGTGTTAAGGATTCGGGCGATGCGGTTGCATTCCACCTGGCTAAGGTCGTCAAGGTTCGAGCCCTTCTTCAGATACTGAGGGATCAATCCATTGGTGTTTTCATGGGTGCCTCGTTCCCAAGAGTGGTGGGGATTGGCAAAGTGGAACTCAACTCCACACCGTTGTTCAATCCTCTTGTAGCCGTGGAACTCACATCCAAGGTCTGAGGTATCGGTGTGGTCTGGCAAGCTGCCACCGGCATGAAGAACCCATCATCGGTCCTCACGTTCGGGGGCAGTCGTGGTGAACATTTCGATGATGGCTTGGGGCGATACTGCTGCGATCGACTTTCGCGTGGGGCAAGGGTGTTGCGAATGGAAGGCGGATGAATTGTTTGATCTTTAATTTGGAAATGAGAACCACGAAATACACGACAGGACACGAAACACGAGAGGGTTGTGACGGATTTCTCGTTTACCCCGTGGATGAGAACATGAAAATCCGGAACTCTTTGATTTTCGTCAAGTTTTGTGTCTTTCGTGGTTTGGCATTTTCCTTTCAAGGATCATCGATTGTCGGCCACCATGGATTGAATTCGGGCTTTCCAATCCGATTTCGATGGCTGATACCTCGCGTGGGGCAAGGGTGTTGCGAATGGAAGGCGGATGGATTGTTTGATCTTTAATTCGGAAATGAGAACCACGAAATACAGGACAAGGCACGAAACACGAGAGGGTTGTG
Source organism: Verrucomicrobiaceae bacterium (assembly GCA_027486655.1). Taxonomy (GTDB): domain Bacteria; phylum Verrucomicrobiota; class Verrucomicrobiia; order Verrucomicrobiales; family Akkermansiaceae; genus Luteolibacter. The sequence continues at coordinate 102,451 of JAIXOR010000034.1, read as the reverse complement.
ACGGATTTCTCGCTTACCCCGTGGATGAGAACATGAAAATCCGGCACTCTTTGATTTTCGTGAAGTTTGGTGCTTTTCGTGGTTTGCCATTTTTCTTTCCAGGTTTATGGCATGCTTGAATGTCCGACCATGGGCAATCGTTCGCTTTTCATGCTCATGGACCGCCCGGAGGTCGGTCCCTGCCCTTGGAAGACGTTGTGATTCTTTCCCGGTGACGGCTGGCCGGAGGATCTCCTCATGGATTCGGGAGCCTCGATGTTTCACAGAGGCTCTTCCAGCTGAGGAGGCCGGCACTTCAGCCGGTGGTTCGGAGGCCGGAGGAGATGGCGTTGACGGAGATGAGGAGGTCGGGGATCATCATTTCCGCGCCGCTTTGATCGCCGGAGGCGAGGCGGGAGCGCCATTCGCGGAGCAGGGAGACCTGTTGCATGTGGAGGACGCGGAGCGGTTCCTCGCGGATTTCGAGGGTGCGTGCCATGCGCGGGCGGCGTGTGGCGAAGGGTCCATGGAAAAGATCGCGGAGCGCCTCGTTGGTGCGCTCGAACTCGTCGAGAATCATCGAGAGGAAGCGATCGCGGACCTGCGGATCGGGCACGAGGTCGGCGTATTCGCGCATGATGTCGAGGTTGGCGCTGGCGAGCGAGCTGTCGATGTTGGTGAGGACGTAGCGGAGGAAGGCGACGCCGCGTGCCTGCCCGGCGAGGCGGGTGAAGGCCTCGGGGTTTTCCGAGCGGAGTCTGGAGAAGGCGGTGCCGGCTCCATACCAGCCGGGGAGGTAGAAGCGGGACTGGGTCCATGAGAAGACCCACGGGATGGCACGCAGGTCTTCGAGGGTGGCGCGGCCGGTGCGGCGAGCGGGGCGGGATCCGATGCGGGCGTTTTCGAGCGCATCGATGGGGGTGGCTCCGCGGTGGAAGGTGATGAAGTCCGGGCTTTGCAGGAATTCCCGATAGGCCTCGCGGCTCCACGTGGCGAGGGTGTCGAGCAAGGCAGGATCCGCATCGGTGCCGGTCTTGCTGCGCCGGTGTTTGGCGGTGGCGGAGGAAACGGAGGCGACGAGGAGTTCGGTGTGATAGGTGGCGGACCCGAGGTGGGCGTATTTCTGTGAGATCGTCTCGCCTTGTTCGGTCATGCGGAAGGCTCCGCCCAGCGCGCCGTGGGGCAGGGCTTCCATGAACCAGTGGGTGGGACCGGCGCCACGGCCGACAGTGCCTCCGCGGCCGTGGAAGAAGACCGGGCGCACGCCGTGTCCGGCACAGACCGTGGAGAGATTCACCTGCGCCTGGTGGAGGGCCCACTGGCTGGCGAGGATGCCGCAGTCTTTGTTCGAGTCCGAGTAACCGAGCATCATCTGGAAGTCGCCGCCCTTTGCGAGGCTGCGCACCGTCACCGGGTGGGAGAGGAAGTCCTCGACGATGCCTGGTGCGGCTTCCAGATCGTCCATCGTTTCGAAGAGCGGCACGACGGGCAGGGGGCACTTGAGGCCGCAATCGGTCATCTCCATGAGCCCCGCCTCACGGGCGAGAAGATAGACCGTGAGCAGATCGTTGACGCCGCGGGTCATGGAGACGATGAGTGCGCCGAGCCCCGCGCCGCCGTGGCGCGAGAGGTGGGCGGCGAGCACGCGGTGGCAATCGAGCACGGCATCCGCCTCGGGCCCCGCGCTGATGCCGGGAGCGAGGAAGGGCCTGGGCGATTGCAGTTCGCGCTCGAGGAAGGATCTTCGGGTTTCCTCGGGCCATGTGGGGAAGTTCGCGGCGTCTTCAATGCCGGCCTTGACCAGCAGTTGGACGAGCGCCTTCTGGTGGAAGGCCGAGTTTTGCCGGACGTCGAGAATGGCCGAGTGGAATCCGAAGACCGCGAGTTGGCGGCGCAGCGGGAAGATGAACTCACTCACCAGCGAGGAGGCCCCGGAGGCGCGCAGGGTGTCGGCAAGCACGGCAACGTCTTCCAGCAGATCCGCGGGTTTTCGATAGACTGCGGGAGCGTCCGGTTGGTCGCGGGAAAGGAGGACCTTTTGCCGCATGAGGTGGGCGGCGAGGCGCCAGGGTTCCTCATCGTGCTGACCGAGCAGCACCGGCACCTCGGCGATGCCGCGGTTTTCGAGTTCCTCGGCGAGGCGGCGGATGAGCGAGTCGAGCTCGGCGGGCACCTGTTGGAAGTGCTTGCTGAGCGGAAGGTTGTGGGCAAGGCGTTCCAACTGACGGGCGAAGAGGCGCAGGGCATTGAAGCGCAGCGAGGCGAGTGCCTGGCGCGTGACATCCGCCGTGACGCCCGGGTGGCCATCGCGGTCGCCGCCGATCCAGGTGCCGAAGCGGACCATGGGTGGCAGCGTTTCCAGATCCTCCGCGGAAAAGCCCTCGGCCTCCCAGGCCTCGCGCAGGTGGGTGTGGGAGCGGGAGACCGCCTCGGGAAACACCTCGCGAAGGTAGAACAAAGCGTTGTCGAGTTCCTGGGTGATGCTGGGCCGGGTGACGTGGATCTCGCCGGTGCGCCAGAGGGTTTCGAGCTGGCCTTCGAGGAACCTGCGGCCCCGGGCGCGCTCGCGCCCGGTGAAGCTGGTGTTTTCCCGCTCCTGCATGAGGTCGTAGATCTCGCGGTGTCTCTCACGCACGGTCTCGCGCTTCGCCTCGGTGGGATGGGCGGTGAGCACGGGCTCCACGCAGACCTGCCTGAGCACCTCGATCATCCCGGCGGCATCGAGGCCCATGTGGCGCATCGCGGCGAGTTTGTCCGGCCACAAGCCTTTTTCGGCGGTGGCTCCGTGGGATTTCTCCCGCCACCGTCTCACTTGGGCGGCCACCCGTTCCTCGACGATGTTGAGGAGCTGGAAAGCGATCGAATACGCCTGGCCCAACCCGCGATCCGGGCCATCCGCCTGTGGCAGCGTGCGGCCGGTCCATGGCAGTTTGCCGGCAAGCTCGCCGTGGCCCAGGCGGCCGAGCACATCGCCGAAGGTCTCCATGGCAAATTCCAATTCGGACTCAAGAAGCTGGAAGCCGTCGTTGAGCAAGGGTTTCTCGTGGGGATGGTTGGTTTCGGTCATGGGCCTGCGCGCGAAAGCAGGACAAGTGCCGGATCCCGCTGCAAGCAGGATCCGCCGGGAAAAATCCGCGGTGGCCGCCGACGGGCGGTGACAGCCCGCCGGATTTGTCCCGCCGCGCGCCACCGGACTTGCCTCGTCTTGCGATTTGTGTCCCGATCGATCCCGACTGGCCATGAACGCATCCCCTTCCCCATTCATTCCCGCCTCCTGCCCGGAACTCGGACTCGAGGTGCCCGTGGCCGCGATCGACAAGGAGCTCCGCAAGCTTTGGGAGCAGGACGAGGCCAGCACCAACGCCTCGCTGATGAACCTGGTGGTTTACTCGGAGAAACACGGCGCGCTTTTCGAAAACTCCGCCATTATCCGCGATCTGACCCGCGAGCACGCCTGCCGGGCCATCTTGGTGGAGATCGATCGGGATGAGGCCACGCCATCCATCCGCGCGTGGATCACCGCCCACTGCCACCTCGCCCACGGCCGCAAGTCGGTGTGCTGCGAGCAGATCGCCCTGTTTCTCACGGGCCGGGTCACCGGGCGCTTCCGCAACACCGTTTTCGCGCACCTCAACTCCGACCTTCCACTTGTCTTCTGGTGGCAGGGGGAGCTTTCGGAAATCCTCACCGAGCGCCTCGTCGCGGTGGTCGATCGATTGATTGTCGACAGCTCGTCCTGGGCGGATCCGGCGGCAGGATTCAGGCGCATCGAGGAGGCCTCAAAATCCAACAACGACCTCATCCTGCAAGACCACGCCTGGACGCGCACCTGGCAGTTCCGCGTCGGCATCGCCTCGATTTTTGACGACCCGGGTGCCCAGCGTGCGCTGCCGCAGATCGATGCGGTGGAAATCGTCCATCACCCGGCCCACCGCAACAGCTGCCTGCAGGTGCTGGCGTGGCTGGCGGTGCAGGCCGGTTGGAAGGATCGGGCCACGCGCGGGGGCTTCGCCTTCGTGAGCCCTGCGGGTCATGAAATCGCGGTGACCCTGCGCACCGATGCGGATGGACCTCCGCTATCCAGCCTCATTCTCCGCGCCGGCGAGAAATCCGCGGAGATCACCCAGCAGGCCGGATCGCCCCACGTCCAGCGCTGCATCCGCGCGCCGGGATACGAGGCCTGCTCGCTTTCCCCCTGCGATCCGAGCCTGCCCGAGGAACTCGTTGCCCGACAACTCGCCCGTGGTGGCAAGAATTCGTTGTTTCTCAAGATCCTGCCGCGATTCCGCGAGATGTTGGAAAACGCCGGCTGATTCCTTCAGGCAAACGAGGGCTTTTCCAAGCACCACCCAGGCCCCAGCATCCCCCCGCCATGCCCGAGCCGCTGCTCTACGAATCCCACTGCCACACCCCGCTCTGCAAACACGCGTTCGGCGAGCCGGACGAATACGCCGCCGCAGCCCTGGAGCGCGGGCTCAAAGGCATCACCTTCACCTGCCATTGCCCGCTGCCGGATGGATTCTCCGCGAACGTGCGGATGGCTCCGGATCAGTTTGACGATTACGTGGCGATGATCCTGGCCACCCGCGACCGCTTCGCCGGGAGGCTCGACGTGCGCCTCGGCCTGGAGAGCGACTACTACCCGGGAGTCGAGCCATGGCTGCAGGAACTCCATGCCCGCGTGCCATTGAGCCACGTGCTCGGATCCATCCACTATCAGGTCCATGACTACCGCCGGCGGTTTTACACCGGCGATGTGTTTTCCTATCAGGAACTCTACTTCGAGCACCTCGCCCTGTCCGCGGAGAGCGGTCTCTTCGACACGCTGGCCCACCCGGATCTCATCAAGAACGAATCCCCGGCCGACTGGGACTTCGAGCGGCTGCGCCCGGTGATCGCCCGCGCGCTCGACCGCATCGCCGCCACCGGCGTGGCCATGGAGCTCAACACCTCCGGCGTCGAGAAGGCCCTGCCGGAAATGAACCCCTCGCCCTCGATGCTGGCGATGATGCACGAACGCGGCATCCCGGTGGTCATCGGCGCGGACGCCCATGTCCCGGAGCGCGTCGGCGACGGCTACCTCAGCGCCCTCGGTTTGTTAGAACGCGCGGGCTTCAGCGAAGTGAGCTTCTTCATCGACCGCAGCCGCCGCAGCGTGCCGATTGGTGAGGCGGTCGACTCGCTGAGACGGCCCGTCGGTCACGAATCGTAGCCGAATGCCTTGAGGAACGGAGCCAGTGCCTCCTCATGCGGTGCGAAGTGCTTCCGGTAACGCTGCCACCGGCCGATCGCCCTGCCATGGATCGGGCGCACGACGTCGGCATGCGTTGGCGACTTCACAAAGCGGCTTCTTGCGTGAAGCGACGGATCGGCCTGCGCCGGATGCCAGTCCACGCCGAGGAGATCCGTGATCCGCCGCCCTTCGGCAAGCGGTTGGTGGATGAAGTCTTCATAGCGCACCTCGATCCATGGCTGGGCGAGCCTGTCGCGGACATCCAGCCAGATCCCCATGGCAAAGACATATTGTTCGACGGTTTCCTGAAGCGTGAGCCAGTTCACACTCCATGCATTGCGCCTCGTGGATTGGAAATAGGCGCTCAAACACACATCCCGCGGGTCCCTCAGGGCCACGATCAGTTTGGAACGGGGCAGCAACCGGGCGATCAATGGAACCACGGGCGTGAGTCCCGGGTTTTTGTCGATCCACAGACCGGCCTCACGACCCGGACCCGCATCCCGCACGAGCGCCTCAAGGTAGGAATCCCGCAGTCCTGCCACCGCCTCGGCGTCGAGGGTCCGGACAAAATCCGGGAATGGGACCGAACCAGCCTGGCTGCCATGCATGCGGATCAATCCCTTGGCCACGATGTTGGCGAAATGATCGGTCTCCTCGATGCTTCGGATGGCGGGATTCGCATCGAGCATCTGTTCGAGCAGGGTGGTGCCGCTCCGTGGATGGCCTAACAGGAATGCATGGGCAGCCGTCGGAGCCGACTCCTCCAGCCAGGCCCGCGCCTGTGCCTGATCAAAGCCGGCGAGCTGGAGATGCCAGTCCATCCACGCGCGGCGTTGCTGGCGCAGTTCCCGGATCCCGGGCGACCGGGTTTCCTCGATCGACTTGGCGTGTGCCAAGGCCTGCATGGCCTCGTCCACGCGGCCCAGCCGGTCATAGACCCCACCGAGACGATGCCCGCAGGATACCGTAAAGGGTGCCGGCACGCCATCGGCGTGGACCGCAAGCGATTCCAAAAGACCGAGCGCCTTCTCAGGCTCGCTTTCCTCCCAGAGCAAGGCCCTGGCAGAACGGGTTTCGGGAATCCCGGGGCACAGCCGGAATGCCTCGTCGGCAGCCAGTTCGGCGGGTTCGCGATCGCCCAGGCGCAGCAGAAGCGCGGCTTCCCGGGAAAGCCCTACCGCCCGGACCTGCGGGACGGTCGACTTCCGCAGCATTCGGAACGTGGCCATCGCGAGATCGTGCGAACCCATCTCCTGAAGCTCCTCGCCCAGGAGGTCCAGGTCCGCAGCCTGGCCGTCCAACACCTGCCAAAGCCTGGAGACACCTTCCGAGACGCCAGGGACATCACCGGCACGATGGCGGAAGCGGACAAGATCCAGCAGCACCGCGGGATGATCGGGCAGCCGCCGTTCGACCTCGTTCAAGACCTCCAGGGCACGCGGGTAATCCGCTTCCCGCGTGAATTGATCCGCGAGCCTGCGGAGCTCGGGAAGCGAGCGATCCGCAAGCAAGCCGGAGAGTTCGCCATGGCTCTCAGAGGGAATCATGATCGACGCCGAATGAATCCGAAGCAGGCAGCCGCGCCAACTGTGGAATGCCGGTGGCAGGCTCCCCGCAGCCACCCATGGATGCAGGGAGCCGTGACCAACCCATCATTGAATCACAACCCTGAGGCGTCCGTATTTCGACGCATCCGGCGCACGCGGGATGGTCAGCGTGACGGTATCCGTTCCGTTCCCGTTGTCCGTGACCGTGACACCGGCGCTTGATCCGCCGGTGGTGTCACCAACCTGATAGACGCCCGGCCAGCCGGACAGGTTGTTGCCGACTTCGATGGCCACCGAGGTGCCTGGAGACTTCGATGCCTGATCACGGATGAAGCTGAAGACAAGGTTCGCTCCGCTTGCAGCGGCGGTGGGCAGCCTGCCCGCGTCCATGACGGAGGCGGGATTTCCGCCGAGCACCCACTCCACACCATTGTCGAGACCGTCCTGGTCCGGGTCGTCCGTGGCATCCCGGTCACCCGCCGCCAGGCCGAAGCCGGTGATCCATCCGGAGTATCCCGGCACCACGACTTGAACGACGCCTGTGCCGGAAAAGTGCGCATCGTCGATGTGGGTGGCCCCCGATCCGGTGGCGCCATAGGTTCCCGCGGCTTTCAGGTTTCCATCGATGTAAAGCGCCTGGACCTGTTCGATGTTAGAAACGGCGACACCTCCCGATCCAAGGATCCTGAGGGTGCCGGAATCCGGGATCGAATCCCCATCCACCGCCACCTTGCCGGCATTGACGACGGTGTCACCGGTGTAGGTATTGGCACCGCCGAGCACGGTGGTTCCGGAGCCGGATTGGATCAAGGATCCCGTTCCGCTGATCACTCCGGGAATGATCAGCTCATCGGAGCGGTTGATGACGAGCGTCGCGTTGTTGGTGAGCGGCCCGCTTCCCAGGCTGCCGGAAGCTCCGCCATTGCCCAACTGCATCACACCTGCGGCGATGGTACCGCCGGAAGGAAGGTCGAGATCGCTGTCGACCACCATTTTACCGGCTCCGTCCTTGGTGAACGGGCTCGGCGGCGAACCATTCCGGGTGATCGTGCCGCTGAAGTGGAAGTCGATCGCCGCCGGTCCGTCATCCACGGTGAACCTCGCAGGACGGTTTCTTTCGTTAAGGATCATTCCACTGCCGTAAACGGATGTGGTCGATGAGGGGAAGGTGTGGAGCTGGAAGTTGTAGTCCGTCCGCAGTTCGGGATTTCCCCCGTTCTGTTGGATCACGGCCCCGGTCAGGTTGAGGGCATCCAGATATTGCTCCTGTCCGACGAGGAAGGTTCCTCCGTTCAGGTTGATGGTGGGGCAGGTGGTGAAGGCACCGCCGAGCGCGTGGAAGGCTCCCGGAGGAATGACCAGTTCGGCCCCGGCGGAAACGGTGATCGACGGGATGCCGATGTAGGCATTGAAGGCACCGCCAGCCATTTCCAGCGTTCCATCTGCCACCGTGATGCTGGTTCCACCGAACGAGTTGTTGGTGTAGGACTGGAGCCGCAGTCTTCCATCACCGGACTTCGTCAAGTTGCCACCACCGGAGAAGGGCGTGCCGAGCGTGAGGGTGGTGCCGGCATCGGATTGGATTCCGGCGGTGCCTCCCGTGAGGAGGAGACTCCGGGAGAGCGTGAAAGACGCCGTGTTCCGCAGTGTCGCATTGGTGCCCAGGGTGACCGCCGTGGACCCCGTTCCGAGACTGGTGGGCGTGCTGGTGATCACCGTGCCGCCCTGGATACTCACCGCGCCGCTGAAGAGATTGGCTCCTGATAGATCCAGAGAAGCGGTCCCGGACTTCGTCAACGAGGCCCCTCCGCCGATCGGAGCGCCACTGAACGCATAGGGCGTCACGCTGTTGTTCACGGTGATCGATGCGGGCTTGATGGTGCCGGACAGCGCCACGGAGCCCACCGACGAAGAATCATCGAAGACGACGACGTCCGAATCATAGAACTTGCTCGAAACGGTGCCGGGAAGCCCGCTGGCAAGCTTCCAGCTCAGCGCGTTGTTCACATCCCAGACATTTCCGGCCGCACCGGTCCAGATCAACGAGTCCGCACCGGTGATCTTGAGAATCACCTGGCTGTTGGCGCTGTCATCGATCAACGAAGCGCTGTAGTGCGGATTGGGAAGAGCCGCGGGAGACAGGCCGGCGAATCCAAGCCCGGTGAGATCCAGGTATTTCAACACCACGAACTCATCGTTGACGTTGAGTTGCTGCGAAGGCACCACCTCGATGGTGGAGGGTTGGTTGACGTTCACATTGGTGGCGTCGATCTGGTCAAAGGCGGCCCCCACCCTGAGGGCGAGGTTGCCTCCGTTCAGATCCACATCATTGACCAGGCTGACGCCGGGAGTGCTCAAGGTGCCGGCCCCGAGGGAGCCCCCCGGGTTGACCACGAGCAGCGACGAAGTGAAGTTCGGGCCGGGCAGGAAGGTGCCGCCGTTGATGAGGGTGTCACCGGTGTAGTTCACGGTGCCGGAGACGGCGAGGGTGCCCGCGCCCACCTTGGTGATTCCCGCGGCCGCATCCTGGCTCACCCCGCCGGTGAAGGAGATGTTGCGGGCGGTGGTGCCATCGATGGCGTCCAGCGTGTCGACGGTGAGGTTGCCTGCGCCGGTGAGTCGGATGTTTTTCGTGGAGATCCAGTTTCCGATGGCGCCGATGGTTGCCTGCCCGACGTTGATGGACTTGTTCGATTGGTTGTTGATGCCCCCGCTGCCGAGGTTCAGCCGGCCTCCGCTGAGGTTGTATGAGGCGGGGTTTCCGCGGCCGTTGTTCAGGTTGATTCCGAGAAGATTGGCGGTGCCTCCGCTTTGGTTGAACTGCACGCCGCTGCGATCCCAACCGAGGCTGAGCCTGGCACTCTGCGAATTGAGCGTGCCACCGGAAAGTCCGTACACACAGGTGGACCCATATCCCCAGTGGCCGATGAGAAACGAGGCGCTGGTCGAGTTCGTGTCATTGTTGCCCACCACATTCAGCGTGCCGCCAGACTGGCTTACGGTGCTTTCCGAGTAATAGAGGTCCGCCATGACGAAGCGGTTGGTGGTGACATTGGCCCCGGGCAGGATGTTGAGGGTCTGGGCCGAGGTGTAGTTCCACTGGAAACTGATTTTATCGAGATTTCCCACCGTGGAGCTGATCGAAAGCGCGCCACCATTGAGTCTGAGTTCGCCGCCGAGAGTGGTGTTTCCGCCGATCGAAAGATCGCCGTTTCCGTTTTTGATCAGGCTGTTGGCACCTGCGGAAATGGCGGTGTTGATGGAGAGGCCCGAGCCGGCGGGAATGTCGAGAGTGGTCGAAGCAGAACTGAAATTCAAGGTGCCGGCACCGCTGATGGTGGGGAATCCTTCCTCCACCTTCAGTCCGGGCAGGGTGAATGTCCCGGCGAGGTTGACGGTGTAAGCGCCCGTTGCATCCGATCCCGCCGCGAAGACCGGGGTGTCGCCATCGACCAGGGCTTCCGTCGCGACGTCTCCGGCTGCGGAGAACGACCAGTTGGCATCATCCCAGTTTGCGGATGGGGTGGCTCCGCCTGCGCCGGCCGTGTCACCATTGATGTCCCAGTAGAAATCACCCGCGGACGCGGATTGGGATTGGAACAGGATGGAGCTGACAGCAAACGCCGAAACGAGGGCGCAGCGAAACGGATTCCCTGATTTGAGTTTCATGGAGGTATTGGATTGGAGGATTCGGAATTCAAGACAGACACGGGCAAACAAAAGCCATGTGGACGCAGCGCCGTGGCGAGAGGGGAACAAGGTCCCTCAGATCGGAGCCGGCGCGCTGAAACTCGAATCCTGCGCCTCTGGATGCCGGTTTCGGCATGCGTTGATCGGACGGAGGCAAATGAAGCAGAATCCATAAATTTCCAAGTAAAGCATGATCCCTTAAATGGCATCCCTCTCACCGTGAAGAAACAAGTGAGGCATTCTTCTGCTCAAATTTCTTTTACAGCATGGAGAAACCACCGCGAGACATGTGGCTCATCGGCTGTTCCAAAGCAGGCTCAACCCACAAGGGAGCGCTGCGCCCGGATGCGGAAATCCGCCATGTTCCGGCATCCGGACCTGCCAGGGACGCCTGCCGGAAAACAGCGGGCGGCGGACATCCTCAAGCGCCGACCAGCGGCCTCACCGGGACGCCGTGGGCGGCGAAGTGGCGTTTTGCCTCACCAACGGTGTGCTTGCCAAAGTGGAAAATGCTGGCCGCGAGCACGGCGTCCGCCTTGCCCTTGTCGAGCACCTCCACCATGTGGTCGAGATTTCCGGCGCCGCCGCTGGCGATGACGGGAATGCCGACCGCGGACGAGACCGCGGCGGTGAGTTCGATGTCGTAGCCGGCCTGGGTGCCATCGGCGTCCATGCTGGTGAGAAGAATCTCGCCGGCACCGCGGCGCCAGACTTCCTTGGCCCATTCCACGGCATCAAGGCCCACGGGTTTGCGGCCGCCGTGGGTGTAGACCCCCCATTTTCCGGGACCTTCGCGTTTGGCGTCGATCGCCACGACGATGCACTGGCTGCCGAAGGTTTTCGCCCCCTCATCGACGAGGCCCGGATTGGTGACCGCCGAGGTGTTCACGCCCACCTTGTCCGCTCCGGCGAGCAGCATTTCCCGCATGTTTTCCACCGAACGGATGCCTCCGCCCACCGTAAGGGGAATGAAACAGTGCTCGGCCGTGCGCCTCACCACGTCCACCATCGTCGCCCGGTTGTCCGAGGAGGCGGTGATGTCGAGAAACACGAGCTCGTCGGCCTGCTGGGCGTTGTAGGCCATGGCCGCCTCCACCGGATCCCCGGCATCGATCAGATCGACGAAGTTCACGCCTTTGACCACGCGGCCGTCGGTCACGTCCAGGCAGGGGATGATTCGTTTCGCAAGCACGCGGCGACCATCCGCAACCAGATCCGGAGAGGCAAGTGAAGAGCAAACAAAACGCCCGGCCGCGGGTGGCGGACGGGCGCTTTGGAGAAACGGACGGATCGGCTGCGATCAGTCGAGTTTCGGCTTGCCGACGCGGCGGACGGCTCCGAAACGCTTCTGGAATTTGTCGATGCGGCCCTCGGTGTCCACAAACTGGGCGAGGCCGGTGAAGAAGGGGTGGGAATCGGACGTGATGCCGATCGAGATGACGCTGTGCTCCACGCCGTCGATGACTTCCTTCTTCTCGGAAGACTTGGTCGAGCGGGTGATGAAGCGCTTGCCGGTGGTCATGTCCACGAAGACGACCGGATTGTATTTCGGATGAATGTCCTTTTTCATGGGAATCTGGGGTGCCGCCACGTTTCCGACGCGCCGGGACGCGGAGAATGTCGGAAATGCCCTTGCTGTCAAGCTGGCATCGGGACCCATATTCTAAATTCGCAAAATCTTAAATTTAAGACTTGCAAAATATCTTTGTTGGTTTGGGATCTTTGCCCGTTTTTTGAGTCGCTTTCGGCGGCCAGGGGTGTATGGTGGCGGCGTTATGGCAATCACCACGAAACGTACCCGATTCTCACGCCGCCTTCCTGACCATGTCACTGATGAGCTTTGCAGTGTTCTTTCTGAGAAGAAAGTTTTCGGTTTCAACGACCTGTTTGAGAGGGTTTTCGCGAATCTGAAGCTGCGCAACGCCGTGAGCGGCGGGGAGGAGATGCTCCGTCTGCGTGCTTATGAGAAGCTGCAGAACCTGGTGACCCGTGGTCTGGTCGAAAAGATCGGCAAGGAATACAAGGGCACGTCCCGCGTCCATGAGGCCTCGAGTGCCTATGCGGCCGCCCAGGATGCCGCCGCCCAGGATTGATCCCCGACGGTTCGAATTTCCAGGAAACCCGCGTTCTTTCCGAGGACGCGGGTTTTTTTTCTACCCAAGGCCGGTCCCGGGGCCTAAGACCGGGGCGCACTCCCCTGCCCTCACATGCCAGAGCAATATCTTCCCGTCCTCCTTCAAGTGATCGTCGCGCTCGGTTTCGCGGTGATGGTTCTCGGTGCGAGCGTGGTCTTCGGCCGTTCGGCGAAGCGGAATGCGACGAAGGATTTGCCATACGAGTGCGGGATGCTGCCGGTGGGCGAGGGATCGCCGCGCTTCTCGGTGAAGTTCTACCTGGTGGCGATGCTGTTCGTGCTTTTCGACATCGAGGTGGTCTTCATGTATCCGTGGGCGGTGCAGTTCCGCGATTTGATCGCCGAGGGCCCCACCGCTCTGGCCAGCATGGCCGGATTTGCCGGCATCCTGGTGGTGGCTTACGTCTATGCGCTCAAGAAGGGCGCGTTGAACTGGAAATCCTGAGCCCATCCGGATGATCCACCACGTCGTCTATTTCCAGCTCAAGCCGGAGGTGGACGATGCCACGCTCGAAGAGCTGGTGCGCGGCAGCCGCAGCCTTCTGTTGAAGATCCCCGAGGTGCTCGGAGTGAAGTCGGGCCGCAACATCGACACCGACTCCCAGTGGCGCTTCTTCGTGGCCATCGAGGTGAACTCGTTGGAAAAGCTGCGGATCGTGCAGGACGATCCCTTCCATCTGAAGTTCATGGAGAAGCTGATCCGGCCGAACGTGCTGGCGCAATTTGCCTTGGACTTCGAGCTGGATCCATCGAAGGACCTGCGGTTTTCCTGATTTCCGGGCGGGAGGATCGCATCACCGATCCCGGCGCGACGGATGCGGGCGGCAAAAAGCCGGACCCCTTGGGAGGGCCCGGCCTCGTCGGAAACGATGGGAACCTGTCCGGCGGGCGGATCAGTATTGGTAGTTCATGTAGAAGTTGAACTGGCCGCCCTTGTCCGCCTCTTCGTCCGGGGTGGCGATCGGGATGGCGTAGTCGAAGGCGAGCGGCAGCGGGCTGATGGGCAGTCTCAGGCGGATACCGAGACCCACGTCGCTGTAGATCTCGCTGGGGCTGGGATCCCAGCTGTCCTGATTGACGAAGCCGGTGTCCGAAAACACGGCGGCGCGGACGGTTTCGATGATGGGCACCGTGTATTCGAGGGTCACGTAGCCAAGCGAGTTGCCGCCGTAGACGTCGTTTGTGTAATCGACATCGCGCGGACCGACGTCGCGGAACTCGAAGCCACGGAGCGTGCGGCCGCCACCGAGGAACATGCGCTCGAAGACGGGGATCTCGTCATCACCGATGCCGTCCACAAAGGCGAGCTCGCCATTGATGGAGAGAATCGAATCCCATTTCAGGTTCCAATACTTGGATCCCTGCATGGAGAGGGTGAGCGTGTCCACATCTCCGCCGAGACCGGCGTAGGTCAGCCCCAGGTCCACCTTGTGACCGCTGCGTGGCAGGATGTTGTCATCGCGGGTGTCGTAGATGAAGCTCAGGCCGATGGCGCTGCGCAGGAAGTCGCCGCCGATTTTCTCCTCGGAGAGCTCGGAGTTCGATCCGTTGTCGCCGACGAAGTTCTCGTCGATGAAGTCGGTGGAGTCGACCTCGGAGTCGATGTTGACGTTTTCGATGCGGTATTCGCCCTTGATCGAGCTGTGGGAACCGAGCGGCTTGCGCAGCGAGATGGCGGCACCGGCGTTGGTTTGCTCATACCAGTCGTTGAAGTAATCGGACTGCTTGTAGAACAACTCGCCACCGAGTGCGAGCTGGCGGTCGAGGAACCAGGGCTCTACGAGCGAGATGCTGGCTTCCGAGCGTTCGGCACCGAGGCGGAGGTTCATCGCGAAGCGTTGACCGCCACCGGTGAAGTTCCAGGGGTTGAACAGGTTGAAGTTCGACTGCTCGAGGGTGAGGAAGCCGACGATGCTGTCCACCGAGCTGAAACCGACACCGACGCCGACGGATCCGGTGGCCTTTTCCTCGACGAGCACGTTGACGTCGCGGTATCCGCCGCCGGACGAAGCGCCGGTGGCCTGGACATCGCTGAAGTAGTTGAGGGTTTGCAGGCGGGACTTGGTGGTATCGAGGTCCACCGAGTTGAACCAATCACCGGGTTTGAGCGGGATTTCCCGGCGGATGACCTTGTCCTGGGTCTTGGTATTGCCGGCGATGTTCACGCGGCCGACGCGGAAGCGGGATCCTTCGGTGATGCGGTAGATGATGTTGACGCGGTTGGGGCCGGCGTCGCGGATGTCCGGGACCACGGTGGCGTCAGCATATCCACGGGATCCGTAGTAGCTGCGGATCATGGTGATGTCGTCGCGCATCTTTTTGGACGAATACGGATCGTTTCCGTTGAGGGTGAGCGCGGGGTAGAGCTCCTCGGGCTTGAAGACACTCATTTTGCCGAAGCCGACGCCGGAGACGGTGTATTTCTCACCCTCGACGATCGGGATGATCAGGTCCACGCGACCGTCCTTGACGGGCTCGCGGCGGATTCCCGGGCTGCTGGCGCGGAGGTATCCCTTGCTGCGGTAGTAGTCGAGGATGGCATCCAGGTCCGTATCCAGTTGGTTGGACTCGATGCGCCCGGACTTGGTAAGCCAGGAGAACCAGCCCTTTTCCTTGGTTTTCATCTCCTTGCGGAGTTCCGGATCAGTGAAGACGGTGTTGCCCTCGAAGCGGATCTTGCGAACCTCGTTCTTGGAGCCCTCATCGATGATGAAAATGAGATCGGAACGCCCCTCCTGCCCGGTGGGCTGGATGCGGTGGGAGACCGCGATGTCCGGGTAACCGTATCCCTGATAGTATTTCTCGATGTTGCGGCGGGCTTCGAGCACTTCGGCATCGCTCATGACGCCGCCGGATTTCAGCTTGGTCTCCTTGGCGAGCTTCTGGTCGGTGAACACCGTGTTGCCAACGAAGCCGACGCCATCCACCACCGAGCGGGTGGTGACTTCCGCGATGAGGTTGACGCGGTCACCGACCGGTTCGGCGAGGAAGCGGACGTCATCCACGAGTCCGGATTCGTAAAGAGAGGTGATGTCCTTGTCGAGGTTCTCGGCGCGGTAAGGGGCACCGGCCTTGGAGGTCATCTGGTTGCGGAGGAGTTCCTCGTTCACCGTCTTGGCTCCGCGGTAGCGGATGACGACCTGGGAGATGGTTTTGCCTTCGAAATCCTGGCCGTGCAGGCTCCCTGCAAGTGCCATGAGAACGACGGAACCGAGGGCGGCGAATTGACCCATGCCACGCGGCATGTAGGTGTGGGGAGCAATCGGAATGCGCATGCGGGTGGGAAGGATGGATGAATAAAGCCCGCGCAGGGCAGGGTCCGTCAAGGTCAATAGCGGCTGTTTTCTTGGATTTCCGAAGCATCTGGCGATCGACAAGGCATGACAAGCGGCTTGTCGTGGGAAGGCCGGACATGGAAAGCTCGCCGCGGATGGGAGAAACCAGGGATGAACCGGCCAAGGTGCGATGGATCCCGGCGACCGCGCTGGTGGTCGCGAGCATGGTCGGCACCGGGGTCTTCACCAGCCTCGGCTATCAGGTTCCTGAGGTTTCCTCCGGTCCGGCGATTCTGCTGTTGTGGCTGCTGGGCGGGCTGCTCTCGCTGTGCGGAGCACTCACTTACGCCGAGCTGGTGGCGGCGATACCGAGGTCCGGGGGAGAATACCGGTTTCTCGGGGTCTTGTATCATCCGTCGCTTGGCTGGACCGCGGGGCTTCTCTCCCTGGTCATCGGTTTCGCCGCGCCGGCGGCGCTCGCGGCCCTGGCACTGGGCAGCTACGCTCACCGGGCCTTCGATTTCCTGCCGCCGCGAGGAATTGCCGCGGTGGCCCTGGTGCTGGTGACGCTCGGGCATTTGAGGAGTGTGCGACTGAGTGCCGGCCTCCAGACCGCAACGACCTTGTTGAAACTGGCACTCATCGTGGGATTCATCATCGCGGCGATGGTGACGCCCGGTCGAGGAGACATCCGCTGGGCCCCGGATCCGGCCGTGGACTTGAAACTGATTTTCCAACCGGCGTTCGGGGTGTCGCTGCTGTTTGTGTTCTACGCCTACTCGGGCTGGAATGCGGCGGTTTACATCGCCGAGGAGGTTGAACGGCCCGGTCGCACTCTTGTGATCGCGCTGATGGGCGGCTCGCTGATTGTCACGGTCCTTTATCTCTTGCTCAACGCCGCATTCCTGAAAGCGGCGCCGATGGGCGAACTCGCGGGTGTGGTTGAGGTCGGGCATGTGGCGGCACGCTCGCTTTACGGCGAAAACGCGGCGGCCGTGTTTTCGCTGCTGCTGTCCGCCGGACTGGTGGCGTCGGTGAGCGCACTGCTCTGGGCGGGGCCGAGGGTGCTGGTGGCGATGGGTTCGGACATACCCGCCTTCGGATTCCTGTCTCACTCGAACGGCGGCGGAGTGCCGGTCCGGGCCACGCTGTGTGTGGCGGTGCTCGCTTTGGGTTTTGTCGGATTCGGGGACTTCGGCGGCATCCTCACCTACACCCAGTCCGGGCTCACGCTTTGTTCGTTGATCACGGTGGCCGGCGTGTTCCGCGCGCGCGGGTTGAAACTCGCTCCGGAGGGCAGCTTCCGTTGTCCGTGGTATCCCCTGCCTCCGTTGGTTTTCCTGATCATGTCCCTGGCCGCGCTGGTGTGGTCGTTTGTCGGCAGCCCGGTGGCGACTGCGGCAGGCTTCGGGACCTGGTTGATTGCATGGTTCTTGTATTTTCCGCTGACAAGGCTTCGATCCCGGCTGTGAACCCCCGCGTCCGGCTGCTCGTACGTTCCCTCTGGGCCCTTG
Source organism: Verrucomicrobiaceae bacterium (assembly GCA_027486655.1). Lineage (GTDB taxonomy): Bacteria > Verrucomicrobiota > Verrucomicrobiia > Verrucomicrobiales > Akkermansiaceae > Luteolibacter. The sequence goes on along the minus strand of JAIXOR010000034.1, from coordinate 85,076 downwards.
CCCTCGTTTCATCCGCCTGCGCTCCGCAAAAAGTCGTCGAGCGCCCCCAGCAAGCCGTGGAGGGCCCGCCCAACTTCGTGCCGGTGCAAGGCCGGGCGGAACCGGACGACGTCGCCCGTTTCCTCGCCGGGCGCCCGGTGATGCGTGGCGAAGGCCTCTCCAACCTGCAGCGCACACCGGAATACGCCGCCCATGAAGCCGCCATGCGCGCCATGTGGACCGGGCTGACCCGAAACCGCGTGGCCCGCATGGAGGATTGGGCCCAGCAAAACATCCAGTCCCAATCGGGCGACCGTGTGCTCTTTTATCCCTTCGGCGGTCCCGACCTGCTGCATGCCGAAGCGCTTTTCGGAAACATTCCCACCAAGATCCTGATGGGGCTCGAACCGGTCGGCTGGCTTCCGGACGTCAACGCCATCAGCGGTCCCGACCTGCTGGCGGCACTGCCGGCCTATCGCGAGGCCACCCGCACGCAGATGCAGACCGGATACTTCATCACCAAAGACATGAAAACCGATCTCGACGCCTCCGTTCTGCGTGGCGTCACGCCGGTGGTGCTCGCCACCGTGGCCCTGATGGGTGGCACGATTGAAACCGTCAGCCCGGTCAAAGCAGGCCCCTATCCGGCCGTGGACATCCGCTACCTCAACCGCTTCGGCGCGCCGCGCTCGGTCATCTATGTGTCCGGAGACCTCTCCAATGGCGGGTTTGCAAACTACCGCGCCTTCCTCGACTCGTTTGGCCGCGGGTCCACTTACTTCAAGGCGGCGTCCTATCTCATGCACGAACCGTATTTCTCCCAGGCGAGGGACTTTTTCCTAACCGTTTCCAACCACATCGTGCAGGACGATTCGGGCATCCCCTTCCGCCACTTCGCGGCAGAGAGCTGGGAAGTCCGCTTCCACGGCAACTACCAGGCACCCATCCCGCTCTTTGCGAAATACAATCAACCGGACCTTCGCGCGGCCTATGCCGCTTTTCCGGGAAGCCGTCTCGATTTCGGTTCCGGCTACCACTACGATACCGAGACGGCAAACCTGATCCACGCCCAGCGCAAGTCCGGCCGATGATCCGGCAACAAGCCCCACCCGAATCCCCACATGCCCGTCAAAGCCGTCAAAGTCTGCTGCCAGGGATGCGGTGCGGATTTGCAGCCTGCCGCAGACATCCGCTTCCACACTTCGCGCTTTCCTCCCGGCGGCGGGCCATTTACACCCCCCGCGTGCTCACGATCAAAAAGCTGACCAAGACCCTCGGCGGACGCACCCTGCTCCGCGAGGCCGAGATGTCCATCAACTGGGGCGAACGCGTCGCCCTCGTCGGCCCCAACGGCGCCGGGAAATCCACCCTCTTCCGCATGATCCTCGATGAGGACAGCCCCGATGAAGGCAGCATCGAGCGCGACGAATACGCCATCACCGGCTACCTCCCCCAGGAAGCCGGCGAGCCTACCGATGAAACCGTCATCGAGATCGCCATGGGCATCACCCCGGAAATGATCGGCATCCTCCGCACCATGCGCGAATACGAGGCCAAGGGCGATCACTCGCACCCGGACTTCGCCAAGGCCCAGGACCAGTTCACCCACCTCAACGGCTATCAACTCGAACCCAAGGCCAAGAAAATCCTCGCCGGCCTCGGCTTCAAACAGGACGACTTCCACAAACCCGCACGCACCTTCTCCGGTGGCTGGGTCATGCGCGCCCACCTCGCCCAGCTCCTCGTCATGGAGCCGGACCTCCTCATGCTTGACGAGCCGACGAACCACCTCGACCTGCTCTCACTGCTCTGGCTCCAGCGCTACCTGCTCAACTACTCGGGTGCCATCCTCATGATTTCCCACGACCGCGATTTCATGGACTCAATCATCGAGACCGTCGTCGAGATCGATCCGGACGCCGCAAAGTTGATCTCCTACACCGGAAACTACAGCGCCTTCCTCACCCAGCGCGAAGCCCGCTTCGATCAGCAAACGCAGGCTTATCGGAACCAGCAGAAGGAAATCGAAGGCCACCAGGAATTCATCGACCGCTTCCGCCAGGTCGGCTCCAAGGCCTCCCAGGTGCAGTCCCGCATCAAGTTCCTTGAAAAACTCGAACGCATCGAGAAACCCCGCGCGCCTCGCAAGCCCTTCAAGTTCACCTTCCCGCAACCGCCGCGTTCCAACCAGAAAGTCATGGAGCTTTCCAAGGTCGGCCAATCCTACGGCGACAAACGCATCTACAAGGACCTCGACCTCACCATCGAGCGCGGCGACCGCATCGTGCTCGTCGGCCCCAACGGCGCCGGCAAATCCACGTTGCTCAAAATCCTCGCAGGCATTCTTCCCATCGACGGCGGCAAGCGCGAACCCGGATACGCCACCAAGCTCGGTTACTACTCGCAGCACCGCCTCGAGTCGCTCAACGAGAACAACACCGTGCTCGAGGAAGTCATGGGTGCCTGCACCACCCTGCGCGAAGAGGACGCCCGCTCCATCCTCGGCACCTTCCTCTTCCGCCGCGCCGACGTCGAGAAACGCTGCGGCGTTCTATCCGGTGGTGAAAAATCCCGCCTCAACCTGGTGAAGTTCCTCGTCGATCCGCCGAACCTCCTGCTGATGGACGAGCCCACCACCCACTTGGACATCCTTTCCATCGACTCGCTGGTCAACGCCCTCAAAGGTTACGAAGGCACGCTCGTCTTCATCTCCCACGACGTGCACTTCATCCGCACCCTCGCCGAGACCACCCTCCACATCACCCGCAACGAGAAGAACCCGGAAAACGGAGCCATCCTCACCCGCTACACCGGCGGCTACGATTACTTCCTCGAAAAATCCGGCCTCAACGACGACCGCGGAGCCGTGACGGCGTGATCGGGCGGCTTCGCCCTCTTTGGGGTTTTTTCACTCGGCAGAGATCGGGAGCCCCGGCGCAACCGGAATCAGGATCCCATGGTCGGCTCCGGTTTGAATGTCTGCCGAATGAGTGTTTCCAAAACTCCGTGAGCGGGTTCCGGAAGCGGATGGACTTTCTGGAGGTGCTCGACGGGTGATTGGAACTCCATAGCGACGGCCGGGCGGTATTGTTTCAATGACCGCAGCGTGCGGAGCAGAACGAGCCGACAAGGCAGGGACTGCGCTTGCTCGATGCAAAGCTGGAGACAGCCGTCCAGAATATCTCTCTCGCCGCTGAGGAAAGACGGTTCGTCCGGCGTCATGGCGGCGCAACGGGCGGCGAGCAGTTGTTCGAGGCGCAGGAGGTAGCAGTCGAGCGCGGGACCTGCGGGAGGATCGGCGACGGCCGGTGGCGAAAGAATTTCCAAGTCCGCCTCACGGGACAACAGGGCCAGAAGATCGTGGATCAGAACATCCAGCCCGCGGCCGGGATGGATCAGGGAGAGATTGGCGGAGGTTTCGCCCAGAAAGGCGGCATCAATGGTGCGGAGCAACCGGATCGTCAGTTGGATATCCTCACCTTTCGGGATGAAATGAAGGGCGAGAACGTAATCCGCAGGCTTGTCCGCCCGGCGGGCCATGGCGGCCATTTCGTCATCCGGCCAAGGTTTCCCACTGATGAGGAAGCCGCGGCTCGGGGCGACCATCCATGGCACAAGCGTCCGGAAGCGGGCGCGGGTCTGAAAGCCGAGACGTTCCGAAAGAAAGAGAGGAAGAGCGCGGCTGAGACGTCCGGGTGCATCGGCCATCTGCATGCGCTCCATGGATGCGGCATCTGACTGCGTGATGGACGCACAGAACACCGCGATCCGGGTATCCGCCTCGGGGCGCGCGGGAAACAATTCCGCAGTGGCGTCGGGCGCGGCCCAGACCGCATCCTCGATGTTGAGAAGGGTCACTTCGATTTCTGAGGCAGCAGGTGCGGGCTCGGTCCCGACGCGGGCCTTTGCAATTTCCTGATCCCAGAACGACAGGGTTGCTTTCCAGTCCGGGCGCTTGAAGCCGTAAAGCCGGTCAACGATGAGTCGGGCCTCGTCGAGGCGGCCGAGGTCGAGGTTGGCTTTGATCAGGTTGTTACCCACTTGAATGCCGTGTTCCTCAGGATCGAAGTGCGGGGCGACGAAACGAAGAATCTCGGGGAGATGCGCATGGTTTCCGAGATCGCCGCTGATCTGCATGAGCATGTCAGCGGGCTTTGGTGATGGCGCGAGGTCGAGAGCATCCTGATAGAGAGTGAGGGCGGCATCCAGATCGCGGGCTTCAAGGAAAGATCTTGCGATCCACAGACGGGCCCGCCAGGCACCGGGCAAGGCGGCGATGCGCCTCAATGCCACAAGGCCCTCGGCATCACCACCGCTTTCACGGTGGATGACCTCAAACCACCCGACGGCATTGTCGAGGTTGGGATCGAGCTCCAGCGCCCGCCACAAGGTGGATAGGACGAGTTCCTGCTCCCCGCGTTCGGCATGCACTTTGGCGAGGTTGGTGAGAACGACGCCGGATGCGCCATGGCGTGCCATGAAGTTGCGCAGGGTCTTCTCGGATTCGTCAAGTCGGCCGCACTTGAGCAGCAGAATCGCGTGGAGCACTTGACCGCGCTCTTGATTGGGGTCGATGGCGGCAAGCCGGGCGGCGGCATCGAGCGTTTCCGCAAAGAATCCATCCCTCAAGGCCGTGATCACCTGACGGGCAAGCTCCTCGGGATCGTTCCACGCCTTGCGGAGGTTAGGAACGAGAATGGATTCGCGCCAATCCTTTCGGGTGATGGTGAGAGGGCGGCCGAATTCGTCGAAGACCTCAATCGGCTCGGCATCGTCAGGTTCGGCGATGGGGCTCGGGGCCGATGGAACGGGTGTCGGAGAGGAAAGGCCTTTCCGGCCAAAGATTTTATCGAAGAGTCCCATGTTGGATCGAAGGCTGGGGGGGTATTCACTCGGCTTGGTTGCGCAGGCCGCACTGGTGTGAAATTCCAGGAAAGCCTCTGAAAATGACCGTCGGGACGCTAAGCAAACCATAGCCTTAAGAAAAGAGAAAATGGATCTCGGATGACCACCACGGAGCCGTGACGGCCTGTCTCCGCATGTTCCGAAGCCTCCGGAGCGCTTGACCCCAGGGCCGCTGGGTGGAATCGGCCAGTCCGGGAAAATCCCTCGGATATACTGAAATCACGTAGGTCCGAAGTTTCGGCTGGAATGGGTGCACATTTTGCATCATGTTCCCTCTCCCAGCCCATCCATGGACCCTTACGAACCAGGCATGATCCGGCCGAAGCCGTGCCATTCCGCCCTCTCCCGCGCCACCGCGGCGGGGGCAGCGGTGTTGGCGCTGCTCACGCTGCCAGCCGCCGCATGGAAACCGGGGATCGATCCCGCGAATCCCGATGCCGTGGCAAGCCGGGGTTTCTCGGTGGACCCCCGCAGCCGCAATGACGTCCTCGCCTTCTGGCAGGCGGTTTACAAGGCCTCGGAGGGTTACGAAGAGCGGGTCGGGTGGACCGGCAACTACTCGGGAAATCCGGGAACCGTTTCCCGGGCCTTCATCACCGATGTCGAGCGTCGGGTGAATTTCTTCCGGGCCCTCTGCGGAATCCCTGCCGATGTCCGCTTCAACACGAGTTCCACCGTGGCGATCGACGATGAGGACCCGCACAAACCCTCAGCTTCCACCCTGAAGTCGGATGCGGCCCAGGCATCCGCGCTGATGCTCATCCGCAACTACAATTTCAACACCGGAGCCGATCCGGCGATCGACCACAATCCGGCGAGCCACCTGACCGGTTGGTCACCCGCCGCATGGAACGCCAATGCCAAGGGCAACCTCGCTTTCGGCGTCTACGGGCCCACCGCCATGACCGAATACATGGTCGAAGAGCTGTCGACCGGATCCGTGACGTCCTACTGGAACTCGCTGGTGGGCCACCGCCGCTGGCTGCTCTATCCGGACGCCACCGACTTCGCCACCGGCGACCAGCCCGGGGAGTCGGTCTTCCGCCCACCGACCAACGTCTGCTACATCATCCAGAAACCTTCCGAGCGGCGGATCATCGCCAAGCCCGGATTCGTGCCCTATCCGCCGGCGGGATACTTCCCTGCCGTTTTGAACTCGCGGTATTGGTCGCTGAGCCGCCACGGCGCGGATTTCACCAAGGCGAAGGTGGTGGTGACCGACCAGGCGGGCAGGAGCATTCCGTTGGAAAACGTGCGGGCGAACAACAACTACGGGGATCCCGCGCTGGTATGGGAAGTCACCGGCGCGGCTGCGGTGCGGGAAACCTATGCGGACAAACCTTTCAACGTGAAGATCACCGGCATCGAGGGCAAGGACGTGCCTTCGTCGTTGGATTACCGCGTCACCCTCATCCACCCGGAGCGGCTCACATCGGACCAGAGGCTCACCGGTCCCACGGTGACTGGAAGCACCGGTGCGGCTTATGCCTTCAAACGGCCATCACGGGCGGAGTCCGTCCGGGTGACCACCTATCAGAGGGTTCCCGCGAACTGGGTGGAAGGCGCGGAAACCACACCCGCACCCCGGGTGGTGGACCTCACCTGCGGCTCGTTCCCGCTGGTGGTCACCGGCACCGATCTGGGATTCCACGGAGCTCTGGCCGGAGCACGTTCCTTCAACCTCACCTTCGACTCGCTCTTCAACCTGATCGCCCGCGGAATCGCGGAGCAGTCCTTCGAGCTCAAGCACCTCATCCTGCCGGGATCCGGCGCGAAGTTGAACTTCACCTACTGCCGCGGCTACATGACCCCGGGCAGCCATCTGGTCGTGGAGGCGACCAATGACGGTGGGGTTTCGTGGAAACGCATCGGCTCCGAGATCACCGGCGTATCGAACAACCATGCGGACACCAAGCTCTCGACCGCTTCGTTCGACCTGCCCGCCTCCACGCAACCGGTCCGCCTCCGGTTCCGTTACTTCGCCACTCCCCTCAAACCGGTCTACACTCACAAGGACGCGCCGGACTCGCCGACTGGGATTTTCATCGATCAAATCCGCGTTACCAAGAGCGACTGTCTGGTTCCGGGACGCAGCACCAAACTGGCGAAGGGCATGAAGAGCTTCCCCTTCAACGCCTCCACCGCAGGGAGAAGCCTGAAACCGGGCCAGCGTTGGGCGCTCGCCTTGAGCACACGCCTCGGCGGCCATTGGTTCCCGGACGGTCCGCTCACCGAAGTCACGATCGCGAAGCCCTGATGCCCCTGCGTGATCGCCGCTTTGGAAATCAGGGAGTCCCCTTTTTGTCCTTCCCGGCCGGTTCGCGGTAGTCGGTGAACATCATCACTCGGGGCGTGCGTCCGGCTGGTCCGCCAAGGACGAAAACGACGGCCCGGGAACGAGGATCGTGCAGCCACTTGGTCTCGCAAATCGGGTCGTAGTCCTTCTCGCCCGCGATCCGGTAAGCCAGCTTGACGTCATAGTCGGTGCTTTCCGCTGCCGGAGGATCGAGGATGACTCTGGAGTTCGGTTTGAGAGCGAGCTTCGAACTGCCGATGATGCCGCCCACTTCGTGCGGGGTGATGTTGTACCAAAGCATGTGCCCTGGCCTCAGCTTCGAGGACGAGGCATCCACCACCTGCATCCGGGCGGGAGCCGTCGTGTTCGCGGGGTCGTGGCCGAGAATCAGATAGATATCCCCCACGGTCTCGGCGACTTCCGCCGAGGGCGCATCCGCCGGGACAAGCTTCGGATCCGCGAGCGGGGCGGCGAGCAGGCGGAGGCGGAGCGGACCACCCGGCAGGTCATAAACCTTGGAGAGGTTCAGGCGCGGAAGTTCGATCTCCTGGGAAGAGGCTCCATCGAAAAGGAAAAGCTTGTTGGGAGCCGAATCCGGAGCATCGAGAAACAGCACACGGCAGGTGCGCTTGCCGGAAGGCTGGGCACAGAGGATGCCGGGAACGGCGAGCAGAAGAGTGAGGAGCAAGCGCATGGATATCAGGTGGCGAGGAAATGAATCAGATCTCGCCGGAGGAGAGCCAGCGGAAAGCAACGATCTCATAGCGGCGGCCGAAGGCGAGGTTGACCGGGCTCACCGGCTGACCGGTGGCCTCCGCAAGGTCGCGGGGATCGACGAAGTCACGGCTGCGCCGGACCACCACCTCGCACACGGCCGTGGCGGTGATGCGGTTGGCGGCGTCGCGCGCGTCGCCATAGGCCCGGATCGTGAAGGTGTCGTCGCGTGCCGAGAGCACCGGAGCGATCGGCCTCAGCACGTCCGCCTGGCGGATCCATCCCGGCAGACCGAAGGCGCTTTTTCCCGCGGCGGCGGCAGGGAACTGATACTCCATCCCGGGCCCCGGCACGGCGTCCGGCACGCCATTCGCGGTGAGGTACGAGGTGATCGCGGCATACGGGCTGTTCGACGAGGCAGAGGCAAGCTTGTCGAGCGCGGCCTGGATCGTTCCAGCAAGGGCGAGGTCCCCGGAGGCGAGCTGGCGGTTCACAAACTCGGCCAGGGAGAGGAATGGCCCGCGCTGCCGCACCTGGTTGACGATCTCCTCGGCCAGGGCATCGAGCATGCTGTCGTTCAGGGTGCGATAGCCTGCAAACTCCGAAGCCTCACGGAAAATCCCGGACGAGCCGCGGGCTCCGGCCTCGACGTCCCCGGCGATCGGGAATCGGGAAACCGGGTAATCCACCTCCCCCGAGAGACCGGCATCCCAGGCTGCGCCGGACTCGCGGATGAAGGGAACCTTCTGGCCGCGCGCGTGACCTAACAGAGCGCGCCAGGCAGTGACCGAGGTGGAGTTCACGTTGAACATGCCTTCGACCTCGATGCGCGAGGCGATCGACCTCCATGAATCCGGCGGATTGACGAAGCGCGCGAACAACTGGGTGGCCCCGGAGCCACCGGCGGCGGCAGCGGCCCGATCCGTGTTGATGGGTTTGTAGGAGCGGTTGGGAAGCGGTTCCGTGCCGGAGACAAACGCGGTGAAGACGCGCCGCAGTTCGGCATCCACAGCGCCGCTGAAGCCGAAGGCGGCCGGATTCGGAGCGATGGAGGAGAAAAACCAGTCGTCGAACAGGAGGTGGTTGGCGCAGTAGGAATCGTCGTGCTGGAGATTGACCGCGAGGGCGGAGTCGCCGCTGTTGACCACGGCATTGGAGGGCAGCAGCGGGGTGGCGCTGGAGTTTCCGATCAGGTTGATCGCGAAGGGCGGGATCGGGTTCTCATAGCGGAGATCCCAGTTCTGGAGCTCTGCCAGCGATTGAAGGGGCCGCACGGGCACCTCGCCGACCACACAGCGGGACAGCCCGTTGGAGCTTTGGAAACCGGTGACGATGTAGCCGCGGTTCGAGGAATCGGCATTCGGCAGATAGGTATCCCCCGCGGCATGGCGGACGAAGCTGTAGTCAAAAGGGGAGTTCACCGGATGGGAGGTGCCGGCGTAGCGGCGGGCGATGTTCACCTCGACCAGGTCCTTGCTGCCCATCGCCGTGTAGTTGACCAGCGGGCTCGACTGGAGGAATCCCTTGGCGGGAATGTGGGTGTTGCTCGCCATCCGCGCGCCGAAGATCGTCGAGAGGAAGGGCACCGGCGTGGTCTGGCACTGGCCGAGCGTGGTGGCGGCCAGGTTGGTGATCGGCTTGTAGATCGTGTTGGCCATCGCCGTGTCATAGACCATGCGGTACACCAAATGTCTCTTGCCGCCGGTGAGAAGGTCCAGATAGATGCCCACGCCGGAGCTGCCGTCGTTGTAGGTGGTGTCGAACTTCGCATCCGCCGCAAGACTGGCGGACCCGGGCAGGGCCGGGGATTTGCCGTCGTTGCCGATCACCGGGAAGAAGTGTCCGCCGCGCGAGCGGTATCCCGGCAGGAGGGTCAGGACCGTGGATGCGGCGACCGGCGTGGTGCTACCCGGGCTGAAGACCCGGGTTTCTCCGGGTTTGAGCGTGAAGGAGGACTGGATGTCATAGAAAAGATCGACGGCCGATGAGAGCGCGGGTTGGTTGTTAGACGCGCCGGCCATCAGGCAGTTGTAGTTGGTGTTGGTGGCCCCGTTGATGCTGTAACGCAACGCGGCGGGAAGCGGTCGTGCCACGCGGAAGCGGAATCCGGACGGCGAGGCGAGCTCGACGCTGTAGGGATTCCACATCGTGACCACGGGAGTGACCAGCAGGCGGGGTTCGAGAAGCGTCGGGGCGGCGGCGTTCGGTGCCGCCCAATGGTGGAAGACCCATTGAATCCGGGCGATGACCGGAAGCACGCGCACCTTGTGGAGGAAGGCGCCCATGTTGGCGCTGTCGTCGATCGGAAACGAGCGGGAGTTCATGGTCACCCGGCCGGAGGCGGAGGCGGAGAGGCCGCTGCGGTACATCGTGGCGAAATCCGCCAGGTTTTCCCAACTGGTCACGGCACCGTGCTGATAGATCGGGATGCCTCCACCCCGATAGGCGGACCAAGGGTAAAACAGGGACTTGGAGCTGAGCGGGTTGGAGTTTGCCCTTGAGAACTGGATGTCCTCACCCGGCTTCACGCGGAAAAGCGGAAGTCCGCCGGAGGGCTGGGCGCTCCATTTCTCGGTGAGCAGCGAGAGGTCCTTGCGCCATCCACCGGTGGCGGTGTTGGTGAGGAGGCCGGTGGAAACGGCGCTCAAATCGTGGAAGAACTCCTTGGATGCCTTCAAGTCGCCGGCCTGGGCGACAAGATCCGCGGAGAGCAAGGTGGCGGCCTTGGCCGCAGGCTTCGGATCGTCCAGCAGCGGATCCATCCGGAAAGGCTGCGTGTCCGCAACCGCGTGCGACTTCAAGTGGGTGGCCCAGCGGGCTGCGGTGTCCGCAGTGGGTTCATAGGGATTCGGAAGACGGGCCTTGCTGTTCTCGCCGCCCACCCACCAGGCGAAGAACCCCGAATTCGCCGCACTCGACGCGGAAGTCCTGATGCCCGAGGGGGACAAATGAATCTGGAGTTTCGCGCGGTCGACACCCGATCCGACGGAACCCTCCCCCACCAACGTGGCTTTGCCCTTGGCGAAGCTCGTGTCCGGGATGCCGGGATTCACGCCGGAAACCAGCCATGAGAGAAAGCGGTCCCTCTTCTTTTCCTCGTAACTGCCGGGAGAAACCGGGCGACCCGCAAATCCGCCCGTCAGCTCGTGATTCGTCCCTTCCCAGCTCTTCCATGCACCGAAGACCGGCGGATTGCTTGCGTTGAGCACATCGGCACGGGCAGTCACCCGGGTGTCGGCACCGGTATGTTTCTGGAGGTCCCCAAGCGCGAGCATCATCGCCATCCTCGCATTCGCCCGCGCGACCGACATCGAGCCGCCCTGCGAAGCCGATCGGAGCGAAACACTGGAAAGCGTGAGCAAACCCACGGCAATCACCGTGAGCAGGATCATCAGCGACAATGCCACCACGAGGGCGAAGCCGCGGCTTTGGGATTTTGAGTGAAGGTTTTTCATGGGTTGAACAAAGGATCCGGCGACACGGCAACAGAAGTCCCTATGGGTTGGATCAAAACGCCGCACTTCTCAACGAAAGCGGCGTGGTCAGGCGCAAACCTGAAAAAAGACAAAATCGTCCTTACAAATGATTTACAATGGAATCATGTACCGATTTTCCCGTGCTGTCGACCCCGCAAATTGGGGAGGAAACGGAAGCCTGCTGCCTCGATCGGAGGATTCCAGCAATGGATTTCCAACCCGGCGGCGGTCCCATTCGGGAGGACTTGGAGTCCGATGCGGATCACTCCAGCTCCTTGATCCGGAGATTGCGGAACTTGTAGGTCTTTCCCTTTTCGCCGTGGTGCTGGATGCCGATCACGCCCTTGGCGTCCTTGTCGTCCTCGATGTCCGTGGTGACCACGCCGTTGACCTCGATCTTGATGCGGTTGCCCTTGCAGGTGATGCGGTAGGTGTTCCAGTCGTTCCGCTTGAATGCGGAACCCGCGCGTTTGCGGAACGCGGCTTCGCTTTCCGCGTTGCCCTTGATCGGGCTGATGAACCACATCCGGCGTCCTTCGTCATAAAGACCACCGGACCACATGCGCTTGGGATCGCCGTCCACTTCCGCCTGGTAGCCGAACACCTTGTCCGGCTCCACATGGGCGCGGAACATGAAGCCGCTGTTGGCCGTGCCTTCCGGAAGCAGGACTTCGCCTTCAAACACGAAGTCGCCATAAGTCTTCTCGGTCACCAGAAAGAACTTCTTGTCGCCCTTCAGATGGATCTGCCCATCCGCCACCTCGATCACTCCCCATGAATAAGGGTTCTTCCATCCTTTGATGGAGGTGCCGTCAAACAGCGGCTTGAAGCCATCCTCGGCGGCGGCCAGTGGAAACGAGGCCATGCAGGTGGCGGTGGCGAGAATGCGGATCAGGGTTTTCATGATGATTCGTGAGGGATTCGTATCGCCGGATACGCCCGTGGGGAAGAACGGATTTCAACGCGGTTTCTCACGCGAACACGGCTCCTCCGCAGGCTCCACCGGCTTGCCTGCTTGACGGCGAAGGCGCGCGGGGGCATCCATTGCGCCGTGCAAGCCATGATCGTTTTCCACGGGTGCCTGTCGCTCGTCCTGCTCGGCGCGTCGGTGACGGCCCAGCCCGCCACGGCCACGCCACAAGCCCCGAGCGAACAATCGGACGTCATCGCGGAACCCGTGCCCCCGGCCGTCGTCGCCTCGGCCGTCGCCGCGGTTTCCAAGCTGGGCGAAGAGGTCGTCCTCGGGCGCTATCAGGTGGCCATCGAGCGCATGAACCCCCAGTGGAAGGAACGCACCGCAAACCGCATGGGCGGCATGAAGGCGCTCGAGGAACAACTTTCCGGCGTTGCGGCACAAATGGTGCAGCAGGGCATCAGCATGATCTCCTTCAAACCGCAGGGCCAGCCGACGACTTTCGAAGTCGATCCCGGCCGCCGCGTCGTGAAGGAGAACGGCGTGTCCGTGGAAAAGCTCGCCTACACGAAATGGATGGTCCTCGTGCCGACCGCCACCCGCTTCCGCATCATCCGCCCGGGGACCAAGCCCGTCGTCATCGAAAGCACCGGCTACCAGGTCGCGGTCTCGGACAAGGGCAAGGACAACTGGACTTTCATCGACGGTGCCGGCCTCAAGGTCAGCGATCTCCGCTCTCTCTTCATCACCCTTCCCCAGGACATGAGCCTGCCGCCCGTCGGCAAACGCGAGATTCCCTAACACATCATGGCAGCACGGAAAAAGGCGGTCCCCCAAGAAACTCAGCTCCACCGCAAGCTTCTCGAACTCTGGAAACGCGGACAAAGCGCCTTCTGCGAGGTCCGCGGATCCGAGATCCACGGCCGCGGCGTTTACGCCACCACCTTCATCCCGAAGGAAGCCCGCATCATCGAATACGTCGGCGAGATGATCGACAAAAAGGAAAGCGACCGCCGAGGGCGCTCCCAGCACGCCAAGTCCCTCAAGACGGGCGACGCCGCCGTCTACATCTTCACCCTGTCCCGGAACTACGACCTCGACGGCAATGTGCCTTGGAACACGGCCCGTCTCATCAACCATTCCTGCGCACCGAACTGCGAAGCGTGGATCGAAGGCCGCCGCATTTACATCCACGCGCTGCGCGACATCCATCCGGGCGAGGAACTCACGTTTGACTACGGCTTCGATGTCGACTGCTACGAAGACCATCCATGCCGCTGCGGAATGCCCGAGTGCGTCGGCTACATCGTCAGCCGCGAACAGTGGCCGGAACTGCATGCCCGCCTCGGCAAAACCGAGCCGGCCGGGGCAACCGTGAAAAACCGCGTGCCGAAGGCCAGCTGAGGCGTGCCCTCAACCGCCCTGCATTACCCGCAGGCCCCACCAGACCAGCGCCGCCGTCGCGGCCACCAGCAACACAAGCATCATCAAGCTGCGGTTCTGGTCGCGGCGGATATTGGCGATCTCGCCACGCGAGACGGTCTCCTCGTGTTTCTTCCGGCGCATCCGCACCTGGATCTCCTCAAGGGGCGGCATCGTGGTTTCCATTTCGATGCGCTCCTGCGCGATCCGGCGGCGGGCATCGTCGAATTCCTTGTGACGACGCGCCAGTTCGTCCTCGGTCTCCCGCAGCTGGGTCAGCTCCTCTTCTTCCTTGAAAAGCATGCCTTGGTTCATCGCGGAAACGGTCAGGGATTACTTGATCAGATAGACCACCAGCGCGATGCCTCCCAGCACCACCACCGGGAGATTGAAGGCAAATCCGTTGCGCAGATGCGTGACGAACTCACCGGATCCGGACTGGCGCGAGGACACACGGCTTTTCTTCGACGCACGGCCGAAGATCGCACCGCTACGCGTCCCTTCAAAATGTGCCGCCGCCTGGTCGTACTCATCCGCGGCCAGATCGAGGGTCACCCCGGCGCGTTCGAGCTTCTCGGATAGATTCTCACGGTTCCAGTTTTCGGGATTCACCTTCTGGATCTTGTCCAGGTGGGCCGCAAAACAGGCCCGGCACTGCTGGAGGTCGTCCGCCTCGTTGCGCATCTCGAACAACTCGCGGTCGATGAGCGTCAGCGCCGAGGTCAGCCTTTCCGTCAATTCCACCTGCTGGGACACAAAGGCACGCTTGCGGGCCGTCAGTTCCTCCAGCTCCTGCTTCTTCCGCTCCAGCTCCTCGCGCTGCTGCTGGATGCGCTCCAGCTCCTCCTGCGCGTCCTTCAGTTTCCGGTCATAATCCTCAGGGCGTCCCGCTGGACCGCCGGACGCCATTTCCATCTGGGTCGAGCGGATCTTGATGTGGTGCGTGTGATCTGTGGGGGAAGGCATGGGAAAGGGGTGATTGGGGTGACGACAAGTCCTTACAAAAACCCTCTTCATTCATCCAGCGAAATATTTTACTTTTCTTGACAAAATCCGCCGGAACCCCCGAAGCCGCTCAAATGTAGAACATCGGGCCGCCCGCGCGGCTGGCCAGGGTCTCCAGCGTGATCCGGTCCAGAGCCTGCTGCACGTTCGCCGAGACCTCTTCCCAGGCCTGCCTCACTGCCTGTCCGGATTCGCCATCCTTCGATACCCCGCACTGGAGCAAGGCCGGATCCACCGCCTCCACCACCTGCCGCAGCGTGATGGCCTCCGGCTCGCGTCCCAACAGATAGCCGCCGGTCTTGCCACGGCGGCTGTCGATCAAGCCGGCGCGCCGCAGGTCGTTGAGGATCTGCACGAGAAAGTTTCCTGAAACGGCTTCCCGTTGCGCGAGATCCTCAAGCCGTGTAAGAGTCCGCCCGTCATGGTGTTTCGCGAGCTGGGCAAGAGCCCGGCATGCATACTCCAACTTCTGAGAAATCTTCATGAGTTCATCCCAACAAACCGGACCCCGCCCGGCGAGCACGAATGCGGACAAGCTCTGCGCCGCAAAATCCGCCGACCTCGCGAAGGTCTGGGAAACCCTGCGTTCCGAGGCATCCCGCGTCGCCACCGAAGAACCCCAGCTCGGCGCACTCGTCAACGACGTCATCCTCAGCCGCGAATCGCCAGCCGCGGCTCTCGGCGCCCGCCTCGCACGCCGCCTCGCCCGCGAGGACATGCCACGCGCCACCCTCGAACCCCTGCTCACCGGAGTTTTCGAAAAACGGCCGCTCGTCGTCCACAGCGCCATGCGTGACATGGTCGCGATCTTCGAGCGCGACCCCGCGTGCTTCTCGCTGCTCGAGCCGCTGCTTTTCTTCAAGGGCTTCCTCGCCCTCACCACCTACCGCGTCTCCCACCAACTTTGGAACGACGGCAGACGCTGGCTCGCGCTTTACCTCCAGAGCGTCGCCAGCGAGGCCTTCGCCGTGGATATCCACCCGGCCGCGCGCATCGGCTGCGGCATCCTGCTCGACCACGCCACTTCCTTCGTCGTCGGCGAGACCGCCATCATCGAGGACGACGTGTCCATCCTCCACGAAGTCACACTTGGCGGCACCGGCAAGGATATCGGAGACCGCCACCCCATCATCCGCTCCGGAGTCCTGTTAGGCGCGGGTGCCAAAATCCTCGGCCGTGTGGAAATCGGCACCGGAGCCAAAGTCGGTGCCGGCAGCGTGGTGCTCGCCGATGTGCCGCCGCACACCACCGTGGCCGGCGTGCCGGCAGTGATCGTCGGCGAGGCGCGCGAGGAGAATCCGGCCATCGAAATGAATCAGAAACTCGACTGCCGTTCCAAACCCCCGAACCCATGATCCGCCGCGTCACCGCCGCCCTCGCCCTCGCCTCGCTGCTCAGTTCCTGCGACGAGGCCAAGAAAATCGCCGGAGAAGCCACCTCGGCCGTCCGCGAGCAGGTCTCCAAGGCCGCTGGCAGCCAAGGCACCTCGGAGGTCGCCGATCCCGCCCTCGAAAAACTCGTCGATCGCAACGAAGAGGGCGTCGTCTTCCGCAAGGACCTTCCTTTCCCGCACCGGGTCGACGTCCGCACCACCATCCGCCGCGAAATCAACGGCCGCTTCTATCAGACCTCTGAAATCGAGAAACGCGCGGAACCGATCAAGGGCATCCGCGTTTCCATCTATCGGATCGAGCGCAGCCCGGACTCGTTCCGCCACACCGTCGAGCAGGCCAGCTTCAGCAACCCCACCGAGGAGGACCCGGAAGGCACCAAACGCCTCGTCGACCCGCTCGAACAGATCGCCCCTTCGGACAAGCCGCGCACCTTTCGTAAAAAAGCCGGCAAATGGACCACCGACGACAGCGAGGGCTTCCGCGCCGCCGCCCTCTCCAAACAACTCGCGCCAAGCCTCGATTCCCTGCTCGTCGAGGACGGGGTCTCGCCCAGACCCATCTGGTTCGGCAAAAAGCGCGTCAAACCCGGAGAAGAACTTTCCATTTCCGGTGACTCGCTCGCCATGCTCATCGCCGGCCACCCCACCGGCACGCTCAAGCTCAGGCTCGAGTCCTTCGAACCCATCCATGGCCACCCCTGCGGCGTCTTCTCCGTGAGCGGCGACTTCAGCCGCAAACAATTCCCCGACTACGATGGCAACTTCGCCGATGAGGACGTCACCATCCAGTCCGGAAAAGTCTGGCTCTCCCTGATCCACCCGGTCGTGCTCAAGTGGGACCTCGATACCATCCAGACCTCCAGGCACGGCGACAAGGGCAACCCTTCATCCCGCCTCCAGGGTACGGTCAAACTCACCCTCACCCGCGAGTGGCGCATCCCTTCAAAGTGAACCATCCCCGCGAGATCGGCTCCGCCCTCAACGTTTCTCCTGCATGACTCCTCTGGCGGCCGCCGTCATCACCGGCTTTCTCGCGTTCACCACCTGCCTCTCCGCCGATTCCACCGGCGGCACCAATGGAGCGGAATCCCCCGAGTTCCTCATCGATCTCTCCGCGAAACGCCAGACCATCGATCACTTCGGGGCCAACGACGCCTGGTCCTTCCAACACCTCGGCTCGTGGTCGGACTCCGGGAAAAACCGGATCGCGGATCTGCTCTACACCACCGACAAAGGCATCGGCCTCACCTATGCCCGCTTCTATGTCGGTGCCGGCATCCAGCGCACCACCATCCACGATCCCTGGCGCACCGCGGAAACCTTCGAGGTATCCGAAGGCGTTTACGATTGGAACCGCCTCGCCCACTCGCGCTGGTTTCTCCGCGCCGCCAAGGCACGCGGTGTCCGGCATTTCGGCATGACCTTCTACAGCCCGCCACTGCGCCTCACCCGCAACGGCCTCAGCAACCACGGCAGCGACAAGACCTCCACCACCAACCTCATCCCCGGAGGCGAAACGTCCTACGCCCGCTACATCGCCGACATCGCCCGCCATTTCCACCAACACCCGGATCCCGCCGAACGCGTCACCTTCGACCGCGTCTTCCCGCTCAACGAACCGAAATGGGACTGGCTGGATTCCCAGGAAGGCTGCCGTGCCTCCAACGAGGACATGATCCGCATCCATCACGCCGTCCAACGCGAACTCGCCTCCCACGGCCTTCCCACCCTCATCGGGGCCCCCGAGTCCGGCAGCATCCCCGGCATGTATGAGATGGATCCATCCGCCTCCTCGAAATGGAAATCCAACTACGGAAACTACCTCCAAGACCTCAGCCGTGATCCGCTCCTGCCGAAGGCCCTCGGCCACGTGATGACCTATCACAGCTACTGGTCGGACCGCATTCCCGATCAACTCATCCCCCACCGCCAGGCCCTCGCCGCCAGCCTGTCGAAACACCCCGGCTGGAAACTCTGGCAGACCGAATACTGCGTCATGGAACATGGCCGAGATCCGGGCATGGACACCGCCCTGCGCGTCGCCCGCATCCTCCATGCCGACCTCGCCATCGCCAACGCCTCGTCCTGGCAATGGTGGCTCGCCGTCTCCAAAGGAAACTACAAGGACGGCCTGCTCTACACCGACTGGAAAAAACCCGGTGATCCCGAAAACCTCGTGACCTCCAAAACCTTCTGGATGCTTGGAAACTACAGCCGCTTCATCCGCCCCGGCATGCGCCGCATCGATGTCTCAGGCCCGCAGGATCTCGATGGCATCCTCGTTTCCGCTTATCTCGACGCCCCCGCACGCCGCATCGCCGCCGTCGCCCAGAACCACTCGTCCCAGCCGCGCAGCCTGCGCCTCACCCTCAGCCGGGACGGCAAGACCTTCCCCCGGACCACCACCTGGGTCCCCCACCTCACCGATGCCGCCGCGGACCTTGCCCAAGGCGCGCCCATTCCCCCTTCCTCCACCATCACCCTGCCGCCTCGTTCGGTGGTCACGCTGATGTCCTCACCCTGAGAGACTCACCCGTCTGCCCCCACACCCCGTGATCGGGGGAAATTGAAAGTCGGAGGCGGAACCCACCGTTCCCGAAGGACGTGCGGACGGTTGCGCCGCAAGCCTTCATTCTAACAAGCAACGCCCAACCCGTTCCGGAGCTCTCCATGAAACCACTTCTCGCCGTCCTGGCCTTCCTCGCTCTCCCCCTTCAGGCCAACCCGGTCATGCCACCGCCGGGCGGAGCGGACCTGGTGGACCCGGGCGCACGCATCGCCGCATCCGCAGGAAGCGGCGGCTCCTCGGAAACCATCCAGCGCGATGGCGCCGGGAACCCTCCCGCCACCCGCATCCGCGTGGCCCAGGCCACCCCCGGCAAGGCATGGAGCGCCTCCCTAACAGTTCCGATCGGCAAAGGCACCGTGAAGAAGAACGACCGGCTGCTCGTCACCTACCTGGCCCGCTGCGTGGAGGGCGCGCCAGGCCGCGTTTCCGCCAAAGTCCAGATCACCCACCCGGACTACACCCAGATCGGCATGAGCGACGCGGCAAGACCCGGAAGCGCCTGGGAGCCGGTTTACCAACCGTTCATCGCCTCGGCGGACATCCCTCCCGGCAGGGGCGAGCTCACCCTGTTCATCGGCGAACAAAAACAGACCCTCGAGATCGCGGACATCCGCGTGCTCAACTACGGACCGGACTACGACCTTGCGAAGCTTCCACGGCAAAAAGCCACCTACGAAGGCCGCGAGGCGGATGCGCCCTGGCGCAGGGAAGCCCTGGCGAGAATCGAGAAAATCCGCATGGCAGACTACTCGGCCATCATCCGCGGAGCCGATGGCAAACCCCTCGCCCACACTGAGGTCGCCGTCGCCCTGCATCGCCACGAATACGGATTCGGCACCTGCGTCACCCGCGGCATGCTGACACGGGAAGGCAGCGATGGAGAACGCTACCGCGACATCGTCAAACGCACCTGCAGCCGGGTGGTCTTCGAGAACGACCTCAAGCCCGACAGTTTTCCAAGGGATGAAAAAGGCTTCGAACAACTCGAAAAAAGCTTCGCCTGGCTCCAACAGAACCAGATTCAGGTCCGCGGGCACTACCTCATCCAGGAGGCCGTGGACGGGTGGACCCGCCAGCGCCTCGCGGATCCCGCACAACTCCGCAAAACCTACATGGAAAGCATCCGCCAGCGCATCGAATGGGTGGGTGACCGGGTCACCGAGTGGGATGTCATCAACCACCCCATCGCCTGGGAAGGGGCGGAAATGTTAGGAACCAAGGGAGCTCCTTTCAACACCCTGTCGATGGACGTGTTTCACGAAGCGCGGCGACTCACCAAACTCCCGCTTTGCATCAACGAAGACCAACTCTTCCGCCCCGGCCCGCAGCAGGACGAGACCTATGCCCTGCTGGCCAGGCTCAAACGCGAGGGCGTGCGTGTCGATGGCCTCGGCAACCAGGCCCATTTCAACAGCAGCTTCCTGCCCTCCCCGGAGGAACTGCTCCGGGTGACGGACCGCTTCACCGCCGTGGCCCCCAAGCAGGTCATCACCGAGTTCGACATCGCGACCAATGGCGACGATTCGCTCGCCGCCGACTATCTGCGTGATTGCCTGATCGTGTGCTTCAGCCATCCCGCCTACGACGGCTTCCTGCTCTGGGGATTCTGGGAAGGCAGCCACTGGATCCCGGAAGCGGCGCTCTGGAAAAAGGACTGGACCATCAAGGAGCCCGGAAAAGTCTGGGAGGAGTGGGTCGGCAAACGCTGGCAAACCCGCAAAACCCTCGTCACCGACGCCGAGGGCCGGATCTCCTGGCGCGGCTACAAGGGCTCCTATCGGATGGAAATCGGCGGAAAAGACAGCGGCCCCTTCCAGCCGGGCCCCGAGGGATCTCCGGCACAGGTGACCGCACCTTGAAGCTCACGGCTTCCCGGATCCGAGGAGCCTCACCGGCCCTAACAATCCCGACACAGAATCCCCGCGATAGTGGGTCGGGACGGTGACGTAGTGGTTGGCGAGGGTGTTGCAAACCAACACCTCGATGCGGTTCTCCCCCTCTTTTGCCAGATGGCTGATGTCGAAGGTCCACGGCGGAGCCACACGGATTCCCGCGGGTTTGCCATTGACGATCACTTCCGCGGAGGAAACCACGCTGCCGAGATCCAGAACCAGCTTTTGACGGAGGTCGGCCGCGCCGATGGAAACGGATTTGCGGTACCAAGCGCCGCCGGAGTAGGTCTCCAACACACCGGCCTTCGCCCAATCGCCCGCGGGAAGATCCCCCGCCCCGCAATCAAGGCGGATGAAGTCAGAAAAGGCCGCGCCGCCATACTCGCCGCGCGCCTGTTCGACCCGGACGGCCACCACGGCCGGGCTCCGGCTCGGTGCCGCCAGATCCACTCTCCAGGCCCCTTCCTTTCTAACAGCCGTTGCAGGAGCACCATCCACCCACACACGCAGGTCACGCCCGCAGGGGATCTCCATGCCACGCAAGCCGGGTGGCGCGGTGAAACGATACCATCCCGCAGGCTTCGCCACCTGCGGACGGGTGTCGAACTCAAGCCGCCTGCCATCCTTGAACCACCGTGAAGCAAGGTCGCGGTTCCATGGCATCGAGCCATCGCCATCCGCCGCCTTCGATTCCACCACACGCGGCGGCCCCTGCTCGTGTTTCACCCAGAGGCTGCCCTCGTATTCGGCGACCACCCTGGCTTCCCGCCAGCCCTTGTTCGGATCCGGAGCAGCCATCCACGAGGCATCGCTGCCGATCCGCAGCACGCTCGCATCGGCAAGCGTCGCCGCGATCTCCACCACGAGCGCGCCATCGCCCCCGCCATTGCGGGCCTCGACCTCGATGAGGTTGCCACCGACTTTCAGGTTGGCGGCCACAGGATAACGCCCGATCTGTTTCCAGTCATCGCCGCTGCCGATCACCGCGCCATTGATGCGGACCGTGTATCCGTTGTCGCAGGTGACATGGAGCCGCGCACTTTCGGGCAAGGAGGGAAGCGTGAACTCCTTGCGGAAGTAACGCTTCGCCACGCCCTCCTTATCGCCGGGCAGCCAGATCCACTTCGCGGCGGAAGAGAACGGGGATTCCTCCGCAGGCGCTTCACTGCCAAAGACAAACCAGCCACGACCGGGCTTGTCGTATCGCAGCAGGAGCGGATTCGCACCGGAGCGGAGTGCCGCGGATCTGGAGGAAACATCGAGGGGCTTGCCATCGAGCCATGCCTTCACCGGCAGCATCCCGCCTTTGGACAGCGGGACTGTGGCGGCCTTTGCCGAGGCCACGGAGGTCCAGAGGTAGTAACGGCTGCCCTCTTTCTCCGCGACCCGCGAACAGGCGGGGTGGCCATGACTCATCTGACCGAGACCGATGAGGTCGTCACCCACCTGGATCTTCAGTCCGTGATAACCCTGTGACCCGCAGTCGCCCTCGATGCCGAAGCGCCAGGAAAACTCATAGGGCGACCAAGCATACTCGCGGCCGCCGATTCGCACGGGAACCGATGGATCGACCGACTTGAGCGATGCCAAGGCCGCATCGGCATCGGCACCCGCAGGCAGCGGGCCCAGTTTCCAAAAGCGCGGACCAAAACCGCAGGTGACTTCCCGCCACTTGCCATCATCGAGGCCCGGCTTCTCCCAACCGGGGTTGGCGCTGGTTTCCTCGGCGTATCTCAAACGCCGTGCCTCGGCACCAATGAGTTGCCGGGTCGGCGGCCAATGGAAGTCGCCGAAGCGGTTGTCGAGGGTGGGTGCCAACTCGAACTCCCAATCGCCCTCCAAAGCAAGCGCGGAAGGCGTTTCAGGAGTGGTGGCGGGCGCGGCGATGACTGCCCGGCCGGGGCTGAAGACGATCACCTGCATTTCCTTTTCCGTTAGAGGAAGCCGCAGTCTCGTGCCCTTGGCATCCTGTGAAACGACCTCCAGCGGCCGGGTTTGCCCGCTCCACGGGTCCCACCACTCGACACTGCCGGTGGCGCGGAAAAAACACTCGCTGTTCTTCGGCGCGTCGTAGATCGCATACACGTCCCGAGGGCCGATCCTGCGGTGTTGCACCATGCCGGGGCCTTCGTAGTCCCGGAAAGGAATGGCCGGGAGCACCTGCGACTCGCTGGCCAGCGGACCGGCGGGAAACAACTCCTTCACCATCGCCGCCACCTCCGGATCATCGCGGCCGATCCGGTCGCTCACCTCGGGCACCGCACCCACCGCCAACACCACGCCGCCGGCACGCTTGAACTCCAGAGCCTTCCGCAAGGTGGGATGCCGCAGCGCCTTCATCGCGGGGAGGATGAGCACCTTGTAAACATTCCCGGTCACATGCAATTCACTGCCAACGATCCTCGCGCGGTCGAGCGATTGGAAATCCATGAAATCGAAGTCCACGCCCTTGTTATAAATGGCACGCGCCGTTCCGAAGGCCGTATCCACCGATTTTTTGCCATCCATGCCGGCATCCACCGGGGAAACCGGATAGAGGATGGCCACATCGCAGCGGTAATGGCCCTGGCTGAGCAGATAGGCGAGGCGCTGCTGGCAATCCATGAAGGCGCGCAGATGCTTCCAATAGGGCATGCGGAAAGTGTTGTCCGGCGGCGCCCATTCCCACCAACCGCCATGGGTGGAGTAATACATCCCGTGCAGACCTAACAGATTGAAGCCCATGGCGTAGTTCGCAAGCGTGGCATCCACCAGCCCGGCGGACGAAGTGCCCCATCCGCTGCTGTAGAATCCCTCCAGCCACACGCGCGGCCGATCGTAGAGATGAGCGATCGATGCGGCGACCTTCGCCTTGATCAGGTCCTTGCCGAGACGGGGTTGATCGGCCCCGGGCCCCTGATTCCAGCGCTGGGTGCGGAAGTAGTCGCCGAACTCATCCACGCGCCTGCCCCGGCCGCCGTGGTCGCAGCCCATGATCATGCCGCGTTGCTGGTGCCAGTCGAAGACCGGCTTGAAGAAGCCCTCTTCGCTCAGTGCGGAGAGGACGTCATAATAGTCCATCCGGACCTTCGGCGTGCGCGGTCCGATGTCCTTGAAGAGCGCGGCCAGTTCCGGAGTGATGTCATATCCCTTCCGCTTGAGGAACTCGCCTGCGAATTCCCTGGACCACAACCTTCCGCTCACGCCGAAGCCGAGTTCGTCCGAGAAGAAGAAGTTCAGGCCCCTCCCCCCTTCTCCGGGGAAACGTTTTTCAAACTGGCCGAAGAAACGCTCCGCATACCACTTGCCGGACATCGGGTGCATCGGATTGAGCGACCATGGCACGGTGACCGCCGTCACTTTGCCATCCTTTCCCATGCGCAGCTCCATGCCCATGACCTCCGGATGATCACGCAGCAGTTCATCCACCATGTAGCCTTGGCCGAAGCCGAGCGTGTAATCGCTCAGGCTGATCCCCGCACCCTGTTTTTTCGCTTCATCCTTGAACCAGCCGACCAGATCCCACCAGTCCTTCGAGAAGATCGCCGGATCGCTTGGATAGGTGAATCCGAAACTGCGGCCGCCTTTGGCGGAGTGCGCGTAGTTGATCTGATATCCCGCCACGCCCATGCCCTTCATCTGTTCGAGCTGCCAGGCCAGGCGCTCCTTGGTCAGCGTGTCGCCCAGCCACCAGTAGAACGGAACGATGCCGAAACCCGGCGGCGGATTGCGGAAACCCGGAAGCACGTCGAGATCCGGCGAGCGGTCCGCAAAGCCGATGGAACCGGCGGGTGGTGGCGGAGTCTTCGAGGGATCGCTGTCCGCGGCATGAAGGGCCGCCACACAGACAACAAGGGCGGAAACTTGGCTGAAGCAGGACCGGAGGTTCATGAGAAACGATGGTTCGGTGATTGGGACAGACCCGAACCTAGGGTTGCGGATGGATCCGCCCCATCCCCCGGATGAGGGATTTTGCAAATGGGTGGCGTCAACGGTCCACGCCGAGCAAGCCGAGTTCGTAGGCACGTGAAACGGCTTCCGCGCGGTCCGTGACGGTGAGCTTCTGGAAGATCGCCTTGATGTGGCTCTTCACGGTCTCCGGGCTGATGCCGAGCACCACGCCAAGTTCCTGACTGGACAGGCCGCGGCCGAGATGTCTCAGCACTTCAAGTTCGCGGGCGCTCAACTGCGGCGCATCACCCGCCTTCGGAACCGGGTCGCGGGGAAAGATCATCTCGCCCGCAGCCACGGTGCGGATCGCAGCCAGCAGCGAGGCGCGGTCCACCGATTTGCTCAGATAGCCGGATGCGCCATTGCGTTTGACGAGTTTCACCTCTGCCGCGGTCGCACCTGCCGAGAGGACCAGGATGCGGATGGACGGCCATTGGCGATGGATGATTTCCAAGGCGCTGAATCCATCGCACTCGGGCATGCGCAGGTCCAGAAGGATCACGTCCGGATGAAAGTCCCGGCAGGCCTGCACGCCTTCCTCGGTGGAAGCGGCGGTGGCGATCTCGGCAAAGCAGGGATCCACGCCGAGCATCGCTTCAAGTCCCTCGCGGACGACGGCGTGATCGTCGATGATGAGGAGGCGGATGGATGGCGACGAGGTCATGGCCGTGGAGTCGGAACATACGTGCGGGTTCATGGGGATTCTTCCACTTTGTTAGACTGGCCCGACCGTGCGCGCGCGGCGGGGACCTTGCAGAGGATGCGGGTGCCTTCACCGTGGGCGCTGCGGATTTCGAGGCTTCCGCCCAGCCATTTCATGCGCAGGCGGGTGGATTCGAGCCCGAAGTGCCCTTCCCGCGGGCCGGGAGCCTTTGCGGGATCGAAGCCCTTGCCGTCATCCGAAACGAACAGTCCGAGGTGATCCGCCGCATAGACCAGAGAAACGTCCACACGCTTGGCTGCTCCGTGTTTGAAGGCATTTCCAACCGCCTCCTGCATCAGGAGCAGCAGGCTGCCCCGCACTTGGCGGGAGACTGGAAAGGGGGTTCCCTCGCTGCCCACCACCACGGCATCCTGCGGCCAGTGTTCCACCGTGCCGACGGCATGTCTCAGCAAGGCCACGAAGTCGTCCGAGTCCTCCTCCATGTGCTGGAGTCCCCACAGGACTTCCCGCAGGCCATTCTGCGAGCGCACCAAGGCCCGGCGCGCGGCCGTGAGTTGAGCCTCCACCGCGGGAGGCATTTCACCGAGATGGGCGGCCGCCGCCTCCACCCGGTATGCCGCACCCGCCATCAACTGCTGGAGCCCGTCGTGCAGATCGCCGGCGAGACGGCGCCGTTCCTGGCGCGCGCCTTCGAACTCGATTTCGGAATCCCGATGGCGGCGCATCACATCCTCTAACAAACGCCCGCGTTTCCACAGCAGATGGCGCAGGGCGAGGTTCCAGGCGATGGCCAGCAGCAGCACGGCCACCACCGCGGCAAGCGCCAGTGCGAGACGGCGCGGAGTCCACCACGATGGCACGGCCAGCACCACCACATCCGATGGTTCGCGCAGCCACAGGCGGAATCCGCTGATCGAGAGCGAGCCCTGGGTATTGGCATCTTCCTTGAAATCCAGTTCGGCGACTCCGGTGAGATCCAGCGTCGCGCCTTCCACCCAGTCCGCCGGAATGGCGGCACCCGCTTCGGTCAGGCTCGCCGGGAAGACGTTGCCACCGGAGGCAATGAGCAGGGTGGGAGGCGAGTCCGTATGGTCGCGGTCCAACCGCACCAACTGCCCTTGAAAGCGAACCAGGCGCCCGCTGAAATCCGAATCGGCGACCTTCTCGAAATCGCTGCGGAACTCGGGGTTGAGAATCGTTTCCACCGAGACGCGCACCGGCTCGGGCTCCCCGGCTTTTCCGACATGGCGGACGATGGCACCGGTTAGAGCAGCGAGAGTCTGCGAGGTATCGATGAACCCGGCCACTTCCACGTGGTCTCCACGGCGGACATTCCGCGCCTCCGAACTGACGCGGACGCTGCGGCTTCCATCCTGCAGGAAAAAGAACCGGCCAGGCACCGCAAAGGTGACGACACCCGCGGTGACCTTGCGGTGGAAGGGCTTGGTGTCCGGTGAAAACGGCAGCAGCCCATCGAGCGGAACACGGGGGGCGGAGAACGGGTCAGGCGGTGGAGGCTCGACAACTCTCAGGTTTCCCGCACCCATGATGTTCATGCGGAGTCCGGCCACCTCGGCCCGCAGGTTCGGCAAGGGCACAAGGATGCCGCTCACCACGACGCGGGCATCGACCAGACGCACGGCATCCAGGGTGCTCCCGTATTCCGAGGCGACGCGGCAGGGATGCCCGTCGACCATGATGAGGATTCGCGAGTCCCCGAAGGTGTCGGGCGGGGAAACATTCTGGACCACTCCCTCCAGTTCCACCAACTGGCCGTCCTCACTGCCTGATAGAAGCCGTTCGAGAGGAAACCGGGCGGCTTGCGGGACCGGGGCCGAGCCGACCCGTTTCATCGTAACGGGAAGGATGCAGGGCGCGTATCCGCCGGCATCGGTGACGCCCTCGATCTCGACCATCGAACCGACCGAGCACTCGGAAGCAGGCGGATCGCCACCGGCCCAGATTCCCCTGCGCAGGGCGGTGGCCCGGTCCACCCAGATGCTCTTCCGCCCGTCGTGAAGGAAGAAGGCGGGACGCGTGTCCGAATCCTGCCAGATCACCACGCCACGCAGGCGGACCGGCCGGGCGAGCGCCGCATCCGGACGCGAAAGGCTGCGGATCTCGGAGACGGTGGCAAGGGGGGATTCACGGGCGGACGCCTGGAGAATCCCCCCAATCGCAAGAATGGCAGTGAGACACACGAAGGAATGGATCGATCGGCCGGATGGAACATCGCTTGCCATGCCTCAAGATTGGGGAGCATGAGGTAGGGAAGAAAGCCCGGATTTCCGCCAAGCGGCGCGCGGCTTGTCGATCGATCAGGGCTGGACGGCTTGCAGGCGTCCGAAGAGTTTGCCGTCGATGGCGAGCGCCTTCGGCAGGGTGACCGTGATCGCATCGGGCAGGGCACCGTTTTCAGAGACCGAAACCTGGCGACCGTTCCCATCGGGGCCGTAGCTGGCGCCGACTGCGAGATCGGTCCAGCCATTGAGGGTGGAGCCATACTGGAAGACCTGCACGGTGTCGGCTTCCGAGTCATCGCGGCGCTGGAAGGTGAACACAAAGTTCGGACCGGAAGCGTCGAGATCAGGGAGCTTGTCGGGATCCGCGACGGAGGGATTGGCGTCGAGGACGTATTCAAGCAGGTTTTCGATGCCATCGTTGTCGGGATCCGCGCCGGGCGCGCTGTCGCCTACGGTGAATCCGCTGATCCAAAGGGCATAGCCGCTGAGAGACGCCACATCGAGGGCCAGCTGGCCGGTGCTTTCATCGAAGGTCCAGGTGTTAGAGCCATCGACCCGGGTGTGGATGCCTGTGACGCCGTCCTCGGTGAAGCCGGCGAGGGTGAATCCACTGCCGAAGGTTTCCGCGAGGGTGGCGACCTCGACGAGCGTCCAGGTATTGCCGTCGGTGAGATCGGCAAAGGTGGTGTCGAGTGCAAAGGCACCGTCGATGGCGACCGAGCCGCCGCCGGTTATTTTGTTAGATTGCATGCCATCGATCACGAAGGCGGTGGACGAGCTCGCGGCTAGGGTCAGCGAGTTGTTGGCGGGGATCACCGTGTTTCCGGTATAGGTGTTGGTGCCGGTCAAGGTGAGCGATCCACCGGGGATGGAGGTCGCGATCTTCAAGCCGCCGTCGAAGGTGCCGACCGGTCCGTGGAGGATGGGAGCGGCGAACGTGATGGCGAGGCCGTAGGGATCGATGATCGCGCCGCTTTCAGACGTGAACTCGTCGCCAAGCACCTTGGCGGCGACCTTCGGCTTGCCGTTGGCATCTCCTGTGGGAGCGGCAAAGGCGGCGTTGGTGATCTGGAGGACACCGCCGTTGAGGTTGAGGACGCCGTTGCCGCCGCCCGCGCCGGAGCCGGAGGGCAGCCAGCTGATGCCGGCGAGGGACAGCGTGCCGCCGGAGAGGTTCCAAGTGAGATTCTGGTTGCCGCTGTTGAACCTCAGCGAGCCGGTGCCGCCGCGGGTGGTGGCGTTGTCGCTGAACTGGACGACCTGGCCACCGCTCTGGTTGACCGTCACCGAGCGGCCGAAGAACTGGCCCATCACGATGCTGCCGTTGCTGTTGAGGTTGACCTGCGCACTGCCGCTGACGTTGAGCGTGGCGGGTGGGTTGAGAGCTCCGCCGGTGTAGGCGAGTTCGATTTGGGTGGCGTTGATCGCGCCGCCGGAGATGTCGTAGGTGGCTTGGCCGGATTCACCGATCGACAGGGTGTTGGCGGTAACGGTGCCTGCGGTCTGGTTGAGGACGGCGACGTCGGTATTGGCCGGTCCGACGTGGACGCGGCCGCCGGTGTAGCCGGTTATCGAGAGCGGATCGGTGGGACTCAGGTTGAGGGTGCTGGGGGACAGCAGGGTGCCGCCGCGGACTTCGACCGAGCTACCGCCGTAGGCGCCGCGGGCGTTGACGGTGCCGGTGAGGGTGAGGGTGCCGTTGCCGCGCTTGATCAGCTGGACCTGCGAATTGCCGTCGACCCCGTTGCTCTTGATGGTGCCGGAGAAGGTGCTGCTCGCGCCATTGATGCCAACGGTGAGCGAGCGCGGTCCGAAGTAGCCGCCCTGATAGGTGCCGCTGCCGGTGAGTCCATCGACGACCACGGTTCCGGCATAGGCATCGAAGATCGCGCCGCTGGCGATGTTCATGTCGGATTGGTTGGCGGTGGCGGAGCAGCCTTGGGCGTCGAAGTTTCCGAACTGGATCTTGCCGCCCTGGACATCGATCAAGCCACCGTCAGCGAGAGCGATGGTGCTGTTTCCTGAGTTGAAGGTGAGGGTGCCTGCGCCTCTCTTGATGATCGAGCCGCCGCCGCTGAACGTGTGGGCGGGTTGGCCGGGATTGGTCGTGTGGGCGTATTCGAGGGTACCGCCTGCGGCGATGGTGGTGGTGGTGCCGGAGACCGCACCGGTGAGGATGACCTTGCCGAGGTTGATGGTGTTGCCGCCGGTGACGCGCAGGGTGTTGGCGAAGTTGACGGTAGCGGCTCCGTTTTTGACGAAGGCGGCGCTGCCGGTGATGTTCTGGCCGGAGAAGGTGTAGTCCTTGGTCGGGTTGTTGACGGTGATGGCGTTGGGGCTGACGTCGGCGGGAATGGCGATCGCGACCGGGCTGGGGGCGGTTTCCGATTCGTTGAAGAGCACGCTGTGGCCGCCTGCGGCGTTTTGCTGATAGGTGCTGCTGGTGAGGCTGACGGCGGTCTGCCAGTTGGCGTCGGTATTGATGTTCCAATTTCCGGTGGACGCGCCGTTGGTCCATTGGATGAACTCGATGTTGCTGATGGTCGCGTTGACGGAGACGCCGGGATTGTCACTGAGGGAGCCGGAGACACCGGGAGGCAGAACCAGCGAGAGGGCGCCGAAGCCGCCGCTGCCACCGATGCTTCCCGTGTAACCGATGAGTGGGAAGGAGCCTGTGGCGAGGGCGGTGCCGCGGACGCCGAGGGTGGACGGGCCGTTGACAGTGAAGTTGGTGCTCTGGATCGGTGCCGTGGCCGGGTTGCCTGCGGCGGCGGTTTCAAGATTGAGGGTGGCACCGGTGGTGGAGCCGAGGGTGAGGTTGGTGGCACTCAGGGTATTGCCTGCGGTGCGGATTATGGCGGATGCACTGTCCGGGAGTTCGACGCCGGCGAGTCCGCTCGCGTTGAATCCGTTGAGGTTCACGGTTCCGGCGTGAAGCCTGAGGGTGCCGGTGCCGAGGGCGTTCGCATGGCCGAGGCGGAAGGTGATGCCGGAGGCGTTGAAGTTGAGACGGTAAGTGCCGCTGCCACCGAAGACCGGGGCGTCATAGCCCCCGCCGAGTGTCCAACCGCCGCTGAACGAGCTGTTGTTTCCCGACACGGCGAAGGTCGAGGTGAAGGCGGTGGGAACGTAGGCGGGATTGCTGGCATTGTATTGGCCGAACGAACCGACGTGGAGGCGTCCGGCTCCCGAGACGTTTGCGGAGACGAAGAGGTTACGGGTGCTGGAGTCGGTGATGCTGAAACCGGAAGTGGCGTTGGCGGTGACGTTGCCGGCGAGCGTGTGGGTGTAGCCGTTCTCGCCCTGGCTGAAGATCCCGCCGTTCATGATGAGGTTGGGGAAGCTGATCGTCTGGTTGGCCGTGCCCTTGGTGATGACCGTGGCACCGGGGGTGCCGCTTGCCGTCGAGCGGGTTTCGACACTCAACGAATCGCCTGCGAAGGTGACGGTGGCCGAGTTCACCGCCGGAGTGCGGAAGACGAAGCCGTTGGTGGAGTAGGTGTTGCCGGCGGAAGGTGCCGCAAGATTGCTCCAGCGGGCGGAGTCGATGAACGATGCCTGCGCCGGAGTGCCAAAGACGTCGTTGGCGGTCTGGGTAATCGATGCGGCATGGACGGTGGCGGAACAGGTGGCGATGATGCCGAGAAACTGATAGATCGAGATGGAGCGGCGTTTCATGGGTTATGCGGGTTGCTTGGGGTTTTCGAGCGGCAGTGCCGGATGCAATGGGTTCCACGATTTCGGACCATCCGGATATTCCTCCACTACCAATGGGTGCGGAGCTTGGGCGCAATCCTTCGCGCCGCCTACTATCCAACCGGGTAGGACACGGCTTCAGTCCACTTGCAGGAGTCCGCGCTCATAGGCGGCGGCGACGGCTTCCGCGCGGTCGGTGACCTCAAGCTTGGCGAGGATGGCCTTGACGTGGAATTTCGCGGTGTTTTCAGAGATCGCGAGGATCTGGCCGATATCCTTGTTGGACAGCCCCCGGCGGAGGAGATCAAGGGTTTCGATCTCGCGTGGGGTGAGAGGTTTGGAACCCGCTCGGGCGGCGAGGTGGCCGTGCAACGCAGCGGGAAAACACGACTCGCCAGCGTGGACGCGGCGGATCGCGGCGGCGAGTTCAGCACCTTTGATCGACTTGAGAAGATAGCCGGCGGCACCGGCGTCGTGAGCGGCTGTGATCGGTTGTTCGAGGTCGAAGGTCGAGAGCATGACGACGCGTGCACCCGGGTCGACAGCACGGATCTTTGCGAGCGCCTCAAGCCCGTTTCCACCCGGCATCCTGACATCCATGAGCGTGACGTCGGGGCGGTGGAGCGTGAATGCGGCAAGAGCCTGTTCAAGATCTTCGGCTTCGGCGACGACTTCCAAATCACTCTCCATCGCCAGCAGTCCGGACATCCCGATGCGGACGATGGAGTGGTCGTCAACAATCAGGATGCGGATACGGCGGGATGGTTTCATGGCTGAATGGGTAGCGGGACGCGGATGTTGACGGAGGTGCCCTGGCCCGGGGAAGAGCTAACATCGAGAATGCCGCCGAGGCGCTTGGCACGCTCGCGCATGCCCTGGAGTCCGAAGTGTCCTTCAAGCTGTCCTGCAGCGGTGACGGGGTCGAAGCCCCGGCCGTCATCGCGGACTTCGAGTTCGATGTGTTGATCCTGCGATTTCAGACGCAGCGAGATGCGGGAGGGCGCGCCGTGTTTGAGGGCGTTGGTGACGGCTTCCTGGGCGAGCATGAGAAGGTTGCCGGCAAGGAGGTCGGGAAGAGGCAAGGAAGAGCCATCACGTTCCACGGAGATGGCGACGGGCGAGCCCTGGACCATGGCGGTGGCGCGCTCGTGGAGGAGGTCAATGACATCCCGCCCGTCAAGCCCGTGGGCGCGGAGGTCCCAGACCGTGCGGTGGACTTCGCGGCGGCTGCGCTCGAGAAACTGCTGGGCGAGGTGGAGGTGGCGGGCGCTGAGTTCGGGGTTGGAGGCTTTGCTTCGATCGGTGATTTCAAGTTGCAGAGCGAGGCCGGTGAGAGCTTGTTCCAGCGTGTCGTGGAGATCGTTGGCAAGCCGTCGGCGTTCGCGGAGGATGGCGTCAAACTCCAGCGTGGCGGCTTCGCGAGCGGCGATTTCACGGGCGAGTTGACCACTGCGAAGGGCGACCTGGCGACGCATCGCGTAAGCCCAGGCGAATACGAGGCCAAGCACCATCAACACACCGGCCAGCACGATGGCGAGTCGTTGCGGCGTCCACCATGGCGGTCTGGCGATCACTCGCAGATCGTCGGGAGAAGAAAGCCAGAGGTGGAATCCGGCAATGGCATACCAGGGTTGGGTGTCGATGCGGACCATTTCCAATTCCGAGACCCCGGTCAGTTCGATGGTGGAACCTTCGATCCACGATTGGAGTCTGCGTGACGAAGTGTCATTGATGATGGGAAGGAATGCTTGGAAAAGGTGCTCGCCGGATTCGATCACGAGGGCAGCGTTGCCTTCTTTGTCGGCCGGAAGAACGCGCCGCAAGATCCCTTGAAGGCGAACCAGGCGGCCGTTGGCGTCGGTGTATCCGTGTTCAGCCACCATTTCTTCATAGCTGCGGACCTTGGGCTCAAGAATTGCCGGAATATCGGCGGGTGCGGGTGGCGGAACGGGCCCCTTCCCGATGACGCGGACGAGCGCTTCGCTGAACGAGGCGAGCACGCGATCGGTATCGATGAAACCGGAGACCTCCACCCTGTCGCCGGGAGAGACGACGGCATCGACGCTGTCAACCCGCACGCAGGCGCCGCGATCCAGAAGATAGAAGAAACGGCCGGGTGCGACGAAGGTGACAACGCCGGAGGAGACCCTGCGATGGCCGAAATCAGCCTGCGGATCGAAAGGAATGAGGCGGTCGAGCGAGACCTGCGGGGCGAGGAAGGGATCGGCGGAGGGAGGAGCGAGGATGTCGATATCCTGCCGGCCGTTGCTGTGGATCTTGAGTCCCGCGACCTGGGAGCGGAGGTTGGCGATATTGAGCAGCACGCCGCGAACCCGGACGCGGGCGTCGACAAGTTGCTCGGGCCGGAGGCCGGTGCGGTTGCTCAAGATAACGGGACATCGGTGACCGGCCACGACGAGGGCGAGGCGCTCCGGGCCGGGCTCGGAAGGGTGGTGTTGGCGGACCACGCCTTCGACCTCGATCCATTGGGTATCCTGGGAACCTGATAGAAGGAGCTCCATGGAAGGTCTGAGGGGAGCGGGAACGACCTGCCGGCCGATGCGGCGGAACTTGGTCACCAGCACCATGGGCGAAAAGCCTCCGGGATCGCTGAGACCCTCGACTTCGACACCATCTCCGGGCTGCAGTTTCGAAAGATCCGGGATCTCATCGAGCCAGTGGCCCTTTGCTTTTGAAAACCGGAAGTCGGCGAAGATCGAGGTTTCGCCGTCATGCACCACGAAGTTTTCCCAACCCACATAGGTGACCACACCGGCGAACTTCACGGGGATGGCCTTGGCGGCGTCCTCGCGAGAAAGGCCGCGGATCTCGGCCACCCGGGTCAATGGCTCGGCATCCAACGGCATCGTCAGAGCGGCAAGCAGGGCCAAGGCAATCCAACGGAGAAGGCGCATGGGAGTGTGCTCAGGGCCGGGTGACATTGAGCCGGAAGAAGAGGCGGTTGGCGGGCGCGTTAGGAAGACGGGCGCGCCAGGTTTCCGGATCGCCGGTAGCGATTCGTTCGTGGATCAGTCCGGTGGTGGTCCATGAGGCAAGATGGTTAGAAATCACCGGCGAATAGGTCAGGTCGGAGCGGTTCGCGGGACGTTGATAGGTGAACCACCATTCGGCACCGGACTTGGCAAGCGAGATCCCGGTGGTGGACGGGGTCTTTGGCGGGAGACCAAGGGCGTATTTGAGGAGGTTGGTGAGGCCGTCGCCAGCAAGGATGGCATCGGGTCCGCTGATGGCTGGGTTGGCGAGCTCGGCGGGCGTGAAGTGGTCGCGCGACCAGGTCGAGTAGGTGTTCGCGGTGAGCGTGGCTTTGACGATGCCGGGAGTGGTGAGGTCGAGCACGGCGGCGAAACCGGGCGGCGGCATGATCGTGGCGCTGCTGGACCGGGTGCCGCTGTGGGTGAAGAGCGTATGGCTGCCGCTGAGCGCGCCGCCGGTGTCGAGCAGCACGAAGGTGCCGCCAAGGACGAGGTTGCCACTGACGTTCACGCGATCGCTGGAAGCGCCGAGTTGGAATCGGCTGGTGCTTCCCGAGGCGAGGGTCAGTGCGCCAGTTGCGAAGGTGGCGGGAGTGTCCGCGCCGGGCGAGAGTGTGGCCCCGTTGGAAACGTTGACCGCGCCGACGGTGCCGCTGCCGGCGAGGGTGGCGGATGAAGAGACGGTGATTGGGCTGGTGGTGAGGCTGCCATTCACCGCGAGGGTGCCGCCGCTGACGGTGGTGGTGCCGGTGTGGCCGTGGCTGCCGCTCAGGGTGAGCGTTCCCGCGCCGGCCTTGGCGAGGGAGCCGATGAAAGTGACGGAGTTGCTGTCGGCAAGCGGGCGGTCGAGGGTGGTGGAGAAGCTGTTGGTGTCGATGATGCCGCCTCCACCACTGGAAAGGATGACGCGGCCGCTGGCGTCGCCGGTGACCAGTTGGGGAAGATTGGCGGAGAGTTTGAGGGTGCCGCCGTTGGTGAGGATGATGCGGCCGTAACCAATGGAGTTGCCGGACGCGCCGTTGAAGTGCACGGGCTGCCCGGTTGTTAGAACGCCACCGCGGACGGTGAGCGTGCTGACGCTGGTGGTGCCGGCGGTTTGCGACAACTGGATGGGGCTGGTGCCGCTGTAAACCATCGCGGCGTTGCTGCCTGCCGCGGTGCCGATGTTGAGGTTGGCGCTGTAGCCGCCGTTGGCCTGCACGTTGATCGCGCCGGCCTGGTTCCAGGTCGAGTGGTCGCCGAGGTTCAGGGTCGCGTTGCGTGCGACCGCGAGCGAACCGCTGTTGGTGACGGTGGTCGGGAAGGCGGACGCGCCGTTCACGTTCACGGTTTGTGCGGCCGTGCTGGTCGCGGTGTTGACGCCGGGGATCGCGCCCAACTGGATGGACTTGGAAGCGCCGCTGACGATCGAGGTGGCTGCGCTTTGCGAAGCGCTGCCGAGGTTGAGGGTCGAAGTGGCGGAGTTCACAATGTTCAGCGCGTAGCCGCCGGTCGCGCCCGATTGGTTTCCGGAAAGATTGACCGTGCCGCCGTTGACCACGGTGCCGCCGCTGTGGGAGTTCGGGGTTTGGAGGTTGAGGATTCCGGTTCCCGTTTTTGTCAGCGCGGCGACACCCGTTAGATTGCCCGGCCCGGTGAAGGTGAAGGCGGTGGTGTTGTTGACCGAAACGGAGGCCGGCGAGAGCGCTCCTGTTAGATTGACGCTGGGGTTGGCGGATCCGGTGGCGTCGAAGAGGACGGGGTTGCCATTGGTGAAGGTGGAAAGGCGGTTGCCGTTCCAGAAGGTGGCGGCGGTGCCGGCGTTCCAAAGGTTCGCGGCACCATCGCCGCGCCAGGCGAGGGTGGCCACGGAGGCGGCGGAGGTGGGGTCGGTGCCGGCGAGGAATTCGTCGTTGTTGGTCTGGCCGTCGAGGTCGGGATCGGCGCTGGCGGCGGCGTTGGGCGAGTTGTAGTCTGCAAACCACAGGACCTGCCATTGCTGGAAGGCGCTGAGCGTGCTGGTGACGACGACTTTCACCTGGCCGGGCGTGGCGGTGTCGAGGGTGCAGGCGAAGTCGGGCGGCACGCTGCCGACGGCGAGACCGGTCGTGCCGAGGGTGCCGGTGTAGTTGAAGATCGTGTAGGTGCCCGGGAGGAGGCCGCCCGAGTTGGTGAAGTTGACGAGGCCGTTGAGGACGAGGTTGCCGGTGACGTCGATGCGGTCGCGCGAGGTTCCAATTTCCAAGGCGGCGACGCTTTCCGCGGCGAGGGTGAGCCCGCCGGTAACGGTGAGCACGCCGGGGCCGCCATCACCGGGAGCGAGAGTGGCATCGCCCTGAATGGTGGTGGCGGCGAGGCTGCCGCTGCCGCCTAACAGCGCACCGGCGCTCACCGTGAGCGGGCTGGCGCTGATGCTGCCGTTCACGATCAGCGAACCGGCGGAAACGGTGGTGGGGCCGCTGTGGCTGGAAGCGGCGGTGAGCTTCAGCACGCCGCTGCCGACTTTGTTGAGGGCGGTGATGCAGCCTGCTGCCTGTTCGGAGATGATGCCTTGGAAAAGCGTGTCCGTGTTTCCCTGGCCGATCTCCCAGGTGAAGGTCCGGCCGGTGGTCGGGCCTCCCTGGAGGATGGAGCCGGGCGCGCCTGTTAGAGCGCCGACCGCGACCTTGGAGCCGGGGCCGGCATCGACGATGCCGACATAACGCAACGTGACATTTGCGGCGAGATTCAGGGCTGCGAGCGGCAGGCCGGTGGGCGAGTAGTTGTTACCGATGCGGAACTCGCCGCCGTTGGCATCGGTGGTGACGTTGATGCGGCCGGTGAAGGCGGACCAATCGGCATCGATGCCGGTGCGGATGTCGGGGATGTAAAGGTTGAGGATGCCGCCGCCTGTCAGGGAGCCGCGGATCGAGCAGCGGGAGTCGCAGTTCAGGGTGCCGGTGAAGCCGGTGGGGACGACGAGGTTCCAGGTAGAGGTGTTCGAGGTGCTGAAATTCGACAACATGGCGAGCGTGCCGCCCTTGAGAGTGACGGGACCGCTGCCGAGGGCGTTGGTGTTCGCGTTGTCGCTGACGAGTTGGATGGTTCCGGCGTTGAGGGTGGTGCCGCCGCTGTAGGTGTTCGCTCCATCGAGGGTAAGGGTGCCTGTGCCGCTTTTGATCAAGGAGGTGCCGCCGGTGATGCTGCCCGCGTTGGCGTTGAGGGTGACGGATTTGGTGGTGTTGTTGACAGTGAGAGCGGCGGGCTCGACGTTTCCTGTTAGAACGGCGGTGCCGTTGGCGAGGGTGTCGTCGAAGGTGACGCTGTCGTATTTCACGAAACGGTCGGCGGCGGCTCCGTTGCGCCAGTTGGCCGCGCCGCTGGCGGGGACGAGGGGATCACCGGAGTCCCAGGTGGTGCCGGGGCTGCCGTTCCAGAAGAGCGAGGCGGAGGGCGTGCCGGTGACGACGAGCTTCAGCGTGCCGGGCGTGCCGGTGTCGAAGGCGACGTTCTGGCGGCCGCCGTTCGGGGTGCCGCCCCAGACGAAGGTCGCGTTGTTCACGGTGGAACTGCCGCCGCTGATCAGGGTGTAGGTGCCGGCGGCGAGCGGGCCGTTGAGGAGGTTCGGCGTGATGATGATGGTGCCGTTCAGGGTCAGAGCGCCACCAATGGTGAAGAGGTCGTTGATGCCGCCGCCGGCGGTCGGGCTGTTGTTGAGGTCGAAGGTGAGCGGCGTGCCGTTGAGCGTGAGTCCGCCGGCGATGGCGAGCGTGCCCGCACCGCCGGAGCCGGAGGCGATGGAGCCGCCGGTTTGAACCGTCACGGAGCCGCCGAGGGTGCCGGTGCCTGTTAGATTTGCGCCATTGGCGACAGTGACGGCGGTCGCGCCGAGAGCGCCGGTGACCCGGAGCGTGCCCTCGTTGACCAGCGTCGCGCCGGTGTAGTTGCTGGTTCCGGCGAGGGTGAGGGTGCCGCTACCAATCTTGGTGACCGAGGTGATGGCGGCGGCCCCCGACGTGCCGTTGCGGATGCCGCCGGAGAAGGTGCTGTCCTGATCGTTTCCGCCGATGGTGAAGGTGGTGGCCTGGTTGTCGTTGCTCTGGCCAAGCAGCAGGGTGTTGGGCCCGCCTTTCAAGGCGCCGATGGCGATGGCGGGCAGGTTGTTGCGGACGGTGATGTTGCCGGTGCCGCTGCCGAGATCGAAGGTGGCGAGCGCGGAGCCGGTGGTGCCGGTGAGCAGCCGGATGTTGGTATTGGTGGCGAGAACCAGCGAGCCGGAGAAGTCCGCCATGTTTCCTGTTAGATCAAAGGGGCTGGAGCCGATGGAGACGTTGACCGTGCCATCGCCGCTCACTGCCTTGAGTTTGCAAAAGGCGAGCCCGGTCAACTGGCTGGTGCCGGTAAAGTCGACGGGGTTGACGAGGTTGAGGCCGGCGATGTCGAGGGTGGATTGCTGGATGCTGATCGGCCCGCTGCCGGCGGCGCTGGCATTCGTGAGGGCGAGGGTGCCGCCGGTGACGGTGACTCCGCCGGTGAAGCTGTTGGCGGTGGATAGGGTGAGTTTTCCGCTACCGGATTTTACCACGCTCATCGAGCCGGTGAGCGAACCGGTGCCGCCGAACGAATAGTCCTTCGTGGCGTCCACCGTCATGAGCGAGGGGGCGAGCGAACCGGACAGAGTGATCGTGGGATTCGCGCCGGTCTGGAGGAAGCGGACACGGTCGCCCTGGGCGAAGGGGGTGGCGGCGCTGCCGTCGTGGAAATTCGCGGTGGCGGCGAGGTCCCAGATGCCGTTGGTCGCGCCGGTCCACGAGACCTCGCGGGGAGGACCGGCGGTGACGGCGACGCCCACGGTCTGGCTGATCGTTTCGCCGAGGGCGGTGAAGCTGAAGGTGAAAGCGCCGAGCCCCTGGAAGCCTGCGGTGGGCGTGAAGGTGGCGGTGCGACCGTCGGGGGCGAGAGTGACGGTGCCGTTGAAGGGATTGCCCAAGGTGTAAGTGAGTCCCGTGCGATTGCCGTTGAGCTGTTGGAGGTCGATCTGGACGGCGTTGTTCTTCTGGGTGAAGGCGTGCGGGGCGGAGAGCCAGTTGAGGTATTCCTCGAGATCGGTGTAGCCGTCCGCATCGGCGTCCGCGTTGTGGTTGGCCACGAAGGGATCGCTGCCGACGGCGCTCTCCCAATCGTCGGGCATGCCGTCGTTGTCGCTATCGGTCGGCGCCGGAGTGGCTGTTAGAACCGGATAGCCGCCCGCATCGGCGGAGGTGTTGACGAAGGTGCCGGTGCCTGCGGAGACGTTCGCGGCGATGGCGGCGTCCTTGGTGTCACGGGACCAGGGACGTGCGCCGGCTTTGGAGAGCACGCGTTGGAGGGCGAGGCTGGCGCTGTCGGTGGTGTTGGTTTGCGCGAAGTCGAACGCGCTGGCGCGCTGGGTGTAGGTGCCGCTGAACATCGACCATCCGGTGTCCGTGCCGTCGAAGGTGGCGTTCTTGTTGAGGTCGATCCGGTTGCCGCTCTGATGGATGAGGGTGGTGGCCGCGCCGCCGCGGAAGGCGGAGTCGGTGGTGGAACCCGGTCCCTTGACCATGTAGTTCGCGACGTGGTTCATCTCCACGTCTTCGTCGGCCCCGCCGCTGTAGCCGCAGAAGTAGCCCCAGTTGTAGATCACGTTGTTGCGGAAATCGAGATTGAGGATCGCTCCGAAATCGCTGCCGGGCCTGGGGTTGCGGCTCTTGTTGTGGGCGTAGAGATTGTGGTGGAACGAATAGCGGGCCGGGACATGGCAGGCGAGCAGAGAGCCAAAACCGTGCGGGCCTTTCGAGTGGATCGAGTTGTCGAGCGCCTCGGAGATCATCGACCACTGGACGGTGACGTTGTCGGCGGCGTTGGTGACGCTGAGAACCTCGTCCACGGACCAGGAAGCGGAGCAGTGGTCGATCATCACGTTGATGCCGCCGGTCACGGTGATGGCGTCGTCCTCACGGTTGGCGTCGGTGCCGAGCCGGGAGCGAATGTGGCGGATGATCACGTCGTCGGCGCCAGCGCGGAGCGTGTAGTTTTTCAGGCAGATGCCGCCACCGGGGGCCGATTGTCCGGCGATGGTGATGCGGGGTTTGTTGACCGTAAGGGTGGAGTTGAGCGCGATGGTGCCGGAGGTCCGGAACAGGATGGTGCGGCCGGTGGAGGGGGCGGTGGAGATGGCGTCGCGCAGCGAGCCGGCGCCGGAGTCGTTGAGGTTGGTGACGAAGTAGAGATCGCCGCCGCGGCCGCCGAGGGTGTTCATGCCCGCGCCTTCGGCACCAGGGAAGGCGGGGAGCGGAGGGATGGGCGTCCAGCCGCCGAAAGTGGTGGCGAGGTTGCGCAGGGCGGATGCCTGGGTGGCGTTGATCTGCTGGGAGAATGAGGCGCGGCCGCTGACGTTCAAGGGCGCTCCTGTTAGATCGGTGCTCAGGTATTCCCAGTAGCGGAGGCCGGTGGTGGGGCCGGGATTCGAGAGCGTCCATCCGGCGGCGGTGATGTGGGCGTCCACCGCGCAATTGACCACGGCGACGGCGCTGTCGGGGAAGGTGTTCGGATCGACCCGGCCGAACACGACACCGGTGACGCCGGGCGAGCGGGTGAAGCGGCAGTCGAGGAAAACGGCACCGTATTGGCCGGC
This sequence comes from Verrucomicrobiaceae bacterium, assembly GCA_027486655.1. Taxonomy (GTDB): domain Bacteria; phylum Verrucomicrobiota; class Verrucomicrobiia; order Verrucomicrobiales; family Akkermansiaceae; genus Luteolibacter. The sequence continues at coordinate 44,373 of JAIXOR010000034.1, read as the reverse complement.
GGGATTGCGCATGGCGCAGACGTAGCCGCCGGCGAGGGACTTGATCTCACAGCTCTGGAAGACCGCGCGGCCGGTGCCCCAGATGAAGTCGGCGTCGCCTTCGATGAGCGAGTCCTTGAAGTACGCGGTGTCGGCTGTGCTGTTGACGAGGAAGGTGTCCTGATAGCTGCGGAGGTCGCAATTGTTCACGACGCAGCGCTGGGCGTTCACGCGCAGCGACTCGGCCTGCGAGCCGCCGTCGGGCGTGGTGTTGTGGAGGGTGAGATTGTCGAAGCTGATGTCGTTGGCGACGACGTTGAAGAGCGGGCGGGTGTTGGTGGAGGCGTTGAGGTTGCTGTTGTTCGGGTAGGAGATGACGGTGCGTTTCCGGTTCTGGCCGCGGAAGGCGAGGTTGTGCTTCGAGGAGACGCGGACGATTTCCTGATAGGTGCCGTTGCGGAGGTTGATGGTGCGCTTCGTCGTGTTATTGGCGGGGATGAGGTCGATCGCGCCCTGGACCGTGCAGAAGTCGCCGCTGCCATCGGCGGCGACGGTGAGGTAGGTCGAGGCGGAGGAAGGCGCGGCGGCCTTGGTGGTGAAGCGCCACGCGGTGTTGGCCGAGATGCCCGCGTAACCGGGGAAGACGGTGGCGTCGATGGTGACGTAGTAGGTCGTGTTGTAGGCCAGCACGCCGGAGCGGGGGAAGATCGACGCGGTGTTTCCGCTGACGAGGACGGGCATTGCGTTGTGAACCGTGCCGCCGATGGTTCGGGTGTGCGGAACCGCGAGGTCGAGGGTTTCGACGAGGGTGCCGGCGCTGGTGAATATTCTAACAGCACCGGTGGTCCCCACCACAGGCGGCGTGTCGAAGGTGATCTTCAGCGGGGTGTCGGCGCAGACGTTCGTCGCGTTGTTCACCGGAAACCATCCGGTTGCCGTCTGCGCGGAGATCCTGTGCGCAAAACAAAGGAACAGCAGCAGCGAAACGAACAGGCGCGAATGGATTCCGGACGACATGAGGGAGAGTTTGGGCGATCGGCACACTCCGCGGCTCGGTCCATCCATCGATGGCGCTTTCGAAGCCCGGCGGCACCGGATGATGACATCATAACGCTGGAACGCGGACCGACCATCCCCCGCATGGGGGATCCAGCCGATGCATTGTGGCAATCGGCAAAGAGCCGATCGCCTTCCGCTCTCATAAAATAAAGTTTTCATTTGAATGCCCCTTTGATACCGCTCCCACATCCATGCGCGCCATCCTAGCCACCGCCCTGACCGTGATTGCATCCCACACCCTTGCCTTGGGTGACCTCGACTTCCAGAGAATCATCCGCCCGATCCCGGCGAGCGCGAAATTTGAAGATCCGGGATTCATCGTCTGGTGCGGCACCATGGTGAAAGGAAAGGATGGCAAACATCACTTGTTTTACTCCCGCTGGCCACGATCGCTGGGGCACTACGCTTGGGTCACCCATTCCGAAGTCGCCCATGCCGTGGCCGAGAGCCCCTCAGGCCCATTCCGTTTCGTCGATGTGGCGCTGCCCGCCCGCGGTGCGGAGCACTGGGATGGCTTGTGCACGCACAACCCGACGGTGCTGGAGTTCGATGGCCGCTATTACCTCTACTACATGGGAAACACCGGAGACGGAAAGGCTTCCAAGGACCTCAACTGGACGCACCGCAACAACCAGCGCATCGGAGTGGCCGTGGCGGATACCCCCAACGGCCCATGGAAACGGATGGACCAACCGCTCATCTCCCCCACCCCCGGGTTTCATGATGCGCTCTGCCTCGCCAACCCCTCGGTGACACGCCGACCGGAAGGCGGCTACCTGATGGTTTACAAGGCCGTGGGGGACAAAAAGAAAAAACCCTTCGGAGGTCCCGTCGTCCACGTCGTGGCCACCAGCGAATCCCCGGCCGGACCTTTTGTGAAACACCCCAACCCGGTCTTCACCAAACCCGGGGAACATTTCGCCGCGGAAGACCCCTTCATCTGGCGCGGGGAAGACCGCTACTGGGCCATCGTCAAGGACTTCAGCGGACACTTCACCGGCAAAGGCACGTCGCTCGCGCTCTTTGAATCGGCCGATGGCATCGATTGGAAACTTGCGAAGCACCCGCTTGTTTCCACCCTCGAACTTGTCTGGAAAGACGCCCCCAAACAAGCGCTTCTCAAGCTCGAACGGCCCCAATTGTTCTTCGAGAACGGCCGGCCCACCATCCTCCTTTGCGCCGCCGCCCCAGCCGGAAAACTGGAGGAAAGCTTCAACGTCGGAATCCCACTCGGCGCCCCCGAGCCCGACCGCTGAACGGACCGGCTTCGATTCCCGGAGATTCTCTGAGAAAATCGGTGACCCTGGCGGCGGTTCCGGAATAAGAATCCGTAAACCCAAACCCTCGGCCCCGGTTCTCCGGAGCCTCTCGTCCGTCGTGGATCGCCGCAGCATTCCCAACGTCTCGATTTTCGTGGAAACCGCCACCTCGTGGGGTCGGCGCGTCGTCGCCGGCATCCTCGCCCATGCCAAACAGAACGGCCCCTGGCACATCCACATCGAACCCAAGGGACCCGACGAAGCCCCGGAAATCCCGAGACGGCGGAAATGCGATGGCGTCATCGCCCGCGTTGCCAGCGCTGGCTTCGCACGCCAGCTCAAGGAACTCGGCGTGCCCATCGTCAACGTCTCCTCCATTCGCCTCCCGGACGCCGACTTCACCCGCGTCACCACCAGCGGCGAGGCCGTCTGCCGGATGGCTGCCGACCATTTCAAAATACGCGGCATCCCCCACTTCGGATACATTGGCAACCTCGGCCAATCCTACGTTCACGGGCAATACGAGGCGTTTGTGAAGGAGCTCGCCAGCCGCGGCCACACCTGCCGCGCGTGCAGCCACACGGAAAGCCCCGCCGAGATCCTCAAATGGCTGAGAGGCCTGCCCAAACCCGCCGGAGTCCTCTGCTGGGGCCCGCGCATCGGCCGACTGGTCATCGACATCTGCCTGGATGCCGGCATCGCCGTCCCCCACGACGTCGCCGTGCTCGGGGCCGACTACGACGAACTCCAAAGCGAGGCCTCCCACCCCGCCCAGTCCGGCATCCGCATGGCATCGGAACAAATCGGCCTCATCGCCGCCGCGGAACTCGACCGCATGATGGCCGGAGCCGAACCGGAAAAACGCCACCACGCCATCACCGCGGGAGGCGTGGTCGCCAAGCTCTCATCCGACACCCTCGCCATCGGCGATCCCGGAATCGCCGCCGCCATGCGCTTCATCCAAACGCGCTTCCGCGAACCCATCGGAGTGCCGGACATCCTCGATGCCGTGCCCATGGCCAGACGCTCGCTGGAAAGAAAATTCCGCCAAACCTTCGGCATCTCCGTGGTCGACCGAATCCGCCAGATCCGCGTCAATGAAGCGCGGCTCCTGCTCGCAGGCACCAACGATCCCGTCACCCTGATTGCGGAAAAATGCGGGTTCTCGTCTTACAACTACATGGGCCGCGTGTTTCATGAGGAAACCGGGATGACCCCCAGCACCTATCGTTCCCAGTTCCGGGCGCGCCGGATCTAACAGAAATGCCGCAGAGCCCATTTGGCGCAAAAGTGAACATAAAATACGCGCCAGGGCATTTCGCCCCCGGCATCGGGGGATAAAGTCCACCCTGAATGGAGGGCTATCCCCTCCCGCAGCCACCTCCAAAAGACCCACCATCATCCCATGAAACCAAAAGCCCGCCTCTCCATCCGTCACTCCGTCGGCACGCTCCTGCTCATCACATTCTCGGCCTCCTCGATCCAGGCTGGAACCACTTGGGACGCAGGTGGAGGAGCAGACACCAACATCAACACCGCAGCGAACTGGGACGCGGATACCCTTCCAGACCTGACGGGACCTGCCACCGTCACCTTTGGAACCGCCTCGGGCACCGCCACCATCAACACGCCCGTCGAGTTCGTCCGCACGGTCCTATCCAACACCTTCACGCTCGCGGATGGAGCGGGCACCCTCACCTACCGTGGAACCAGCAGTGGCAGCAATTCATACGGCATCCAGGCAACCAGCGCGGCCCCCAACGTCCAGATCAACGAGCCGGTCCTCGTCAAGTCCGTCACCACCGCCGCCCCGCTTGGAAACCTTTTCCTGGTCTACAACAACCGGACCACCTCCGATACCACGACCCTCAGCATCAATGGAGGCATCGCCCTGGCTCCCTCCAGCACCGCCACCTCCTACAACCTCCGCTACGGCAACAATACCAGCGGCAACGTAAACACCTCCAACACCCGCATCGCAGGCACCATCAGCGGCATGGGCACCCTGCAGAACAGCAGCGCGAACGGAGCTTGGGCAGGCGATCTGATCATAGCGGGCGACCAGGCCTCACTTGCCAGCACGGACATCACCATCTCGTCGAGCGGCTCGGGCTTCCTGAATCCAACCGCCACCGCACGACTGGTCCTCGGGGAAAGCTCCGCCGATGATCAGACCTGGCGGAACATCACGCTCAACAACGTGATGAACCTCGCAGTCGGTGGAACCATCACCGCCGGCACCTTCAACGGCACCGTCACCGGCTCCAGCATCACAGGCTACGGCACCGGTGGAGCGATCTCCTTCACCGGCGGGGAGATCGGCGTCAATGTCGCCCTCGGCGGCGCAGGCACCGACCAAAACAACCTCTCCATCATCAAGAAGGGCAGCGGCTCTCTGATCATCCGTTCGAGCAACGCCACCTACACCGGAGCCACCACGGTGGAAGCAGGCACCCTTGCCGTCGCCAGCACGGCGACACTCGCCTCGCCCATCACAGTGAAGGCAGGAGCCACCCTCAGCAGCGAAGGAGCCACCTCCTCCTCACTCACCTTCGACACCGGCAGCAGCACCCTCAACTTCGATCCCTCGACCCCGGGTTCCTTCACGGCCGGCAGCGTCACCACCACGGGGGCGACCATCGTCGCCAATCCGACGGCCGCCACCGCTATCGGCAGCACCTACACGGTTCTCACCAAGACAGCCGGCACCTTCAGCAGTTCCGACGTCGCCGCCTTCGTCGCCGGAGGCCGCGGCACGATCGGAGGTGAGGGCACCAATACCATCACCTACACCGGCAACGCCGCATCCCTGATTTGGAAGGGCAATGATGGCACCAGCCCCACCTTCTGGGATCTCGGAACCACTTACAACTGGGACAACTCCGGAGCCGACCGCTTCTACTCGAATGACTCCGTCACTTTCAACGATACGGCCTCTTCCTTCACGGTTGAAATCCAAGGCACTTCGGTCAGCCCGGGGAACATGGTCTTCAATCACTCTAACAACTACACGGTCAGTGGCGGCACCATCACCGGCTCCGGCTCCCTGACCAAGAGCGGCAGCGGCACGCTGACTCTCGCCCAGGCTTCCGGCTCCAATTCTTTCAGCGGCGCCCTCAACATCAACGGCGGCACCCTCAGCATCTCGGCCCTCAACCGCATCGGCGGCAGCGCGAGCACCCGCGCTGTCCAACTCGGAGGGGGCACCTTGGAATACACCTACAGCGCCTCCGGCGCGGAAACCTCCGATACGATCCCGCTCGTCCTCAATTCCGGCAACTCCGGCCTCAGAGTCACCGGAGTTTACAACGCCGGTGGTGTGAACGCCCCCACCGCCGCAGTCACCCTGCGCCTCGGAGCCCCCATCACAGGCAGCGGCAATCTGGAAAAATCCGGATCCGGCATCCTGTCCATCGGCAAAAACAGCGTCACTACCCTTGGCAACACTTTCAGCGGCAGCATCAACGTGACCGCAGGAGCCCTGGACATCCGGAATCCGGACTCACTCGGCGCAACCAGCGGCGGCACTACCCTCACCAATGGTCAACTCGAGCTGTTTTCATTCAACCAAAACGCCGGTGTCACCTTCGACGCGGAACCCATCACCATCAGCGGTGCGAGTTTCATCCGTACCAAAAACGAAGACCAGGACAGCGATATCCAGCACGTCCTGACCGGCCCGCTTGCCCTCAATCCTTCAAGCGTTCTCGGCCTCGCCTCGCCCAAAGCCGTCGCACTCTCCGGCACCATCGCAAACACGATCAACTCGACCTCGCCGAACATCTCGTCGCTCGAGCTCACCGGAAACGTCACCACCGGAGTCGGCTCGATCCTCAAGCTCGGACTTACCCCGTCGGTCGTGGTTCCCATCGTTCAAGGCACGGTCGCTCAAACGGTCACCCTCAGCGGAGCCCTCAGCGGTTCCGGCTCTGTGGAAACCCAGGGCGCGGCCGCCTCCCTCTACACCCTCGCAGATCCCGAGTATTCCGGCAACACCACCGTCAACGGCGGCGTTCTTTCGCTCGGCGCGACGAACTCGTCCAACAACGCCTCCACCGTGAGCATTGCGGCAAGCGGAGCGACGCTCGACCTGAACTTCGCAGGCACGGATACCGTGGGAGCCCTCTACATCGGTGGCGTTCAGAAAGCCGCCGGTGTTTGGGGATCCGCCTCCTCGGGTGCACCCAACGTCGATGCCAGCCTCACCGGCACCGGCACCCTCACCGTGACCAGCGGCCCGGCCGGATTCGCCACCTGGGCCTCCGCGAACGCCCCGGGACAAACCGTTTCCCAAGACCATGACAACGACGGCGTGGAGAACGGCGTCGAATACTTCATGGGCCTGTCCGGATCCGGATTCACCGCCAATCCCGGAGTGGTCGGCAACACCGTCACCTGGACCAAAGGCGGTTCCTACACCGGAACCTACCTGAACCAATTCGTGGTCCAGACCTCGCCCGATCTCACCACATGGACCAATGCCGCCGCCGGCACCGGCGCAAACCAAGTGAACATCGTCGGCAACAACGTCACCTACACCCTGCCTTCCGCCGCGGGCAAAACCTTCGTTCGCCTCAAGGTGAACGAGGATTGATCTCCGGGAACAGGTTCCTCAATCACGCCGGGAGGCCTCATGGCCTTCCGGCGTTTTCATTTTCCGGATCGACGCATTGGCGCAATCGTCCTCAACAAATACGCAAACGTGGATTTCACGAACACGCGGCTTTCCGCACATTAGGCTCCATACAAGCCCTTTGGAAAACTCACTCATGAAACCCCGCCCCTCGCTCCAGGCCACGCTTGCATTAGCCACTCTGATCACCCTGAACCCGGCCACTGCCGCGGATCTCTTCTGGGACACGAATGGAACCAGCGCCGGCCCGGGATCCGCCACACCATCGGGCGCATGGGATGGAACGAACACTCTCTGGAACACCGACAGCACCGGCGGTGCAGGAACTCTCTCCGCTGACCCGGGAACCGCCAATACCGCAGTCTTCTCCGCAGACACCACTGCGACCGGCAGTTTCACCATCACCGCCAGTGGCACCCGCATCGCCCAAGGCCTCAACTTTCAGGAAGGTGCCAGCATCCTGCTCACCGGCGGCACCATTTCCCTCACCGGCGCAACCGGCAGCGGAGATGCCAACGGCCTGATCCAGACCAATGCGGCGCTGACCGGCACTGCGACCGTCGACTCCAACATTCAGGTCAACACAGCCGTGGGAACCATTCTCAAGCTCGTGGCAAACAACGGAGCCGCCGCAACCGACCTCCAGCTCAATGGCAGCATCTCCGCCTCGCCGGGAGCGAACTACCAACTTCGCCTCGGCGGCGCAGGCAACGGCCGCATCACCTCCAATCTCGGAACCGCCCTCAACAGCTCCATCCAGCAGGGCAACACGTCATGGGCAGGCACCTGGACCATCGCCGGCAACCAGACCTGGGGAAGCGCATCGGGCATCACCTTCGGTTCTGGCGCCAGTTTCGGCTCAACTGGAAAGCTCGTTCTCGGTGACAGCACCTCGGACGTCCAGAGCATCGGCAGCGCAGGCATCATCGCAGGCAACGCGACGCCATCCACCGCCATCACCATCAAGTCCACCCTCACCACCACCGGCACCACCGATGTGCGATCAAGTGTCGTGGAGGTCGCCGGGTCCCTGACCGGTGTCGGCCTCACCCTTGGAAACGCCACCGGCCCCACCAGCGGAACCCTGCGGCTCTCCGATGGAACCACCGCCGGCTCCGCCACATTCACCGGCGATGTCGCGTTTGGCTCCACCAGCGGCAACAAAATCGTCGGCGGTGCCTCAGGCATGTCCGTACTCACTCTCAACCGCAGCCTTGACGACACCCTCACCACGGCGGTCGTGCTCGGCGGAGCGGGAACCAACGAGAACAACCTGCGCCTCGTCAAACAAAACACCACCGTTCTGACCATCGCCGGTGCCAACACCTTCGTCGGCAGCACCACCGTCCAGGGAGGAAGCATCCTTCTCGGCAACCAGAACGCCATCCAGAACAGCACGCTGACCCTCAGTGGAGGCACCGCGGTCTTCTCCAGCACCGTCGGCGGAAATGCCTTCACCGTCGGAGGCCTCGCCGGCTCCAGCAACCTCGCCCTGCAGAACAACGCGGGCTCTCCTGCCGCGATCGCCCTTTCAGTCGGTGGAAACAACGAGAACACCAGCTACTCCGGCGTCCTCTCCGGCGCAGGAAGCCTGATCAAGAACGGATCCGGAACCCAGACACTTTCCAACACCGGCAGCACATTCACCGGAGGCGTCAGCGTGAACTCCGGAGTCCTCAGCTTCTCCAGCCAAACCAACACCGGAAATGGAAACCTCGGCAGCCTTGCCGCAGCCAAGACCATCACCCTTGGAGGTGGAACGCTCAGTTATACCGGAAGCACGACGATTTCCTCGAACAACCTTGCTCTCAACCTCACGGCCAACAGCGTTCTTGAAGTCACCAACTCGGCCGCCACCTTCCGCTCCGGCGGCACTCTCTCAGGAACCGGCCAGCTCACCATCAACGGCCCCGGCGTGGTCGCCCTTGGACAAAACACCGCCAACGCCACCTACGGCAACGGCTTCACCGGCGATATCGTCGTCAGCAACGGTGCCACCCTCAGCCTGCGCAACCCCAACTCGATGGGCAGCACCGCCGGCGGCGCGGCGGCCGGCACCACGACCATCCAGAACGGCGGCACTCTACTGCTCGATCCCTTCAGCCAGACCAGCGTCAGCTTCAATTCGGAATCCATCGCGTTCCAAGGCTCGTCCACCCTCACCAATCGCCTCAACGGCCAGTCCTCGCTCAGCACCGCCATTACCGGCTCCGTCTCCACCGCCGGCACCCTCACCGTCAACACCCGTGAGGATGTGGTCACCTCCAGCCCCGTTTCGCTCGAACTCTCCGGAGCCATCACCGGCAACGGCGGCATCGACTTCGGCACCACCGGCGGCCGTTCCGGCACTTACATCGTTTCCAGCAACTCCAACGGCTACCTCGGAGCCACCAACGTCAAATCCGGAAACCTGGTCGTCAGCGGCAACATCTCCACCAGCAGCCTCACCACCGTGGAATCCGGTGCGTCACTCAGCGGCTCCGGCACCGTCGGCGACCTGAGCATCCTCTCCGGCGGCTCCCTCAACCCGGGCAGCAGCCCCGGCCAACTCACCGTGGATGGAAACTACAACCAGGCCGGCACCCTCAACATCGAGGTCAACGGACTCACCGCAGGCACCCAGCACGATCAAGTGAACGTCCTCGGCACCATCACCCTCGGCGGCATCCTCACCACCAGCTTCAGCGGCTTCTCACCTGCGAACGGCAACCTCATCTTCATCCTCCTCAACGATGGAGCGGATGCCGTTTCCGGCACCTTCGCCGGCCTCGCGCAGAATGACGTCGTCACCACTTTCGGCGGCTACACCTGGCAGATCAGCTACAACGCTAACTCCGGCACAGGACTCTTCACCGGTGGCAACGACGTGGCCCTCATGGCCGTCCCGGAACCCGGTGCCGCCCTCATCGGCGGTCTTGGCCTCATCACCCTGCTGCGTCGCCGCAAGCGGTGATCCCCGACCCGCGGCTCCGGCCGGACACGGCGCGAAATCTCGACGAGCCCTGGATTTCCGGTGACCCTCCGCCACCTTCGGGAATATCCTCCCGGACAGCATGACGGATCGTTCTCCAAACCCACCGGACTCCCGGTTCATCGAAGCGCTCACCCGCCACCAGCCGGTGCTTGAGGCGTTCTGTCACGCCAACCTCGCCCGCCGTGAGGACGCCTGGGAGGTCCTTCAGGAAACCAACCTCAAGCTCTGGCACAAGTCCGCCGATTGGAATCCAGAGACCGAGTTCCTCCCCTGGGCTTTCGCCGTCGCCCGCTTCACCATCCTCTCGCACTTCCGCGACCGCTCGCGCGACCGCCTCGTCTTCGATCCGGACGTCATCCATTCGATGGCAGAGGAAACCGAATCCTTCGCCTGCGAACTCCAAGAACGCCGCCGCGCCCTCGGGAACTGCCTCGAGAAACTTTCTCAGGAAAACCGCAGCCTGCTCGATGCCCACTACCACCAGGGCAAGAGCCTCAAACAACTCGCAGCCGAGTCCCGGCGCGGAGAAAGCGCCATGAAAATGATCATGCTGCGCCTGCGCCGCTCGCTCGGTGACTGCATCCAGCAACAACTCTCCAAGGCCCCCGCATGAGCCCGGATTCCGAAACCACCTTGCTGGACCTGCTTCTCGCCGCTCGCGACGGGAACGACGCCTCCGCACGCGCCAGACTCAATGAACTTCTGCGCCAAAGCCCTGCCCACCGCGCTACCATGGCTCGGCTGCTGGTGGACGAAAGCGCCCTGATCAACCGGCTGAGAGACGATCACATGGTCGCCATGCTGGAAACCGCACCAAAGCCGCCCCTCCCTGCCCATCGGAACCGCGCACCCCGCCGCAAGCAAGCCGCCAACTCGCTTGCGGTCGCCGCAGTGCTTCTTTTCTGCGGATTCCTCGCATGGCTCGCACTCGGAACGAAACCCCATACACCCGCCGCCCCGGAAACCGCACCGGTTGCCCTCCTCAAGGAGGAAAGCGACGCCGTTTGGCAGGGGGAATCCCCACGCTCCGGAAGCTCGCTTCTCCCCGGCCCTCTCAAGCTCTCCTCGGGCATGGCCTCCCTTGAGTTTTCAAGTGGCGCGCGCATCCTGTTAGAAGGTCCTGCGGAAATTTCGCTCATCTCCGGAATGGAAGTCGCGTGTCGTTCCGGCAATCTGTTAGCCACCGTCCCGCCGCCAGCCCGCGGATTCAGCATCCACACCCCCTCGTCACGGGTAGTGGATCTCGGAACGATCTTCGGCCTGCAAGTCCGGCCCGCAGGGGACTCGCTCGTCAAGGTGATGCAAGGCGAAGTGGAAATCCACGCCAATGGATCCCCCGTCCTGCTCACCGACGAAGAAGCCGTCGCAGTGGACTCACGTGGAAACACCAAAGCCACCTCAGCCTCGGACGCACTCTTCCCCTCCGTCGCCAATTTCGACGGCCGCATCGCCGCAAACCGCGAAGCTTCCGCCTCCCGCTGGTTGTCCGCATCCAAATCCCTCGCCAACGATCCGGGCACCCTGCTCGCCTATCATTTCGGAGAAGCCCATCCGTCCGCACGGTCGGTCAGAAACCACGCATCCTCCGCCGCCATCCCCTCTCACGCCTCATTGGTCGGCACCGGCTGGACGGAAGGTCGCTGGCCCGGCAAACGGGCCTTGGAATTCAGCGGACGCGGAGACCGCATGCTCTTCCGCCTGGCCGGAACACACAAGGCCGCCACCTTCCTCGCCTGGGTCCGCGTGGACAGCCTGCCCAATCTCTATCAGATCCTTCTCATGCCGGATGCCTACCGGACATCGGCACTCTCATGGATGCTCGACGGAAACGGCAACCTCCGCCTCGCCATCACCAATGGCAAAGGCAACCCCGGAGAACCCCACTCCTGGGAAGGCCCGGTCCGGGCGCCTGCCATGACGGATCTCGACCTCGGACGCTGGATCTTCCTTGCCTCCACCTACGATTCCACCACCGGAAGCGTCCGCCACTACCGGGACGGCGCGCAGATCGGCCAGGGAGAATTCAAGGATCATCTCCCCGTGATCCACAACAGCTACACCTTCGGCAACTGGAACAGCGGCGACCTCAATGCGGAATCCAGAAGAAGTCCCGACGCTTACCGGAACTTCAACGGAAGACTCGATGAACTCGCCATCATCAACCGGGCGCTGAGCGAAGGCGAACTCCAGGCCATCTATCAAGCGGGCAAACCCTGAACTGCCTGCCCGGCGACCCGTCTACCCAAACCCTCTCCCCACCCATGGCATCCGTGCTTCAGAAACTGCTGGTCGGACTTTGTCTCACCAGCGCCATCAGCAAAGCCTCCCCCTCAGCCCCGGCCACAGTCGCCCAGGCTCCCTCTCCGCTCTCCGGAGCAGTCACGCTCTCCTGGTCCGCAGTCCCCGGTGCCACCGGCTACAAGGTGAAACGCGGCGCGTCCCCTACCGCGGCGCTCACCCTGTTGGGAACCGTCACTACCACGACCTTCACCGACACCACCGCCACACCCGGCAGCTTTCTCTACTACACCGTCACCGCCACAGACGCCACCGGAGAAAGCCCCGCCACCCGCGGCGTCTGGGCGGCTCCAGGTGTCATCCTCGACAACGTCGCCCCCGGCGGATCCGCACCCGGCCTGACCATCACCGGCAACTGGCTCACCACCAACATCACCGGCTCCCACGGCACCAACGCCGTCTATGCCGGCGGTTCCAGCAGCACCACACCGACCGCCACCTACACGTTCACGCCGACCCTTCCGGCCCGCGGCAATTACGACGTCTATCTCCGCTGGTCCGCCTACCCGAACCGCGCCACCAACACTCCCGTCGATGTCGTTTTCCCCGACGGCCAGCGCACCTTCATCTTAAATCAGGAAATCAACGGCGGCGTCTGGAACCTCCTCACCAACGTCACCGCCGAAGCAGGCACCACCACCCGCGTCGTGATCCGCAACAACGGCGCGAACGAAAACGTCGTGGCTGATGCCGTCCAGTTCGTCCCCCGCCACGCGCCCTGGGCCCCCGCCGCCGAGAAACCGCAGGACTACACGATCCTTCCTCTAACAGACCACTTCGACGGCACAGCGATTGACTCCGCGATCTGGTCGGGCTTCGCCGGACGCAACAACTACAGCGTCTCCGGCGGCCGACTCCGCACCAAACTGTCCTACGTCGGCAGCACGCCCATCGGCTCCGCCACCAGCGCCGACCTCAAAAACGAGGCCAACTGGTCCGAAGGTGGCATCTCCTCCCGCCACAACCAGAAGTTCGGCTACCACGAGGCCCGCCTTCGCATCCCCCAGGCCCCCGCCACCGGCGTGGACATGGCCTACTGGCATGTCGCCCTCGATGGCGCCCTCCGCAGTTATGAAATCGACGCGCCCGAGTTCTTCAACAGCCGCACCGACCCGGCTACCAACAACTACGGCTTCGGCGTCTGGAACCACTTGAACGGCGTCCGCACCTGGGACTACTCGAAGAAGTATCCCACCCTCGGCGACGTCACCCAGTTCATCACCATCGGCCTCGAGTGGCGCACCGACAACTCCCAGGTCGTCTACATCAACGGCCAGAAGGTTTACACCGCCCCCTCATCGGGCATGAACGACACCGAGTCGATCCATGGCAGCGCCATCATCCTCAGCACCAAGGTGCTCGACTGGCTCAATCCCAACGCCGCCCTCGACGGCCAGGAAGCGCTCTGGGACTACACCAGCTACTATCAGAAACCCGGCTGGCTCGGCGCGGTGGACGGCACCTGGAACAACGCCGCCAACTGGGGCCCCGACGGTCTGCCCGGCCCCGGCTTCGCCGCCGTCTTCAATGTCCCCAACGCCCCCGCCGCAGTCTCTCTAACAAGCGACCAGACCCTCCAGTCGCTCTACCTCGATGGCGCGACCCTTCCCGCCCACACCTTCTCCGGTCCGGGCAAACTCATCCTCGGCGCGGGCAAGCCCGGCGACGCCTCCGTCACCCACGGCGGCATTGGAATGAGTACCGACGTCACCTCCGACCAGACAGTCAACACCGACATCGTCGGTCTCCAAACCCTCCAGTTCGTCAACCACAGCCGCGTCACTAGCAACGCCCTCCGGCTCAACGGCCTCATCTCCGGCGACGGCGTCGCCCCGCGCGATATCGAGTTCACCAGCCCCATCGCCGGCGACGCTTCTGATGGCGTCATCATCCTTGGCCAGCCCCTGGGTCCCGGCATCCGCCACGTCCACAAGGCCGGCGACACCTCGTTCACCCTTCCGGCCAACAGCCAGCACTCCGGCGAGCTCCGCATCGTCCGCGGTCCTGTCGTCATCCCCGCCATCTCTTCCCTAGGCACCGACCCAGCCTCCTCCGTCGTTCTATCCCCGAAATACCTTCACTCCGATCCCTGGCGGCCCCGCCTCACCTACACCGGCCCGGCCGCCAGCTCCGCCCACACCATCCGCTTCGACGGTCGTTTCCCCGACGGCATCCTCGAATCCAACGGCACCGGCCCGCTCTCCTGGACCGGAAATGTCATCTTCGGCAACGGTGGCAGCCCGAGCGTCATCCGATCCGCCAATCCGCGCCTGACGCTCGGCGCGACGACTTCTTCCGGAAACAACGTGTTCGCCGGAAACATCTCCGACGCCAACGTGGTGACTTCCATCACCAACTCGGACGGGACCACCAGCATCGCCCCCGCGAAACTCTCCCTCAACAAGACCGGCTCCGGCACCTGGATCCTCACCGGCACGAACTCGCTCTCCTCCACGCTGTCGGTCAGCCAAGGCAAGCTCGTCATCGGCTCCGGCACCAGCGGCTCGCTCGCTCTAACAGCACCTGCGGGCGTCTCCACCGGCTCCGGCGCGGAACTCATTTTCGACCGCGACGACGCCACCACCTTCTCCGCACCGATCTCCGGAGCCGGCACCTTCCGCAAACGCGGTGCGGGTGTCCTTGCGCTTTCCGGCACCCACACCTACTCCGGCTCCACCGTCATCGAAGCCGGCACGCTCACCGGCACTCCCACGCTCTCCAGTGCTGTGAACGTCGGCAGTGGCCACCTCGCCATCCCATCCTCGGGTATCTTCAGATTCGCCGGCGCGCTCACCTTCACCGGCAGCGGTCGCATCGTCTGTGACATGAGCTCCACCGCCGGCCTCGGCCAGATCACCAGCGGCGCGCCGCTTGCATCACCCGGCACCGTGAACGTCACGCTGAACAGCCCCGGCTCGACGATAAACTTCACCGATTCGTTCTGGTCCACGATGCGCATCTGGCCGCTGGTCAACGCGCCGTCCCGCAGCGCCAACTTCACGCTCGGCACCGTCACCACCGATGCGGGCGGCCGCGCCGCATCCGCCTACGGAACCTTTTCGATCCAAAACAACGCCAACGGGATCTCTCTCGCCTGGCTGCCAACCGGTCTAACCACCGACGACCAATGGCGCTTCACCTGGTTCGGCACCACCTCCAACACCGGCAATGCCGCCGACTCGGCCGATCCCGACAACGACGGCATCACCAACGCCCAAGAGCGAGCGCTCAACTACGACCCCACCGTCGTCCAGCCGCTCACCTTCACCAACACCTCCACCGCGGGCTCGCTGCTCTGGAGCACCGCGTCAAATTGGAGTCCCGCCGCCGCCCCCGCAGGCGGCACCGCCGCGCGCATCGGCTTCTTCACCGGCCAATCGCTCGCCACCGGAACCATCAACATCAATGTCGATCCCGTCGGTCCAATCGCCGTGAACCAGCTCAACCTGAACGGCACCCGCAACAGCACCAGCCCGGTGGTCAATCTAACAGGATCTGCTTTCTCCCTCAGCGCCACAGGTTCCACGCAGCCATCCATCTCCCTCACCGGCCCCACCAGCGGCTTCACCTACAACGTCGCCAACGCCCTCACGCTCGCCGCGACGACCACCATCGACGGCCCGAACTCCGGCACCTTCCGCTTCAACGGCCCGATCTCCGGCACCGGCGGCCTCACCCGCACCGGCGGCTTCGCGATCGTGGTCCTCACCGCCAACAACAGCTACGAAGGCACCACCACGCTCTCCGCCGGCAGCACCCAGGTCGGCAATGGCGGCAGCACCGGAACCCTCGGCACCGGCCCGCTCGTCAACAACGCCAGCCTCACCTTCAACCGCAGCGGAACCTATTCTCTTCCACAGGCGATCTCCGGCACCGGAGGATCCTCCTTCACCGGCGGCGCCACCTACACGCTCGCCGGAGCCCACAACGGCAGCGGCGCGATCAGCGTGAGCTCCACCAGCACGCTCGTCGTCAGCGGCGGCATTTCATCCGCCTCGAACCTCACGCTGAGCAACACCGCCACCCTGGAAAACCGAGGCTCGATCACTCTAACAGGAAATCTCGCCGCGCCCGCCTCCACCACCTTCCGCGCCCGTCTCGGTCAATCCGGCGCGGCTCCGCTGAATGTTGCCGGCACCGTCACCCTCGGCGCGACCCTCGCCCTCGACATCGCGGAATACCTCCCCCAGACCACCGTCCTCACGCTCGTCAACAAGACCAGCGCCGGAGCGATCAGCGGCACCTTCAGCGGACGCGCCGACAACACGACCTTCACCGTCGCCGGTCCCGGCGGCAACTACACCTTCCGCATCCGCTACATCGGCGGCGATGGCAACGACGTTACGCTCACCGTGGAAAGCGCGCCGCCCGGTCCGCCGGTCGTCACCGTGCCGGATCCCATCACCGTCGAAGCCGCAGGCCCCGCGGGCACCGTGGTGAACTTCGTCACCTCCGCGGTCAGCAGCAGCGGCCAACCGCTCTCCACGACCAACACCCCGGCCTCCGGATCGCTGTTTCCACTCGGCGTCACCACCGTCTCCGCCAGCGCCACGTCCGGCAATCTGACGTCGAACAAAACCTTCACCGTGACCGTGGTGGACAGCACCGCCCCGATCATCACGCTGCCCGCCGACCTCACCGTCGAGGCCACCGGCCCTTCGGGTGCCGTTGTGAACTTCGCCCCCACCGCCAGCGACGCCATCAGCGGCGCGGTCGTTCCTTCATCCTCACCCGCCTCCGGCTCGACCTTCCCGCTCGGCACCACCGCCGTCACGGTCACCGCCGCCGATCCATCCGGCAACACCGCCACCGGCTCCTTCAACGTCACCGTGGTGGACACCACCGGTCCCGCTCTAACGGTTCCGGCCTCCGTCAGCCTCGGCACCGCCGATACCTCCGCCGCGGTCACCTTCACCACCTGGGCCGTCGATCTGGTGAATGGAGCCATCGTTCCCGAAACCTCGCCGCCCTCCGGTTTCATCTTCCCGCTCGGCACTTCCACCGTCACCGCCAGCGCCACCGATGCCGCCGGAAACACGACGACGAAGACCTTCAACGTCACGGTTTACGACAGCACCGGCACCCGTCAGACCACGCCCGGCGGCACCGTGGAAACCCCTACCGCCCGCGATGCCCGCCTCGCCTGGTGGCGCGAGGCCAAGTTCGGCATGTTCGTCCACTGGGGACCCACCTCGGTCTATGAAGGCGCTTACAACGGCCAGGAGGTCGTCACTTACGCCGACTGGATGATGTTCGGCCAACAGATCCCCGTCGCCGACTACACCAGCACCGCGAGCACCTTCAATCCGGTCCAGTTCAACGCCGAGGACTGGGTGCTGCTCGCCAAGGCCGCCGGCCAGAAATACATCGTTCTCACCGCCAAGCACCACGACGGCCACGCGCTCTGGCCCAGCGATGCCAGCAACTTCGACATCGCCGATGTTTCCGGCTTCCCGCGCAACATCCTCCAGGAGCTCGTGGACGCCTGCCGCGAGCACGGGCTGAAAGTCGGCTTCTACTATTCCCACGCCAAGGACTGGAACAACCCCGGCGGAGCCATCGGGAACTTCTCGCCGAACAACGACCAGCCTTGGGACCCCGCCCAGGCCGGCAACATGGATGATTATCTAACGGACGTCTCCGTCCCGCAGGTTCGCGAGCTGCTCACCGAGTTCGGGCCCATCGACATGCTGTGGTTCGACACCCCGGCCAACATGACCGACACCCGCGCCGCCGCCTTCCGCGCCGCGCTCGGCCAGCAGCCGAACCTCATCGTCAACGACCGCCTCGGCGGCGTCTATCAGGGCGACTTCGACACGCCGGAAGGCAGCATCCCCGCCACCGCCGAGTCCGGTGGCCGCGACTTCGAAACCTGTATGACCATCGGTGACAAATGGTTCTACAACCGCTACGACACCCGGCCGAAGTCCTACTCTCAACTGCTCCGCAACCTCATCGACATCTCCCACAAGGGCGGCAATTTCCTGCTCAACGTCGGCCCGGATTCGCAAGGCCGCATTCCCGGCTACGCGGCGGACCGCCTCCAGCGCATGGGCGAATGGCTGCGCCTCAATGGCGAGTCGATTTACGGCACGGTCGCCGGACCTTGGACCGCCTCCCAGATCCCTTGGGGTCGCGCGACGCGGAAAGGCAATCGACTTTACCTGCACGTCTTCGACTGGCCCGCCGACGGCACGCTGGAAGTGCCGCTCGCCTCCACCGTCACCGGCGCGCGCCTGCTCGCTTCGCCAACCACCGCCCTGACAACAAGCACCGCGAACGGCCAGCTCACCATCAGCCTCCCCGCCACCGCGCCCGATCCCGTCGCTTCGGTGATCATCGTCGATTACAGCGGCACTCTAACATCCGGAAACTCCGCGCCCGTCGTCGTCGATGGCAACGCCGTCTCCACCGCCGGTGCCGCCGCCGATCTCAGCCTGCGCACGCTCGCCAGCGACGACGTCACCGCCACCACCAGCCTCGTCTTCGCCGTCTCTAACGGAATCGGCGGCACGGTCGCCCTGCAACCCGACGGCCACACCGCGCGCTTCACGCCGGCTCCCGGATTCACCGGTGACATGAGTTACACCTTCACCGCCCGCGACGCCGGCAACCTCACCAGCGCACCCGCCACCGTCCGCATCAGCGAGCCGGTCGTGACGCGCAACTGGACTTCCGCCAGCACCGGAAACTGGTCCACCGCCGGAAATTGGAACCCCGCCACCGCGCCGGCCTCGTCGCGAGGTTCTCATCTCAGCTTCTTCTCCGGCCTAACAGTCCCCGGCGCGTCTCGCACCTTCACCCAGGACATCGCCACTCCGCTGCGCCTCAACAGGCTCTCGCTTACCGGCACCGGCGCTTCCGGCGCGAACCTCACGCTCGATGGCAACGGCCTCGAATTCGTCCGCAACGGAGCGACCTTGCCCACCATCGACCTCACCTGCACCGGCGGCGTCGCCACCTACAACGTCGCCCAGCCGATCACGCTCGGTGCCGACCTCACCATCAACGGCCCGAACTCCGCCACCCACATCTTTAGCGGCGTTATCAGCGGCCCCGGCGGCATCACCCGTACCGGCGAATATGCCAGCCTGATCTTCACCGCCAACAGCACCTACACCGGCCCGACACGACTCCTCGGCGGCAGCACCCAAATCGGCAACGGCGGCACGACCGGCTCGCTCGGCAGCGGACCTTTGACGCTCGACGGTTCTCTCTCCATCAACCGCTCGAACGCCTTTGAATTCTCTCAAGCCATCTCCGGCTCCGGCTCGATCGTTCACAACGGCACGGGCACCACCACGCTGGGCTCTTCTAACAGCTACAGCGGCACGACCAACATCCACCGAGGCATCTTGGTCGTCTCCTCCCTCAACAGTCACAACGACGGCGTGCCTCCGCTCTCCGCCAGCAGCCTCGGCGCGCCGCTCTCGCCCTTCACCGCCATCATCGGCCTCGGCTCCAGTTCGGGCTCCGCCACCCTCCGCTACACCGGCCCTGGCGAAACCACGGACCGTCCGATCAACCTGCGCGGTACCTTCGGCGCGACCCTCGACCATGCCGGCAGCGGCCTGCTCAAGTTCACCAGCGATTTCCAAGCCACCGGAGCCGGCAGCAAGACGCTCACCCTCACCGGTTCCGGCAGCGGCGAGATCGCCGGAGCGATAGTGGACAATTCCCTATCTAACAAAACCTCGCTCGCCAAGTCCGGCAGCGGCACCTGGATCCTTTCCGGAAACCCGACCTACACCGGCACGACCACCGTCTCCGCCGGAAATCTCACGATCGCCGGCACCCTCGCCAGCCCCGCGGCGCTGACGGTTTCTTCGGGTGCCACACTCTCCGGCAGCGGCACGATCGCCTCGCCCGTTACGATCAACGGCACGCTCGCGCCGAACGGGATGCAGCTCTCCAACAGCCTGTCCCTCGCCAGCACTGCCCGCCTGCGCATCGAGGGCAGCGCCAACGACGCGGCGTCCCTCGGCGGCCTTGCCGGCACGTCCATCTCCATCACCAGCGGAGCCGCGCTCGATCTCGTTTTCAACGCGCCTAACAGCAGCGTGAATTTCCTCCACGCCTTCTGGCGTTCGCCCCGCTCGTGGCCGGTCCTCGCCGGCACCTCGCGCAGTGGCACCCTCGCCCTCGGCACCGTCACCGCCGATGCCAGTGGCAACCCGGCCGCGACCTATGGCACCTTCAGCCTCGAACACACCAGCACCGGCGTGAACCTGCTCTGGACCCCGCTGCCCGGCTTCGCGGTGGTGGAAAACCCGGCGATCGAGCTGCTGCTGCCGCTTTCCAATCCGGTCACGCTGCCCGATTCCCAGTCCGCCCTCCGCCTCGCGCTCTCCCTCAACGGCGGCACCGGCACCACGCTCGCGTGGACCAAGCTCTCCGGCCCCGGCACGGTCACCTTTGGCAACGCCACGTCCACCGACACCACCGCCAGCTTCTCCGCCGACGGCACCTATGTCCTGCGCGCAACCGCCACCAACACGCTCGGCAGCTCGTCGCTCGATCTAACGGTTCGGGTCAATCCCGCCACGACGCTCAGCCTGCGCCAGGGCCAGAACGGCTACATCCACACCGCCACCTTCATCCGCTCGGACACCAGGACCTGGAACTCCGGCGCGCGCGACCAGTTCATCGTCGGCCGCAGCGGTGGCACCATCTTCCGCAGCCTGCTCTCGTTCCCGCTCGGCTCGTTGCCACCCGAAGCCGTGCTGCAAAGCGTGTCGCTCGACCTCTGGACCTCGGAAGCGTCCAGCGGCAACGTCGGCGAACTCCAGCTCCGCCATCTCACAGGCAACTTCAACGAAGGCTCCGGCAACGGCAGCAGTTCGGCCCACGGCATCCACTCCGGTGCCGACTGGAACAGCCGCGTTGGCGGCTTCGCCCTCGACGGACTCTGGGCAGGGGGCGGGGGACTCGAAGGAAGCGACTACGAACCGACCACGCTTTCCACCCGCGAAGGTTTCAGCGCCAGCGTCCTCGGGCTCCAGCACACGTTCCCGACCACCAACGAATTCCTCGATGCTGCCGCCACCGCCCGCGCCAGCGGCCAGCCGCTCAACCTGCTGCTCTTCTCGCCCGCCACCGAGGCAGGCACCAGCAGTGCCTTCGTGCGCCTCGGATCAGACGAAAACGGGAGTTCCTCCCGCCGTCCACTTCTCACGCTCGGCTTCTCCCTGCCCACCGTTCCCGTCGTGAATCCCGGCAGCGCCCCCGCCGCCGAAGTCGGCATCGACGCCCCGCTCAACGGCAGCGCCTCCGACGCCATCACCACGCAATGGTCGCACCTCAGCGGCCCGGGCAGCGTGATCTTCGGAGATCCCGCTTCGCCCGTCACCACCGTCCGTTTCAGCCATCCCGGCACCCACCTCCTGCGCCTCTCCGCCGCCAACGGCTCCGGCGAAAGCAGCCGCACGCTGTCGCTCACCGTGACCGGCGTCGCCCTCACCGCGCTCGAATCCTGGCGGCAGACGCACTTCGGCACCACCGCCAACACCGGCAGCGCTGCCGACTCTGCGGATCCGGATTTCGACGGGCTCGAAAACCTGCTGGAGTTTGCCATCGGCACGCTTCCAAACACTTCTAACAGCCAACCCGGGTCCTTGCTGAAGAACGGTTCGACTCTCGAATTCACCTATCCCCGCAGTCACGCAGCCGTCGCCGATGGGGTCGCCTTCGCCGTCGAGTGGAGTGACACTCTCGGCAACGACTGGACTCCCAACCTGGTGACTCATGCACCTCTACCCGGAACTGACGATGGAACACGTCAGCTTTGGAAAGCCTCGGTCCCGGCCGGCACGAATAGGCGATTCTTGCATCTCCGCATCACTGCCCCATAAATGCCTCCACCGATGCGCTCTGTCATTCCAGTCACTGCAGCGCTCCTTGCGTTCTCCTCTATCGGGAAACCGTCGCTGCGTGCACAGGACATCGATCCGAATTCGGGCAGCGCGCAGCCTTACCCTGGAACTCCTGTATCCGGTTACAAGCTCGCATGGTCGGATGAGTTCAACGGCTCCGTTCTCGATACCTCCAAGTGGAACTACCGCACCGACACCCGCTTCTGGAGCCTCCAGCGCGCCGCCAACGTCCGCGTCGCCAACGGCTCTCTCTATCTGGACCTCAAAAAGGAAACCTTCGGCACCACCAGCTACACTGGCGGCGGAGTGATCAGCAAAAAGCTGTTCCGTTACGGCTACTATGAAGCCCGCATGAAGGTTCCGCCCGGATCGGGATGGCACACCTCGTTCTGGATGATGAAGGCGAACCGTCCCGCAACCGATACCGTCGCCATCGAACTGGACGCGATTGAAAACGATTCCGTCACTCCGTTAAAATACGGCGTCAACACCCACCGCCATCTTCCCACGCCACACCTCACCTATGGATCGAAGAGCGTCACCACCCCCTCGCTCAGCGCGGACTATCACGTCTTCGGTTGCGAGTTCACGCCCACGCTCATCCGCTACTTCTTTGATGGAACTGTCGTGCAAACGGTGAACGCCACCCAGTTCCCCCACAACGACCTCAACATCTGGCTCACCTCCATCGCCGCCCCGCTGGGCGGCACCACCAGTGTGGACGACACCAAGCTCCCCTCAGCGGCACTCTTCGACTACGCGCGCTTCTTCGCTCCTGGCGCCACCGCGTCTGTGAACATCACTTCTCCCGGCAGTGCCGGCGTCACCCTCGCCTCGACCAGTCATTCCCTGCGCATCGCCGCCAATGCAACCTCCAGCGATCCCGCACGGACGCCCGCCATCCTTTGGTCGAAGTTCTCCGGGCCGGGCGATGTCATCTTTGACGATCCCACTCAACCCGCTACGACGGTCCGCTTTTCCGTTCCCGGCACCTATCAGATTCAGTGCACGGCCACGGTGGATGAAAACCCGACCTCGGCCCGCGTGCCCGTCGCGGTGGATGCCCCTTTGCCAGCCATCTTCCGCCAGAGCTTCGACGGCTACACCCACACCGCCACCTTCATCCGCGGTGACAGCCCGGCATGGAACTCCGGCGCGCGCGACCAGATCATCGTCGGCCGCTGGGGCGATCAGGGAATGCGCCTTCTTTTTTCATACAACCTCACCGGCCTGCCCGCCGATGCCACCATCGAAAACGCCAGCTTCGAGTTGTGGACAAACAACGGAGGCGGCACCGGCACCATCGGCACACTCGAATTGAGACCCCTTCTTGCAGAGCCCGTGGAAGGAACAGGAACCGGCACAAGCGCCGCCGACGGAGCCGGCAGCGGGGCCACCTGGCAATCCCGAAACGGCGGCAGCGCGCCCGCCGACCTGTGGACCCAAGCCGGAGCCGACTTCAGCCCGTTGCCCCTCTCGACCGCACCCGGATTCAATGCCACCCTGCTGGAACACCCGATTGTCTTCCCCGGCACACCGGCATTCACCTCGCTGGCCGAAAACGCCCGCGCCACCGGCACTCCTCTTCGCCTGTTGGTTCTTTCCCCAGCCACCGAAGCCGGAACCGCAAACTCGATCAGCCGCATCATTTCGGACGACAACCTGGACGCGGATCATCGCCCGCAACTCACGGTTTTCTATCGGGGAAACCATGCTCCAGCAACTTCGATAGGGACGATCCCGACCGCGCACCCAAGCCAACCCATCACCCTACCGGTATCCGCCAGCCACGCCGAGGTCACCCAATGGTCCTTGCTCTCGGGGCCGGCTCCGGTGGAATTTGCCAATCCAAACGACATTGCCACCACGATTACCTTCCCGTCTATCGGCAGCTACACACTGCGGCTCACCGGCACGAACCGTCTGGCAGAGACCTCATCCACCGTCACCATCAGCGTAACCCCGGCACCTACTGACTACAGTTCGTGGCTGGCGATGCACTTCGGCTCCGGTCCGGAGCCTTCCGACACCGCCACTCTCGCCGACCCCGACCAGGACGGCCACGCGAACCTTCTCGAGTTCGCCTGTGGGACCTCGCCCAGAAATCCGGACGCCGCAATCGCAAGCCTCTCCAAATCCGCCGACGCCCTCGAATTCGTCTACCAGCGCAGCACGGTGGCCGACCTGTCGGGGATCCGATTCCAGGTGGAATGGGCGGATTCCCTAACAGGTCCATGGTCCGCCACGGGGGTCACCCATTCCCCGATGCCTGCCACAGGCAACGGAGGGTCCTCCACATGGAAGGCCACTCTGCCTGCCGGAAACACACGCCGCTTTGTCCGGCTGAAAATCACTGCTTCTCCGCCTTGACCCCGCTCTCGAAATCGAAACCCTGAAACTCAGGCACCCGCCGTCCCGTAAAGGGAGCGCGCCCCCGAATCATCCCATGAACCCCACATCAAAAACCACACGCCGTCACTTCCTCAGGTCCTCTCTCGGCACCGCCGGAGCCCTCATCGCCGGGCCTCAAATCATCCGGGCCGAAACGCTGGGAAACGCCAACAAGGACGCCGCCAACTCCCGCATCGGCATGGGTTTCATCGGCGTGGGCCTGATTTCCGACGGCCACCTCAGAACCTTTTCCAGCATGCCGGGCGTGCAGCCCATCGCCGTCTGCGACGTCAAGGAATGGCAACTCAAGAAGGCGCTCGATACCCTCAAGGAAAAAGGCCACAACGGGGTGCTCGCCACCTCACGCTTCGAGGAGGTCCTTTCGAATCCGGACATCGATGCGGTCTGCGTCACAACTCCCGACCACTGGCACGTCGGCATCGCGATCGCCGCCATGAAGGCAGGCAAGGACGTCTATGTGGAGAAACCGATGTCCCTCACGATCGAGGAAGGCAAAGCCATGGTCGCCGCGGAGAAAAAATACGGCCGCATCGTCCAGGTCGGCAGCCAGCAGCGCTCGGAAATCTATTTCCGCATCGCTGCCAATCTCGTGCGCAACGGCATGATCGGCGACATCAAGGAAATCTACTGCAAGCTCGGTGAGTTTCCCCAGCCACCCGCAAAGGAAACCATCGTCCCCGTTCCCGCAGGGTTCGACTACGATCGCTGGCTCGGCCCCACTCCGTTCTACGACTACTCGGAGAATCGCGTGCTCGGCAACTACGGTGGCGGCTGGCGCTGCTACTGGGACTACGGCAGCCGCAAGTTCGGCGACTGGGGTGCTCACCATTTTGATATCATCCAATGGGCCCTCGGCCGTGACGAGACCGGTCCCGTCGAGTTCATCCCCAAAGGCTTCGAAGGAGCCGAGCACCACCACTACCGCTATGCAGACGGCATCACCGTCTGGCGGGACCGCATGCCGGACAACGGACATATGATCCGTTTCATCGGCACCAAGGGCGAAGTGCTCGTCAGCCGCGGAAAAATCGACACCCTTCCCAAGGAACTCGTCCGCCACCAGTTCACAGCGAACGACGTTCAGGTCTATGAGTCGAAGGATCACCGCAAGAATTTCATTGAATCGATCCTTTCTCGCAAACCCACGATCTGTCCGGCCACTGTGGGCCACCGTTCCGCCACCATCTGCCAGTTGGCCGGAATCGCGGAGCGTCTCGGCAGGCCCCTGAAATGGGATCCCAAGGCCGAAAAAATCACCAACGACGCCGAAGCCGCCACCAGGCAGGACCGGCCGCGTCGAAAAGGCTACGAACTGCCCACAATCGCCTGAGCGAGGTCCAAAACGATCCACCCCGAATCCCACGGCAATCCACGGGGTGGATCGCCCATAAGAAGCTATCACAGGAAAGCGTCTGATAGACGGGCTCCATTGCATGATGGACGCAAATTCGAAGGATTGTTGCGTGATTTGACGAGGCAAGCCTGAGTCATTCCCCGTATCGTCCGGAGAAATGCCAGACTCACCTCCTTCGGGCAGACCATCGGAAATCCAGTCCCTCTGGCAGATCCAACCCGCCTCGCTCAAGGCGCATCTGATCGTTTCACTCTTTTCCATCCTTGGGCCGATCTCGATCCATGCATCGGACTCCGAAGACGCTGAAACCATGAAGCGCAATGCAGCCGAGCAGGCGGCTGCATTGAATCAAGACCCGGGAGGTGCAGACCGCACGTCGTTGTTGAACGCCCGCATGAAGCAGGAAATCCGCGCCGGCCTGCCCGGTCAGCGGAATTCACACCCGGATGCCCAATGGTTCGGCGATGCATCTCTGGGCCTGTTTCTTCACTGGAGCATTTCCTCGGTGCACGGAGGCATTGATCTGTCTTGGCCCATGATCAAGAACATGGGACCAAGTTTGAAACTCATGCCTGCCGAATACTGGAAGCTGGCGGAGACGTTCAAAGCCGAGCATTACGACCCCAATCTTTGGCTGAAAGCAGCCAAGGAGGCAGGCTTCGAATACGCCGTGCTCACGACGAAACATCATGACGGCTTCACCTTGTGGCCCACCGAATCCTCAGAGATCGGCGTCCGCACCTCACTACCCGGAAGGGACCTCGTGAAGGACTATGTCAACGCCTGCCGCACCCATGGGCTCAAGGTCGGCTTCTACTATTCCGGTCCGGATTGGCACAAGAGCAAGGACTACATGTCGTTCAACTATCGAAGCGAAAGCGGTGGAAATTCAACTCTGCCGCCGATTCCCGGACGTCCCGATCTCGACATGAATTGGGAACCCACCCGGATCAAATCGATGCCCCCCGAGGTGCGCGCCCGCATCCAGCAAGAGTGCCGCCAACAGCTCACCGAACTGCTGACGCGTTACGGAAAAATCGATGTGTTGTGGTTCGATGGCGGCTCAGGCTCGGACATCACATTTGAGGAAGTCCGGAAGCTCCAGCCGGGGATTGTGATCAACAACCGGGGTGGCCTGCCGACGAAGCAGGGCGCGACCAAGTTCGAAGGCGACTTCTTCACCGTGGAGCACGGCGATCAACCCTTCCGCCCACCGGGTTGGTGGGAACAACTGCGCATCTGGAACTCACCGACCTGGGGTTACATGACAAAGAACGAGAAGGCCTATGCATCCACTGCATCCATCCTCAAAAGTCTTGCCCGCACCAAGGCATGGGGAGGAACCGTGATGGCCAACTGCGGACCTCGACCGGATGGAACGATGCCCCAACCCTACTATCAGGGCATGGCCGAAGTGCGTGACTGGATGAAGGCGAATGCTGAATCCATCCTCGGAGCGCATCCCATGCCGCGAGACATGCAATCCAACGTGCCCGTCACCACCCGCGAAAGCACCTGGTATCTGCACGCCGTTGCAGGGACAAAAGGAAAGATCCACGTCAAGCCAGGCTCCTCAGCCACCACGATCAGGTCCGTCCGGATTCTACGAACGGGTGCAACCGTCGAATTCAAATGGTCAAACGGGCAGTTGGAAATCGACCTTCCTGAACCCGACCGCAATAGACCTCACGACGTCATAGCAGTGACGATCGGCAACCAGATCAAAATCAAACCCTAACTCCCGCGCCCCGACGTTTCGCCTCCTTCTGATAGAACGCCGGTTCCAACCCGAGGTCTCCTTCCGCCTCCTCCACCGATGAATCTTCATTTCGCTTTGATCTCCCTGTTGACCACCGGTCTTCTCATGGCCGAACCATCTGCCAGGGATGATGCGGCATGGCTGCGTGGGAAGGGCATCCTGATCTTCCACGACACCTTCAACCGCGAGGAAACCGGCAACGGATCCAAGGCCATCGGCAACGGCTGGAACAGCGCCACCGCCGACCGCGTGCCGCAGATCAAAATGGCCGATCTCGACGCAGGGATCCTCAAGATCCATAGCGCGACGAAGGAAGCCGGTCACGCCGCCCACATTCATCACGATGCCGGTTTCGCCGACGGAGGCGCCATAGTGCGTTTCAGATTCCCCGGACTCACCAAGGCCGAATCACTGCAACTCGGCTTCGTGGATCGTGAGGAGAAAAGCATCCACGCGGGCCACCTTTGCTACGCCATCCTCTCCCCTTCCTCCATCACGCTGAGCGATCACAAGACCGGAGTCATGAATCTCGACCTCCGGAAACGCCGCCAATCCTACCTCGACCGCAAGGAAAAGCTGCCCGCCGACCTGGAAGACCTGCTCAAGACAAAACAGAGCTCCACCCCGTGGAAGGCTGACACCGAATGGCACGAACTGATCCTCGTCACCGAGGGCGATGAGATGCGCCTGAGCCTCGACGGACGTGTGTTATCCCGCCACCGCTCCGGCGGTTTCGCCCATCCAGTGAAACGCTGGTTCAGTTTTCTGATCCCAGGCACTGTTTGGATCGATGAGGTCGGAATCTGGAAAGTGAACTAAACCGAATGACACAGTGAGTCCAAATCGATTCAAGCTGAAACGAACCACCCTGATGTTCTCATGGCTCGCACTTGTCGCAGTCCATGGTGACGAGGCGCCCCTCAAGAAACATTTCCAATCGCCTCCACAAGAAACCCGCCCGGTTCTCTGGTGGCGCTTCATGGATGACTACGCCACCCGCGATGGCATGATCGCGGACCTCGAGGCGATGAAGGACATCGGCCTCCGCGGGGCGGTGGTTTCCTATTGCTCCAGCACCAGCGGAATCAGCAAACCCCTTCCGGGTTCTCCCTTTGTCCCGATGCTTTCGGATCCATGGTGGGACAACATGGATTTCAAACTCAAGCAGGCCGCTGACCGTGATCTCGACCTTTGGTTCCAACTGTGTCCCGGCTACGCAACCTCCGGCGGACCATGGATCACTCCGGAACACTCGATGCAGAAGGTCGTCTGGAGCGAAACGAAATGCAGCGCGGAGACTCCTTTCGATGACTTGCTGCCACTTCCCAAGGTGGACAAAAAATGGAACTACTATCGTGACATCACCGTTCTGGCAGTGCCCCAGGGCAAAGGGCCGATCGCACCGGAGAACATTGTCACTCTCACGGAAAGGATGACAGCCGATGGCCGATTGAAATGGAAACCCGATCAAGGATCCTGGGTGATTCTCCGCATCGGTCATACCACCACCGGAGTTCCGGTGCACCCGGTCACCGAAGCGGGATACGGATTGGAATGCGACAAGCTCAGCAAGGTGGCGACGCGCATCCAGTTCGACAGTTACTTCAAGAAGATCGCCGCCAAACGCCCTTCCGGCTCGGATTCAAAAATCGAGTTGTTCTTCGACAGTTGGGAGGCACAGAACCTCAATTGGACGCCCACTTTCCGTGAGGAATTCCGGAAACGCCGGGGCTATGATCCGTTGCCATGGCTGGTCGTGGCCACCAAGCGGATCGTCGGCAGTGAGTTGCTGAGCCGCCGCTTCGATCTGGATTGGAAGACCACCATTGAGGAGCTGATCAATGACAACCATTTCTCCGAGCTGATCCGTCTGTCGCATGAAGCCGGATGCAGGGAACTGCGCGCCCAACCCTACAACGGACCGGTCAACTTCATGACGGCCGGGGCTCTGTTCGACATCCCGGAGGCGGAGTATTGGTTCAACAAACGCGAATACGGCTGGTGGAGCCTTCGCATGATCGCATCGGTCGCCCACATCCATGGAAAGAAGATCGCTTCGGCCGAGTCCCTGACGTCGATGCCGGCCAATCATCGCATGGATGCGGATCCCTTCAGCACCAAGGCCCAGACCGATCTCGCCCTCACGATGGGTATCAACAGCATGGCCATCCACGCTTCGGGTCACAATCCGTGGCCAAAACTCAAGCCCGGCATGACCTGCGGCTTCTTCCCGCCCTTCATGGGGGCATGGCAGACCTGGAACGATCTTGCAGGCTCATGGGTCGCCTACCTCAGCCGTTGCTGTTATCTCCTGCAGCAGGGATCTCCCACGGCGGATGTCGTCAGACTCTTCCGTCCGAATGAAAAAGGCTACGAAGTGATACCCGGCCACGCCAGCGACCTTTGCAATGAGGAGTTGATCATTTCCTCGATGAGTTTCGACGGCAAATCACTCTGCCTGCCCAGCGGCATGCGCTATCAGATCCTCGAACTGGTGGACACCACCAAGGTCGTGAACGCCCAACTCTCGCCCTCGGGAATCGAGAAACGAACCGCGAAAACACCGCTTCCGCAGAGCATTTCCCTGCCGCTTCTCCGGAAAGTCCGCGATCTGGTGAACGCCGGAGCCACCATCCTCGGCCCGCGCCCGGAGATCAGCGCGGGCCTTACCGGCTATCCGGAATCGGATCAGGAGACCACCACCATCGCCAACGAACTGTGGGGGCCTGCCGGAAGTGCGGAGGTGGATCGCAAGGTCGGCAAAGGACGGGTTCTATCAGGAATTCCCATCACCGAGGCGCTTGCCCGCATCAAGGTGCAACCGCAATTCAAAACGATTGAAGCCATCCCTTCTCAGGAGGTCCCATGGGTTCATCGGGTGATCGGCGGGGATGATTGGTATTTTGTTTCCAATCAACGCAACAAACCACTCAAGGTCACGGCTTCCTTCCGCGTCTCCGGCAAGATTCCTGAACTCTGGCACGCCGATACCGGCTCCACCGAACCCGCTCGCCACTGGACGATCCGCGACGGTCGCACCGAAGTGAACCTGGATTTTCCCGCACGAGGATCGGTCTTCATTCGCTTCAGCCCTGGGAAAATCCCATCGCTGCCAGTGAAACTTGCACCGCCAAAAGTGTTGGAAACCATCACCGTGGAAGGTCCTTGGAAACTGCGTTTTTCGCCGGAGATGGGTGCACCGGCCGAGATCGGTTTCCCCAAACTCATCTCGTGGACCGATCACCCGGACAAGGAGATCCGCCACTACTCGGGCATCGCCACCTACCAGCGTGAGATCGAGATTCCGGAAAAGAACGGAAGGATCATGCTCGATCTCGGAGAGGTGAAGAATCTCGCCAGAGTCACGGTGAACGGCACTCGTTTCCCCGAGCTGTGGAAGCCACCCTTCACCTGCGATATCACCTCCGCGGTCAAACCCGGATCGAACCAGCTATCCATCGAGGTCGCGAACCTCTGGGCCAATCGCCTGATCGGCGATGAACTGGAGCCTGCGGACATCGAATGGGACACCAAGCGCAAGAGCGGCGGCATCATGCGACTCGCCAGACTGCCTGAATGGTTGCTCCTAGGAAAGCCTCGTCCATCATCAGGCCGCCGCACGTTCTCCACCTGGAACTACATTCAAGCAAAACAAAAACTTCTGCCGTCCGGATTGCTCGGGCCTGTCAAGATGATCTCGTTTGACGAACCCGGAAACCGATGAAACCAGCCAAGGACCTTCAATCGAATCCATATTGGGAATTCCCACGGTCACCATCTAACGAAAGTCACCCCGAAACCTGTTGCAATGTGAAATCGAAACTCGTCAAACCAACATTGGCAGTCGCCGCCCATCTGGCCGGCACGTTGCTCTTCACGACTTTTGCTCAAGCCGAGGACGAAGGCACCCGTCCGGCATGGGGCGATCAAGGAGATGGCACCTTTCGCAATCCCATTCTCTGGATGGACTACAACAACCCGTGTGTATTCCATGCGGGAGATCACTATTATCTGACCGCCGCCACCCATCACTACATGGGCATGCCTTTGCTGAAGTCGAAGGACTTGGTGAACTGGTCCCACGCAGGTCGGATCTATTCCCATTTACGACCACTGAGCGATGACTTCAACTTCCCGGGAAAGGCCTATGCGGCCGGTTCCCAGGACGCAGAGGTCGGTTATCATGACGGAATCTACTACCTCTACAATTGGAGCACGCGCTATCGGGGTTTCTTGACTACCGCCCGCAACCCGGAGGGTCCATGGACACCGGTGCGGAAGATCAACGAAGATATCGGAGGTGATCACGAAGACCCATGCCCGTTCTGGGACGAAAGCGGAAAGGGCTACCTACTGCTCGTAGGAAATCCCGGCCCGTTGAAAATCTATCCACTCAACTCTTCCTTCGACGGAATTGAAGGCAAGGGCACTACCCTGATCTCGGACATTCTTCCAAAAGGCCCCCAAATTCTGAAACGCGCGGGCTACTATTACATCCTTGTCGCGAGAACCGGCCCCCACAAGGCCCAACTGGCCTATCGTTCCAGATCCCTGCTGGGTCCATACGAAGGACGCTTGTTGTTCGAAGGCAGGAAACAGGGAATGCAGGCCGCACAAGGGTCCATGGTTCAGGTCAAAGGCGACGAATGGGCCTTCGTGCATCATGAATATGACATGGATTCCGTTTACGGACGTCGCGTCTACCTCCAACCCGCAGGCTGGAGAGATGACTGGCCATGGATCGGAGAGGACCCTGATGGGGACGGTGTGGGCCAACCCGTTGGCATCGACAAGCCCTTTGAGAAGCCAACCCTCGCTCCACAACCCGCAGGCACGCCGCGGTCTTCGGATGAGTTCGATACGCCGGAGATTGCAGATCAGTGGATGTGGAACCACCATCCGGATGACGCACTCATATCGCTTATCAAACGACCGGGATGGCTTCAAATGACGGCAAAGGCGATCAACACTTCTGGAGGTTTCTCCCAGCATCCTCGGCAGGAAGTGAAGTTTTTTGAGGACCATCTTCTCTTTGCTCACAACACGCTTGTTCAGCGGATCCATGGGGAGGTTTCCACGGTCACCACCCACCTCGACGCCTCCGGGATGCGGGATGGCCAACGCGCCGGACTTTGCACGCTGAGCGGCGATTACACATGGATCGGCATCTCACAGGACCGGGGCATCCGGAGGCTGGCCTTTGTGAAAGGCGATGCCAAAAGCGGTCCTGGCATTCCGGAATTCGGCCCGGAATTGAGTAGCCCGACCGTTTGGCTGCGCCTCGAATACAAGAAGGCGAAGGGAGTGTTGCTCTACAGTCTGGACGGAGTCTCGTTCAAACCGCTCGGCCCGCTCGAATACTCCTATCGCAGCACCTGGTATGAAGGCACGAAGGTCGGCCTGTTCAGCTACAACCGCAGTGACGCCACCGGTGGTGGCGTCGCGGCTTTCGATTTCTTCCACCAGGATCACGATGGACCTGATCCCACAAGACCTTGAATCGTTTCCGCCGGTTACCATGGCATCAGCAACATGCGAGTTGGTCCAAAGCAACGGAACGTCCTCCCACGTGACCCGCATCGGTTTCATCAGCGTTCACTCGAAAACCCAAACAAGTTGCGCTGAATTGGATCCTCTTGCTCAAGATTTCAGCAACCCGGATTCCCAATCCCTGAACGAATCACCATTGAAATGAAACACCTCTCCATCCCTGCCCTCATTGCTCCATGCCTCATCGGGCTTTCCATCGCAGCACAGCCCGAATGCCCCGAGGTGATGCTGTTCTCCTATTTCCGCGATAATGGAAAAGACGGGGTCTTCCTCGCAAAAGGAAGTGGCGACACCGAATTCCAGGCACTCAACGGCGACAAGCCGGTTTTTGCACCGCCAAAATGGCCGGGACAGAACCTCACACGTGACCCGTCCATCGTTTATCACAAGGGAGTCTTCCACATGGTGTGGACCTCGAACTGGACCGGGCGCATCTTTGGCTATGCCTCCTCAAGGAACCTGTGCGACTGGTCGGAGCCCGTCCAGGTGCGACCCTTCCCCGATTCGCTTCCCATTGACGAACAACCGGACAACGTCTGGGCACCCGAGATCCATCACGATCCGGTGAAGGATGACTTCTTCATCCTCTTCGCCAGCACGATTCCGCGGGAAAAGAATGATGACGACGCCAGCAACAACAATGGCAAGCGGGGTTCCCAATACGACAACCGCGTGTTCATTACCCGCACAAGGGATTTCAAGACCTTCAGCAGGGCCAGCCTCTTCTTCGAACGCGGCTTTGCCTCCATCGATGCCGTGATGAAACCGGATCCCGTGAACCACAACTGGGTCATGATCATCAAATGCTCGCGCGACGAATCGCTGAAAACCATGCCGGGGCGGAATCTCTGGATCACACGCACCGCCACCATGGACACCGAAAAGCCGGACTTTTCGCCGCTGACCGGACCCATTGCCGGAAATCATTCACCCATGTTTTCCGACCCGAGGCCGCGAAACTCCATGGCCGAAGGACCGAGCCTCCTGCTCTACAATCAAACCTGGTGGTTTGTCTGGGACGAACCCGCCGGGGGACACTTGCAGCTTGCCACATCGCCAGACTTGCAAACGTGGAACCACCGCAAGGAAACCCGGTTCCCGCCACGCGCCCAGCATGGAACCCTGTTCCTGGCTCCCAAAGGTGCAGTGGCATGGATGAAGCCTCCAACTTCCCCGGATTGACCTTTGAATCATCCACGTTACAGATTGCCGCGCCATCGCTGCTCTGTGGATCACTCCGGCCTTCAGACCTTCAAGCAACGAGGAAGACCCAATCCATCCGTCCGGGATTGGGCATGGTCCTTGGGTTCAGCGGGCCGAAAGTCCGGAAAGGCCATGAGAACGCCCTCTGACTCGCTCCACCACAACGCGTGGGCGCTGTCCCGATCTTCGTTGGTTCATTTGCCTTCAAGCTGACGAGTTCATACCACGCCTCTCCAGAAGCGCCCTCATCCCCAAGGACCGTCATCGTCTCTCGGATCCATGACGCCGAAGCCCGTATTCAAACAGGAGCGTTACCCGCCTTCGGATGAAGCGCCTTTTCAGCGATTCTTTCCGGTGTGGTGCTTGAGGTGAATCAGGACTCGAAGATGGATGCGATGGATGATCTCATCGGAAACCATCCACCAGTGGAACTCCGGTGAAATGCTGTGGGAACACCATGTAGTAACTTCTAGCAGAATCTGATCGCCCTGCTTAGCAATTCGAAGTTTCCTCTCTCCGACACCATGTGTCCATGCAGATGTGGAGCTTGTAAATCCTTGTAAAGGGAAAGCTCGTTCATGGGTGGGGGATTCTCGGTCACGTCAAAGGAAAATCGGTTAGGAGCATCCCACTCCGTGATTGGCTCCACGAAGCTCCCGGTGGAAAACACACAATCACGAATGGCTCCTTGATGTCAGTTTTCTTTTTTGAGTCTAAGGTCGAAAGTATCACGAAAAGGTCCATAAAGTTGATTGAGCGCATTCGACCACCTTCCAGGTCTGTCCCGGGGGGCGGAATCCTGAACGGCACCAGCGAGGTTGATCTCGGCCAACTCCTGCTTGGAACACCGCTTTACCTGCCATGTGTAACCCCAATCCACAAGTGAGCGAATCGAAGCTTCAAGATTCTTCTCGGCGATCGCCTTTGTTGCGCCAGTTGCGCTGACACTGAAACGTCCAGACTTGCCGATTGGCTCGACCTTCACCATGGAATATCGAATGTCCGACCTCACAAGCTTCTGGAAGTCGCTTTGCGCCATCGCAATTACACAGATGACTTTCGAAGCGTCCTCTTGGGCGGCAGGACGTGAGATAATGGCAACAATCGCAGTCGTCGCCAGAACGAGCATGGTCAATGCAATCTTCCTCTTCATCCCTGCCGAATCGTAGTCGATCAGCCTCGTGCTAACAAGAACTGAAATTCCGTCAACCGGGCTTGTTGTTCACGGCATGATTTCTCAAGACCCTGGATGTCAGCACTTTAAAGACCGAGCGGAGTATTGCCGAGTGCTCGGTGAGCAGTGATCCGTCTGAGTGAGGAGTGGGTAGACGTCACCATTCACCATGAACTGCGGTTCATTGGCGTGGCGGTTCATCGAACGGTCGCTACGTTTTGGATCAACGAGGCACCAATCTGCGGTGGCAGGCATGTGTGGGAGGGTTAAGGGTGGGTGGCTTGGCTCAGGTCGATGAGAAGATCGTCGTAGCGGAATTGATAGAAGGCGGCTTTGCCGGCCAAGGGTCTCCAGTAGCGGAAGGCCGGGGAGGAGGCTTCACCGGGTGGTTTGGAGATTGGCAGGATTTTCCCGGTCCTGTCCTAGCGGAGGGATTGGCCGGGAGGGGTGATGCGGCGGGAGCGGACGCGGTCGATCCAATCGGGCCGTGTGCATGGCGCTGCCTGTCAGGATTCGACACCGGGTGAATCAGGGCGCGGAGGGCTTGCGAAACACAAGAAGGTGCTGCCACGGCAGGTGGCGGCGGTTTTCGGCGAAGTGGAAGCCGCAGGCCTCGAACTCGCGGCGGGCCTGATCGACCGTCATCTTGTGGAGCGGCTTGATCGGCACGCGCGGATCCTCGCCGCGGAACTCGAGAAGGAAGACCCGGCCGCCGGGTTTCAGCGCGCGGTGGAGGGACTCAAGCATTTCACGCGGATGGGAAAACTCGTGATAGGCATCCACGAGAAGCGCCGCGTCGAGTGTGGAGGGCGGGAGCTTGAGATCATCCACTGCGCCGAGGTGCGTCTGGATGTTGGAGATGCCGAGTTGCCGGGACCGAAGTGAGAGGAAATCAATCATTTCCTTTTGGATATCGACCGCCACGACTCGTCCCAGCGGGATGCGCGGGGCGATGCGCAGCGCGTAGTATCCGGATCCTGCGCCGATGTCGGCGATGACCGTCTCCGGCGGCAGGTCGAGCGCGGCGATGGCGCGGGTGGGTGCTTCCTCGGCCTCGCGTTGATCACGTTCGAGCCAGGTGATTCCGGAGTGGCCCATGACCTTCGAGATTTCCCGGCCCAGAAAGAACTTCCCGATGCCGTCGGGAGACGCTTCGCGGTATTCGTATTCCGGCGCGGATGCGGGAACAAGCGGCGGCGGGGACGCCGGGGATGAGCGGGTTTTCCAGGATGGCTGAAGGACCCAGAAGAACACGGCGATCAGGCCGACGAGCGAGGTGAGAATCGGCAGGATGCGCTTCATGGGTGGTGCGAGTCCCCATGAAACCCAGGTGGATGGCCGGATTTATCATCCGATTTCCGGGTTCCTGGTGCCGCCGAAACGGGATCGATGCAAGATGGGCGTTGGTTCGTCGAGTGTGGATTTGATTGGAAATCAATGAGATAGATGCATCACACGGCAAAAAACGCGAAGTCATCGGCGGGATGGAACAGGGGTGGCAGGCTCGATGAGTCGATCCGGCTTGCCCAAAGTCCGGCCGCGAGTCATGGAGGGGGCCGTGACGCGCGACCTATCAGCCCAGCCGGCATGGCAGGAAAAGGATCTGGGGATACCTCTCCCGGATTCTCCGCACGCGTGCTCGGTGTGCCTTCCGACGTGGGACTCGGTGATCGGTTATGAAGAAGGCCGCGACAAGGTGTTGAAGCGCATGCGGATGGGGTATCCACGGTTTTTCAAGCATCCGACGGTCGAGCGCTTGTTCGACAATGCCAAGGCGGAAACCGCGTTGGACAGTGAGGATGTGGTCGTTCTGCCCACGCGCGCCTCGGTGCAGCGCGCCCATCGCTGGGTCGAGCGCCGCGCCGAGACAGCCGTGCGGATCAGCAGCTACCACGGGCTCCAGGCATTGATTGTTCCCTCGAAGGCGAAAGCGGAGGCCAACAACTACTGGCGCTTCTCCGGTGAGGTGGTGAGCAGCCGGCAGGCGCAGGATTTCCTCGATGGCAAGCCGCGCGAGGGTTCGAAATCGCACCTGATCGCGCGCGCCGTCGCCAAGTTCACCGGCTCGGAGCCGGATCACACGTTTGTTTTCTCCTCGGGCATGGCGGCGGTCACCTCGGTGCTGCGCGCGCTGCCCGGCCTGATGAAGGGCAAGAAGACGCTGCAACTGGAGTTTCCCTATGTGGACTGCCTGAAAGTGCAGGAATTCTTCGGACACGGCGTGGTCTATCTGAATGAAGCCAGCGGCGAGTCGTTCGATGAGGCGCTCAAACGCATCCGCCAGGGCGAGTTTGCCGGGGTCTTCACCGAGGTGCCGAGCAATCCGCTGCTGCGCACCGTGGATCTGGCACGGGTGGCCCAGGCCTGTGCCGAGGGATCCACGCCGCTTGTGGTCGACGATTCGGCGGCAGGCCCTCTGAACGTCGAGGCACTGAGATTTGCGGATGTGGTCACCGGCAGTCTCACAAAATGGGTCTCGGGCGAAGGCGATGTGATGGCCGGCATGGCCGCCGTGCGCTCGGATTCCCCGCTGGCCGCTGCGCTGTGTGAATCGCTCGCAGCCGATGCCGCGGATTGCGCGCCGCTTTACATCGCTGATGCGGAGGTGCTTCTCTCGAATCTCAAGGGCTATTCCAAGCGGATGAAAACCGTCAACGCCAACGGCATCGAGCTTGCTTCGTGGCTCGCGGAGCAGCCGGCTGTCGCGCAGGTGTGGCATCCGTCCCTGGTCTGCCGGGAAAACTACGATGCCGTGCGCCGCAAAAACGGCGGCTATGGCGGTTTGCTGTCGTTTGTCCTCAAGAATCCGAAGAAAACCGCCAAGGTGTATGACGCGCTGAAGGTGAGCAAGGGCCCCAGTTTCGGCACGCCCTTCACACTGGTCTGCCCATACACCATGCTCGCGCACTACCCGGAGCTCGAGTGGGCCGAAGGCTGCGGCGTGCCATCCCACCTGCTGCGCGTGTCCTGCGGGCTGGAGTCCTTCTCCACACTCCAGGCGGCATTCGAAGAGGCTCTGGCCCTCGGCTGATCGCCAGGCGTTCAGAAGATGCCGAGATCGTCGGGATCGAAGGGCCCCTCGAAGTTTTCGTCGAGAAACCGTCTCCAAACCCCACGGCTCCGCTCGCACAGCAGGGAGGTCATCCTGCCGTAACACTCCCTGCACAAGAGCAAGGGAAGCGGCCCCAGGACCGCATGCCCTTCCGCATCGAACAATCCGGATAGCGCGAAGCCATCCAGATCCTCACGCGGCCGCAGGCAAGAGACACAACGTGAAAACCTCAGAGCCTCCCCGCCCTCGCCGAGGTGCTCGGCAAGACGCGCCGGCCAATCGATTTCCGCTTCCAGAAACTGGCGCACCGCGGCCTTCGTCACCTCCGGAATCTCCGCGGACACCTCACCCCGGCATTTCTGGCAGACGGCGTATTCCAGCACACACTCACCCCGAAAGTAGTCCTTGTTCACCAGCCACGGGCGGTCGATCTCCAACAAGGGCAGCCTGCAGCGGACACAGCCGTGAAAAGGCCTCCCCGTTTCTTCGGAAACCAACCATGTTTCGATCAAGCCCATGATCCACCCCTACACCCGCCACCGGTCCGGGGGAATCCCAAATGCCGGGGCAGGCGGCGTTTCATACCGCGCCCGGGAAATCTGCGCCGTGGCACGGTTCGCGCATTGCGGGCTGCTCCGGCGCTGCTACCCTCCCCCCGCCCCACCCCACCGCGCATGATCGGCCTCGCTCTCAAAATGCTCTTCGGCGATACGGCCAAGTACCTCATGCTCGTCGCCGGGCTGTTCTTCGCCACCTTCCTGATCGTCCAGCAGGCTTCCGTGTTCTGCGGGCTCATGACCTGGACCACCTCCACCCTCAAGAACGTCGCCGCTCCCATTTACGTGGTCGAGGAACGCGTCGAACAAGTGAACGAAACCAACCCGCTCAGGGACACCGATGTTTCCCGAGTCCGCTCGGTCTCCGCGGTGAAATGGGCGATGCCGCTCTACTCAGGCATCCAGCGGGTGCGCATCGAGGACGGCAGTTTCAAGACCGTGCAGCTCATCGGCATCGACGCCGCATCCCTCGCCGGGGGGCCCATGCGCATGATCCAGGGAAACCTCGCCGACCTCCGGCTGCCCAACACCGTCGTCATCGACGAACTCGCCGTCGAACGGCTCTCGCTGGACAAAACCAACCCGATCACCGTCGGCGATCATTTTGAAATCAATGACATCGAAGCCCGCGTCGTGGGTATCTGCAAGGCCGTCCGCTCGTTCACCGGAGGGCCCTATCTTTGGACGACCTACGAACGCGCCCTTCAATACACCCCGGCCTCGCGCAAAATGCTCTCCGCGGTCATCGCCGCCCCGGTCGAGGGAATGACACCCGACGCCGCCGCCGCGGAAATCACCCGCAGGACCGGACTCCGCGCCTTCGTCAACCGCGGTTTCGGGGAAAACCCGGATGATTTCAACACCTCCACCGTCTGGTGGTACGTGCGCAACACGGGCATCCCCATCTCGTTCGGCACCACCGTGGTCATCGGATTCATCGTCGGGATCGCCATCGCCTGCCAGACCTTCTACGCCTTTGTCCTGGACAACCTGAAGCACCTCGGCGCGCTCAAGGCCATGGGCATGACCAACTTCAGGCTCAGCATCATGCTCCTCATCCAGTCATCCGTCGTCGGGCTCATCGGCTTCGGCATCGGCCTGCTCGCCACTTCGGTCTTCGCCTGGTTCGCCATCCAGAACGAACAACCCCCCTTCGTCATGCCATGGATCATTCCCGTCGTGGCATTCGGCGTGATCCAGTTCATCTGCATGATCGCCGCGCTGTTGGGAATCATCCGCCTCAGCCTCTACGAGCCCGCCATGGTCTTCCGCGCATGAGCACCGCAGTCACCAATCCCGTCGTCGACGTCCGCGGAGTGGAAAAACACTTCGGCTCGGGCACCAATCGCATCCATGTGCTCAAGGAAGTCGATCTCCAGGCCCATGCCGGAGAAATCCTCATGCTCGTGGGCCCCTCCGGCTGCGGCAAGACCACCCTGCTCAGCGCCATCGCCGGCACCCTCGGCGTGGAGGCCGGATCCATCGAGGTCTTCGGCCAAGCTCTGCACACGATGTCCGGCGGCGCACTCACCCGCTTCCGCGCCAAACACATCGGCTTCATCTTCCAACAGTTCAACCTCATCCCCACGCTCGGCATCGCCGAAAATGTCGGCATCCCGCTCCTCATCCAGGGAGTCGGCTCGCGTGAGGCCCTCCGCCGCTCGCGTGCCGCCCTCGATGCGGTCGGCCTCGCCGATCGGTGGAAGGAGCGCCCTAACAAACTATCAGGAGGCCAGCAGCAGCGCGTGGCCATCGCCCGCGCCCTTGTTCACGAACCTCCGCTCGTCATCTGCGATGAGCCCACCGCCGCTCTCGATTCCAAAAACGGTGAAATCGTGCTCGAACTTTTCCGCAACGTCGCCCGCTCCCCGGGGCGTGCGGTGATCATCGTCACCCACGACAACCGCATCTTCTCCTACGCGGATCGCATCGCCCGCATGGATGATGGCGAGATCGTCGAGGAAAAGATCCAGACGCACGAGCAGCCGCCCCGTTTCATCCACGAACACGCCATCCACTGAGGACAGCCTCCGGCAACCCGCGAACCCACACCTCCATGAAATTCATCTCGCTCGTGTCCCGCTTCGCCACCATCGCCCTGGCCATCGCCGGCGTGCTTGGCATCCTCACCATCACCCGCATCCAGGCGGAGCGCGCCATGCCGCCCCCGGGAGACCCACCCGTGCCGCCCGCCCCGAAACCCTACGTGCACGCAGTCTCCGCCACCGGCATCATCGAGGCGCTCAGTGAGAACGTCGCCATCGGCGTGCCTCAGCCCGGCCTGGTCGCCGAGCTCGGGGTGAAGGTCAACGACACCGTGAAACAAGGCGATATCCTCTTCCGCCTCGATGATCGCGACCTCCGCTCCCAGGAAATCACCACACTCGCCCGGCAGTCGGTGGCCAAGTCCAAGGTCCAGGTCGCGGAGGCGCAGCTTGCCAAGGTCAAATCCCAGCTCTCGCGCCTCAACGCCGTCAGCGACCCGCGCGCCGTCAGCGTCGATGACATCGACAACCGCCGCCAGGACGTCTCCGTCGCCGAAGCTCAACTCAGTTCCGCCACCGCCGAACTCGCCG
Organism: Verrucomicrobiaceae bacterium; assembly: GCA_027486655.1. Taxonomy (GTDB): domain Bacteria; phylum Verrucomicrobiota; class Verrucomicrobiia; order Verrucomicrobiales; family Akkermansiaceae; genus Luteolibacter. Next base: position 2,662 of record JAIXOR010000034.1, on the reverse strand, counting down.
CCACCGCAAGCGAGCTTGAGAGCCTGCGCCTTCTCATCGACCGCCTTACCATCCGCGCCCCTCGCGATGGATCCATCATCCAGGTGAACCTCCGCGTGGGCGAATACGCCGCCACTCTTCCCAAATCCCCCGCGATGATCCTTGGCGATATCCAGCGCCTGCAAGTCCGCGCCGACGTCGATGAACAAAACGCCACCCGCATCCGCGCCGGGCAGAAAGGAACCGCCAGCCTCAAGGGCGATCCGAATGTGAAGTTCCCTCTCGAATTCGTCCGGGTGGAACCCTACATCATTCCCAAGGTCTCACTTACGGGATCTTCCACCGAGCGGGTCGACACCCGGGTGCTGCAGGTCATTTTCTCCTTCAACCGGCCGCAGGATCCGCCCGTGTACGTCGGCCAGCAGGTCGATGTGTTCATCGAAGCCCCGGAGCCATGAACCATCCACCGACATCCGGCCCTGGTCTCGACTGGATCTCCTTCAGCCGCGAACTCAAGGCGCTCTCCGAAGCGGGACTCCGATACAGCGAAAGCCCCTTCGACCGCGAACGATACGAGCGCCTCCACGAACTCTCGTCCCTTCCACTCGCCTCCGCCGCGCCCGGATTCAAGTGGCCCATGGAGTTCGGCTACGCCACCCCCAAGGTCGACGTGCGCGGGGCCGTGTTCGACGGTCATAACCGCATCCTCCTCGTGCGCGAGGCCTCCACCGGCATGTGGACCCTGCCCGGCGGCTGGGCGGACCAGAATCTAACACCTGCGGAAAACACGGTGAAGGAAGTCCTCGAGGAATCCGGCATCGAGGTCGAGGTCCTCAAACTCATCGCCTGCCTCGACAAGGACCGCCACAACCATCCACCGCAGCCCGAGCATGTCTATCGGCTCGTTTTCCTGTGCAAGCTCACCGGCGGTGTCCTCACCACCAGCCACGAAACCACCGGAGCCGCCTGGTTCGGCCCCGGGGAAATCCCGCCCTTGTGCCCTCACCGCTCCGGCAGACAGTATCTCGACCTCGCCTGGCGCCATGCCGCCGATCCCTCGCTCCCCACCGCTTTCGACTGAGCCATGACACTCCGACTCCTCACTCCGGCCGCGGCCATCCTTCTCGCTTCCTGCACCCTCGGCCCGGATTTCCAACTTCCATCGCTGGGTGGCAGGGACCAATGGAAGGAAACCACCCCCTCACCCGGAGCTCGCCTCCCCGACGCGTGGTGGCGGCTTTTCAATGACGCGCAACTCAACCGCCTCGTCGAGCGCGCCCTCGCCGCCAATACCGACCTCGCCGCGGCCAAGGCCCGTCTCGACACCGCACGCGCACTCGTCGGCCTCGACCGCGCCCGCCTCTTCCCCACCCTGGACCTCCAGGGCAGCGCCGGAATCGCCCGCGCTTCGAACGACGCCACCACAGAGAACCTCCCTCCCGGGGTTTCCGTAAATCTGGAGAACCAGCGCTACCGCGGCACCTTCGACCTCGCCTACGATCCCGACCTCTGGGGCCGCAACAAGCGCCTGCTCGAAGCCTCATCCGCCGAGGCCGATGCGGCGGCAGCCCTCTTGGACGCCCAGCGCCTCGGCATCGCCACCGAAGTGGCCCGCCAGTTCTTCCTCCTCCGTGGCCTCGATGATCAGCAACAGATCATCGAGGAAACCATCACCAGCCGCCAGGAAACCCTCGAAATCCAGACCAGCAAGGCGGACGCGGGATTGACCAACGGCCTCACCACCAGCCAGGCCCGCACCGAGCTGGAACTCGCACGCAACGACCTCGCCGTCGTCCAGCGCCAACGCGGATCCGCCGAACACGCACTGGCCGTCCTCTGCGGCAGCAGACCCTCCGATTTCTCCATGCCACGCGGCGGCAAGACCCCGTCCGTCCCCAGCATCCGCCCGGGACTCCCCGCCGAGGTCCTCGCACGCCGCCCGGATGTCCGCGCGGCCGAACAACAACTGCGCGCCGCCAACGCCCGCATCGGCGTCGCGGAAGCCGCCTTTTACCCTAGCTTCAGCCTCAATGCCGGGGCCGGATTCGAATCGATGGACGTCAAACGTTTCCTCGACTGGGAAAACCGGGTGCTATCCCTCGGCGCCGGCGTCGCCGCACCCCTCTTCGACGGAGGATCCAACCGCGCCAACTTCGATGCGGCGGTCAGTCGCAGGGACGAGTCCCTTGCCCAATACAAAACCGCGCTGCTCACCGCTCTTCGCGAGGTCGAGGATGCCATCACCGACCTGCAAGGCCTCGCCCGTTCCAAACAATCCCTGGACGCCGCACTCGGTTCCGCACGCGACACCCGCCGCATCGCTCTCGAACGCTTCGAAAAAGGCCTCAGCTCCTACCTCGAAGTCGTCGAAGCCGACCGCACCGTCCTCCGCGTCCAACTCGTCCTCGCCCAAATCGATTCCCAACAACGAATCACCCTCGCCGCCCTCGCCAAAGCCCTCGGCGGCGGCTGGTCCGGAAAATAAGCCCTCCCCCAGAACCATCCGTCGGCGACAACAAATAAAGGGACAGTCCTTTTATAGTTGCCAGGTGCGATGGGTTTGCGTGAGGGTTTGGGCCTCATGAGGAAAGCGCGTTGGCTGGCTACTTGGCGGCATTCCGGGCACAAGCCGGTGTTCTACCACTGCATTTCGCGCGTGGTGGACCGGCGCTTTGTTCTGGGG
>JAIXOR010000011.1 GCA_027486655.1 Verrucomicrobiaceae bacterium | reverse complement strand
TCGCCTCACGCCACCGCTTCTCCGCAAAGCGCAAAGACGGCGCAAGACGGATGAAGGGAGCCGGCCGAGAAGCGGCGGGGGTTTTGTGGAGCGCGAGGGACTTGCGGGTGCGGGTATGAACAATGCTCTCAATACCGAACATTCAGGCTCTTCAAAAACCCTTACTGGGCCGTAATCATGAATCAGCGAGGAGGTTGGATACGAGTGATCTTGGAGCCCTGGAGCCCAAGGCCTCCCATGAGGCCCCGTTGGTTGAAGAAGAATGCATAGGTGCTTTTCTGGAGCGTTGTGTTCGTGAGGGACGAAGACATCCCCTCATCGACCACGACGAGGCTCGGGCTTGAACCGATTTCCCAGCCGTCCGTACGGTTGAGGTTGGCGAATGCGGAGTCATCCATGAGGAAAAGGGCGTAACCGTACTTTTGTACACCAGCCTGAAGTCCGTAGGAAGCTCCTGCGGTCTGATAGAAGTCACGAATGGTGCCATCGGGGCGGATGAGAGCCCCATTGCCTGCCATGCCTCCAACCATGAAACCGCCCTTGGCGATGCTTGGAAAAACAAGAATGCCCTTGGCTTTGGGACCCATGCGGCGGGCCGCGGTGTTTCTCGCATACAACTGACCGAGTGCGGATCTTGATTCAGCGGCAAGTTGCCGAGGATTTACACTTGCTGCGTTGAGGTTGGTAACGGGATCGTTTCCGCAGGAGGTAAGAAACGAACATGTCACAAGAAGAAGAGCCGTGAAGAAGCTGGTGATTGGTTTCATGGGAGGGTCTTGATTTATGAGGAACTCAAATGAAAAGCGACCAAGAAAATCACAGGAATAAGACTAAAATAGGTAATGGGGAAAATCCACCGGCAGCGATGGTCGATAAGATCCCCCAGATCTCCCCGGCCCCTTCGATCGCATGCGCCGACAACGAGATTCACGACAACCGTCGCACACATGACGAAAAAGCTCAGATTGAGGAATCCATGCATCACAGTGATATAGGAAACGTGGGGAAGCAGGTCTCCGACGACAATCTGGTAAGCTACCGCGGTAAGAATGCCTACAAACGACACGCTGATCCTGTCACCCAATGAGGAGCGCTCCATCCAGAAAACCGACCAAGAGAGCATGACAATCAGAGCGAGCGGCATTGCGACCAGCCTAAGTGTGAAGAGAGGGTCTCTGGAGGCCTTGAGGCGCACGGTGAAACCAGGACTCGGCAATGAGAGCGGAATAATCCGAAGCCCATCCATGGACCACTGCGAAAGGCTTAGTTCGGGAGCCAGCGTGCTCTCACCGGCGACAAAAACCACCTCGTCAGCAGTGAATCCAGGCATACTGAAATCCGCGTCAAGAACTTGCGTGTCAAAAGGGTATCTCCGCATCGAAAGATGGCATTCCGCAATTGCATTGATGGAACATGAAAGCGTGCATGAACCGTCAGGCTTCACGCGAAGCGTGACAGCATCGGTTTCATAGAGTCCGCTTTCATTGGCAAGATAGACCTGCGGAAACCAGGAGGGGGTGAGCTCATCGACCTGATAAGATCCCTGCCGGATAATCTCGGACGTGCCTGTGGAAACCGGATCAAAGGCCTGACTTGGATCCTTCCAGGAGAGTTGGAGAAGCCCATTGAATCCGAAAGTCTCCTCCTCGTCATCAATGCCGTTAACCCCTTGAAGGGCAAAGTTGACATTGACCCGGACGGGGCCTGAATTGCCGGGTGGGCAGAAAACACGCTCCGGGGGCGATCCTGCGTGGCAGGGACATACGGCAACCAAAAGGATGAAAATGATGAAGCGGAACATGCGTCTCATCTTGATTTGAGATGAAGATGGAGGATTCTGCGCAGCTCCTCGATTCCCTCAGGGTGCTGATGAGAACCGTGACCCGAAGGAACAATCCTCTCCGAGGCGGCGGTGGGAAGGTGCGAGCTCCAGTATGCGACGACTCCATCGGAAGAATCCGGCGTGTCGCCCTTCCCTCGATCACCGACCACGGAGTGGTGGGGTACCCTTGGCGTGATTGGTATTCTGTTCACGGCAAGAACGAAGGGATTGCGGGGCGATAACGTTCCGATGCTGTTAGGCGCGGCTTGAATGATAAGGCCGGCCTGATCGGCTGTCGCAAGCGAAAGTGCGACGTTACGGACATCGGCGAGCGTCCCGGGCATTCGTACGAGCCGGGCAAACAGGCTGCCGATCGGATTGACCGCTAGGTCGGATCCCCGATGGGGTGCGGAGAAGAAAACGGCACGATCGATCTCACTCCTGTCATTAAAGATGAGGATCTCTTCGAGGAGATTGCGGCTCAGGCCGCTGGCTCGGGTTTCCGCGGGCGACTTGCCAAAGGCTTCCACCCACAGTCGGTCGCCAGCGTCGGTCAGCATCAGCCTGCTGATGATGCCGCCCATGCTGTGGCCAACGATGATCATCTTTTTGTGGCCTGGAAACTCCCGTTTCACGGCATCCATCTCACGGCGAAGAAGCGCGGCCGAATAATGGTAAGGGTATCCGCTGGGATAGCTGAAGACCCAGAATTGGAATCTGCGGCGGATTTCAGGATCTTCGAGCAGGTGGAAATACATCGGTGCGAAAGTGGCAGGCGTGCTGTCCAATCCGTGAACAAACAGCACAGGAATTCGCTTCGGGTCAAACGGCTGGGTGAAGTTGAGGTGTGCCGTGTTGTCATATCTCGAAGGACGGAGCAGTCGGGCAAGCCCCAGCTTGTCGATGCGTGCCTTTGAGAGCGCGAACATCAGGGCAGCGCTGTAGTCGGCGGCCAGCACTCGCTTGCGTCCGTCAAACAAGACGCTTTCGACCTGATAGGGATCGTAGAGATCGAGCGAGGCGATGGATCCGTTGAATCTGACCAAAGCGGTAAGATTGCGAACCGGTTGATTCGTCCGGATGCGAGTGTGCCCGATGGATTCGAAGGACGATACAGCCACCAGAGGCGCGCCGATTCCGGCAACGATCGAGCGGGTTTCGGCATAGTCGCCCTTGAAGCGCAGAGTGTCGGAGGGAACAAGACGAACCTTTGTGATATCGACATCCCCAGGGGCACTTGCCCTCAGAGTGAAAGTGCGTGAGGCACTCCCAATTGAAACGGGTGAGACCCATGGATTCAAACCGGATTGTCCGATTTGTTCGATCAAACGGGCGACCTGGTGATTGTAGGCTGCCAAGGCTGACTCATCACCGGCAGCGATCCTGGCCGACAATTCACGAATGGAGGCGATCAAGCCGGCGTGATGGGCTCTTTCCATACCCACAGGAGGCGATGGTTTCACGGTTTTGACGGAGATCGGCGCGGTGCATTGGCACAACAGCATGATCGCCATGAAGGGCGTGAAACAACGGGAAAGCTTGGCAAATGAATTCATGGGTAAATCATTATTGGATCATCAATTGGTCTCGCACAACACGGTAGGGATCCGAACCGATGCCTAGGTCACCGAGAAACGGTTGGTCAAAGGCGAGGATCATGCTGATGACGAGGCCGATAAAGATCGAAAGAAGGAGGACGAGAATACCATGCAAACGGGAATCCTCAACCTTGAAGAAATAGGTGGAGGCGAGGCTGATGCATGCACCGAAATTGACGATGAACCAGAGTTCCGAAGGCAGTTTGGTATCCATTGCGTCAAGCCGGAGTCTTCTTGCCTCGATGAGCCGGTTGTAGGCAGCCAGAGTCTCGGCATGCAGGCATTTCTGCCCCTCGGTGGAGGGCTCAAAGCCACAGAGTTTTTCCTGGAATCGATTCATCCACTCCACGCCGCGGGCAGCCTTTTTTCCCTCGCTCCTGAGTGGCCACGCCTCATCAATCAGGTAGTCTGTGTAGCCGTGGAGTTCGCTCTTAAGCTGGCTGCGGACCGGCTCGGGATAACCGCTTACGTCACGATAGACTCCGGCGATTCGGGTAGCCTCCTCGGAGACCAGACCCGACACTTCGGCGTGGGTTTCCCAGACACTCACTGCGACGAGAGCGACCGCGAGGCCGTAAAACACCATTACAGCCTGCACCATCGCGCCGGTGAAGTCGGAGTCATCCGGCAGGACATTGAGTCGGGGGAGAATCCATCGGCGCGTGACCACGAGTCCGATGAGCGAGTAACAGGCGAGGCCGCCGATGACAATCAGCGCCGCTGCTTCAAAAGGGAGCAGGAAGAGGAATTCAGGCATGGTGGTAAGTCAGGAAGTCTATCGATCCATCGAAGATCAGACCCTTTGCACGTTTCAAGAACTGGAATTCACTGCCGGTCAGGCCTTCGGTGGCTGGGACGCCGCCGAGCGCCTCAAAGGCCATCGACAATTCATTGACCGACATCACAGGTGCTGCTCTGGACTCTATGAATCCGGCAGTTCCTAGTCCACACCCGACATCTTTGCGCGCCTTGTCAAAGACGCTACCAAGATCGATGCTGACTGGATACGAGGGATTAAGGCTGACGCCGTTGGGAGCATTCTCCAGAACCTCATCCTCGGTAATCGAGACGTGATTGTCGAGATAAGACACCAGACGAGTGAGTTCGACAGACGACTGGCGGGTTTCTTCGTTCATGGTGAGGTATCGGGCAGATCAGGGACACAGTGGATGTATGGCGCCATTCCACGCCATAGGGCATGGATCTTACAAGATTTCATTTGTCAGCCGAAGCTCATTTGCTGTCCGGGTGGTATTTCGTGATTCTCACGGCGCTGTTTTTGGTATGCGCACCGAGATCCCCTTCATCGACATCGCCATCATGGTTAGCAATGAACTTCATCACACCGGTTTTCCCGTATTCGACGGGCCATGCGATCAAGGCGAAGCCACCGATAAAATGGCCGTTGATGAGGTAGTCATACTCACCGCCGTGGGCTTCTTGTTCTCCGTTTTTCGCAGCTGCGATAAAGTCATCCGCGGCTTCAATCGGACTGAGAAAGAGCATCGGCGGAACGGCGGAGATTTCCTGTGCGACGGCAGGTGATGCAAGCAGTATAGCAAGCGGAAGAGTGAGGAGAGTTTTCATGATGGAATGGGGTCATTCAAAGGCTCGGTTTGAACGTCTGCGGCCGCCACGGTGGACAGCGGGTTGTAATACACCGGATAGGCCGAAGCCACGTAGGTGACTACGAGTTCGGGCTGCGACCCAACGATGGTTGCAGGCTGATAGACCGGCACATAGATGACTTCGGGCTTGGCCGGACCGATCTGCGACATTGCCCGACTTAACACGGCGAGTTGTTTGTCATCCGAGTTGAGATTACCGGCAGCCTCGGCCTTGCGGCGGAATACCTGAATCGCTTCCAGCAAGTCGGCCTGCGAGGTGGTGACCGCCCGGCCGAGGGGCTCGGTCCAGTCAAGGTCGTCGCCCATCAGGTTGATCACGTCCGGATAGAGAGCGACTCGCCCGACGAGCTCCTGCAACTGCTCCGTAGCCAGCAGCGGCGCAGGCGGAACCGAAGAAGGCGGATAGCCCGGAGGAGCCTGGGCATGCGCCGGGATGGCGGCCGTGAGGCAGAGCGCGGCAAGCATGATTCGCGATTTCGGAGTTCTAATGGAGATGAGGTTGGGATTGTATTAGTTCGGAAACAGGAAAGTCAGACCGAGGCGCAAACCCCACTCGGGGCCGTTTGCGGGTTTGTCGGCATAGTAGCGCGCCCCAACAAACGCTTGCATGGGCTGCTCGCCGATTTTGAAAAGCTGGCTGACCACAAAGTTGATGGGCACGGTCCATTCATCGGCCTGCCAGTCATAGGTGGTTTCCGTATTGATTGAAATGGTGGTTTTGGTGGGGGTAATGTAGGAAACGAACGGCTGCAAGAACGTCGCATTGACGGAGTTCCGCGAATCATCTCCAGAGAAATCCCAGAGATGGTTGGCGAGTGCGCCATAGGTCCACAGTCCTTCCTGTTTCAGCACCACGGCGGTGGGGCCCATTCCCCACTTTTCGGTTCCTAACAGGGAATCGCTGGCAGTTGGAATGAGAAGCACCGGGCCGACGCCCCAGATCGGCGTGCTTTCTTTGGGCGAGAAGAAAAAGCTTTGGGTGAGATCGCCAAGGCCGGATTCGTCCAACGTGTCGCCAGCGGGGGCAAGTCCTTCCTGGTCGATGACCGGCAGGATGGTGCGTGAGATGAGATTCCAGTGCTCGGTGATATCAAAAGGGATCACGGGCTGGATGTTCGTTTTCCATATCGTGCCGTCCCCGGGGCCGACGCCGAGGTCCAGATTGCTCTGGATCGGCACGCTGATGAGACTGGCGATGGGATTGGCAAGTTTTTGGGCGAGGTCTGCGTCATTTGCATGCAGGAGTGCTGCTGAGCCAAAGAGGGCAAGGATGGTGGTCTTGGTTTTCATGAATTGAGTGGCTTCACCACTGGAGGGAACAGCCGATGGTGAAAGTGTCGTTGTCAGAACCCACGTCTTCCTGGGTCCGGATTCCGATGTAGGCGATCTTGAAGCCGAAATGACGGTTGACCGGGATGCCGGCGCTCAATCCGAAACCAAGGTTGCCTTTGCGGTCGTTGGCGGAAACCCGGTCGATGGTGGATTCGCCACCATAGCCGTAGCCAGCACTGGCACCGAGCCAAAGGCCGGGCATGAAGTTGTAGATGAGATGGCCCTGGCCGATCAGCAGCGGGTCTTCCTCGAGTTTCCTGCCATTGAAAAAATCGTCGTTGGTCGTGAAGAAGTTCACGGAGGACGAAAGCTCCATCGTCCAGTTGCCACGGGTGTGAACGACGCCGAATTGCGGAGTGAAGCTGTAGCGGTTCGCGCCGAGATTGATCAGCCTGTCGTCGAAATACTCTCCGGTGGGCAAGGTCACGACCAAGCCCGCGCCGACGATGGTCTCGCATTGGGTCGCTTTGCGGTAGTCGATGAACTCTTGTCCTTCGAGCGGCGGCGCGCCGTAGAGATTCACCGCGAAGCGAAGGGTGGTGTCCGCCCAACCATCGCGATCGATGGCAGCAGGGACTCCATTGACCAGACCGTTCCAGGAGCCGCTTTGATACATCTGCGCAAGATCGATGCGGGCGGATTTTCCAAGGAGCTCGAACGCGTGGATGTATTTCAGTGCAGCCGTGTCCATCTGGAACTCGCCATCCTCGATCCTCAGCACCGGATTGAAAAAGATGTCTCCCTCGGTGTAGGCGTAGGCCACACCGCCGAAGTTGCTTCCGAGCGGGAGGTGACTCCAACGGCGGGGTTCGATGTCTTGCGCGCGGCAGGGCTGGGATAAGATGAGGACGGAATGGCCAACCGATAGAAAAGCGATGATGGTTTTCATGGCTCCTTCAGGTTGGGCTGCGTTGGATCTGGATTCGACTCCATGCTCCGTAGACCCTTCCGAATCTGACGGGAAAAGTCTAGCGAATCATTCGCTTCGAGTGAAGTGGTCTTACTTTTTATTCATGCCGAAGACGAAGGGCTTGGCATCAGCGAGGCGGTCGGTCACTTCGCCATTGAACGAGAAGATTTGTTTTTCCACCTGCAATTCTTTTTCGGATTGGCCGGGGCTGAAGTCGAGCTTGCTCATGTCGATCCAGACCACGTTGGGCGCGTAGGTGCTCTCGAAATAATAGCGGCTGCCGGTGAGGTCCTGCACGCTGCGGAAGATCGTGCTGGAGACATTCGGTTTTTCCGGATCGGGCTTGCCGAAGGGGACGGATACGTTGCGGATGACGCTGAACATGTAGGCGGCGCCTTCCCCCTGGCTGGTTGGCTGGGGCAGGCCGTCGGCATAATAAGCGGCGCGCACGAAGCGGTCGCTGGGCGTGCGCTCGCCGGGCAGCGGCTTGTTGCCGCCGAAGCTGCGGTATTGCTTGAGGTTCTCGATCTGTTTGTCGTAGGTCGGCTCATTGGTCATCACCGTGAAGCGCTTGTCGTGATAGACCTGCGCCTTACCGCCGACGTATTCAATCACGGCGGAGTCGCCGGATTTGTCCGAGAGGGAGATGTGCACCAAGGTCGGGAAGCCGTTTGGAAGGATCAGTGGTTCGATCTGGAATGCGAAGGACTTCTGGGCTTCGACGGCCTCTGTGACTGAGGCGTAGTTATCGAGGTAATACTGAGCCCACTGCATGATGCCGATGCCTTCGAGCTTGGGATCGCGTTTCCCAAAATCCGATGCGCCGGCGAGGTAGAGGATGTGAGCGCTGAGGCCCTTCTCGTTGATGCCCTCGTGGGTGCCGATGTCGTATCCGGTGAGCACCAGGCTGCCGTATTTCGAAGTCCACTTGTGGGGATTCTCGGCGACCGCGCCGCTGCGTTCGATGCCCCGCGGATGCACGCGGAAGGCGGTGTTGATGCGCTCCGTCCAATCTTGCGTGCGGCCAACGAAGACGTGACCGTTACCGGGGTTCCAGAGGACGCGTGAGCAAGGCAGGGCGGTTTGGGTTAAGGCGAATGCAGTCACCGCTGCCAGCGTTTGAGCGAGGCTGCGGGCGGGGTAGATGATGTGATTCATAACTCTATGGTTGCAGGATGATCAGAATGGAGCGCGTTCGGCTTTTTGGAAACGCGCCGTCACATCGCCGGAGAGCGCGATGTTGTCGGGATCGAGTGTCATCACGGGAGCGCCGGGCTTGAGGTCGAATTTCGTGAGGTCGGCCCACAGGACGTTGGGGCTGGTGGTCAGCTCGAAGAAGTAGCGGCGGGTGTTGAGGTTGATGGCGGTTCGGTATTCGGTGTTGTAGATGCCGAAGTCCTTGTAGGGCGCGCCGAAGGGAACGGAGATGTTGCGGGCGATGGCAAGGATGCCGGCGATGGCCTCGCGCTCGGACTTGGGTTCGGGCAGCATCGAGGTGAAGTAGGCGGCGCGCTGGAAGCGGTCCTTGGCATTGACGTTGCCGGGCAGCTTCGTGTCGCTGCTGGGCTTGGAGAAGTCGTGCTCTTTCAGGAGCGCGAGCTGCTCGTCGTAGGTCGGGTCGTTGGTCATGAGTCGGTATCCCTTGCCATGATGCACCACCGCCTTGCCTTTGAGGTATTCGATGATGGCGGAGTCGCCCGAGGCATCCTCGATGGCGAGGTGGACGGTGGATTTGTGGCCGTTGGCGGTGATCATCACGATCTGGACTTCTTCGAGAAGTGCCAGCGCCTCCTTCACGTCGGCCGCCTGATCGAGCAGATACTGGAGCCAGAGTCCGCCATGGATGCCGGGTTTGGAGGCGTCGCGCGGCCCGAAATCGGTGGCCCTCAGGTAGAGCATGTGTCCCGCGAGGCCTTTTTCGTTCACGCCGTCGGCGGTGCCGATGCCGTAAACGGAGGTGATGAGGCTGCCGTATTTGGAAGTCCACTTGGCGGGGTTCTCCTGCACTGCGACTTCGGGTCCGGCCATGCCGCCGTTCCTTTCCATTCCGGCGGGCAGGACGGTGAGGATGGGCATGGTGGACTCCGGCCAGTCCATGGTGCGGCCGACGATGACGGCGAGCTGGTTGTTGTTCCAGAGGATGCGGCTGCAAGCATCGGCCACGGGGCTGATCGCGGCGACCAGGGTGGTGGCGGTGACGAGGGCGAGGTGGTGGGTTGTTGGTTTCATGGCGTTGGATTTCATCTGAATTCACTTAATCAATTTCAGAAGTCGTTCTGCCCGTCCATCTCGATCGAGAAGCTTATGTTTAACTAACGAATGGGCTTTATGGACCGTTTGCTGGGAAACACCGGATCGGCGAGTTGATTCCACTCGCGCTTGACGCGGAATCTCCCGAATTCAGCGTGATTTGGAATCTTGAGCCGGGGACAGAAAAACCCGCGCCAGGCCGCCGGTTCCGAGGTGGTGATTGAGGGCGGTGAGAAGATTGTAGAACAACAGCGCGCCGCCGAGGCAGATGGTGTTCGTCCAGACGTGGGGCATGTCCCGGTGTTCGAAGACTCTTGCCAGCGCGGGGAGCAGGCCGCCGTGTTCGTGTCTGGATTCGAAGGACTTCTCCAGCAACAGCACGACCAGCGTGCCAATGGCGTAAAGTACGGTGCGAACGAGAACCTCCACAAGAACCGGGTGGTTCCGCAGCCACAAACCCAGCGGGACATGTTCCAGAATCAACACGACCTTCCCAAGAATCAAGGCTCCGACCAACACCATCGAGAAGCCGCTGAGGTGGATCTGATAGTCTTCCAGAATCAGGGCTTTGATTCCCATCAGGGCTCCCAGCCAGGCGGCGAAGAAAAGCGTCACGAGGCATACTGATTTCAGTTCGTGTTTCAGTTTCTCGAGAATGCTCATCGGGCGAATCGGCTGGGAGAATCAATCGGCTTTGTGAACGGCGGGCGGAGCCCAAGTGCCTTGACCCGGAGGGAGGATCGATGGGTCCTCCGCTTTCGGCCAGTAGAGTCGCATGACCAAATACACCGGTCCGTCGGGTGCGGGCAACCAGTTGGCTTGCTTGTCCGCGCCGGGGCTGTCCTTCTGGATGTGGAGCGTGAGCGAGCCGTCGTCGTTTTTCTTCATGCCGGGAAGCATGGGGGAATTGATGAGGTAGCGGTTGATCGGGTTCTTGATAAGGAGCTGGCTTTTGCCGTCGTACATCGTGACCGACCAGAAGGCATGGGCCGGAGGGAGTTGCCCTGCGGGAAAAGTGAGGGTGTAGTTGTGTTTTCCGGTGTCGATGACTTCGCCGTCCGGCAGCCAGCGGGTCATCGGATAGACGGCTTCCCCGGCGGTGTTGCCGAAGATGCCGGCCTGGGCGGCGGCGGCGCGGAGCAACCAGTCTCCCTTGTAGAAATCACGGTCGCCGAAGGCCGAACCGACCTGCCAGCCGTTGATGCGTTTGCCGATGCTGCTGGTCCGTTCCTGCACTTTGGCCATGCCGGCCTTCACGCCTTCGAGGGCCGCGGCCTTGTGGGCGGGCGGGAGATCCTTGAAGCTGAATTTCCTGCCGGATCCGATGCCGATGCTTGCGAGCTTGGCGCGGATCTCGGTTTCCTCGGGACCGGGCGGGGAGAGCTGCATGACGAACTCCAGCAGTTCGAAGAAATTCGCTTTGGCGAGTTGTTCGCTGCTTTCAGGAAAATCGATGGCGGGAGCGGCAGGCGGCGCGGGCCGCTTGAGGAAGGTGGAGAGCGGCTTCACCTGATAGCCGTCCTGGACTTTCGTGACGTTCGTCATGTCGTCCGGCCCGAAGAGCTGGGTTCGGAAGATGGCGATGGTGAACTGTGAGGTGGCACGCAGGACACCCTTGATGCCGGCGGGGAGTTCGCCCTTCCAATCCGGCCCGGCCACGAGGTAGTCGCCCGGCTGATTTCCCGTCGCGCGGCTGCCGATGTAGCCGTAGTTGAACGTGTTCCAATCGACAAACTGGATCGAGTAGTAGCGCTCCTTCTCCACTTCCGGCACGGAAACCACGTAGGGCTCCGCGCGGAGGTCGAGGCAGATGAACGAATAGGGAGTGTCGCTGTTCGGCACGATGACGGCGGTGTCCTCGTAGGTGAAGACGCGGCGGCTGTGGACGAGTTGCCCGATCGGGCTCTTGTATTGCGAGGATGCCTTGTTCAGCCAGAACTCGTAGCTGGCGGTGTAGGCCATGACGAGCGGCAGACCGTAGGCGTATGCATCCCCGGCGATGGCTTTCACCTCGTCGGCCGAAGGCGCGTCGACCTGGGCGGCGCAGGGGTTCGTCGTGATGGTGATTGCGGCGATGCTTGCCGTGAGGAGGAGGGGAAGACGATTCATGCAAATTTCCTGTTAGGGCTTGTAGTTGCTCATGCCCGGGCCGGTCTTGTCGTAGACGTTGAAAAACTCATCCGCCATGATGGTGGCCACGCCGCCTTCCGGCTTCTCGATGAGATCCTTTTCGAGCGTGATGATCCGGAACTTCCAGCCGGCGGGAAGCTTTTTGAACTGGCTGCCTCCCGCGGCAAGGAATTCGTCGTAGGTGTGCTGCGGTTTGAGCCCGAGTTGGAAGCCTTTCATGATCCAGGTGTTGCCATCCGGTGCGTCGAGCAAGGCCACCTTGGTTCCCTTGTCCCATCCCAGTCCGCTCTTCCGTGCGATGGTTACGGGTTCGTAGGGCGTGGTTTCCCCCACGCCGCCCTTGTTGTCGCCCATGTTGAGTTGGGCGACCCAGATGGCCTTGATGCCATTGAAGTCCCGCTCCACGCCGGTTTCGATTTCGGTCCAATTGGGCAACCAGAGTTTCGGGCCGTTCAAGGATGCGTTGAGGACACCGAATTCGGTCTTCATTTTGCCGAAATCGAGCCCTTCAACGAGCGCTTGCGGGGCGGTGTCTTTCGACGCCGGGATGCCTGCGGGCGTGAACAAGGTGTTGTAGCAGGCGGCGACCAAACTCCCTGTCTTCGCTTCGCGGGCGGCGAGGAAGATCTCGATGAACCGCGCCTGGTGCAGGTTGTCGACCCGCTTGGATTTGGCGTTGGCACCGTCGGCCAGCACCTTGGGTTCGGCGGTTGCAGGCGCTTGCTCCGCGTTGGCTTGAAGATGAATGCCGTGGATCAGTGCCATTGCACAGAAAACGGCGGAGCGACGGATGAGATGATGGTGGAATGTGGATTTCATGTTGTTATGGGTTATTTCACCTCGACGGTGAGTTTGGGGATCTTGCCTGTGAACTTCGATTTGTGTTCGGAGCCGATGGATTCGACGACCGGGGTTCCGAGGTCGATGCCGACGTCGGCGGTTTCGTCCGCGGAGAAGATGGCGGCCTGGGTGTGGGCGATGTCGCCTTCCGCGATTTTTTCGTCGTTCAGATAGATCGTGCCCTTGCCGCCTTTGCCGGGTCCGCCGCCGGCGTAGGCGAACTCGAAGCGGACGGTGGCCTTGCCGGGGGCGAGACTCTTGTTGGAAACGATGGAGCTGCGTTGGAGGCCGAGGAAATTGTAGTCGTAGCCGGGTTTGCCATCCTTGACGTAGAGCGACCAGCCGCCGAAGCGGCCGCCCTGGGCGATGAGGGTGCCGTTGGCTCCGGATTCAGGCACCTCGATCTCCGCGGTGATGGTCTTCGAGCGGTTCTTCACGCTGAGGAAGGTGTTTTCCATCATGCCGGTCATGCCTTCGGCGAGGGTGAGCGAGGTGCGGTCGCCGAGCAGGCTCGGGCGTCCGACGGCGGAGGCGATGGCGCGCTCGAAGACGCGGTCGTCGAGCGGGAGGACGTGGTTCGCCTTGGCTTCCGTGAGGAAAACGGCCTGGAGTTCCTTGAGTTTCTCCGGGTGTTTGGCGGCGAGGTTTTCGGCGAGGCTGAAGTCGTTCTCGCAGTGATAGAGTTCCCAGGTGTCATCGGCGAACGATTGCTTGGGCTTGGGTTCCCAAGGGGCCTTGTGGATGGTGCGGGCGAGCCAGCCGTTGTGATAGATCGCGCGGTTGCCGGCGATTTCGAAGTATTGGGTGCTGTGGCGCTCTTTCGCGTCCGCGGCGTCGAACGAATAGACCAGGCTGGTGCCCTGCATGGGGATTTGCGGCGTGCCGTTGACGACTTTCGGCTCGGGCAGCCCGGCGCATTCGAGGATGGTGGGAGCGACGTCGATGACGTGGCCGAACTGGGCGCGCACCTGGCCTGTGGTTTTGATCTTCTTCGGCCAATGGACGACCATGCCGTTGCGGGTGCCGCCGAAGTCGGAGGCGACCTGTTTCATCCAACCGAAGGGCGAGTTGAGGGCGACGGCCCAGCCGGCGGCCATGTGAGGATAGGTTTCCGGGTTGCCCCATTTGTCGATCATCTTGAGCATGTCCGGCACGGTTTCGGCGACGCCGTTGAAGTAGGTGTATTCGTTGAACATGCCGTTCATGCCGCCTTCACCGCTGCTGCCGTTGTCGCCGGCGATGAAGAAGATGAGCGTGTTGTCGAGTTGGCCGGTGGCCTTGATGGCATCGATCACGCGGCCGATGTGGTGGTCGGTGTAGTCGAGAAACGCGGCGAAGACCTCGACCTGGCGTTTGAAAAGGGTTTTCTCGTCGTCGGAGAGCTTGTCCCAGTCCTTGATGGCGGCGGGTTTGGGGGCGAGCTTGGTACCTTTGGGGACGATGCCCATGGCGATCTGGCGTTGCAGGGTTTCCTCGCGGATTTTGTCCCAGCCTTGGTCGAACTTCCCTTTCCATTTCGCGATCCAGTCGGCGGGCACATGGTGTGGGGCGTGGGTGGCACCCGGGGCGAAGTAGATGAAGAACGGCTTGTCGGGCGTCATTGCCTTCTGGAATTCCAGCCATGCCACGGCCTTGTCCGACATGTCGGCCATGAAGTGGTAGTTCGGGTCGTCCGGGAGTTCGACCGGGGCGACGCCGTCGAAAAGGTAGGGTGCCCACTGGTTCGTCTCGCCGCCGATGAAGCCGTAGAACTTGTCGAAGCCCTGTCGGGTGGGCCAGCGGTCGTGGGGGCCGGAGACGCTGGTTTCCCAGGCGGCGGTCTCGTGCCACTTGCCGAAGGCGGCGGTGCTGTAGCCGTTGAGGCGGAGCATTTCGGCGACGGGAGCCACGGTATTGGGGATCTCGCCGGTGGCCCCGGGGATGCCGGTGGCCATTTCGGTGATGAAGCCCATGTTGCAGGTGTGGTGGTTGCGGCCGGACTTGAGGGCGGCGCGGGTGGGTGAGCAAAGGGCGGTGGTGTGGAAATTGTTGTATCGCAGGCCGCTTGAGGAGAGACGCTCCAGAGTGGGCGTGGCGATCGGCCCGCCGAAGGGCGCGGTGGCGCCAAAGCCGAGGTCGTCGATCAAGATGATGACCACATTCGGTGCGCCTTCCGGGGCCGTTGGCTCGACGCGGGGCGGTGCCTTGTAATTCCGGGCATCGAGCTCGTCGGTGAGCGGTCGTTTTGGCAGCTGGATGGGGAGGATCGTGCGGTCGAGGGATTCGGATGCCGGTGAGGCCATCACCAAAGCGGCGAAACAGGCCGCCGACCAGAGGCTGGGGAGGGGGATCATGACGGATGGGGTGGGATTTTTCGGAAGGGGATTTTCGTGGTCCGCAAATCCCCGTCTTAAGGTGCACCTATAAGAAACGGGATCCGGCCTAGCGAGGATAATCTGGGGGAAGGCCTCCTAAAATTGCTGCCCGACTTGGTTTTTCCGCTTTCGTCCAAGGGACGAAAAAAAATCCAATGTTTTTTGAACGGCACGCATGGTCGACGGTCAAAATCCACGAAGACCGTACGCAAGTTCGCGTTTTCATGTAAGGGTGAACAGCAGTTGTCAGCCTCAAAGCATGGCGGGTTAAACCGCCGGTGTGTTGAAGTTGTTCAGCTTGGCCGCCGGGGTGGGTGCCCCGGCGGCCTCTTTTTTATCCAGAGGAAAGGTCAATTTTTGAGAGTGCGCCCGGGTTCCGCTGGAACAGTCTTCCTGAGCCACATGCCCTGCCCTTAGCATGGTGGTGGCAGGCCTGGTTCTCCGGCTTTCGCCATCCGGCAGCGATCTTGGACCGCCGAACTCTTTCAAAACCCCGCCGGGTGGATCGTCATGTCCGATGGTTAACAAACTGTTAAAATCGCGTCATTGCCTTCCCCTGCGCGACGGAGCAGCGTGATTCCGTTATGAATCCCAAACACTCCCTCTCATCCCACAAACCGCTGCTGCGCGGCTGGATCGGCACCGCCGGCCTTTTCGCGATCGCTACTGTCCCGGCTTTTGCCACGGACGATGCCCTCAAGTTCACGCGCGCCGACGTCGACGCCTCGGGCAGCCTCACCTTGTCCGAGTTCCGCACCACGCTGTCGAAGAGCGCCCGCCAGGAGCAGATCCTGAAAAAGTTCAACCGCGCGGATGCCAATCGCGACAAGCTCGTCACGCTTGCCGAGTGGAATCTTTACAAGAGCAGCGATGACGACTCTCCGGAGACCGACAAGGACACCGCACGTTTCAACGCGCTCGACCTGAATGCCGACTCTTCCCTGAGCTACGAGGAGTTCGCGCCGACCCGTCCCGGCAAGTCGTTTGTGGACACGCGCCGTCGTTTCCTGCGCGCGGATACCGATGACAACAACGCGCTTTCTCTGGCCGAGTGGCTGGTTTACAAGGACGACTCGCTGCCCGACAACAACGAACCGATCAGCCGCTTCTCGATCGCCGACCTTGATGGAAACGGCGAGCTCACCCTCGACGAGTTTGCCACCAACTTCCCGCCGAAGAAGACCGCTGGCTACATCCTCAAGAAGTTCAACAAGAAGGACGACAACGAAGACGGCGTCCTCACTCCAGACGAATGGGATTCCGGTGCGGATCCCGATTGATGGATGCCTGCTTTCCCCGCATCCGTATTCAATGGCAGGACCCCGGTTCCCTTGAGGAGCCGGGGTTTTCCGCGCTTCAGCGGGTGACTCCGCGTTCCGAGGCCTCGACGAAATGGATGAGATGCGCGACGTGTGGAGTGTCCGCCACGTGGGTGGCCTTCAGCGAGCTGATGGAGTTGGAGAGGTTGCCGTCCTTTTTGAGGAAAAGCTTCTTGTAGGCCGCCTTGAGCGCCTTGATGTCGTCCTCGGCAAAGCCCCTGCGCTGCAAGCCCACCAGGTTGAGGCCGCGGGTTGAGGCCGGGTTGCCATCGACAATCATGTAAGGCGGCACGTCCTGAACCACCTTGGAGCAACCGCCGATGATCGAGTGGCGGCCGATGCGGCAGAACTGGTGGACCGCCGCCACGCCGGAAACGATCGCGTAGTCCTCAATGATGATGTGTCCCGCGATGCCCACCGAGTTGGAGAGGATGATGTGGTTGCCGAGCTGGCAGTCGTGGGCGACGTGGGAATAGCAAAGAAACAGGTTGTGCGACCCGATGCGGGTGGGAAGAGCCTCATGGGTGCCGCGGTGCACGGTGGTGTTTTCCCGGAACACATTGTGATCCCCCACCTCAAGGTAAGTGGGCTCACCCTGGTACTTGAGGTCCTGGGTCTTTCCCCCGATGGCGGCGAAGGGGAAGAACTCGTTGCCGCGGCCGAATGTCGAATGCCCTTCCAGAACCACATGGGAGTGGAGCACGCAGTCGTCGCCAAGCTCGACGTGGGCTCCGATCACGCAAAAGGGACCGATGCGCACGTTGTTTCCGATTCGGGCGAGCGGAGAGACAATGGCGGTGGGGTGGATCACGCGCGGATTTTCGACCCCGTGGGCCTCGGGTGACGAGCACAAACTCCAATTTAAACGCAAAACTCTTGCAACAACGGATTTTATGCATCAGCTTCCCGGCCATGAAACACCGTCTCGTTTCACTCGTGCTCCTCGGGCTGGCCGTCACGCAAGGATGGGCCGCTCAGCTTCAGGTCTCGGCGCTGCACCCGCTGATGGCGGATCTCGCCAGGCAGGTGGGAGCGGACCGGGTGAAGGTTTTTGATCTCGTCGGCGAGGGGGGGAACCCGCACCGCTTTGAGCCGAAACCGGAGGACCTGAGGAAAATGCAGTCCTCCGCGCTGATCCTGGCCAGTGGCAAGGGCCTGGAGCCTTATCTGGACCGGGTCAAAGCCGCGATTGGCGGAGTGACGGTGGTTGAGGTGGGCCGGACGATTCCTTCGCTGACGGTGGGCAAGGATGCCGTTTACACCTGCTGTCCGGATCATGGGGCGGGTTCGCTGGACCCTCACTGGTGGCATGGGATCGAAAACATGCGCCGCGCCGCACGGGTGGTGGCTCAGGCCATGGGCGAGAAAGACCCGGCGGGCAAGGATGCCTACCTCGCAAACGCCGCCTCGTATGGCAAACGCCTCGCGGACCTGAAGAGTTGGGCGAAGTCCGAGCTTTCCAAAGTGCCGCGCGGGCAGCGCAAGCTGGTCACCGCCCACAATGCCTTCGCTTATTTCGCCCACGAGTTCGGCTTTGAGGTGATTGCCGTGGCGGGCTTGAACAAAGAGCAGAACACCACGCCCCAACAACAGGCGCAGACCATCGAATCGGTCCGGAAATCGGGCGTTCGCGCCGTGTTTCCGGAGACCGGAGCCGCGACCAAGCCGGTGAATGCGATCGCCGCCGCCACCGGCACCCGCGTCGCCACGCCACTCATCTCCGACGGCAACGGCACGGGTGCCGAGGCCGGCTTTGAAGCGATGATCCGCCACAACGTCCGCTCCATCACCACCGCGCTCGCCACTCCATGAACGGCACCCGCTGGTATGCATCGCCCTTGTTTGGCACCGCCGGGGTGATCGCCGGGCTCGCCCTGATCGCGATCCCACTCCGCCACTTGACGGCGGCGCGGCCCGTGGAGCTTGTGGTCCGCCCTGAGACCCAGGAGAAGCAGGGGAAAACGCCCGCCGTGCTGCGCTTGAAGCTGCTGGACCCGGTGTCCCGGTTGCGGATCGAGACCGTGGATGGAGATGCTATCCTCGAATCCGCTGCAATGCCTGCCGGTGAAAGCGAGCATGACGTCCAGCTGCCCCTTCACGGCGGCATGGCGGATCTCAGGGTCTCGCTGGCTGCGGGCGATGCGGAAACCGCCGTGTTTCTCACGCTCATGCCGGATGGCCATCAGGACCGGACCTTGTATCTCACGGGCTCCGGCACCCTGGAGGAAACCCTGCACTACGAGTGGAACTCCCATTGATCCCGCCGATGACCGTCGCCACCCATGAATCCTGCGCCCATTGCGCCCATCATCACGAACTGGTGGTGGAGAACCTGCATGTCCGCTATCGCCACATCGACGCCCTGCACGATGTCTCGCTGGCCACCTCCTGCGGGGCCTGCGTGGCCCTCATCGGTCCGAACGGAGCGGGCAAAAGCACCCTTCTCAAGGCGATCGCCGGCCTGATCCCGCTCGCCGGCGGCCGCATCCTCTGGCGGGGCACCAAGGTGGCGAAGTGGAGCCGCGAGATCGCCTACCTGCCACAGCGGGAAAATGTCGACTGGCAGTTTCCCATCACCGTCGAACGGGTGGTCCGCATGGGCCGTTATCCGCAGGCGGGATGGTGGAAACCCTTCTCCACCACCGATGAGGCGGCCATCTCACGCGCCATCGGCCTGATGGAACTCACCGACCTCGCCCACCGCCAGATCAGCGAACTGAGCGGCGGCCAGCAGCAGCGGGTTTTCCTCGCTCGCGCCCTCGCCCAGGAAGCCCACGTGCTTTTGCTGGACGAACCCTTCACCGGCCTCGACCGCAATTCCAAAGCCGCCCTCGCCGCCACCCTGCGCGAGATCGCCGCCGAGGGCAGGCTTGTGGTCGCCTCCCACCACGACATGGACACCGTCCGGGACATCTACGACGAGGTCCTCCTGCTCCGCCGATCCGCCATCGCCTTCGGATCGGTCGACGAGGTCTTCACCACGGAGCTTCTCGATCAAACCTTCGGTGGAAAGGAGATGCCGTGCCCGATTGGCTGATGGAACCCCTCCGCCATCCGTTCAACCAGCGCGCGATCATCGCCGCGCTGCTCATCGGATTCACCAACGGCTATGCGAGCGCGTTTGTCGTGCTCAGGAAATCCGCCCTCAAGGTCGGCTCCCTTTCCCACGCGCTGCTGCCCGGGATCGCCGTGGCCATCCTGGTGGCCGGGCTCAACGATTGGAGCGCCTTTCTCGGTAGCCTTTTCGCCGCATTGCTCATCGGGCTCGGCTCGCTCGCCGTCTCCCGGGGCTCGCGCATCGATCAGGACTCCGCACTTGCCATCCTTTACACCGCCGCCTTCAGCGGAGGCATCATCCTGCTCCGCCGCCTCGGCGTGACCCAGGAAATGGATGAGTGGCTTTTCGGCAACATCATGGGCCTGCGGGACAGCGACTTGTGGACGAACTTCTGGATCTCCTTCGGCGCGCTGGGCCTGCTCACCGCCTTGCACCGTCCGCTGCTCATGACGCTCTTCGACGCCGAAGTCGCCGCCACCCTGGGTGTGCCGGTGCGCGCGCTCAACTACCTCCTGCTGGCCGTGCTCATCGTCGTGCTGATCTCCTCGCTGCAAGCCGTCGGCTGCATGCTCGCGCTCGGACTGCTGGTCACTCCGGCGGCCACGGTTTATCTTCTAACAGACTCGACCAACGCGATGTTCTGGGGCGGCTCTCTGCTGGGTGGCCTAGCCTCCGCCTTCGCCGTGCTCGTCGGTTGGTGGCTCAACATCGAACAAGGCCCCGCCATCGTGCTCGTGCTCGGTGCCTGCTTCCTCGCTGCCTTCCTCTTCAGCCCGAAATACGGCCTGCTCGGCCGCTCCCGCAACAAAGCCCGCTGACCGCCGCTTTCCCCCAATACCACCATGAAACTCAGGACGACCTCAGCCTGGTTCCTCGGAACCCTCGCCATCGCCCAGGGCGGTGATCCCGCAGCCGCTCCAGCCTCCACCACCCCGGATGCCTGGGAGCGCTTCAATGACTGGACCATCGCCGGCGTGCTTCATCCCAACCTCCACCTCCACGGCGTGGGCGGCTTCTCCACCGGGGAGATCGGCGACCTGTCCTCGGGCGGCCACGACCCGAAGCGCGAGACATTCTCCGCCCAGGCCATCGAGCCCGGACTCTCGCTGCGCACGAAGTACCTCGAAGGCTTTGCCAACTATCTCTTCTTCCAGGATGCGGAGGGCGATTGGGACGGCGAGCTTGAGGAAGCCTTCGGCAAAATCACCGGCATCCCCGGCGGACTCGAGCTCAAGGGCGGGCGATTTCTCTCACGATTCGGCGCGCTCAACGACCGCCACCTCCACGGCTGGGACTTCGTGGATGCGGAACTCGCCAACAGCCGCTTCCTCGGTGAAGACGGACTCCTGCTCGAAGGCGCGGAACTCTCATGGAACCTTCCGCTCGGCATGGACCCGGGTTTCACCGCCATCGCCTCGCTCGGCTTCGGCGATGCTCCCGCCCACAGCCACTCGCATCATGAACACGAACATGAGGAAGGAGAGGAGATCCCGCACGAAGGAGAAGAGGCGTTTCTAACAGACCAGGTGTGGACCGCGCGTGTCGTCGGGCGCTATCGTCTCGATGACTTCCACGCGTTCACCGCGGGAGCCTCGTCCGCATGGGGGACCAATGCTTTCGGTCGCGACTCCCAGGTGCTGGGACTGGACCTCGAATACCTCTGGCGGGAAAACGGCCTGGAAGCCGGTGGCCGCGCCTTCCGGTGGAGGAATGAATTCCTGTGGCGGGATGTGGACGCATTCAGCCAGCACGACGAGGACGAGGACGGAGTGATCGATGAAACCTTTTCCGGCACCTACCATGAAAGCGGCCTCCACAGCCACGCGATCTACACATGGAACTCCCACCTCGACACCGGCCTCCGCCTCGCCTGGGTGGAGGGCGTGGAGGACTTCGGCCAGGACGGTCGTTTCCGGGTTTCTCCTTCCGTGACCTGGTGGTTCGACGCGTCCCGGAGAATCGGCCTGCGCACCCAATACAACCTCGACTCAATCAAGGGCGGGGATGACGAGCACTCGCTCTGGTTCCAGCTGAGCATCGCCCTCGGGGATGCCGAGGAGGTGCGCTGAAAACGTCAAAACCAAAGACACACAAAACCTCGCTGACTGCATCTTGTCATCAAAGTTTAGCCAAATCAGCTGAGCGAAAAAGCTCCGAACCAAAGCAACGAGCATAAGACCCCAAGTCTCTTACCATTTTAGTCTTTGAAAGTCACTTCTTGGCCGCCGCCTGATCAATGATTCGAAGGCCATCTGCGAATGCTTGATCTTGAGGAAGATCGGTTGGATTCACACCCAACGCAGAGTACAAAATACGGTCCAATTGCTCATTTAGCAGGCTTGGACGCTGATCCCCTAGATTTCTTTCAATCCCACCAGAACGGTAAGAAAACCTTCTAGAACACACGAGTTGCCAAAAAACCAACTTCTCGATTTGAGTGCCGCTTTCATATCGCTTTAGGAGTTCTTCGGCGAATAAAAACTGGTCCGGCTTCCAGCGTAAGTCGCTGTCGGGAATTTCCAGCCTTTTCCATGCCTCGCTGCGGTCTTTGTCCGCAGACGGAGATAGCGGAACGGAAAACAGTTTAATCCTAAATGCTTCACTCTTTTTTCGCAAATCGCCGGCTTCGGCTATCGCCGCTTCTACAACATTTTTTTCCAACCTGATATTCGCACTTCCGCTACCTTTTTGATTTTCAATTCCCTCCACATTGCGAGAGCCTGAATGAACCGCAGATGAGGAATCCGATACCGAAGAATGAGCTGATTTCGATCCATCTTCCCTGCGACAGGAAGATGATAGAGCTAAAGAAATCAACGCGGTAACAGAAACCAAATCCAAGATTTGAGTCATTGTGGCGGGAATATGTTCGAGCCTTTGAGGCTCTGTCACTCTTGATTCTGTGAGGAAGTGCGGTGAAAACAATGGAGCGGTGACCATCCAGTGGCCACCGCTCCGGGGTTTCGGGCTAAGGATTCGGAAACCTCCTCAGGGATTGGAAACCGCGAGCCTCACGAAGATCGGCACCGCGCTGGCCGGGATGGTGTATTTCACCGAGTTCGGATCGCTCGTATCCGCAGCACCGGTCACGTCGGTCCAGGTCGAGAGATCGTTGGAACTCAGGATCCTGAAGCTCACCCCGGTCGCAGCGGGATCACGCGGCCAGGTCACCACACGGCCGGCACCAGGTTGAGGATTGGCGGTGAAGGAAGAACCGGTTTGGCCCATGAAGTATTCGACACCGTTGTCCACGCCGTCGCCATCGAAGTCCTGATCGGCGGTCTGGCCCCCGGCATTCGCGGCCGACCAGGAGTTGAAGCCTCCGGGCAGGGTCGAGTTGTTGCTGAAGAACACCGTGGGCAGCGTCTGGGTCACATTGGCCGCTCCGAGATCGAAACTGCGGTCGGCTCCTTCCTCATACCCGCTGTTGGGCGCGCCCGCGGTGGTGTTGAAGAATTTGTAAGCGCCCGAATTGGCATTCAAGGCTCCGGCAAGGTTGCTGAGGGTTCCGGTGTAGATGCCGGTGTCGCCCACTTCGGTAAGCGTCAGGTCCGGGAGCCCGCCGACAAGCCCGGTGAAGAACTTCACCACCACACCGCCGCTCGCCGGGTTGAAGTTTCCGAGGGCCTCCTGCACGCTCATGTTGACGGTGAACACCACATTCCGCGTGGCAAGCAGCGGGCTTGCATCCACGGCGTCGCTTGCACCGTCGCCATCGGTATCGGCATTGGTCGGGTCCGTATTGCCGGCGAACTCGTTCTCGTTGTTGATGGTATCGCCGTCGTCATCGCCTCCGGCGACCACTCCGTAAGCGCTGAGAAACGCGGCGGAGTTCGCAAAGGTCTTGCGGACGAAGGAGCGCGTGACCGTGCTGTGATCAAAGGTGAAGGTGTGGAAGCCCGTGGCGAAGACCGTCGAGCTGTAGTTGCCGAAGCCGGCCGGCCACGCGTGAGCATAACCGGGATCCGCGGTGAACTTGTATTCGAACGAGCCGAGCGTTTGGAAGCGATAGTCCAGCGTCCATTGATACTGGGTGGTGAGCGAGGTGCCCACCTGGGTCATGCTGTTGCCAGCGGATCCGTCGGAGACCCAGGCCGGAGTCGTGAAACCTCCCGGCACGGCCATGGTGGTGTAGTTCGCCTTGTTCGGGTTGGAGATGTATCCGAGCGTCGCGTTGACTTCATCGCCGTCCATATAGGAATCGCCGTCGCTGTCCTCAATGAGCGGATCCGTTCCGGTATCCGTCGGCGAGTTGTAAATCCCCGTGTCGGTCTCCACCACATCGTTGAGACCGTCGTTGTCATCATCCGGATCGGTCAAATCCGGGTCGCCGTCCCCATCGGTGTCGAGGTTGTCCACAGTCAGGCTGAGCGTCTGCACCCCGGCCTCGGTCTCGAAGTTGATGTTGTTGATCGCGCCCGCGATGTCGGCGGTCGAGGAAGTTCTCGATCCAAGAACCTGATTGGAGCCGTAATCCGAGCCGCCATTGACCAGAACAGCCATCATTTTGATCGGCTGGCCATTTCCCGTCGGAACGCCCAGCCCGGCCAGGCTGAGCTTCATCTCAACCCCGTTGATCACCGAGGCGAAGGGAGCCACGGCATCCTGCCAGGAGGTCCGGATCTCGCTCACGAAGCCACTGGGAGGAAGCGCATTGGCCACCGACTGGCCGACGTAGGCGCGGGTGCCGGCCTGCAGGTCGTAGCGGTTGACGTAGGCGTTGTTGCCGTCTCCGTAAATCCGGACCGCATAGTCGGGAGTGAATCCGTTTTCAAAAGTCATCCCCGCATCCGATCCGGCCGGGCCGAGATTGTTGATGGTGTATTCTTCGCCACCCGATGTGATTTGATTGGAGGCGATGGTGCTCGCTCCACCGCTTTTGGAGTCGATGAAAAGGATGATTCCGTTGCCGTTGGAGCGACCGCCCAGAAACACCGCCAAGCGGGATCCGTCCTGGGTGGCGTGCAGATTGGCCAGCGCGTTTCCCCCGCCCCAGTTCGAGGTGGTGGCCTGGACGGCGAGTTCGGTGTAGCCGTCGGTGGCTTCCCAAATCCCGTTGACGTCGACGGCGTGAAGCAGGGTGGCGGATGAGGCCAGACACAAGGTGGCTAGATGACCTCCCAGACGATGGTGGATCGATTCAAGTTTCATGGGTTTGATGGAGTTGGCGGGAAATGGGGTTTCTCGGGATCTTCCCGGGTAAGGAAAAATCCACAGCGCAATGATTCAAATGTCTGGACCGGGAATTCGGTTTATCAAGTGTCGTTTTTTCCCTCAGAAACATCCGGGATCGACGTCCGGAAGCCTCTGCGCCAAGCTCCCCCTCATGGAGCACCGTGCCGAAATGTGGCGAACCCTCCGGCGTCTGGTCACCGCGGCCGCAGTGATCGTCGGGCTTTGGTTTCTCGTCGTCTCACCGATCGAGCGCGCTCTCTCCCGAACCCGTGCCGACGTGGAACGAGGCTTGGAAAAAGTGCTCGGCGCAATCACCCAAACCGACACCCGCATCGTCGAAGGCCGCGCCGAAATCGTCGAAACCACCGAGATTTCCGAGCTTTCCCTGCTCGAGATGCGGATGAGCGCCACCCGCACCATCGAGAAGTCCGAGGAGTTCTCCGGCCTGATCCCGCTGGGGACCAAACGCCTCATCGTGCGCGGACACTACCAGGTGAAGGGCGGATACCGCCTCAAGCAGGGAGTCTCGCTGCGCATGCAAAACGGCAATCCGATCGCCCGCTTCCCGAAACCCGAGATCCTTTCCGTCGAACTGGTGGACTTCGACGTCCTCAGCGAGGACAGCGGTTGGCTCAACAAGGTGCAACCCGCCGATCGTGCCCAGATTCTCCGGGAACTCCGCGAACAGATGCGCCAGGAGGCGGAACGGTCCGGCATGCTGGATACCGTCAGCTCCACCGTCCGCACCCGCCTGCGCGACCTGCTTGGAAGCGATTCGGTCGTCATCGAGGAAACCCTCCCGTAAAGCCGCTCAGTGCCTCGGCGGCGGCTCGTCCCCGAGGATCTTGTCGAGATCGGCCACTCGCTCCCACGGGCAGCGCTTCCGCTGATACTTCTTCCAAACGATATCACGGAGCTCGCGCCAGACCTCCGTGGGCACCGGTTTCAAGTCCGTCCACTCCGGATCCCGCTTCTGCCTCGTGGTCATGATCGTCCACCGGTTCCCCAGATAATTCGCGCGATAATAGACCTTCCCCTCGTCCGTGTTTTCAAACCACTCGTGGCTTTCCATGCCGCATCGTGACGGCCACACCCGCATCACACAAGCGGCGAATCCGACCTGCGATCTTGTCAGCACGCCCTCCCTGTATATGGTGGCCGCCATTGTGCGAAGGATTTGCCATGCCATCGGGCCAGTGCTCGCGGTGATCGTCTCCGGCGGCCTCTGCTCCTGCGATTCACCGCGCGGCCAGGCCCTGCGGGAGCTGTCCAACAACAGCATCGAACCCTCCGGCCAAAGACTCGTCCGTGCCGTCAAGGAACGCGACTTCAAGACCACCGCCCTCCTGCTCGAAAGCGGAGTCTACACCGAACAACGCGATCCGCTCGGCCTTACCCCTCTCGCCATCGCCGCGCTTCACGGCGATTTCGAAGCCATCGTCATGCTCCTCAACGCCGGAGCCAACGTCAACGCCACCCTCCCACGCCAAACCAGCATCCTCGGAACCGCCATCGCCCAAGGCGACCCGCTCATCATCGGAACCCTCATCTCCTCAGGCGCCCGCATCGATGGCCTGATGCCCGATGGCGAAAAAATCCTCCCCTGGGCCATCCGCAACGGCCATCTCCGCCTCGTCCGGACCATGATGAAATCCGGATCCGATCCCCACCTTCGGGATTCCCGCGGAAATCCCCTCCTCCACGTCGCCATGGATGCCGGGCGGCGCGACTTGGTCGAATCCCTCGTCGATCTCGGCGCGGACCCCGCCGCCGTCAATGCCTCCGGAGAAACCACCCTCGTGCTCGCCCTCCGCCAGGGCTGGGCCGATATGCTGCCCAAGCTCGCCGCCGCCGGTGCCGACCCCAATGCGCCGGATCAAAATGGCTTCACACCGCTCCAAAACGCAGTTCGGGAAAAAGATACCGATCGGATGGTTCTTTTTTTGAAAATCGGCGCAGACCCCTTCCTCTGCCTGTCGGAAAGCGGGAACAGGTCGCCCTTTCAAGCCGCCTTCGAAGCCGGGCGCGGGGATTGGCTCGACCTGATGCTCCACGCCCACCCGGGATCGCCTGCGGGAGGTTGGGAATCCTGGCTTTGGCGGTCCTTCGAAAAGCGGGACTTGGAAATGGCCCGGCGCTTGATGCCACGCATGCTGGCCTCCGGCACGCTGAAACCCGGCCCCCAGTGGGTGGAGCGGGCGGTTGAGGCCGGACATGCCGGTTTCCTCAAGCTCTTCCTCGATTATGGGTTCCCGACCGGAAACGCGCTCACGCTTTGCTGCGTTCGTGACGACCACCGCATGGCCGGCCTGCTTCTTGCCTACGGGGTCTCACCCGATTTCACATGGTTCCCAACGCGCCAAACTCCTCTGGGCCTCGCATTGAGAAACGGCTCGGACCAACTTGCGGTCACGCTCATCGAACATGGGGCGGATCCGCAATCGATCCTGCCCGATGGCCAACGCGCGCTGCATCTCGCGATTGCCAAATCCTGCCCGCTCGCCGTTGAAGCCATCCTGGCCAAGGGAAGCAGCCCGGATGAGCCCTTCATCACTCCGGTCTCGCCGGACTTCCTGAAGCTCGTCCGCCCCGGTGCGATGCGCTGGGTGCTCAAGATGGACCGCGGGGCCACCCCGCTGATGCTCGCAGCCGATACCGGAAACGTCGCTACCGCACGTTCCCTGATCAGGGCGGGAGCAAGAACCGGTGTCCGCACCCGGATCTCGTCGCTCTGGCCCATCAACTTCGCGTCCAGACGAAGCGATGTCCCGATGATGCGGCTTTTCCTCGGTCAGGATCCCCATCGCGAGGAACGGAGGATCGAAGTGAGCCTCTCGGAACAGCGCGCCCGCATGTTCGATGCGGAGGGACGGGAAATCTTCAACACCAAGGTCTCCACCGGCAGACGCGGCTTCACGACTCCAACCGGCGAATACGTCATCACCAACAAACACCGGGATTGGACCTCCACACTCTATCACGCGAGCATGCCCTACTTCCAACGCTTGAGCTGCGGTGACTTCGGCCTGCATCAGGGAGTCGTTCCCGGCTATCCCGCATCGCACGGCTGCATCCGAGTCCCGGCAGGCATCGCGGCAAAGCTCTTTTCGATGACCAAAACGGGTGACCGGGTGCGGATTCTTCCTTGAACAACCTCTCTCTCTTCACACCCGGACCCGGAAGTCCCTCGCGCTCCGCAAAACCCCCGCCGCCTCTCGGCCGGCCCCCTTCATCCATCTCGCGCCGTCGGTGAACCGCGCATGGGCATGCCCCACCCCCTGAGGCAAGCGGCATGTCTACAGGTTGTCTGTCCCCATGTCGAAGTCTCCATGTTGTCATGCCGATATCCGGGCATTCCTGTCGATTTGGGGAAACTCGTGATCGTGGATGTTTCTTTAGGAGTAGACGACCGGATCCGCTGGATGGACTGCGGCGGGACGGTCTGATCACCACCCCCAACCCCAAAGAAACCGATTGATGAAAACGACCCTGTTCCTTCTTCCGCTCGCGTTGCTGCTGACGGCTTGCGATGAAACCGAAACCACGGCTCCCGGCACGGAGCAGCCTGTGACCCAATCCCAATCCAAAGCGGAGGCCCCTTCGCTGTCCGGCCCGGAGGCGGCGGCGCAGGAGGTGGCCGATCTCCAGGACCAACTTGCCGAGGTGATGGAGTCCGTGAAAGACGCGGCCACTGCGGAGGCGGCGGTTGGCAAGCTGGCACCGATCGCCGATCGATTTGCAGCCGTCGGAAAGGCGGTCACCGGCATGGACAAGAACCTGAGCCCGGATGTGGATGCGAAGATGAAGGAATTGCTCAAGCCGTCCCAGGCGCGTTTGAGCGCGGCGATGGAGAAGGTGATTCCCATTCTCCAGCAACATCCGGAAACCGCCAAGCGCTTCGAGGAGGCGATGTCGAAGATGAATCCCGGCAAGTGAGCCCTGGAAAAAGGAAAAGAGGTGGCGGTAGCCACCTCTTTTCGAAGTCCTGAAATGGACGGCGCACGGAGCCTGGCCGCTTACCAGGCGCTTTGCTTCACATAGATCACATCGAAGGGCCGGACGTAGAACGGGCTGCTTTCCATGCCGGAAAGCGTGTCGTTCATGTTGAGCACGTAGCGCTGCTGCCTGCCGTTCTGCTTGCGGATGACAATCACCTGTTTGGGATTGGCAAACTTGCTGAATCCACCGGCTTCCATCACGGCCTCCAAGGCGGTCATCGGGCGGTCGAGAGGCACCTTGCCGGGGCGGAGAACCTCACCGGAGACGTAGACCCCGGCGGCAGCGGATTCGAGTGAAACGACGACGGTGGGATCCTGCAGATGGGGCTGGTACATCGAGGTGAGCGACGCCTGCAAGCTGTTGATCGAGCGGCCTGCGGCGGAGACGTCTCCGACGGTGGGCAGGCTGACCTTGCCGTTGGGCTGGATCTTCTGCTTCGTGTTGAGCTCCGGCGCTCCCGAGAAGGAAACGCTGATCTCGTCGCCGGGAGCGAGGTTTCCGCTGGGCTTGGAAGTGTAGGCCTCCGCAGGAACCGGCGGGGCCGGATTCATGTCGGTGCAGCTCGGAAGGGCGAAGGCGGCGAACCATGCGGACAGACAAAGCAGTCCGGTGGTGAGGAAGCGGCGGACGGAGGATCCGGCGCGGCGGGGGGGGTGGTTTGTGGTCATGGCTTGATTGCTTGCGGGTTGTTCGAACAGATTGTCAGGCTTCGCCGGCGTTGAGATAGTCGACCCAATCGGCGGGAAGCGCCGAGTTCTCGACGGCGCTTTCGATGCGGCCCTCCCAGGAGGGGTTGAAGGTGGTGCTGGTGCCGTAGACCATGATCAGGTCCTCGCCACCGATGCTGCGCAGGGCATGGGCGACACCGGGCGGGATGACGACCGCGGCATTGTCAGGGCCCGGGCGGCTGTCGCCGGCAATCGTGAACCGCATGATGCGGCGGGGCATGCCCTCCCGTTCATCGACGAGAATGATCTCGCAGATCCCTGTTAGAAAAAACATGACATCCCATTGCTCGCGGTCGTAGGGACGGAGGGCCGGGTCCGGGTTGGGCCCGGAGAAGAGTTGATGAAACCAGGAGGCGGGATCCACTCCGTCTGGGACATGCGGAGGATGGATGTGAAAGCCCTTGGCGCTGTCCCGGTGCATGAGAGCGGAGGCCCACTGGCGGGGCGCGAGGTGGATCCGGTCGAGCACACCCTCGGTGAGGCGGGTGAGTTCGGAGAAGTAACCCCTTCCCTTCTGTTGGAAGACGCGGCGCGCGAAGACTTCCACGCCGGGGATCCATGCCTCATCGAGTCCGTCACGACCGGCGATCACCTCACCCGCCTGGACTCCGTCCCGGGCGATGCGGGAGACGAGTGGTGCCTTCGAGTAGTCGCGTGTCTCCAATCGTCCGCGGGCGGACGGTTTGAGACCCTTCCAGGGCTTGTCTTGGGAAGATGGCATGAGAATCGGTTAGAGAGACTTCAGGTAGTCGCCATAGGGAGTTCCGGCATACTTGCGGATGGATTCACCGAGCTTGGCGCGGTTGATGCGTCCCTGGAGGAAGGCGATTTCCTCGGGGCAGGCGATCTTGAGTCCCTGGCGCTGCTGGATGACCTGGACGAACTGGGTGGCGTCCGCCAGTGAGTCAGGCGTGCCGGTATCGAGCCAGGTGGTGCCACGGCCGAGGATCTCGACGCGGAGTTCGCCTCGATTCAGATAGAGGCGGTTGAGATCGGTGATTTCGAGTTCACCGCGGGCGGAGGGTTTGAGGCTTCTGGCGGTGGCGACCACATTCTTGTCGTAGAAGTAGATGCCCGGCACGGCGTAGTTTGACTTCGGCCGTTTCGGTTTCTCTTCGAGGGAAACGACTTTCCCGGATTCGTCGAACTCGACCACTCCGTATTGTTCGGGTTCCTTGGTATGGTAGCCGAAGACCGTGGCGCCATCCATGCGGCGGGAGGCGGCGAGGAGGGAGCGGCCGAGGTCGTGACCATAGAACAGGTTGTCACCGAGGACGAGGCAGACCGGGCGGCCGTCGATGAAATCCGCACCAATGAGGAAGGCCTGGGCAAGGCCCTCGGGTTTCGGTTGCTCGGCATAGGTGATGTCCAGTCCCCACTGTGAGCCATCGCCGAGAAGGTGTTGGAATCCGGGAAGGTCGCGTGGAGTGGAGATGACGAGAATCTCACGGATGCCGGAGAGCATGAGCACGGTGAGCGGGTAGTAGATCATCGGTTTGTCATAAACCGGGATGAGCTGCTTGCTGACCGAGTGGGTCATGGGAAAGAGGCGGCTGCCGGTGCCTCCGGCAAGGATGATCCCCTTGCGGAGCGATTGCTCGGCGCGGCTGAGCTTGAGGTGGCTTTTCTCGATGTGGAGCATGGGGAGAGGGATTCAGCTGAGGTTTCCGAGCCGCTCGCCGCGGTAGCTGCCGTTTTCAATGCGGTGGATCCATTCCTCGTGATCGAGATACCAGCGGACGGTGCGGCGCAGGCCGGAGGTGAAATTCTCGCGGGGTTCCCAACCGAGTTCACGGCCGATGCGGGACGGATCGATGGCGTAGCGGCGGTCATGACCCGGACGGTCACGGACGTAGGTGATGAGTTCATCCGCAGGGCGGGTGACCCGGCCGGGTGCGAGTTCGCGGACGGTTTCAATGATGGCACGGACGACGTCGATGTTGCGCATTTCGCATTTGCCGCCGATCACGTAGGTCCTGCCGGTTTCGCCGCTGGCGAGGGCCATGACCAGGCCACGGCAGTGGTCCTCCACATAGAGCCAGTCGCGCACGTTGAGTCCGTCTCCGTACACAGGCAGGGGCTCGCCCTTGAGTGTCTTGCGGATCATGAGCGGGAGCAGTTTTTCCGGAAACTGATAGGGCCCGTAGTTGTTAGAGCAGTTGGTGGTGACGACAGGCAGGCCGTAGGTGTGGTGATAGGCACGCGCCAGATGGTCGCTGCCGGCCTTCGAGGCGCTGTAAGGGCTGTTGGGCGCGTAGGGGGTTTCCTCGTGGAAGGCAGGATCCTCCGCGCCGAGGGATCCGTAGACCTCGTCGGTGGAGACATGAAGAAAGCGTGGATTGACGATGCCGGCGTCAGGGTCCGACCAGTAACGGCGGACCGCCTCGAGAAGCCGGTAGGTTCCGACGAAGTTCGTCATGATGAACTCCTCCGGGTTGTCGATCGAGCGGTCGACATGGGACTCCGCGGCAAGGTGCATCACGGCATCGATGCGGTGTTCACGGAGCAGTTTGGAAACGAGGGCGCTGTCGCCGATATCCCCTTGGACGAACACGTGCCGCGGATCCGCGTCGAGATCGGCGAGGGACTCACGGTTTCCGGCGTAAGTGAGTTTGTCGAGAGTGACGACAAGTTCGACGTGGATACCGATCTCCGCGGAAGCCTGGTCCAACAGATAGTGGACGAGGTTGGATCCGATGAATCCGGCGCCGCCGGTGACGATGATTCTCATTGTTTGGGGGAATGTCGCTTGGGCGGGCCCGAAGGACCGCCGATTGGGGGGAGAACACAGGCCGCATCACGGCGCGTGCGTCAACGGCTTATATCGGGAAAACGTCGGGCTTTGCACTACGAATTCGCGTAGTGCTTCGCGCCAGTGCCGGGGATGGATTCCGGTGGCGGCGGTGAACTTCGCCGTTTCCATCGCCGTGTTCTTCGCCCTTCTGGCGACGAAGGAGGGGACCGAGTCCACCGGAACAGGGCGGATCGTATCGGCGATGACGGGAATCCCGTTCTCGCGAGCGAGGTCGATGCAGGCTTGCCCCCAATCGCGCCAGAGGCAGGGTGAGGAGTTGCAGAGGTGGAAGATGCCTTGAGCGGGGGTGCGCCAAAGGGCGTCGAGCCAACCGATGAGATCGAGCGTGTAGGTGGGGCAGCAGAGTTTGTCTCCCGGCAGCGTGAGATGGGTTTCCTCGCAGGCGCGGCCGATGATCCATTCGGGAAACGCGGGACGCGCCGGACCGTGGACCCAGGAAACGCGGGCGACGAGGTTGCGTGCGGAGGCGGCCATGACGCGCCGCTCTCCTTCCAGCTTCGACTCGCCATAAACATTGGCGGGCCGGGCCGGATCCTCTTCGGAATAGGGTCCGTCCTTGGTGCCGTCGAAGACCATGTCCGTGCTGATGTAGGTGACGCGTGCGCCTTTTGCCGCGGAGACCTCTGCGATGATGCCGGCGGCCGTGGCATTCACCGCGAAGGCCTCTTCGCGATGGGTCTCGCAATGGTCAACCGCGGTCAACGCGGCTGTTAGAACGAGATGATCGTATTCGAGTGGATCGAGGACACGGCGGATGCCATCTCCATCGGAGAGATCGAGGTGCTTCCGATCCAATCCGGCGACCGGTCCGGAACGGGCGAGGCAGTCCACGAGCGACCTGCCCAGGCGACCGCCGGAGCCTACCACGAGAAACGATTCATTCATTGGACATGCAGGTTGGGATTCGGGGCATCACTTGCCCCATTTCGCGGCGAAGCGCCGTTCCGCCGCGGGATAGGCGGCGAGGATGAAGAGGTTGCGCAACAGGTTTTTGAGCCCGGCACGGGGGTCGAGCCCGGCGCGGGCGAGCTGTCTGGCCACCTCGCGCCGGCCAAGGGCGCAGGCGATCTCCGCCTGCCTTGAGGAAAAGTAGTACACGTTCGAAAGGACCAATCTGGCCGCCTCCGGATCCACCGGGACCAGTCTCCAATGGATCGCCGCCTGGACACGGGTGTAGCAGTCGTGCCTGCGGTAGGCGCTTGCAGGGTCCATCGTGTCTGAAAGTCCCGGGCCACTGCGATCGCGGCAGATTTCCACCAGTTTTTCGTTCAACACGGCGTAGCCGAAGTCGAGGATCAGGCGGTAAACAAGCTGGGTATCCTCGGCGACGGCGAGGGTCTCATCGAAGAGGCCGCATTTCATCAGCGATTCGCGCGTTGCAAGCATCGACTGGATGAACGGATGCGCACGGAACTTGAAGAGCCTGCAATCGCCGGCCTCATAGAAACGCGCCCCGCCATCCGCGAGCGTGGGGTCCATTGCCGCCAGGTCATCGAGCGCCGCTCCGGACTCGTCAGTGCTCACGCAAAAGCAGACCTTGGCGGCGGTGCGGGCGGCGCAGGCGTGTTGTTTGGCGAGTTTCTCCGGGTGCCAGGTGTCGTCGGAGTCAAGGAAAGCGATCCACTCCCCCTTGGCGAGGATCACGCCGAGATTGCGCGCGGAACTGGCGCCGCCATTCGCCTTGCGAACATAGCGGATGCGTTCCATGAACGGGGCGAGCGCTTCTGCGGTGCCGTCAGTGGAGCCATCGTCCACAACAATCACCTCGTCCGGCGGCTCGGACTGCGCAAGCACGCTTTGCACGGCTGCGGTCACCTGGCCTGCACGGTTGTAGGTGGGGATGATGACGCTGGTGGAAGGCATGATTCTAACCGATTTTGGCGAGTCCGTGTTTCTCGTATTGGCGGGGTCGGCGGCTTTCCCTCAGGTGCCCCGTGACGACGCCGAGGCTGAAGACCAGTTCGAGTTCCTCCATGAGGCATCCCTCGTCGCGCACATGATCGGGATGGGCCGCACGCCATTTGGCGAGACGGCGCCGGGCCTTGAGGATCTTCAGCCAGCCGAGGCGGCAGTTCCAATGTTCCCAATGATGACCCCGGTAGGCATGGGAGAGCCCGCGGCGCTCGGCGGCATCGAGCCAGGAGGAGCGCATGAGGCGGGAAGCGTCCGGATGGTGGATGATCCGGACGTCAAAGCGGTCGGTGAAATGGAAACCCGCCTTGAGCAACTGGGCGGCAAACAGCCCGTCCTCGCAGAAGCCGAGGCCACCGCCACCGAGTTCCGGATCGAAGCCCGGCACCTTGGCGAAGACCTTGCGGGAGACCGCCATGTTCGCGCCGACGAGGCTCTCGGGATTTCCGGGTTCCAGCCATTCCGTGGAAGCAAGCCAGGACCGGTGGGCGGGTGTCATCCACGGCCGCAAAAGGTGAGGGGCGAGTTCCATGCCACCGGCCACCACGTCTGCGGATCCGGCGGTGATGGGCGCACACATCGCCTCCAGCCAATCCGCTGGAATCCTCACATCGTCATCCGTGAAAAGCACGATGTCCCCATCGGTCGAGCGGATGCCGAGGTTGAGACCGTTGCTTTTGCCAGCCCGCTTTTCCAAAAGATAGCGGACGGAAACCCCGGGAACGGAGGCCGCGCGCACCACCTCCGCCGTGGAATCGGAAGATCCATTGTCCACAACCACCACCTCGGCTTCAAACCCGGCGGGCACCCTGATGCCGTGAAAACTTGCTAGCGTCTCCGCGAGATCCGGGGCGCGGTTCCGGGTGACGATGATCACGGAGGCCTTCATGAGGCACCTCCCTGGTGAAGGGCGTTGAGCAGCGCGGATTCGAAGGCGTGATACGGATCCGCGGGCAGCACCGCCAGCACGTCTTCCCTTGCTTGCGCACCGATCGCGGGCCAGCGGTCCCGCGCCGCCCAGGCGCGCTCCATCGCCAGATCCAACAACCCGGCCGCAGGTGCGGGCGCGACGAATCCATTGACCCCGTCATGCAGATACTCGGCGTTTCCGGCAACATCGGTGGTGATGACCACGCGGCCGCAAAGCATGGCCTCCACAATCACCAGCGGAAGGCCCTCGAAACGCGACGGCAGCACCAGCGCGTGATTGGCCGCCCACAGCGAGCGAATGTCCGCCACCTGGCCGTGGAAGCGCACATGGGGAACGTCCAACATGGCGGTGAGCCTGCGGACCGAGGCGTCGCACGGACCACCGCCGTAGAAGTTGAGCCGCACCGGGCGCGAGCGCCAGGTTTCCCGCGACAGCACATCGAGAATCAGGTCCTGGCCCTTGGCACGGGGGTCCATGCGTCCCACACAGGCCAGCTCGATCATGCCATCCTGCGATGGCCATGGCACGGCACCTCCGGCCTTGAGGTTCCATGGATTGCTGACCACCGCTGCGTTCCCAAGCCGGATTCCCAGCTGGCGTTCCACGAGTTTGCGATTGGAAGAGGAAACAAAGAAAACCCCGGCGGCTTCCGCGTAGGCGGTGCGGAGCGCGTCGAGCATCGAGTCCTCCGGCCACCAGAGTTCACCGGCGGCCTGCACGACCGTGGCATAGGGAATGCCAAGGCGGCGGCAGGCGAGCATCCAGTCGGTGGCTTCCAAGGGAAATCCCTGCGAAATGACCACCAGATCCGGCTTGAAGCGCTTGAGCCAATGATAGGTGGCCTCCGGAACATCCACGCCATTGGCTCGGGCGAAGCGCCGTTGGACGAGCCTGCCGAGCAGTCCGGGACGCTGGATGCGGTAGTCGATGTCGCAGCCGAGTTTCGCAAGTTCCATCACACGGGGCGGCGGCTCCGGCCATTGATAGACCGACACACCGATCTCATGGCCTGCAAGGCGCATGCGTTTGGCCGTTCCATGCCAAAGCTCCTCACTGCCACCCCACGGAGCTCCCGCCATGGTGCTGGCGAAAATAACCCTCAGCCGCCCGGCGGCAGCCGCTCTTGCCACAGGAATGTCAGGAGATGCGCTCACCATACCGAATACACGTAGAATTCATGCTGAAGCGACCTCACGCGGGACTTCGGATAAAGCGCCAGCAGGGGCGCGGCGACAAGACGCGAGGCCAGGGTCGAAAGCGAACGGACGAGCGGGTTGGCCGCGCGCTTTCCCGTGAGAACGAGGGGCAGCCAGAACCTGCGGAGCAATCCGGGAAGCGCGCAGGTCTCCGGAACATAGGCCCGATAGATCCTGTCCACCTCGGCGACAATCTTCGCGCCGCCCACCACCGACTTGTTCGCACCGGTGAAACGATAGACGCTCAAAACCTCGTCGGTCCACCGCCAACGGGCGCCGGACGCCAGCAGATGGCACCACAGCTCGCGGTCCATGCAGTAGTGGAGATCGCGCAGGACAAGATCCTCGCGTTTCACCAGCGACCTGCGCCAGAAGCAACTCGGCTGCCATATGCCCTCGGTGAAAGGAGTTTCCTCCCACACCGGCCCCCTTGCGGGTCGGGCGGAGCTGAGATGGGGCTCGTCATCGTATTGGCAGAAACAGGCACCGGCAAGAACCCCGCATTCCGGATCCGCGGCGAAGGCGGAACCGACAAGCCGCAATGAATCCTTCGAAAGAACATCGTCGCTGCACAGCCAGTTGAAGATCTCGCCCGAGCAACGCGCGTGACCCTTGTTGATCGCGTCGGACTGGCCCTTGTCCTTCTCGCTCACCCAGCCGGAAAGCCATGGCTCGTACTTGCGGATGATCTCCACCGACTCATCGGTGCTGCCGCCGTCGATGATGAAATACTCAAGCGAGGGATAGCCCTGGAGCAGCACCGAACGGATGGTTTCCTCCAGATAGATCCCTTGATTGTAACTTGGAGTGATCAGGCTGATGGATGGCCACTCGCCTCCGCAGGGTGAACGTTCAGGCAGCGGTTGCGCGGCCTCCGTCCATGGCCAGCCGGTCCGGCCGGGAGGCGGAGCGGGCAGATCGGTGAGCTTGGGGGGGCTGTGTTTCACGGTGGTGGATGGGAGGTTTCAGGCGCGGAATGCCGCCTCCTTGCGCAGATGGCCGCTGCCGCCCCCGCCGGCGGAGCTGACGAGGTGGGGCTCCCAGAACGCCTTGTCATAGCGGCCCCATGCGTGGCAGCCGAAGGGCATCCTGCGGCCGTTCATTTCATAACAAGTCCGTGGCGAGACCTCGAAGGCGAAACGAAGGCCATCCTCCAGGGAAGCAACCCGGAACGACGGGTCGTACCAGGCGGCGAGATCGGACCAGAAGATATCATTGTTCCGGTTGTGAGTGCTTGGATCATGCACCTCCCTCCATTCCTGCATCAAGCGGCGCGCCGGCCAGAACCACGACATGCGCTCAAGCAGCCGGACGAACCAGGCAGGCGAATACGCGGTGAACAGATCAAACCAGAAAGCCGAAGGCGTGTGCAGGTAGCGCGCTGTGAGCGCCCTCAGCGCCGCCTCCACCCGCAACAGGGTGAATCCGCCATTGCCCACCCGCGGGCGGTCCACCCACGGGCTGTCATCACAACGGATCCAGGGCGGACCGATGTAGTCGATGTCCCCCGCGCACCACTCCGCAAGCTGATCGGAAAACACCAGGCTGTCGAAATGATAGAAGAACACGAATTCATAATCCAGGAACCTCCGGTAGAACGCGCGTGTGCCGAGCAGTTTGCCATGATTCGCCGCGGAGCCGAAGAACCGCTTCGGAAAAGCCATGTCACGGAACCCGTCCAGGGCGAACTCGACACCCTCGGGCACCAGCAGGAACTTGTCGTAATCCCCGAGGTGATGAAGCAACTGGCGCATCGATATCCGCTCCTCCTCGGTCAGCTCCTTGCGCGAGGACATCGGAATCACGATCGCCACCTGCTTCGGAGCCGGGCATTCGCGCACGAAGGGTTTCACGAAGAGGCCGGTGGCCGCCCGCATGAATCCGCGCCGCAGATGTTTGAATGCTTCGCTCATGTCGTAGGAAGAAGAGGCCATTCCAAATCCTTCGGGTGGATGGAGGAGACCGCCAGCGGCCACTCGATACCGATGGCGGGGTCGTCGTAACGCAAGCCGCGCTCGTATCCCGGCGTGTAGAGGCCGCCCATCAGATAGAGCAGCTCCGTGTGGTCGGTGAGGGCCTGGTTGCCGTGGGCACAGCGGTCCGGCACATAGATCGCCCGGCCGTTCTCCACGCTGAGCTCGACTCCGAAGTGCTGGAGATAGGTTGGAGAATCCGGGCGCATGTCCACAATCACATCCCACACCGCACCCTTCACACAGCGGATGAACTTGGTCTCGCTCACCGGCTCGCCCTGATAGTGCATGCCGCGCAGCGTTCCCTTCGCATCGCTGTGGGAAAGATTCGCCTGCACCGCGCGGAACTCCACACCGTGGGCACGCAGTTCCTCCTCGCAGAAGGCGCGCGCGAAAAATCCGCGCGTGTCCGCCTTGCGGTCGAGTTCGACAACAAAGGCTCCAGCGATGGGGGTCTCGTGGAAGATCATGGGGATTTTGTCCTTTCCTGAATGCGGGGGGAGGATAGAACCCGCGCATCATGAGTGCGTTTCCGTCGGATAGGAACCTCCGCGTTGGCGTGATAGGCACCAGCTCTTTCGCCGAGATTTGTCACATCCCGGGTCTGCAATCCCACCCGCGGGCCGAAGTGGCCGCCGTCTGGGGACGCAGGCTGGAAGCCGCCCGCGAAATGGCCGGAAAGTTCGGAATCCCCAAGGCCACCGACGACTTCGAGGCGCTCTGCGCGGACCCGGACATCGATGCCATCACCATCGCCAGTGCCAACGTGGTCCACGCCTCGCAGGCGATCACCGCGCTCAAGCACGGCAAGCATGTCCTCTGCGAAAAACCCCTCGCCATGAACGCCGCGGAAGCGCGTGCCATGGCGGAGGCCGCGCGGAAGAGCGGAGCGATCCATCAGGTTGCCTTCACGTTCCGTTACAATTACGGACTGCGCGAGCTGCGCCGCCGCATCACTGCCGGTGACATCGGCACGCCGTTTCTCGCACGCATCCAATACGACCGCTGGGACGGACTCGCCGCCGATTGGAAGGCAAGCTGGCGGGAGAAAAAGGAAGCCGCCGGAGCAGGCATGTTGTTTGATCTCGGCTCGCACCTTTTCGACATCACTCGCCACGTGCTCGGACCAATCGATTCGGTCATCGGCTACACGCACATCGTACCCCGCGAAGCGCCGGACAAGGTGAGCGGGGAGAGGATCCGCGTGGAAACCGACGACCTCGTCAACGCATGGATGCGCCTGCAAAGCGGCCTGCGCGGGCAGTTCTTCATCAGCCGCGTGACGCCACCCTTCGCACCGCTCGGCTATCTGGAGATCGTCGGCGAGAAAGGCGCGCTCAAGGCCGCGCTGAGCCGCGGCGGGGTGGACTACCTCAAGGCGTCCAGCCCGGCCGATCCGGAGTGGATGGACCTGCCGCTGCCGCCCGAGGCGTCCGACGGCAAACCGCACGCGCTGGGGCTGATGATGCACAGTTTCGTGGATGCCTGCCTCCGCGGTGCGGTGGATGAATCGATCGATGCCACGTTCGAAGACGGCCTTGCGGCGCAGCTCGCGATGTCCGCCTTGGTCGAATCCCAGGAGAGCGAACGCTGGATCCGCCTCAATGAGGTGACCTGAGCCTTTCATGAAGCCTCCTTTGCGAGCAAACCCGCGCCCTCCAGCGCGCGTGCCGCTGTTAGAATCTTGCGGAAGGACATGCCCGCCTTCTCCGCGATGGAGAGAAGGTCCCTGGTGCCATCCGATTGATTGAGCACCCAAAGAAGCGCGAGTTCGTCGAAGTCACCCGAGCGTTGTCCGCCGGCGCCGCCGTAGAGGCCGTATTTTCCAAGGCGCGGTTCGCACTTCGGCTTGAGATTGAGATAGCACGCGTTGCCCTCGAGGATCTCGACCGCCTGGATCGCCTTGTCGAGCGTGTCCGCCAGCTTGTCCGGCTTGATGAAATCCGGATTGTCCGCGCTCGTGTGGTATTCGGGAAAGGTCCCGTGCTGGGAGCGCATGAGCCCGCCGATGGCGAGATTGAAGCCCGGCGAGCTGTATTGCCGTTCGTCGTATCCATACGGATGAAACGGCGCGATGCGGTGGTCGTCGCCGCTGGTTTTCAGCACATGCCGCATCGCTCGGTCGATCGGGGCATTGCCGTCGCGGGTCTCCTTGTAGGTCACGCGCCCGGAGTCCCCGGCGCAGGTGATGACGAGCCCGTGTTGGATGTTCGCGGTCTTCTCTTCGTGGAGCGCGAGCCAGGTGATCGAGCCGATGGTGCCCGGCATGAAGACGAAACGGTAGCTCAGACGACGATCGACCCCGATGAGGTGCCTCGCCAGTTCCACGGCCACCGCGATGCCAGCCAGGTTGTCGTTTGCCAGGGAAGGATGGCAGGTGTGCGCGGAGATGAGCACTTCTTCCGCGGTCTCACCGGGCAGGAAGCACTCGGCGAGCGTCATGGAGCCGGCCTTGTGGTCGGAATCGATGAACACCTCGTATTCGCCATCACGCAGCGACTCGACGAGGCGGTGCGGCACGCAGAAACCCCAGTTTTTCCGGTAGTAGCTGGTGCGGTAGGGAATGAGGTCCGGTTGATCCGGCAGGCTGAACAGATGCTCCTTCAGTTCCGTTAGAGAAACCCGGCCGCTCACCGGCGTGCTGTATCCAAGCACGTGCAGGTTGTGATCCGCAAAATCAACGATCGTGTTTCCTGAGGGATCCTTGATCCATCCGGCGCGGATGTTCCACTCCTCTGGCACCGTCCAGTCGAAGACCGCGGTGCCGCTGGGCACCTCGTGGAGCGCCAGCGGAATCTCCGCGGACACCCGCTGCAAGGTGGCACGCACACCATCCCCGGTGATGCTGCGGCACAACGGATACAACTCCGCTGCGAGGGAATGCATCCGGAGGCCGGGCTCGTCTGAAGGGGCGGTATTCATGCGGGAATCAATCCAGCACGGTGACTTCGGGGATGGGAACGACAAACTTGCCGCCCCACTCGCGGATGGCGGCCATCTGTTCCTTCACCTCGTGGCGGATGTTCCATGGCAGGATGAGGACGTAGTCCGGCTTTGTCTCGAAGATCTTTTCCGGTGCATGGATCGGTATGCGCACACCGGGCAGGAAGCGGTTTTGCTTGTACGGGCTCTTGTCCACCACGTAGTCGATCAGATCGGTGCCGACGCCGCAGTAGTTCACCAGCGTGACGCCTTTGGCGGCGGCGCCGTATCCGACCACCGTCTTGCCGGCTTCCTT
Source organism: Verrucomicrobiaceae bacterium (assembly GCA_027486655.1). Classification (GTDB taxonomy): domain Bacteria; phylum Verrucomicrobiota; class Verrucomicrobiia; order Verrucomicrobiales; family Akkermansiaceae; genus Luteolibacter. Next base: position 5,166 of record JAIXOR010000011.1, on the reverse strand, counting down.
GGCCTCGATGAGGAACTTGAGGAGCTTGCGCTTGGTGGCCTTCACCTTCTCGTCGAAGGACGTGTAGGTCTCCATCCTGGTCAGGCCGAAGTCCGTTTCCTGTTTCCGCATCGCCTCGACGCGCGGCGTGACGGCGCGGAGGTCTCCGGCGTCCTCGGTGTGGCGTGCGAAGATGCGCAACGACCCGCCGTGGGTGGGCAGCTCCTCGACATCGAAAAGCGTGAGCCCGTGATGCGCGAAAATCTTCTCCACCGCGAGAAAGGACAGGTAGCCGAAGTGTTCGTGATACACCGTGTCGAACTGGTTCTGCTCGATGAGCCGGTGGAGGTGGGGAAACTCGAAGGTGATCACGCCGTGCGGTTTGATGGCGATCTTGAGACCGGCGACGAAGTCGTTGATGTCCGGCACGTGGGCAAGCACGTTGCAGCCTAACAGAAGATCCGCAGACTTGCCGTCGGCCACCAGTCCCTTGGCGGTTTCCACGCCGAAGAACTTCACCACGCTCGGGATCTGGCGTTCTTTCCAGGCGACTTCCGCCACATTGGCGGCGGGTTCCACGCCGAGCACCGGGATGCCCCGGGCCTTGAAGTGCTGGAGCAGATAGCCGTCGTTGGAGGCGATCTCGACGATCTGCGAGCTCTCGTTGAAACCGAAACGCTCGGTCATCATCCCGCAATACCGGCGGGCGTGCTCGACCCAGCTGGTCGAGAAGCTGGAGAAATACAGGTAATCCGAGAAGATCGCGTCCGGAGACTCGAATTCCTCAAGCTGGGCGAGCAGGCACTGGTCACAGACCCAGACCTTGAGTGGATAGAATTTCTCACCGAGGTGGACATTCTCGAATTTCTGATAGGAATTCGAAAGCGGGGACATCCGCAGGTCGCACAGCACGTGCGTGAGCGGGGTCTTGCAAAAGCGGCAGTCGGGGTGGTGCATCGTGGGTCGTGGGGGGGGGGGCTTCGGAAGTTCTAACCATTGGAGGTGGGCTGCCAGTGCGGCAGCTCCATGAATCGGCGGATCTGGGCGAGTGTCTCGGCACGTGCATCCGCGCCCGAGTGATGGACGCGGGTCCAGTCCACGATCCAGCGGAGGGTGGTGTCGAGGTCGAGTTTCGGCGCCCAGCCAAGCACGGCGCGTGCCTTGGAGGAATCGACTTTGAGATATCCCGCCTCATGGGGGATCGGGCCGGTGTCCTGTTGTTTCGGGACGGCGACGCCCCAGAGTTCGCAGAGTTTGTCGACGATCCAGCCGACGCTGCGGTCACTGAATTCGTAGGGCCCGAAGTTCCACGACTGGGCGTGCGAGGGGCCTTGGTGATGGAGCGCCTCGGCAAGAGCGAGGTAACCGTAGACCGGCTCCAGCACATGCTGCCAGGGACGGGTGGCATGGGGATGGCGCAACACGAGCGGTTGGCCGGCCTTGAGGGCGTTGAGCGCATCCGGGACGAGCCGGTCCTTCGCCCAGTCTCCGCCGCCGATGACGTTGCCCGCGCGTGCGGTGGCGAGGGCCACGCCGTGCTCCGCGTGCTTCGCGGGGTGGAAGAACGAGACGCGGTAGGAATGGGCGGCCAGTTCCGCCGCGGCCTTGCTGCTGCTGTAGGGGTCCTCGCCGCCAAGCTCGGAGTCCTCGCGGTAGGCCCAGTGCCACTCCCGGTTGAGATACACCTTGTCCGTGGTGACGACCACCACCGCGCGCACTCCGGGGGTTTTTCTAACAGCCTCGAGCAGGTTGACGGTGCCCATCACGTTGGTGGCGTAGGTGCCGGAGGGATCCGCGTAGGACTCGCGCACCAGCGGCTGGGCGGCCATGTGGATGACCACCTCCGGCCTGGCGGCGGCCATCGCGGCGGCGAGCGCCTCAGCATCCCGGATGTCACCGAGGACCGAGGTCATGCCGGCGGCGACGTCCGCCACCTCGAAAAGGGCGGGCGAGGTATTGGGCGGGAGCGAGAAGCCGGTGACCCTGGCACCGAGTTCCTGCAGCCACAGGGCCATCCAGGAGCCTTTGAAGCCGGTGTGGCCGGTGAGGAAAACGGAGCGGTTCTTCCAGAAATCGGGATTCATCGGGAGCGTGGGTGCGGTCAGTGTTTCTCCCAGATTTTCCACGGGGGATTCTCGGCGGCCCAGAGCTCCTCGAGATACATTTTGTCGCGCAGGGTATCCATGGATTGCCAGAAATCATCGTGCCTCCACGCCTGGAGCTGGCCATCCTTGGCGAGGTTTTCCATGGGCTCGCGCTCCCAGACGGTGAGGTCGTCTGCGATGTATTCCCCCACACCGGGTTCGAGGACGAAGAATCCGCCGTTCACCCAGGCACCGTCGCCCTTGGGTTTCTCGCGGAAGGACTCGATGGTGCTGCTGTCCCCGCCGAGCGTGAAGGCCCCGTAGCGTCCGGGAGACTGGACGGCGGAGAGCGATGCGAGTTTGCCATGGGCCTTGTGCCAGGCGATGGACGCGGTGATGTCGATGTTGCTGACGCCGTCGCCATACGTGAGGCAGAAGGTTTCCCCGCCGACGTAGGGCAGGGCTTTCTTGAGGCGGCCGCCGGTCATGGTTTTCTCGCCGGTGTCGATGCAGGTGACGCGCCAGGGCTCGGCATCGCAGCGGTGGAAGACGGTCTCGCGTGTCTTCAGGTCATAAGTGACATCCGCGGTGTGGAGATGATAGTTTGCGAAGAAATCCTTGATCATGTTGCCCTTGTAACCGCAGCAGATGACGAAGTCATTGATGCCGTGGGCGGAGTAGATCTTCATAATGTGCCAGAGGATCGGGCGGTTGCCGATCTCGATCATGGGCTTGGGGCGGACCGAGCTTTCCTCGCTGATCCGGGTGCCGAAGCCTCCTGCTAGAATGACTGCTTTCATGGGAGGGGGGTGGGGGTGAGGGGTTTCTCGCGCCGGGCGGCCGCGGGCTCGCGGAACTTGACGACGCGCGCGGGGATGCCGGCGGCGATGGCGTTTGGCGGGATGTCGGAGACGACCACGGCGCCCGCGGCGATGACCGCGCCTGTGCCGATGGTGACGCCTTGGAGGACGGTGACTCCGTGACCAAGCCAGACGCCGTCACCGACGACGATGTCGCCACGGGTGCGGAGCGCCTGGTTCATGATGAGCGTGCCGGCGGTGGTGCCGTGGTCGTAGTTGTAGAAGGCGCAGTTCGCGGCGATCTCGACGTGGCTGCCGATGTGGATCTCCGCGAGGTGGGAATGGAGGTGGAGGCCAGGCTGGATGTGGGTGCCTTCATCGATGCGGATGGATCCTCCGGAGCCGGTCTCGATGATCGCGTTTCCGTAGATCTGGACATGGTCCGCGATGGTGACGGGGCCTCCGGAATTCGCTTCGGTGATGACGACCCGTGTGCCGAGGTAGACGTGGTTTCCCATCTTCAAACGCGGGTGGTTCAGCCATGCTTCGGGATCGATGAAGCCCTTGGGCAGGATGCCCGAGAGAAAGGCACGGTGCTGATAGGGCCCGAGATTCCGGCAGGCGGCACGCGCGGCGAGACGACGCCAACCCCGCGGACCGGCGCGGGCGAGCAGGAAGGTCCTCCAACGGAGGGCGATCCGGTCTCGAAGCGTGGGCGCGGCGTGTGGCATGGACGGAGTGGCGGAAGACCATCAAGGTGTGGCGAGGGAAACTGCGAGCCTCGCGAAGATCCCGCCGGCGGGCGGACGGGGGATGTAGACATTCACCAGATCCGTGGCGGGGCCGGCGGCATCGTTTTCGACCACGATGACCTCTCCATGAGTGCCATCCGCGCGGGTCCAGGTGCCGCCGAGCGAGGTGTTCCACTCGACCCGGATGCTGGCCGAGGGATCGGCCTGGGCGAGGTCGGTGCGGCGATACGTGAAGAGCAGGTAATCGGACGAGATCGAGTTGCCATCCGGATCCGCGGTGACCAAGGCCATGGTGGGCAGAAGGCCCGCGTCGTTGCGGTTGGCCGGATTGCCACCGATGACGTATTCCACCGAGTTGCGGATCGCATCGCCGTCCGAATCCGCGCCGGGTCCGGCGGTGAGGCCGAAGCTTGCGAGCCACTGGGTGATTTCCTCACGCGGATGCACGGTGATGGAAATGGTGGCCGGGGCGCTTTCCAGCAATCCGTCGCTCGTCTTGAAGGCGAAGCTGTCTGGCCCGGAATAGTTTGGAGCCGGAGTGTAGGTCAGATTCGGGGCGGTGCCGCTCAGCGTGCCATGGGTGGGTGGAGTGGTGATGGTGTAGGTGAGGGCATCGCCATTCGGATCCGATCCGGAGAGCAGCACCGTCAGTGGCGCGTCCTCGTTCACGGACAGGGACTGGGACTGAGCGGATGGCGCTTCGTTCACCGAGGGCACATCGATCAGCACGTTGAGCCGGGTGAACAGGATTCCTCCGTTGGAAAGCGCGCGGGGCAGATAGACGCGCACCCGGTCGACACCGGCGGCAAAGCCGTCGTTGTCGGTGAGGATCACCACGCCCGGGGAGCCCGCGGCCGGAGTCCAGGGACCGGAGAGGCCGGTCTTCCACTCGGGGCGGATGATGGTCAGCGGATCGGAATGGGCGCGATCGGTGCGGCGGTAGGTGAAGAGCAGGTAGTCGGATGGGGATGAGTTTCCATCCGGATCCGCCGTGACGAACGCGATCGTGGGCAGCAGGCTCACGTTGTTCTGGTTGGCGGGGTTGCCACCGATCACGAACTCGACGGCGTTTGAGATCGAGTCCTTGTCGGAATCGGTCCTTGGTCCGGAAACCAAGCCATACTCTGCGAGCCATTGAGTGAACTCCGGCACCACATCATTCACCGTGATGGACACGGTGGCGGGCGCGGAAGTCGCCGTGCCGTCACTGACAGTGAAGGTGAAGCTGTCCGTTCCACTGTAGCTTGGGGCCGGAGTGTAGGTCAGGTTCGGGGCGGTGCCGCTGAGCGTGCCGTGCGCCGGAGATCCGGCCGTGAAGCTGAGTGGCGAGCCCTCGACATCGGTGCCTGCCAGGGTGATGGAAATCGAAGAGTTCTCATCCACCGTGACCGATTGCGCGGTGGCGACGGGCGTATCGTTGACCGGAGTCACTGTGATCGAGACCGTGCCTGGTGCCGAGGTGGCGACGCCATCGCTCACGGTGAAGGTGAAGCTGTCAGAGCCCGTGTAGTTCGCGTTTGGCGTGTAGGTCAGGTTCGGGGCCGTGCCGCT
>JAIXOR010000053.1 GCA_027486655.1 Verrucomicrobiaceae bacterium | reverse complement strand
CTTGCTTTGCCGCCCGTTCACGTAGCGGGCTGTAGCGCAGTCTGGTAGCGCACTTGCCTGGGGGGCAAGGGGTCGTGGGTTCGAATCCCGCCAGCCCGACCACTTTTGGAAGATCGACCGGAAAGCAGTAGGGGTAGATTAGAAATCCCGAAAGAGCCCGGAGGATGCCGAAAAAGCCCGTAGAATGGGGCTGTGAGGCTGGCGGGGGTGCCTAGAAACGGAGAAACCGCAGTTCTGGAAAACTGCGGCTCCTGAGGGCGGGAACGTCGGATACTTTAGAAAAGTGCCGGGGTCAAAACGGGCAGTCCTCGTGCATCGATCCGGGGTCGGGTTTCGGGGGGTAGCGGCGAGGCGACCGGCGGCTGGGCTCGTCGCGGCATTCGCGGCGGGCGATGTGATTGCGGAGGTGGGACAGGAGGCCAACCAGGGCGGCCGGATCGAGGCGCTCGGCGAGGGTGTCCATGGTGAGGGTGGGTTTGCCGGTGCGCTGCCTGGCGGCGGCGATGAGCCAGCCGGGGTGGATGTGCCCCTTGCCGGGCTGGAGGGCCTCAGCGGGCACTGTGGCGTGATTGGCGAGGGCCTCGCGGATCTTGGCCACGATCGCTTCCGAGGTCTCATGGGTGTCCAGAGGATTGCCGTGGTCGCGTTTCTTGCCTGTCTGCTGCAGGAGGGCGAATGCCTCGTCGTCGCGACCGGCGAGGGTGAGGAAGTGGGCTCTGACGGTTCGGAAATCGCTGCGGCCGATCTTGGAGATACCGGCGAGCCCCACGGCCTCCATGACCTGGTCGCGCCGCCAGTCGGCGAATGAGGTGCCCGGCTCGATGCGCTTGAGGACGGATTGATAATGGAATGCCTCCTGGGCGATCATGATCAGATTCGTGGTCTCGCCGGGGGTGAGGGCTCCGGCTCTGCGGGACATCTGCACTGCCTTTGCAGGGCGCTTGCAGGCGGCCTGCCGAGGGGTCTTTTGGGGGCTGGTTTTCATGGGTCTGGAGATCAGAGACTTTCGGGTTGGATGATGCCGTTCCGGATCGCCCAGTCGCGCATGGCGGGCATGACGTCGGTTTGGGCGTAGAGGCGGCGCATTTTGGGGCGGGATTTGGGAGGGTATCCGAGGGTGACGCGCCACTCCTCGCGGAGGATTTTCTTTTCCCAGGAGCTGAGGCCGGAAAATCCGACGGTGCGATGAAGGGCGCGGCGGAGTTCGAGGAGGTCTTCCTGCTTGAGGCATCCGACCGGGCCGTGGACGTTATCGGCGATCACCTGGTCGATGACCGTCCGCGCCCAAACCCGATAGGGCGACATGGTGGCGAGTCGATGCATGGCTCATGTGTGGTTAGGCTGCGGAAACCGCGCTCCTGTTTCGGCGATGAGGATCGGGATCTCGGTTTCGATGGAATCGAAATCGAGGACCGTCGCGCCGGGCACCGCGAAACCCAAAGTGGGAATGCACCGGCAACAAACTCGGGCGATTTGAAGAGCTCGTCGGATTGCGCGGCGTTTGGGATTATTGCCGAGCCGGATCACCGCTCCCCATCTGCCGTGGAGGTCGCCGCGCAGCATTTCTTGGTGGGTAGGACGACAGGCGTGGATCTCGACGCTGCCGTCATGGAGTTGATAGACTTCCCAGTGAGGCTCTCCCCAGTCTTTGAGGCGAGGATCGAGCGGGTATCCGGCATTCCATGATGTGAAATCGCAGGGAGGCTGATTGTTTGTTGCGAGGCGATAGTAGCCTGTTTCGCGCAGGCGGTGTTGATGGCGCGGGCCATCCACTTCGAGCACCCAGATCTTGGGTGCATCGGGTGGGCGGAGGATGAGGGCGGTGGTCATGGGTGGTGGATGGAAAGGTTCGATCAATCCTCGGGAGAATCCGGGAATGTGAGGATCCTCCAGTGCTCGGTGAGCGGCCCAATGGTGACGGTGTCGCCGAGGCCGTAGTCGCCGCGATCGTTGAAGTGCTTACCATCGAGGATCTCGCCACGGATCATTTGCATCGGAGCAAATTCGGTGAGGCACTCTTCGACTTGGATAATCAGGGATCCGCATCGGGCGATGAACGGGACCGGAGTAGCCATGTCCATTGGCCATTCATTGGGCGTGGCATCGGGATCGAGAGCAGCTTTTCGGATCTCGCGGTAAACGACTTTGACGGGATTCCTGCTGATGTCGATCAGACCGAACTGGCAGCGGTGAGGCTTGCCGAATGACACGAAATTCTTGGCGTCATCTTCGGTGAATTGCACTCCCTTATGGAGCGTGAGTTTCGCTGTGATCCAGCCTTTGGACTTCGGGAAACGCTTTGCGATGGTGGACATGATTTTGGGTGTTGGTTGGAAAGGTTGAGGCACCGGCGTGAATTGAGGTGCGCTGGCCGGGCGCGCCGGTGCCATGGCCGAGAGGGATCAGGCAGATTTCCATTCAATGACGGATTTGCTCTTCACGATTCCGTTGCGATCGCGATCTTTCAGGAGATCGATGATCTTGGCGGAAAGCTCGGGCGGGAGAATCTCGGCGCATTGGATTCGGAACTTCTGGCCATCTTTGACGATGCGCTCGTAGGTGGTTTTCTCTTTGAACAGCGCTGAGGCTTGCTGGGCGTCCAGAAGCGGAAGGACCGACTTCGCGACCGGGGAGTCGGATGCGAAGCTGGCCTTGAGAATGTCCGATTCGAAAAGGACGGACACTTGGCGATCGCCATCCCGAAGAACGGCGCGGCGACCTTCTCGATAGCCATCGGCCAGCGGCTCGTGAGGCATGGCGAGGGCGCGGGAGCGCAGGACTTCTTCGATCTCTTTGAGTTCGCGCTCGTCCTGGGCAATGCGGGCGACGAGCTCGCGGCCGCGTTGGATGAGGTCTTCGGTGGAGTGGTTTTCAAACATGGGTGTTATGGGGTTGGTGGTTTGGGATCAGGAGTTGAGGCGACCTTCCAGGATGGCAATGCGGTCGGTGGTGGATTTCACGAATGCGGTGGTGTTGGTTTCGATCTGGGTAATCCAGATCTCATGGCCGCGGATCTGTTTGCGGCGTTCGGAGATGGCTTTCGCGGATTCCTTCTGGCGCTTCGTGAGGGCGGATTTCAGGGAGCGGATTTCCGCTCTAACGATTTTGGCTTCGGTCTTGGTCATGGTGATGTGGGGTTCGATGATTAGAGAGAGGTGAGGAGTTTCCAGTGGGCTTGGCGCTCGGGGGTTTTGTCCTTGAGATCGGCGATGATGCGGCAGCCGAACATGACGGTGGCGTAATTGCGGCCGCCGAAGTGTTCGCCGATTTCGGTTAGGGTGAGATGGGTGCTTTCGCGGATGACGGCCATGGCGAGGTAGCGAGCGCGGGAGACGTAGGCTGTGCCGCGTTGTGGATCGTAGAGGGACTCGACCAGGATGCCGAATTCGTCGGCGACGGCTTTGGTGATTCGCTCGATGCGAGCGAGCACGTCGGGATGGAGGGGTGTGGTGGCGGTGGGTGTCATGAGGGTGTGATGGTTTCGATGCCGCGCATGGTGGCGCGATAGACGATAAGGACGTCGGAGACGGTGAGGAGGTCGGCCAGGCGATCTGCGACGAGGGCATCGCAGATTTGCTCGATGATGACGGTGGGAACTTCGAGGCGACCGGCGATGGAGTCGGCGGTGGATTGGCCGAGGCGGAGATCCTTGAGGACCTTGGTGCGCAGGGCGGCCTCGGTGTGAGGGAGTAGAGGAGCTTGAAGATGATGAGACATTAGCGGATGAGCTGGCGGGCACGATTGCGGGTGCGGATGGCGCGGCGGATCATGGCCTTGCCCTGGGAGATGAGTTTCTCGGCGATGTGGCCGATGGTTTCCGGATCGCAGTGGCTGATGTGACAATAACCTGGGGAGCCGGGCCCGGAGATGATCAGGCCGTCTGCGGCCTCGGCGAG
>JAIXOR010000056.1 GCA_027486655.1 Verrucomicrobiaceae bacterium | reverse complement strand
TGATTGACGCTGGCCATGGAGGCCACGACTCGGGTGCCGTAGGTCCTACCGGGCTCCGGGAAAAGGATGTCGCCATTTCGGTTGCGATGATTCTCGGCTCGTTGCTGGCTACTGATTTCGTGATCAACTACACGAGACGCGGGGACCAATTCATCGAACTGGCCAAGCGAGCCGATCTTGCGAACGAATGGAATGCGGATTCGTTTGTGAGCATCCACTGCAACTCTGGCCCTCCAGGGCAGGGATCAGGTTTCGAGGTTTTCACGACGCTCGGTGAGAGCCCTTCGGATCAACTGGCGACATGCGTTTTCAATGCCTACGGCACGCAGTTTCCATCCAAGGCCAGGCGCATGGATCTCGCCGATGGAGATCCGGACAAGGAAGCTGGATTCGCGGTGATCCGGCTCACCAAGATGAAGGCGATCCTTTTCGAGCTGGAATTCATCCACACCCCCGAGGGCGAGGACTTTCTCAAGAACCCCCTCAACCAGGCCCTCTGCGCACGAGCGATCGCAAACGGAATCCGAGCTTTCTATGGCATGCAGCAGGAGGCCGCTCCGAGCCCGGCAGCGGGCGGAGACCGCAAGCTGATGGAGCTCGATGTGATGAGCGTGGTGGAAAAGGCCAGCGCCTCATCCGCCGCATTGTTCGCCGGGGCCAAGACCGAACTCGAAGCGATTTTCCGCAAGCAATGAGCACTGCTGAATCCGTTCTGTCCCGCGTGCTGAAAGCTACGGATGCGACGCGTCAACTCGCGGTGCTGCAGCTGGCCTCCAAGAAAGAGCTGCGCAGCCTGGTCGAGCATCTGGAGAACCTGGGGGCAGTGAGATTCGATGGATGGGCCACGAACTCGGAGGACGTGCTGGGGATGGCCATGGTGGAAATCACGCGCCGATTCATGGAGCGCAAAGGCAAAGGCAAACGGAAAAAATCATGATCGACGCATATTTCTGGTTCTGGCCAATGATGGCAAATTCGGGAGGTTCGGGTTTGGATCCGGCGGCGGTCGGGACGATCATCGGATCGGTGATCGCGGCCCTGGCGACCGGTGGCATCATCGGCAAAAAGGTTTCTGACTCGACGAAAACCACCATCGATCCGCAGCCGCTGATGGTGAAGATGCAGGAGGAATTCGTCAGTAGGCGGGAGTTCGACAAGTTGGAAATCACGGTGGCTCTGAATGCAACCAAAGCGGAGGGCTACTTTCGAGAAGCCTCCAACGAGATGAGGCAAGCGGTCTCCACTATGGCGAAATCGCTGGAGCGGCAAAACGAGAGGTTGACCACCGAGATCGGGAAGGTGGCCTCCGGAGCCTACGAAGGCCGCCAAAGGATTCATCAGAAAGTCAATGAGCAGGGCGAGCAGATCGCCGCCCTACGGGCTCAGGTGAATGTCGCCGAGGAGTTGCAATCCGTAGGTGAGGCGATCGTCGAGGCCATGAAAAATCCATCCACGCGTACCACGCACAAATAAACCCGACCCATGGCCAGAGTATCCCCAGCAAGAGCACGGAAAGCCGTCCGCGAAGTCCTCGCAATGCAAGACGGTGAGCCACTCCACGAAAAACCCATGCTCGATGCGGTCAACGAACTGGTCGGCGGCGGCATGGATCTCACGGCCCTTCGTGATGCTATCGAGTGGAATCACGGCGAGGCCTTCGTCCGCAAGGAATACGTGGCCGAGGCGGAGCTCGATGGCTGGGTCATCACCAAAGCAGGAATCAACCACGATAGAATCAAGTGATTCATGAACGAACCAGAGGCTCATGTGAACTCGCCGCTGCAGCTCCGTGCGGAGCAAGACGAGCGATTTGCAGAAGAGATGTGGCGCTACCGGCACCCGGAAGAGGGTGGCGAGAAAATGACCTTGGAAGCGATCCTGGTGGAATGCCCGCTGCGCTACGGAATCACGGTTGGATCCTTGGATACCTTGTCGCGCTTTTACAAGTGGCTTGGCTTGCGCCGGCGCTTTCAGGCACGCAATGCGGCGATCCGGGCCATCCAGGAAGAGATGAGGAACGATCCTGCGGTTTCCGAGGATCAGATCAAGGCGGTGGGCCGGCGGCTGTTTTTGACCGAATCCGTAGTGGACAAGGACGGGAAGCTCTTTGCCGACATGGTGAAGATCGGTCAAAACGAGGTGAAGCTCCGGCAGAACGACGACAAGATCGCGATCAACAAAGAGGTCGTCGAGTTGGACAAGCGGCGCTTGGCGATCCTCGAACGCAAGGCGAAAGCGGCGGACGACGCGGCCGAGCAAATGAGGCTGCTGAAAGCCGGTGGCAAGATGATGCCGGAAGACCAGCGCGCCGCGATCTTGGACAAGATGGACGAAATCCTAGGACTCAAGAAGTAATGCCCGCAATTCTTCCATCACTGAAGATCGACGACGACGCGAAGTTGTTGCGTTGGTTCATGCGCCACCAGGCGACATGGATTGTCGATGACAGTCGCATGCTTCTCGCAGAGAAGAGCGTGCGGATCGGATGGACGTATGGAGACGGCTTCAAGAACGTCCGCAAGCGCTTGCGGCACAAAAAGCGCGACTATCTGTTTTGCACGAAGGATCAGCGGAGCGCCCTCGAATACATGGAGACCTGTCTGAAGTTCGCGGAGATCTTCGATTTCTCACGCTCGATCCTGAGCCATGGCGAGGACAGCGTCCGCGTGGAATCACAGGACGACACCGGCCGCAAGTTCACCGAGGACGTGAAGTTCGGATTCATTAAGTTCGACAACGGATCAAGGGTCATCGCGTTTTCTGCCAATCCCTACGCGATGGCCGTGTTCGAGGGCGATGTCGGACTCGACGAGTTCGCCAAGCACAAGCAGGCCGAAAAACTTTGGGAAACCGCGCAAGGACGGATTACCTGGGGATACGACGGCGCGGCCTGGTCTGCACATGATGGCACGGACACGCTTTTTTACCAGTTCTCCCGCGAGGCGGAGAAGGGCAAGGGCGGATGGACTCACTACAAAGTGACGCTGGAGGATGCGGTCTATCAATTCGGCCTGGTCGAAAAGATCAACGAGACGCGCGGCACCAACTACACCCGGGAGCAGTTCATTGAGGACGCGAAAACGCGAGCGCGCCTCCCGGAGATTTACCAGCAAGCCTACATGTGCAACCCGAGCGGAAGCACCAGCGGCATCGTGAGCTGGCCGGTGATCTGCATGAACCGCCGCGATTACCAGATCGAGCGACTGCACCTTGAGGATTCACAGCTCAAACAACTCTTTGGAACCTTCGAGCCGAGCGGCGCATTCGCCCGCGAGCGCAGGATCGGTGAGTTCATTCGGAGTGCATTTCCACGGGTGTTCTCGGAGCCGCAGAAGTATCGGCTCGGGTTCGACGTGGCGGCTAGCGGTGAGGGCGACCTGGCGGCGATTTATGTGGACCGCAAGGAATCCAGCGCCAAGCGACTCGACGCGCTCTTCACGTGCCGCACGGACGACTGGCATGCCCTGCGTTGTGTGCTTTGGACTTTCATGCGGGGTTTGAGCGCGGTCCAGGGATGTGGTGACGAGACCGGCCTCGGCCGCCAGATCTGCTGGGAAACCGCCGCACAGTTTCCTGGTCAATTCGAGGGCATCAACTTCTCAAGCAAGAAGTCCGACCTTGGTATCGCGCTGATGAACGAACTGTCTGTTGGCGAGAAGGGGATGCCGCTCGACCACGACGACATCGCCCAGGACTTCTACAGTCTGCGGAAACTCTATCAGGGAAATCGCTGGGTGTTCTCAGCAGGCCGCAACAATCTCAACCCGGATTCGCACGGTGACATTGCCTGGGCGGGTGCCCTGGCCAGTCACGCCGATCTGAACTCCGGGGGAGCCACTGGAGGCTTCCAGTCGATTGAAGATCTAATGCCCCAGAATCGCCGGATCGGAGGTGGCCTGTGATTCGGTATCTCCAACCATATCAGGTGACCATTTTTGGCCACTCCGAAAAGCCCCAGAATCGCCTTGGAGCCTCCCGGATGCCTGTCATCGGCCGCGATGTGGCCTCCGACGCGCCACAGGCCGCTGCACGGCGCTGCAAACGCCTTGCAACTCGCGAGCCCAAACCCCCAAAAACGCAAATTTTCAAAAATCCAAATCAGGGAGGTGAGGAATGAGTGATGGAATTGGAATTTTAGGACCGGACGGAAGACCCGTCTCGGCCGAGCGAGTGAAGCAGGAACGCAGCTCTCGCTTCAACCCCATCGCGAACTGGACGCCTGATGTGTTGGTGCGCCAACTCGTGGCCTATGCCCGCGGGGAGATCGCGCCCCTGTCCTGGGTGATGGAATGGCTTGAGACTCACGATGAGGTGATCCAGACGGTGGCACCGAAGGCCAAGGCTGCGGTATCCCGGCACGGACACGACGTGCTCATGAAGGATGAGGTGTCTGCGGACCAGCGCCAGCTCGCCGAGGATCAACAGGGCAAGGTGCAGGAGTTCTACCAGTCCATCCAGGTGGGAGACGCAGTGGACCAAGAGCAGGGCGGAGGCTCGCGCCTGCTATTCCAACAAGTGATGGACGGCTACGGCAAAGGCTACGCGGCCCATCACATCATCTGGAAACCCGGTGCCTCGCTCTCGGCGGAGATCCTCAAGGTGCCCACGTGGTTTTTTGAAGTGAAGACGGGCCGGATGCAGTTCCTCCCCAGCACCTGGGCGCTCGATGGCGTCTCGCTCGATACTCTTGGAGGCCGTAACGCTTGGATGATTTCGCGCGGACGTGGCGTGATGCTCGCTGGCACCATCGCCCGGATGTTCAAACAGATTCCTCTCCAGGACTGGTTGACCTACTGCGATCGCCATGGCATGCCGGCGTTCCTGGGAAAGACCCGCGCGGCAAAAGGCACGGATGGTTGGAACCAGATGGCTCAGGCCGTGGCCAGCATTGGCGCGGAATACGGAGCGGTGATCAACGTGGACGATGTGATCGACGTGCTCGACCTTAAAGGCCAAGGCGAGCTACCCTATGAAAAGTTGGTGGACCGGATGGACCGCGCTCAGGTGATGCTCTGGCGTGGGGGAGACCTCAGCACGATCTCTCGCGGTGGTGGTGCCGTGGGTTCCAACCCTCAGAGCGAGGAGACTGACGAGCTCGATGCGGACAACGCGGAGTGGGTGTCCGAAACCCTCAACCGCAACCTCACCGCCCGAGTGATCCGCTACCACTTCGGCGAGAACGTCCCGATCCTGGTCGAGCTCAAGCTCCGGACCAAGACCCGTGACAACATCCGCCAGGATCTGATGACGGTGGATAAGGCCAAGAGTTACGGAGTCCGCGTGTCCCGATCCTGGTTCACCAAGAAATTCGGTGTGGTGGAAGCCGACCAGGGAGAGCCAGCCCTCGGTGATGCCCCGGCGACCCACAAGCCAGCCATGCCCCCTGCACCTTCGTCCGCCCTGGCCACGGCAATCAATGAAGCCGATGGCACGATGGAGGCGCTGGTGCAGGAGCTCCGCAAGGCGATTGCAAAGGACATGGGCGGCATCGGCGACGCGCTGTTTCAAGCCTGGCAGGCCGGTGACTACTCAGCCGTTCAGGCGGCACTCCGGAAGATTTTGAAAGATATGCCGCAGTTGGTCGGGTTCGATGAGTTCTCCGAGGCTCTTGCCGATAGCTTCGTGGAAGCATTGTTAGACGATGAGGAGATTGCATCCAATGTCGGCAACTCGGACGGTGCCATCAAGGGATGGGAAACCCGGCGCCGTAACGGATGGCAAGCTCAACCGAAGGCCGCAAATCAGGATGTAACCGCCCTCGTCGATGACGCCCTGGACAACACGGCCGACAACACGGACAGCATCGCGATCTTCGGCGATGTGGGAACCGAGGAGGCACGTTTGCTCGGGCTACCTCCTGGATTCAAGCGAGGGATGAGCAGGCATTCCGTGCGCCACATGTTCAAGTCGCACGGTGATCCCAAGGTGGAAGAGCCGCGCGGGCAAGTGGCCATCACCCGCGAGGACATCGCCCGCATCCCTGAATTCATCGCCAAGTCCAATGAGGCCGTGCACAGCGGCACGAGCGGGAATGTGCAGACGATCCGCTATTACCTGGACGATGCGGAGAACGGAACCACCACCGTGGTGGATGAGGTGCGCTCAGGGCGGAAACGCCTGATCCCAGTGCAGCTCATGAAATTCAAAAAGCCGGGGGTCCGGGTGCCCCTGAAAACAGAAGGGAAGGCGTGACCGACGAGCAGATGACGAATCCCCCACTCTCTACGTCCGAAGCGCTTCGGCCCGCACCTTCCGAACTCAACCTACCATGACCAAGAATCATTTCAACCCCTTCCTCGTGGCCTCAAACAATGCCGTTGCGCCCGTGATTAATGAATCTATCGGTGTCTTCAACGAACTCACGCTCGGTGACGGTGAAAAGGAGAAACGCTACCTCTATTGCCGCTATGGCACGTATCCACAGACCGTGCCTGGAATCGGTGTGATCCAGCAGGTGGTGGACCGTGAGGCTGCCGAGCAGATCGCCGCGAATTTCCGCCAGTCTGCCGGGCTTGAGGTGCTCTTCAAAGGTGTGCCCCACTACGAAGGACACCCGGATGATCCATCCTGGCTGGCGCAGAACCCCGGACACAAGGCGATCGCCGTGGGCCGCATCAAGAATGTGGAGGCCGGTGAGGACGGCATCTACGTGACCTCGGTTTTCAACACCATTGGGGTGCCGCTGCTGAGCGGAAACGCCCCGGCCTACGACGGCCATTCCCCTCGTTGGAGGCTCACCGCCATCCCGGGCAAGCCGAGGCACTACAGGCCGGTGATGCTGATCAGCGACGGCCTCACCAATAACCCAAACATTCCCGGCAGCCGTCTCGCCCTGAACACCGGCATCCAACCCTCTCCACAGGAGAACCCCAAAGATGGGGATCAACCCGAGAACACAAACGAAAACATGAAACTGACACCAGAAGCGCTCAAGGCTCTCGGGTTTGCCCCCGACGCCACTCCGAGCGAAGCCGAAGTCTCCGCTGCCATCGTCAAGATGTTCAGCGACAAGCAGGCCGCTGATGCCGCCAAGGCAACTGCGGAATCCACGGCGACTGCCGCGAACACCAAGGTCACTGATCTCACGAATCAGCTGACTTCCGTCCGCGGCAAGCTCAGCGACACCGTGGCGTCGAATGCCGTCAAGGAAGGGCGCATCACGGAGGCCGATAAGCCGAAGTGGATCACGGCCCTCAACACCGACTTCGATGGCGAAAGCGCGAAGCTGGGCAACTTGATGCCTGTCGTGAATACGCAGAACCGCCTGCCTGCCGATCTCGGTGGCCGCCGCGATGCGAACGTCATCGACATGCCTGCCGGCATCGATGCGATGAACACAGCCGTCCGCACCTACGCAGCGGAACACAGCATCGACATCAGCAATACCGAAGGATGGGACCGCGCCTGGAACGCTACCAAGGCCGCCAAGCCGGAACTCTTCCAACGCACCGTCAAGTAACCCGCACCCGCAACCTAACAAAACGCCACGATTATCATCATGAAAATCAACCTCATCCTCAGTGTCCTACTTATCGCCCTGGTCATCATCCCGCTCATGGCGATCATCCTCCGCGCCTACAGTCGCCCTCCCGGCGACATCACGGCGAGCAACACCGCCGGTCTCACTGACGGCGGCATCATCACCCGCATCGCGAGCACCGCCTTCACCGTTCCCAACCTGGTTGCAGGAGTGGGAACCACGGCTGGCTTGAGCGCGGCTCCTTGTGCGGCCACCGGCGTGGTCCCGTTGGGATTTGCCCCGGATACCGCCATCGTGGGCGAACCCTTGGCAGTGCAAACAGGCCTCGGCGGAGTCGTCCTAGGCGTGGCCAGCGGAGCGATCGCCGCGGACGTGCTGGTTTACACTGCCGCGAACGGGCAGCTCAGTTCCACCGGCGGCACCGGAAAATACCTGATGGGACGCTCGACCAAAGCCGCTGCGGCCGCGGGCGACGAATTCCCGCTCATTCCCTGCTTCCCCGTCCTCCAACCGTAATCCAACCCGCCACCTAACACATCCGACAAACCAACATCATGAAAAAGCACTACAACTTCTTCTGCGACATGACCGGCGCGACCACGCTGGAACTTGCTCCGCAGAGATTCGGAGACATCGTGGCAGTGAACGCCGCGAGCGCCTTCGCTTCCTCGCTCGCCCAGGACATCAGCGGCTATCTCGCCGGTCTGCCGTCCACGGACGAGAGCAATCTGCTGGATTTGATCGCGCCGCCTGTGATGACGGCCGACTTCTTCCAGTTCGCCAAGGCAGATGACCTTGCCTATATCACGGAAGCGGACGATTCCGACATCCGTGCCGTGGGTGCGAACTTCAAGCGTATCCAGTTCTCCGGTTCCACCGTGACGGACGGCACGGTGCAGAAAGGTCTCACGCAGCGCGTGGATCACCGGACGATTCCGATGATCAACGGAAGCCGGGTTGCCGGTTGGGAAAACAACGTGGCCGCCGGTTTGAAGAACCGACTGATTCGCGCTGAAAAGGTGCGGGCTCTTAGCGTGCTCGATGCCGCTGCAAACCCCACGGCCGTGAACTGGACGAGCACGCCGGCGACCGCCAATCCTGATGGAGACATCCGCAAGGCTGCCGAGCGGACGCGCATCGCCACTGGTCTGGCGTCCACCAACCTGATGATCGGCTCCACCGCGCAGCAAACGCGGCAGGACGCCTATGAGGCTGGTGCGCGCACCAACCAAAGCAATCACGGTGACTACAACCCGCAGCAGATCGCGAACTACGCGCAATGCCGCACGGGCTTCATCGAGACCGGGATGAGGCAATCCAAGAAGGGCGCGACCAAAGTGGTGACTCTCGGCAACGTCGTCTATGTTTACAATGCCGAAAAGACTCCGATGGTGCAGGACCCGAGCAACATCAAGCGCTGCTGGACCCCCACTCTCAACGGCGGCATGTGGATGGTCTTCGTCCAGGATAGCGCCGCATGGACGGACATCACCGTCTTCCATCAGTCGAAGGTGATCATCCCGATCTCCGTGGGCATCGAGAAGCTCACCGTGAGCTAATAAGTGAAACCGCCGGGAGGTCCGATCCCTCCAGGCTAACAACCCACAAGCAATCCTCATGAACAAATCGCAAATCATCGCCGCTCTCATCGCCGCCGGAGTTTCCGAGGCGAACGAATCCATGACAGTGGATCAGCTCAAGGCATTGGCCGCCGAACGTGGCGTCTCTTTGACACCGCCTTCCAAGCCGCTCTCCGTTGAAGAATCACCCGGAAGCGAACTGGAGCGTTTCAACGAACTCGTTGCGGAAAAAATTGCCGCAGGTCTGCCCGCCGATACCGCCGCCGAGTGTGCAAAGCGCCAGCTCGAACGGGAGGCTGAGAACGCGAAGAAACAGCCCTGACTTGGACTCCGGTCCGTGTCCCTGGGAGGACTGCCGTTTGCGCCTCCTCTCCTCCCAGGGGCATCACCGGGATCCAAGTAAACCGCCATCACCATGGAAGAGTGGATAGACATCACGACGGCGAGCTGGGACGGCATCATGTCACCGTCCGAACTCGCATTGATTTCACCTACGGTCCGCACCCGCGAACTCACGAACATCGCTGCGGAGATCCGCACCATGATCACCACATGGAGCCCGAACACCGTATCTGCGGATCCTCTCAAAATCCCTCCAGGGTTCGTGAGCCGCGCGATGGTGATCGCTCGCAATCGCCTTCTATCCGGTCTTCCCGATTTCCAAATCGATGAGGACCGCAGGAAGCAAGCTGAGCAGGCCGAGACCTGGCTACTTGAAGTTTCGCGTGGCCGGATCCGCCCACAACCGGCACCGGATGCGATCGCCAATCAAACGCCATCCGAGAAACCGTCCGGAATGGAGGTTGTCAGCTTAGCGCCATCACGCACAGGCCGTGGTCGTATGAATGGATTGTAACCCTATGGAAGACGAACTGGAAATCTGGATGCAGCTCAAACCCGGCACGGCCATGAGGGTTCGCATGACGGTTGTCCAGGAGGGTCTTCCATCACCTGGTGAGCAGAATCGCTGCCGCCAGCCCTATCTCTCCGAAATCATTTCCGCAGGCCAGCGGATCGCCACAGAGCGTCTCGTTACTGAGTCCCCATTCTGATGCCCCTTCCTCCATCCAATCGCCCGAAGAACATCGCCGCGCAGATCGCGGAGATTCGGGCATTGCTGCCCACGTCATTGGGCAGCGCGGAACTGCGCGATCGCATCGCAGCCGACATCCGGGCACGTGCGATCTTCGTATCCCGCTTGAGCAGTGCGATCGTCCTTTCGACTGTGAAGGTCATGGTCGATCGACTCGCGGCCGGAGAAATCGACGAAGCGACCGCTCGCGTCACGATCATGCAAGTGGTCCGTGCCGTTGGATACACTCCAGAGGGTGGATTTCCTGACGATCCGCCCGGCACCGTTCCGCCTGCAATTCCAGGATCGTTGCAGGATCTTTCTTCCTTGCGGAGGATCAACTTCATCCTCCGCACTCAATTGGCGATGTTGCGCGGCCGCGGCCAACAATTGAGGGGCACAGCTCCGGAGCGGTTGCGGCAGTTCCCCGCGTGGGAATTGGTTCGGGTGCAACAAAAGGTGGCCCCGAGGCGTTGGGGCGGCATGCATGATGGAACGCCTCCCATGCGTGGAGGCGACATCGATCCTCGCCCTCGTTGGATCATCGCTGGCGGAGTGGTCCGTGCAGGTGGTCGCCTCATCGCACTCAAGGGAGATCCAGTTTGGGGCGAGCTTGGATCCTCCGGAAATTTTGACGACGCCCTGGACGTGGACTATCCACCGTTCGCATTCAACAGCGGGATGCGCTGGAGAGAGGTGCCCAGATCGGAATGCATCGCCTTGGACGTGGTCGGCCCGGACGGCGAGAGCATTGATGAATGGACGGCGTTGGATCACCCCACCTTGGTGGATACTCAGAGCGGTCTTCCGGCTCCCCAGGTGAGCACTCGGACGATTGATCCGGCTGTCCGTGATTATCTCAAGACTCTTCCCGGAATCGAGTTTGCCGATGAGGAGACCGCTACGGTCGAAGGCAGTGCTGATGAGATCCGCCGGCGCATCGCTGAGCGCAGAGCGGCCCGGGCTGCACAGCGCCAGAGAGACATCCAGAAGGCCATCGAAAGGGGGGTGAAGTCATGAGCCTCCGCGTTGAAATCGAAATGGGCGGGCTGTCTGCAGAGGATCTGCAAACCATCGTGGATTCTTTAGAAGACAGGACGGAACTGCATGCCCAAATTGCGGGCGATGCCGAGCGATTCATGCAGGACGTGGGGCCAGCGATCGCGGCGGGGAACCACACCACGGCGAATCGATTGGGAGCCAGTCCGACCGGCCACTTGGCTGATGCATATGAGGGAATCGAGTCCATCTATGATGCAGCGTCCGCCGCATTGCTGATACCTCAGGCTAGTCGCCTGCGCGCCGCATTTGGCTCCTACACGGTGGAGGCGGACGATGGGGGCTATCTCACCATCCCCGTGAACGCCGCAAGCTACGGCCGCCGGGCGCGGGAATTCAGCGACCTCAAGCCGATCCGCGTAGGCCCCAAGAAAACGCTCATCCTGGCACGGGTCGAAGGCCCTCAGCTCGAAACGATGTATCTGCTCGTTGAGTCGGTGGACATCCCAGAGGACCCAACCCTAATCCCATTTCAGGAACTGGCCAACGAGGCGGGTCGCTCGGCCGGGGAATATATCGACTCCAAAATCGAAAGTGCGCTCAACCTATGAACCCAAACCCAGACTTTCTCAACATCTTGCAAACGGATGTCGAAGCCATCCTGAAATCCACACCAGCCCTCAAGGATGCGGTGATCCTCTCCGAGGACCTCGGGGATCTCGAAGCGGCGATTGTGGCCAAGATCGCTTCTCGGAATCCCGGCGAGACCGGGAAATCCGGATTGGGTATTGTGGTGCTGCCCGTCGAGGTCGTCGATGCGGAGTCAAATCTCCCAGGGCCACCCCTGAAGGTCCGCGTCAAGGTGCAGATGATCGAGCATTACGTTACCAATCGAGACGTCACCACCGGCACACGTCTCAAGACCGATGCGGCCTGCCTGCATGCTCTGGGCGCGCTCCATCATCAGGGTATGGGTGGGCATGCGCTTTATGCGGAGCGCAACCCTATCTCATGGCTGAAAGTCCGCCCCGGATTTGGTTCGCACGTCTTGACGCTGTACTGCCGGGCTAATGGTCTCACGGGGCCTGGCAAACCATCCGCAGTCACTGCGCAGCTGCTCACTGCAGGTGGCACACTCAGTATCGCCGGCATCATTCCATCAGCTCCGGATTTGTTGGAGGCAGGGAGTCGCAATGGAAGGCCGCTCTACACCGAGGATGGCACTCCTGCAGACGGGCAACCGTCCACCTACCACAGCGGCACCCGTTGGGTCATTTGGCAATCGGAGGATATTTCATGGCAGGCCGCTCCCGGAAATGAAGCGACACCGGATCTCGCCTCAGGATGGGCACCCGTGGCCACGGTGCCAGGAGGGATTCAGATCACGGGCACCGTGAGTCCTGCGATGGATGGATTCTATCCGCTCGCTGGCACTCAATCCGGCCGCTCTCGCTACGCATCGGGATCCAGTGATGTGTCGTGGAGTGGCTCGGCATGGGTGATGTATCATCCCACTGGCGATGCCTGGTATGGATACGATGATGTCCTGACTCCGGATGGGGTCACCGTGTGGACTCCCTGGGACGATGAATCTCGCACTTCTGAGGGGCAACCCGTGGTGGAGTTGGTGCCACCGACTCCATATGGCTCGCCATCGCTGGCCCTCTCGCCGTCCACATCCAGTTCCCTGGAGCTCTCGTGTTCCACTCCAGGGGCGGAGATCCGTTACACTCTGGATGGCAGCTATCCCACACCTGCGGATGGTCTGCTTTACGATTCACCAATCCCTGACTTGGAGGTCGGGACGATGATCCGCGCCGCTGCCTACGCGCCCGATCTGAATCCAGGAGACCTCACCGAAATCACCATTCTCATCTAACCAACCACCGCCATGCCTCAAATCGTACGCAGCTCCATCATTTCCGGCCCATGCCTCATCCAATTCGCCGGCCAGAAATTCTGGTCCAAGGGCGATGTGTCCCTTGATTTCAAGATTTCTCAGATCCCGATCCCGACCGCGTCTTTCGGCGAGGTCGATCAACGAGTCGAGGATCGGGAAGTGGAAGTCGTTTTCGAGCCGTCTGGAGCCATGACGGCCGCGGTGGCATTGGTCCTTTGGCCCTATGCATCCACTGCGGTGGGTGCCAGCCTATTCAATGTGGGTGGAGACCGGGCGCTTGAAATCTTCGGTCGCAACGGCCGCAAGATTACGGTGCATGCCGCGGCCATCACAAAGATGCCTGTGATCCGACTTGGAGTCTCAGCCACCGCGATTGGCTCGCTGACTTTCACCGGCCTCTGCAAGGACAATACCGATCCGGGTGCTGCAGGTGCATACTACACGGAGGCTGCGGTAGCCTATCCAGGCGACGCGGGATTCAATGTCGCTGACATCAAGACGGCTGCTGCCAGTGCTGCGTGGGGAGCAAGTTCTCCCTGGAATTCATTCCTTTCGGAATCCGGTTTCGAGATCTCGTTCGATCTGGGCCTCGCCCGCCAAAAGGTGGATGGCATCGGCACCATGGACATGACCTTCCAATCGCTTGGGGTCACATTGAAGGCAGTGCCAGTCGGTCCGTCTGCGGCCGACATCATGAGCCGGATGCTACCGACCTCCGCCCTCGGCACCTCCCTCGCGAGCGCAGACAACCTGGTGGTCACCGCGGGCAATGTCGCTGTGAGTATCTCCAAGCCCGGACTTGTGGACAGTGGCCTGGCATTCGGCGCGGCGGTAAAGCGGATCAAGGCGACCACATGGCGGGCGACTCGCACGATCACCAGCGGCACTGCGGATCCGCTCTACACCGTCACCGTCAGCTGAGATGCGTATCTATCTCGTAGCATCCGGAGTCACCTACCACCTCGCTGGCCAAGAGGGCGTGAGTGAGCGCGTGCATTCCTCAGCTGCGGATTTCCAGATGTCTCCCGAGTCATCGATTCAGGTGATCCAGCGGGT
>JAIXOR010000075.1 GCA_027486655.1 Verrucomicrobiaceae bacterium | reverse complement strand
TTCACCGACGGCGCGGTGATCGGCAGCCGCGGGTTTGTGAACGAAGTATTCGTCGCCTCACGCCACCGCTTCTCCGCAAAGCGCAAAGACGGCGCAAGACGGATGAAGGGAGCCGGCCGCGAAGCGGCGGGGGTTTTGTGGAGCGCGAGGGACTTGCGGGTGCGGGTTTGAGCGAGAGCCGCGGCAAGTGTGGCGGTTGCCAGTGTCAAGCAATGCCGCGCTTCTTGAGAAATGGTACGAGTTCGTCGACGCCGAAGTCTGCGAGCACTTCGCCATGCCAGTCCATGGTGGGGGCTTTTGACTGGCCGGAAAGGTCGACCATTTCCCTCATGGCGGAGGGGTTTCCGGAAACGACGACTGTGCGGACGGCGATTTTGCGATGTTTCAGGAAGTCGACAACCTCGTCACACCAGGGGCAGCCGGGTTTGATGTAGAGAATGGGAAGGCTCATTTGCGGTTACAATGGAGTTGTCCGAGGTCCTGCGCAACCCACCGATGGGCGCTGGGTGGATCATTTGTCGTTTTTTTCCAGCCACTCCTTTCGGGCAGCCAAGTTGGCCTTCAGGGATTCCAGATAGGCCCGACCTTCGGAAAACTGGTCGTAGGAACGAAACAAGCGCGCCACGTCTTCGCGGAGATCACGGCGGGCATCATCGAGCAGAGCCTCGATGTCGTGGGCCTGTTCAAGTCCGACGGCCTGAGTGGGGCCTGCTGCGGTATGGGTGGTGACGTCGCGAAGCCGGGCGTTGAGATGGTCTTCGTAAGCATCGATTTGGCCCAATTCGCTTTGGTAGAGGTTGCGCGCGGACTCGGTGAGGGTGCGGTTGGCAAGCAGGTCCTTGAGGGAGCGGCGGCGCTGGTCGAGTCGGTCAAGGGATTCGCGGAGCGCCTTGGTGGTGTCCTCCCGCATTTTGTCGGCCTGGGTGCCGTCCCTGCGGTTCTGTTTCCATTCCTCGCTGATCCTTGTGTTTTCCTCGTAGTAGCCATTCCAGTATGAGCCACCGCCATCCGAGACGTATTTGTCGAGGTCCTTGTGAGCGGGCACGGACTTGGCGAGTTCGGCAATCTGATCGACGCGTTTGATGATGCGTTGGTCGAACTTGCCCAAGTCTCCGAGCGCGGCGTCGTCGCCCGTGCGGACGTGTTCGCGGACTTCCTTGCGTTTGGCCACGTAGAGATCGATGCCGCGGCGGAGGCCCTCGATGGCTTCCTTCTTCATCTTGGTGACGGCGGTGCGGGACTGTTGGGAGTCGCGGAGCCCGGCAAGCATGGTGACCAGCGAATCGATGCGCTTCTCGATACGGGCGTCGAGTTCGACGATATCGTTGCCCCATTCGGCAAGCCGCTGTTCGCGCTGGGCGATATGGGATTCCAGGTTGGCGACGGAGAGCTTGCGGGCTTCAAGGTCAATTGGGGTTTCCTGCGCCTTGGTCTCCTGCGCCTTGGCCTCCTGGGCCTTGAGTCCACAGAGCGGTGCGAGGGCTGCCAGTCCAATGGCGATAAGCGGGTTTTTCATGCATCATCTTTGCGAAAACCGTGCCGGGTCATCAAGCATGGATTAAGGTGTTTGGGCCTTGTGTGGGTCCGCCCGCAGATCAGAGCAGGGTAAGCCGGACCGAGTTCTCGATGATGCCGATGGAAATGGCGTGGCGTGTGAGGCTGGCGGTGTCATGCAGATCGAGTTTGGCCATCAGCCGGGTGCGGTGTTTCTCGACGGTTTTGATGCTTATGCCGAGCTCGACCGCTGTTTCTTTGTTGGGTCTGCCTTCCGCGATCAATTGGAACACCTCCATCTCGCGGGAGGTGAGTCGGGCTTGGTCTGCACGGTTGTCTGCCGAGGAATCCGTCCGCCGCCGTTGAAGCCGGGTGAAACGGGTGGCGATGGATGCGCTGAAGAATGCATGTCCCTGGTGAACGTGCCGGATCGCGCGGCACAGGTCCATCATGGAGTCCTGTTTGACGACGAAGCCTGCCGCACCGGCTTCCGCAGCCTGCCTGACATAGGCGTCATCGCCATGCGCGGTGAGGATGATGACCTTGGTTTGCGGCAGGATCTTCAGGAGCTGGCGGGTGGCTTCGAGACCGTTGAGACCGGCCATGGCGATGTCCATGAGCACGACATCGGGTGAGAATTCGGAGGCCATGGCGATGGCTTTTCTCCCGTCCTGTGCCCCGCCGATGACAGTGAAGTCTTTTTCGAGAGAGAGCATGGCCCGGAGCCCTTCGCGAACCAACGTGTGGTCCTCCGCGAGAAGGATGGTGATCGATTTCATGGGGTATCTGTCTGGATGGTATCGACCTCCTGTTGCCATTCCCTTGCGAGGGTTTTGCCAACGGGAATGGTGGCGAGGATGGTCGTTCCGTGGCCGGGGGCGGAATCGATGCTGAAGGTTCCGCCGACCATTTCGATCCGCTCTTTCATGCCGAGCAAGCCGAGATGTTTCTCGTTTCGGCCGATGAGGAGCTCGGCGTTGAAAGCCTTGCCATCGTCGGCGATCTGAAGGCGGACCGCGCCTGGTTCCTTGACGATGGTGACTTCGACACGTTCCGCGCGAGCGTGGCGTGCAATGTTGGAGAGGGCTTCCTGGGCCACGCGGAAAAGCACGGTGCGCAGTTCCGCATCGAGCTTCTCGACGCCGGTGAAAACGGTGAGGTGGACGTGGGCACCGGATCGTTTTGAGAACTGCTTGATGAACGAGTGGAGGGCGGGGATGAGTCCGAGATCATCAAGAACGGGGGGCCTGAGGTCTCGTGCGAACTGGTGAACGATCTTCGCGGACTTCGCCACGAGGCGCTGGGTGGCAGCGATGTCCCGGGCGAGTTCCTTGGACCGCAGGGCGGCTTCCTTGCGGAGGGTGGTGAGGCGGACGTTCACGCCGACGAGTGACTGGACGATGACGTCGTGCAGCTCGCGGCTGATCTTTTTCCGCTCCTCCTCCTGGCTTTTGAGGATCCGCCGTGAAAGGGCACGGAGGCGTTCATTGGTCATCTCGGGTTCGCCTTCGGAAGGGGATCCGGAGGCGGCTTCCGGCATGGGGGCGTGTTGGAGTGGGGAGCTCTGTGCGAAAGCGAGCGTCACGCTGCGGCTGCTGAGCATGCCGATGGTGGCCTTGAGTTTCCTTGCGAGGGGTGAGTCCGCGGTCTGTGAATCGGCGGACTGTGCAGCCACTGCGGCGAAAAAGTGAGAGGCTTTTCGGATCAGCGCGGGGCGTTTCGATTTCAGCTCAGCCGGCAGGAGGGTCATGACGAGGATCTTTTCGTGGAGGGACGACAGATCCTCCGGGGACCACCCGGATTGATTGAAATCGCGCACGCAATCGGACACACGGGCGGATTCGGCCTTCCGGGCTGAACGAAGGTGGGTGGTCAGCGCCTCCTGATAGAGGAGCGGGAAATCGTTAGCATGGGTTTGCATGATGGCCCTCGAAGGAGGGATGGGGGCGCAAAATCAGATCGCTCGTTTCAACCAGACCATCGTCCCACGGGCTAGAATGACAACTGTTTTCCGTGGTTTCGGGAATCCGAGCCGGCATTTCACGACTCCCGCGGGATCGTTCCGGAATCGATCCGGGCGCATCGCAGGTCCGGCGTTGGAAACCATGATTGAACCCGGGGGGGCTGGTTTCCACGGGAACTCTGCCGAGGCATGGCGGATGACGGAGCCGAGCGGGAATCGTGAAAGGTGGCTGGAACGGTGGCCTTCGTGAATGGCGTCGTTCGGTGGGGAGAGTGGGATGTTTTGCTTCAAAGGGCACGGCGGCCCTGGACGATTCGGATGAGGATCATGATGATCGCGGCGATCAGAAGGATGTGGATGAATCCACCGAGGGTGGAACTGGTAACAAGGCCGAGCGCCCAGAGAACGACGAGAATGATGGCGATGGTGGTCAGCATGGGGGGATTCCGGTTGGGGGCTGCGGATCCAAGGGCGGGTTCAGCGGGTGGAGTCCTCGATGTGGTCCCCGACTTTTCCGACGTCTTTGCCGACTCCCCGGACGGTGCTGCAACCGGTCCCGATGATCAGTGCGGAGAGGGCTGCGAAGAAGATGATGGCTGGGCGAGTGATTGGATTTTTCATGGCTGGGTTCCGTGTGGTTCGCACGGGATTCATCATGCCCGTGATGTCGACCTTGTGCCATGGGGTGAAACCCTACCACGGTGGGGGGGGAGGCTGGAAATCCGTTCTCGCATCCGTGCTTGGTCGGTCTAGCATCTTCAGACAACCGCAGTGATGAGGACGTTTTCATTTTCCACGCTGTTTGATGACCCTGAGAAGTGGCAGGTCTTTGCATCGGGTCAGGCGAAAGGTTTTCTTTCGCGGATCGAAGGGCCGGGGAGCGAGCCCGGGGTGAGGCTGGATTATGATTTTCACGGCGGCGGTGGCTTTGTGGTGATCCGCCGTGTCGTTGCGCTCAAGCTTCCGGAGACCTTCACCATCGGTTTCCGGCTTCGTGGTGGCGGGCCTCCGAATCACTTTGAGTTCAAGGTGGCTTCGCCGGGTGGTGCCAACGTCTGGAGGCACCTGAGCAAGGATCACGGGATGGCGGACAGGTGGGAGGATTTCCGATTCAACGAGCGGGGGCTGCCCTTTGCGTGGGGTCCTGCGGGCGGGGGCGGTCCATCGGATGTCGAGGCGATCGAGATCGTGGTGGCGGCGGGTCCGGGCGGGCAGGGGTGGATCGAACTGGCGGACGCTTTGTTAGAAGATCAGACGTTGCGAAAGGCGGAGAGCATCCGTGCTTCCAGCCACCGCTTGGGAGCGGAGCCGGAGCATGCTTTTGAGGCGGGTGGCGGGGAATGGCGGGCGGCGGAGGGGGATGTGAAGCCGTGGTGGGCGGTGGACTTCGGGCGGCCGCAGCGATTTGGCGGGGTGGTCATCGACTGGCCGGAGGGGCTTCCTCCGCGGGAGCTTCAGCTGGAGGTCTCCGGGGATGGCATCGACTGGACCTTGATTCACCGCGCGGGCCGGGCCATGGGACGGCGTAGTCACATCTCCACACCGGGAGCGGAGGCGAGGCATCTGAGGTTGGTCTTCGCGCATCCGGGTGGTGCGGCGTTGGCCCGTGTGTCGCTGAGGCCGGATGCGTTTTCGAGCACACCGAACGAGTTCATCCATTCCGTGGCTGCGGATTTTCCGAGGGGGCTGTTCCCGCGGTATTGGCATCGTGAGCAATCGTATTGGACTCCGGTGGGCAGTCCGGATGGAGGACGCCGTGCCTTGGTCAATGAAGAGGGCATGGTGGAGGTGGATGAGGGAGGATTCTCGCTGGAACCTTTTCTTCTAACTGATGGGAAGCTGGTTACCTGGGCGGATGTGGAAACCTCGGTATCCATGGAAAAGCACGGGGTGCCGATGCCCAAGGTGACATGGCGCGGCAAGGGACTGAGGCTGGAGATCCTGCCATGGATGGATGGATCCGGTGAGGGGCTCACACTCCGGACGACCTATCGACTGCGCCTGAAAGGGCAGTCGAGTGGCTGGCGTCTGGTCATCGCGATCCGCCCCTATCAGGTGAATCCGCCGTGGCAGGCCTTCCGCAATCTTGGTGGAAGGAGTCCGCTGATGGAGGCGGGGGTGGAGGAAGGCGGGGTCCGGGTGGACGGGCGTAAGGTCACCGGTCATCCCGCACCGGATTCCGGAGGGGTTGCCGCGTTTGAGGAGGGGCAGGTGACCGGGTTTCTCATGGATGGACGGATGCCTCCGGAGCAACGGGTGCGGGATGAGGAGGGGCTGGCTTCAGCGGCGATGGTTTGGGAAGTGCCTGCCGGTGTGCGGAGCTTTGAGGTTACGGTTTCCATGCCCTATCATGGCGAAGGGACGCCGCTGTTGCCGGGCGGACGGAGAAAGGCCCATGCCCGTTGGCGAAGGGTTCTGGGGCGGGTGGAGTGGACGCTGCCGGAGAGCGCCCGGGATGCCTTTGACTGCATGCGATGTGCGGCGGGGCACATTCTCATCCACCGGGATGGCGCGGCGATCCAGCCGGGACCGCGCCGATACACCCGGTCGTGGGTTCGCGATTGCGTGATCATGGGAGCGGCTTTGATGAAAGCGGGACTGCCGCGTCCGTTGCGCGAGTTCATGGAGTGGTATGCGCCCTTTCAGCGTGAGGACGGATTTGTTCCCTGCGTGGTGGATCGGGACGGGATCGACTGGCTCGTCGAGCATGACAGCCACGGGCAGTTTCTGTGGGGAGCGAGGGAGGTTTGCCGCGATGGCGGCGACCGGCGTTTTCTGGAGCAACTGATGCCGCGGGTGGGCAAGGCGGCGGAATTCCTCACGCGGACGCGCAGGCAACGAATGTCAGAAGGACCGGGCGGAGAGTTCCACGGGCTCTTGCCGGAGTCCGCGAGCCATGAGGGCTATCTGGCGCATCCGGTGCATTCGTATTGGGACGACTTCTGGGGAGTGCGCGGGCTGGAGGCGGCGGCGGACTTGGCGGAGGCCTCCGGAGATGGCGAAGGCGCGTCCCGCTGGCGGAGGGAAGCGGTGGAGTTTCAAAACGATCTCCTGAGCTCGATCCGTGCGGTGATTGAGTCCCGTAAACTGGCATACATCCCGGGATCGGTCGAGTGGGCGGACTTCGATCCCACCGCCACGTCCAACGCGGTGGCGATGCTCGACTTCGCGGATGTGCTGCCGGAGGATGCGCTGCACTCGATGCTAGCCACGTATCTGGAAGGCTTTCGCCGGAAACACGGCGGCGGCATGGAGTGGAACAACTACACCGCGTATGAAATCCGCATCATCGGTGCCTTCGTGAGGCTTGGCGAGCGGGCGACGGCCAACGAACTGCTCTCGTTTTTCCTTCGCGACCGCCGCCCGCGCGAATGGAACCAGTGGCCGGAGATCACGTGGCGCGATCCCCGGGCCCCGGGGCATCTGGGGGATGTGCCGCACACATGGATCGCGGCGGAGTATCTTCTCGCGCTGTGTTCCATGGTGGCGGCGGACCGCGAGGCTTCGGACGCTTTGGTGCTCGCTTCAGGCATGCCCTGGGAATGGATCGCGGAGGCCGGCGGATTTTCCGTTAGAAAACTGCCGACCCGCCATGGGGCGCTGGATTTCGGGATCGACGGCTCCACCGCGGGTGTCATCCGGGTGTGGGTTGGCGGGATCGGAATGCCCTCCGGTGGTTTGTCGATCCGTCCGCCGCTGCCCGGTGGCGGCTTGATCGCTGCGGCGGATGGGCTGGTGCTGCACGCGGACGGCCTTGGGGTGGATGTGGCGCGGCTTCCTTGTGAGGCGCTGCTGGTGCTCGGTCCACAAGCGGGGCTGGCATGAGATCGAGGGCCCCGGAGTTTGTCCCTTGCCATGGAGGCCCGGGATGGCTTCGAATGCCGCCATGCCCCTCCAGTTCAACTACGATCCGACCCATCAACTTTGTGAAATCCAACTTGCCGGCACCCTCAGCCACGACGAGCTGCTTGCCGGCCAGGCGAGGTTGGCACCGTTGATCGAGGCGGGTGCCGAGCCGCGGGTGCTTGTCGTGGCGGGGGACTTCGGCGGTTGGCAGTCCGTTGGCGACTGGAACAATCTCGACTTCATGTTTTCCCATGGTTCGAAGATTTCAAAGATCGCCTTCGTGGGTGACAAAAAGTGGGAAGACGAGCTCAAGATGTTCGTCGGTGCAGGCTTCCGCAGCGCTCCGGTGGGCTACTTTGAAAGCGGCAGGGAGGATGTGGCCAAGGCCTGGCTTCTGGGTTGAAGGCTTGATTCCTTCAACGGGACCGGCGCTGCAATGATTGGTCAGGCGTGGGAATGGAAACTCATTTCCAGCCTCCGCCGAGGGCGCGGTAGGCTTGGACGACGGCGAGCAGTCGGTCGCGTCTGGCGTCGGCGAGTTCGAGTTCCGAGGTGAAGAGGCTGCGCTCGGCGTCGAGGACTTCGAGGTAGCTGGAGGCTCCGCCCTGGAAGCGTTCCGCGGCGACGTTGGCGACCTTGCGGTTGGCGTCAACGAGTCGGGATTGTTCGGTGATGAGTTGACCGGCTTTGACGTGCGCGTTGATCGCGTCCGCTGCCTCACGGAAGGCTTGCTTGGCGGCGCGATCGTGGGCGGCGAGGGCTTCGCCGGCACGGGCCTTGGCGGCATCGACGCGGGCCTTGCCCCGGCCGGCATCGAAGATGGGGCCTGCGAGGCGCGGACCGATGGAGTAGGCTCCGGATTTGCCTTCGAGGAGGTTGTCGAGTTCCGCGCTGACCCATCCGCCGCTACCGGTGAGGGAGAGCGTGGGCAGGCGCAGGGCTTCAGCCACGCCGATCTCTGCGACGGCTGCCTGATAGGCCTGATCGGCCGCGGCGATGTCCGGCCTGCGCGCGAGGAGCGAGGCGGGGAGTCCGCCACGGATGTGGAGTGAGGAATCGAGTCCGTCGAGGCTGCCGCCGCGCGCCACGCTCGCGGGGAAGTCACCGAGCAGGGCGCGGATTTCGTTTTCCTTGGCGGCGATGGCTTTCTCGGTGATGGGGATGGCGGTGAGGGCCTGGCCTAACAGCGCCTCGGCCTGTCCGACTTCCAGATCGGAGCTCACGCCACCGTCCCGGAGTGAGGTGACGAGGCCCAGGGAGGCGCGGCGGCTTTCGGCGGTGCGTTTGGAAATGGCGAGGCGCTCGTCGAGATTCTTGAGCTCGATGTAAGCGGCGGCGACGGAGGCGATGAGGCTGGTTTGGACGGCGTCCCGTTGATACTGGGCGGCGAGGAGTTGGGAGCGTGCGGATTCGTTTCCGCGGCGGATGCCACCCCAGAGGTCGAGTTCCCAACTGAGCAGTCCGGTGATGTCGTAGGACTCCGACGTGCGGTCACCGTTCGGAGCGACTTGGCCGGCATTGGGCGAGCCGTAGTTGGCCGAGCCGCCGGTGCTGCCATTGAGCTGGGGGAACCAATCGGCCCTGGCGGCCACGGCGCGGGCGCGTGCCTGCTCGATGCGGTAGGTGGCGGCGACGAGGTCCGGGTTGTTCGTGAGGGCGCGTTCGATGAGGGCGCGCATTGAGGAGTTTTGGAAAACCTTGCGCCAGGACTTGTCTCCGAAGGATGCGCCATGGGGTGAGTGATCCCCTCGGATCGAATCGGGCGTGGAGGTTTCGGGGGATCCGGGTTGGGGGCCGAGGACGCAGGAACTCAGCAGCAGGAGCGGAAGGATGGAAAGCTTGCGCATGGGATCGGGGTTCAGCAGGCGCGTGGACCCCATTGGATGGTCGGAATCCCGGCGCGGCGATGGCTTATCAAAAGGAGCAGGACGGGTGCGAGGATGTTTTTCCAACGCGCCGGGCGGGGCCGTGCCGGTCAGGATTCCCCTGAGCCTTCCCCTTCGAGTTTCTCGCGGGCCTCGGTGAGGCGAGCGAGTTGTTCCGGCGGGACTTCCGGGTATTTTAGTCCGAGATTCCGGATGGCGGTGACAATGATGTCCGCGACGAGTGCGCGTGCGACGTATTTGCGGTCCGCCGGGATGACATGCCATGGAGCGCGCTTGGTGCTGGTGGCGCTGAGGGCGTCCTCGAAGGCCTTGCGGTAGGATTTCCAGTGAGCGCGTTCTGCCAGGTCGGCCTCCGAGAATTTCCAGTGTTTCTCGGGATTGGTGAGGCGCTCGAGAAAACGGCGTTTCTGCTCATCCTTGGAAACGTGGAGGAAAAACTTGAGCACGAGTGTCCCATTGCGGGCGAGGTGCTTCTCGAAGTTGTTGATGTCCTCGTAACGGCGGCGCCAGAACCCGGCGTCCGGTTCCGCAGGGGATCCCGGGCCGAGCCATTCCGGGTGGACTTTGACGACGAGCACATCCTCGTAGTAGGACCGGTTGAAGATGCCGATCCTGCCCCGTTCCGGCAGGGATTTCATGTAGCGCCAGAGGAAGTTGTGGTCGAGTTCCTCGGCGGAGGGTTTTTTGAAACTGAACACCTGGCATCCCTGGGGGTTCACGCCAGCCATCACATGCCGGATGGTGCCGTCCTTGCCGGCGGCGTCCATTGCCTGCAGGATGATGAGCACCGAATGGGTGTCTGATGCGTAGAGAAGCTCCTGGGCTTCGGCGAGGCTCGCCCGGCTTTCCTCAAGGATGGCGGTGGCGCGCTCCTTGATGAATTCCTTTCCAAGTTCCCGGGCCTCCCCGGTCTCGGTCCAATCAGTGACATAGTCTTTCAGGCTCACCTCGGTGCCGGGCTCCACGAGGAATTGTTTCAGAAGCTTGTTCTTGATCATGGCTGGGTGGGGAAATGTTCTTTCCGACTGTCCGGATTCTTTTCGAAAATCCATGTCTCCGGCAAGACAAACGATCCGGATGGCATCTGCCATGCGGAGTTCTTGGAGGCGTTCGATGCATGCGCCCCGGCGGATCAAGGTCGTGATTGACACTGTTTCCCGCTCTTCCTATCAAGATCGCGGAAGCTTCAGGCATGCGCGGTCCAGCTATTTGTGGGTGGATCGACGGCTGATCCTGAATCCCAGCGTTCCGGCATTCATACCGAACTTCAACTCTTCGCGGACCCTTTCCCCAATCCAGTTTGAAAACACTTTCCCGAAACACGTGGTCAGGATCCGGGCGCGGAGCCCGGTGGGCATTCGCGCTATTGTGGGTCCCCATCCTCGGGCCTGTGGCGTGCAAGAAACCTCAAGCTGCGGCACCCCCGCCTCCCTTTGTGCAGGTGATGGAGCTCGCGACCTCCGAGGTGCCGCTTTCCGCGACACTCATCGGTCAGCTGGATTCTCCGCAGAACGTCGAGGTGCGGGCGCGGGTGGAGGCTTTTGTCGAGGAGATGAGGTTTACCGAAGGTGTCGAGGTCAGCAAGGGCGACATCCTGTTTGTTCTCGACAAGAAGCCGTTCATCGAGCGGCTCGCCGCGGCAAACGGAGCCTTGTCGGAGGCACAGGCGGCCCTGAAAAAGTATGAGGCGGATGTTGCCCGTCTGCAGCCCTTGTTCGAGAAACGCGCGATTCCCAAGCAGGATCTGGACAATGCGCTCGCCTCGGTCGATGTCGGCAAGGCCAATGTCGCCACGGCGCAGTCCCGGGTGGAATCGGCGCAGCTCGATCTCGGGTATTGCGACGTCCGCGCCCCGATCAGCGGCTTGATCGGAGCGAAGCAGGTTTCCATCGGCGATCTCGTCGGCAAAGGTCAGCCCACGCTGCTGGCGACCATGTCCACGCTGGATCCCATTTGGTTCTATTGCAGCGTGAGCGAGGTGGAATACATGCAGGCCCAGTCCAAGGTGGCCAGCAGCGGCAAGGCCATCGCCTCGCTTCCGCTCACGCTCCTGCTTGCCAACGGGCAGGAGCATCCGGACCAGGGCAAGTTTGTCTTCATTGACCGCGCCGTGGATGTGAAGACGGGAACGCTGCGCGTGAGGGCCGAGTTTCCTAACAAAGAGAAACTCCTGCGTCCGGGGATGTTCGCCCGGGTGCGGGTGAATCTCGGCACACGTCGCAACTGCCTCGAGGTGCCGGAGCGGGCCGTCGTCGAACTTCAAGGCCGGAGTTTCCTCTGGGTCGTGGGCGAGGATGGCAAGGCCGGGCAGCGGGCTGTGAAAGTGGCCGAACGGAACGGATCCAACGTGATCATCGAAGATGGTGTGAAACCCGGTGACCGCATCATCGTCGAAGGCGTGCAGAAGGCACGCGAGGGGGCTCCCGTCACCGCAATGACGGCGGCCCAGTTTGCCGCCATGAAATCCGCCGCAGCGGCGAAACCTGCGCCATAACCGATCATGGCCGAATTCTTCATCCGCCGGCCGATCGTGGCGATGGTCATCTCCATCGTCACCTGCATCGTGGGCCTCGTCTCGCTCTCCCGTCTCCCGGTTTCGGAGTATCCCAACGTCAGTCCGACGCTCATCCAGGTGACCTCCACCTACCGCGGGGCCGCCGCGGAGGCGGTGATGGAGTCCGTTGCCACGCCGATCGAGTCCAAGGTCAACGGCGTCGACAAGCTGCTCTACATGCAGTCCACCAACGCCAATGACGGCAAGATGACGCTCAACGTCACCTTCGATGTCGGCACGGACGTGGACATCATGCAGGTCAACACCCAGAACCGCGTCGGCCAGGCGGAGGCGCAGCTTCCCGATGCGGTCAAACGCGAGGGTGTGGTCACCAACCGCTCGTCGCCCGATATCCTGCTGGCGATCGGCCTGTCCTCGCCCAAGGGCACCTACGACGGGGTCTTTCTCGGAAACTACGCGGACATCAATCTGGTCGACCAGATCAAGCGCGTCCGTGGCGTGGGTGATGTGAAAAACTTCACTGCGCAGGATTACTCGATGCGCATCTGGCTGATGCCGGACAAGCTGGCCTCGCTCGGTGTCACGCCGACGGACATCGCCAATGCCATCAAGGAGCAGAACGCGCAGTCCCCGGCCGGCCGGATCGGTGCGGAACCCGCGCCCAAGGGCCAGGAAAGCCAGTTCAACGTGCGTGCCCAGGGGCTATTGAAGGACCCGAAGGAATTCGAGGAAATCATCGTCCGTTCAAATGCGGATGGCCAACAGGTGAAGATCAAGGATGTGGCGCGCGTCGAGCTTGGCGCCCAGACCTACGACCTCCGCGCCCGGCTGGACAAGGCGCCGGCCGGCGCGCTCGGTGTCTATCTGGCCCCCGGCGCCAATGCGCTGCAGACGGCGGACAACGTGAAGAAGATCCTTGAAGAGGCCAGCGATCGGTTTCCTCCGGACATGGAATACAGCATCACTCTGGATTCCACGCTTCCGATCAAAGCCTCGATGGAATCCATCGTGCACACCCTTTTCGAGGCGATCATCCTGGTTTTGGTGGTGGTTTACATTTTCCTCCAGAGCTTCCGGGCGACGATCATTCCGATGCTCACGGTGCCGGTGTCGCTGCTTGGTGTGTTCATTGCCTTTCCGCTGCTCGGGTTCAGCGTGAACACGCTGACGATGTTCGGGCTCGTGTTGGCGATCGGCATCGTGGTGGACGATGCGATCGTGGTGGTGGAGGCGGTGCAGCATCATATCGAGCACGGGCTTTCCCCGGTCGAGGCGACGCGCAAGGCAATGAAGGAGGTCTCGGGCCCGGTGGTTGCCATCGCTTTGATCCTGTGCGCGGTCTTCGTGCCTGTGGCCTTCATGGGCGGCGTGACCGGCCGGCTCTATCAGCAGTTCGCCATCACCATCGCGGTGTCGGTGATTTTCTCGGCGATCAACGCGCTCACGCTCAGTCCGGCGCTTTCGGCCATGCTTCTGCGCAAGCCCACGCCCGGCCGCGGACCGATCGCTTGGTTCTTCCGCAAGTTCAACGCGTTCTTCGATTGGATCATCGAGCGCTACGGCCGGGTGGTGGGAGGTCTCACGCGCAAGGCGACTTTCTCGATGCTGATCCTGGTGGTCGTCTGCGGCGGCATTTACGGGTTGGGCAGGATCGTTCCCGGCGGATTCATTCCGGACGAGGACAAGGGCTATCTTTTCGTGGCGGTGGAGTTGCCCGAGGGAGCCTCGCTGCAGCGTTCCGACGAGGTGCTCAAGCAGGTGGAGGAAATCGTCAACCGGACTCCGGGAGTGCGCTCCGCCCTGGCCTTGAGCGGCATGAATATCCTCAACAACCTCAACGTGCCGAACGCCGCACTCATGTTCGTGGGGTTGGACGACTGGAAGGAACGCGAGGATCCCGCGCGGCATGCCAAGGCCATCGCCGCCGAGTGGAACCGGAAGTTCTACGCCATTCCGGGAGCACGGGTTTTCGCCTTCGGCCCGCCCGCCCTTCCCGGATATGGAAACGTGTCTGGCTTCACCATGCAGCTTCAGGACCGCTCGGGAGGCAGCGTCGATCAACTCGCCGCGATGGTCGCCCAAGTCCAGGCCGCCGCCGCCAAACGCCCGGAGATCGGCCGGCTCACGACCACCTTCAATCCCTCGACGCCGCAGGTGAAGGTGGAGATGGATCGCGAGAAGGCGCGAACCCTCGGAGTCCCGGTCGATTCGGTCTTCCAAACGCTTCAGGCCTACCTGAGCGGCATGTATGTGAACGACTTCGTGAAGTTCGGTCGAGTATACAAGGTATTCCTGCAGGCGGAGCCGGAGTTCACCAACACACCGGACGACATCGGGAAATTCTACGTCCGGAACAGCGAGGGAGCCATGGTTCCGCTGAGTACGCTGGTCCATGTGACCAAGATGTCCGGCCCCAACTTTGCCACGCGGTTCAACCTCTATCTTTCCGCGGAAATGATGGGAGCGCCGGCCGCAGGCTACAGCTCGGCCCAGGCCCTCAAAGCGATGGAGGAAGTGATGGCCACGATGCCGGCCAACGTGGGCTATGAGTGGTCCGGCCTCACACTCCAGGAAAAGAAGTCCGAAGGACAGGCCGGCCTGATCTTCGGCATGGCGGTGATCTTTGTCTTCCTGCTGCTCGCCGCGCAGTATGAAAGCTGGTCCCTGCCCTTCGCGGTCCTGCTCTCGGTGCCCACCGTGATTCTCGGCACGATGGTGGGTCTTCTGCTCCGCAACTTCGAAATGAACGTCTACGCGCAGGTCGGGCTTGTCATGCTCATCGGTCTCGCTGCGAAGAATGCCATCCTCATCGTCGAGTTCGCCAAAATGAAGCGCGATGAGGGAATGTCGACCTTGGACGCGGCTCTTGAAGGGGCCAAGCTGCGGCTTCGTCCGATCCTGATGACCTCCTTCGCCTTCATCCTCGGCTGCGTGCCCTTGATGCTCGCCTCCGGATCCGGTGCCGCCTCGCGGAGCACGATGGGCACCGGAGTGGTCTACGGGATGACGATCTCCACAGCCATCGGCTTGTTCCTGATTCCGGTGTGTTATGTGTTCGTTCAAAAGTTCGGCGATCGCAGAAAGGCATCCGCACCTGCCGCTGTTCCTGCCGGAGAGTCGGAAAACGCCCATCATCCCTGAAACCGGAATCGATGCATCTCCCTTCCCTGATCCCTCCGGTTTGCGCCATTGTATTGATGCTTTCGCTGGCGGGTTCGCTCGCAGCGGACGAGCCGCAAACAGCCCCGGACCATCGCTTGGAATCGATTTCGAATCTGGAAATCCACATCGCCCAGCGCGAGGAACGCCTCACCGAACTCGGACGCGACGTGGTCGAGTTGGATGCCCGCATCGAGAAACGGGTGGAGGGCCTAGTGAAGATGCTAGCCGGGATGATGGACGACGGCGATCCGGAGGGCAGGTCCGCCAAATTGAAGAAAGAGGCCATCGCGGGCCTCAAACGCGCGATCGATGTCTACGCCGGCAAGCGGCGCGAGGTGGAGGAGAAAGCGAAAGCCGGCGACAGCGCGGCGGAAGGGGACCTCGGACGTTTCGACGAGCGCATCCACAAGCGTGTGGACCAGATCGCAGAGCTCTCCAAGTCCGTCCCGGCGGGCCAGGCGAATGATGCCTGCGAATACGACGGAGCTTCTTACTGGAACGGTTACTTCTTCGAGGACTCCCGCCTCGCGTCTGACGAGAAGGAACCGGCAGGAAAGATCGAGAAGGATCCACGCAAGGCGGCTGCGGCGATCGGGCGGAACATCGACACTCTGGACAAACGCCGCACCTCGCTGCTCAACCTGCTTTCCAGACGTGCGTCCACCGAGGCGGCGAGGAAGTTGTACGCCCGCGAGCTGGGCAAGCTCGATGCATCCAGGGATCACCTCAAGGAGCGTCTCCGTGGGCTCGCCCTCGCATCGGTGGAAAATGGCAATCCCATCGTGGAGCAGAAGCCGCACGAGGTGTCGCTGCTTGTGGACGATGCGCGGTCGGATCTGCGCGAGGATGTTTCCCGGCTGTTCCGCATCTATGATCAGTTCGCCCGGGCCAGGAACCATGTCTCACAGCTGAAGGCAGGCCTTGCCGCCCGCAAGAAAGCGCTGGAGGAAAACAAACCCGCCGCTCCTTGAGCACGGAGTCCGCTGGCTTCCTCAGTCCCGGTTCTTTCCTAACAGGGGAACACGCAGCACCGCTTCCATGACAATGGCGGAGGAAAGCTTGGAGCGCCCCTCCCGCCTTTCGTGGAACACCACGGGGACCTCGGCGATCTTTCCTCCGCGCTTCCAGACCGCGTGAGCCATCTCGACTTGAAAAGCGTAGCCGTCACAGCGCTTCGGAGTTGCGAGGGCCTCGGAAAGCGCCTGCACCCGGAAGGCCCGGAATCCGGCGGTGGGGTCATGAAGGGGCAACCCCGTCCACCATCGGACATAGCAACCCGCGCCGCGGCTGAGCCTGCGTCTCCATGGCGACCAGTGATCGACGCGTCCTCCGGGACAGTAACGTGAGCCCACCGCGAGATCGTGTCCCTGGCGAAGACAATCCAACAGCTTGGGCAGATCCGCGGGATCGTGGGAAAGATCCGCATCCATCTGTGCGACCTGGCGCGCCCCTGCGAAGATGGCGAGGCGGTATCCGGCACAGAGGGCGGACGCAAAGCCGGATTTGCCGGGTCGTTCTAACAAAACGAGCGAATCACCGAATCCCTCCATGCCGCGGATCATTTCCGGGGTGCCATCGCCAGACGCATCGTCGATGACGATCACCAATCCCTCCGGCAAGGCCCGGCGGATGCCGGCGATGAGCGCAGGCAGGTTGGCCGCCTCCTGATAGGCCGGGATCACGACGGCGGCTTCGTATCCGCTCACGGCTGCTGGAGCTCCACTTTCACGCGGCCGAAGCGGTTGCCGGGGCCGCTGGCGGAGTCGGTGTAGGTGCGGAATTCCCAGATGTCATCCACCACCTCGACTTGCGGTGCGAGCGAGCCGGGCTGCCACGCGTTTTCGGTGAGGCCGCCGGCAAAGAGCACCACGCTGGAAAGATCCGGATGGGCCTGTGCCCGGCGGTGCCAGAAGGAAAGCTGGAGCCTGCCCTGCGCGTCACGAGAAAGAGCTGGCTTGCCATGCCTCCGTGGTTCCCGCGAGGCGATTTCACCACCGGTGCAGGCAAGGGGATTCACGCCGAGTGCGTAAGCGAGCGAGTTCTTCCATCCCGTGTTCCGCGGGTCCGCACCGGGCGAGGAATCGAGACCGTTCCATGAAATGCCGCCCGCCCAATCGGAGAAATCCTCGGTGAGATAGCTGAAGAGCCCGGTCTGCGAAGTCTGGCCTTGATAGGTCACTGTCACCGGTCGGTCCGCCCCGCTGCCTGGGGGAAGCGTGCAGACAATCGAGCCGTGGGTGTTCAAGGCATACTGGCTCACGGATTTGCCACCGATGCTCACCGTGCCGGCCGTGCCGAAGTTGGATCCATGAATGGTAATGGGCGTGCCACCCGCCATCGGGCCCGTGGCTGGGGAAATCGTGGTGATGGCAGGCGGGAGATAGCTGAAGAAGCGGCTGTTGCTCTCGCGTGCCAGCACCTGGACCTTCAACGGGAGATCCGCCCCTCCCCCGGCGGGCAGGGAAACCACCAATCGCCCGTGATCCTGCGGACCGGAGCTCGTTGCAACCTGGCTCCCCAAAAGAACCAAGGGGGTAAGACCGAAGTTGGAACCGGTGAGTGTGAGCAGCGTGCCCCCCGCGGTGGGACCGGTGGCGGGCGTGATCTGGTCGAGGACCGGAGGATCGTAGGAAAACTCCGAGGCTGCCGAGGCCTGCCCGGCGACATGGACTGTCAGCGGCAAGGACTCTCCCTGGCCCGGCGGCAACGCAAACACGAGCTGCGTGTGGCTGGCCTGTGAAAACGATGCCACCGATGCCGATCCCAGGTTCACATTCCGGCTGAGGCCGAAGTTTCTTCCCGTCACGGTGAGACTCACTCCGCCGGCCGTGGGTTTCGTCGCGGCGCTGATCCCGGTGATTACCGGTGCGTCGTAAGAGAAAAGCACCGGCGCGGAAGATCTGCCCGCGGCTGTGAGAACAAGCGGCAGATCCACTCCCTGGCCTGCCGGAAGTGTGAAGAGGGCCTCCGTATCGCCTCTCGACGAGAGCGCGGGCACCGACACACCTCCCAGCATCAACGAGGGCGAAGGACCAAAGTTATGGCCAGTCACGGTAAGGGTCGTGCCTCCTGCCGTGGGCTTCGATCCTGCGGTGACCGAGGAGATGAGCGGCGCATCATAGCTGAAAAACGCCGGCTGCGAACTCGCACCCTCCACCGTGACCACCACCGGAATGTTCTGCCCCTGGCCCGGCGGCAGTGGGCAGACAATCGCCGTGTGGTTCGAGAGTGCCAGGTTCGGGGTAACCGTGGTTCCGCCGATGCTGACCACGCGTTCAAGTCCGAAATTCCGGCCGTTCAGGGTGATCGCGACACCACCTGCGGTGGGATAGGATGCGGCGCTGATGGATTCGATCACCGGAGGATCGTAGTCAAAGAGCAATGAGTTCCCGGTTTGCCCGGCGACGGAAACCTGAACTTCCACATCCGTGCCTTGGCCGGGCGGGAGCGTGACTTCCAATCGTTCATGCGTGCCGGGTACGGCAAGCGCCGCCGGCTGGCCGTCGATGGTGACACTGGCTGATAGCCCGAAGTTGGAACCTGTTAGAGTCAGCCGCGTGCCACCTGCCGTCGGGCCGTTCGCCGGGGTGATCGAAGTGAGGACTGGAGCCTGATAGCTGAATGGCACAGATCCGGAGAGTCGGCCGTCCACGCTCACCCGGACCGGGAGGTTCGTCCCTTGGCCGGGTGGAAGCGCACAGACGATCTGGGTGTGGCTGGCGCTCGTCGGCGCGAGGGACTGTGATCCTAACAGCACCGATCTCTCGGAAATGCCGAAGTTTTTGCCCGTCACGGTCAGCAGGGTGCCGCCGGATGTGGCGGCGGAGGTCGGCGTGATCTCGGAGATCTCGGGCGCGTCATAACTGAACAACACGGGATTCGAATCGCGTCCGGCGGAGCGGACGATCAGCGGAAGATCCGTCCCCTGTCCGGGTGGCAGAGTGCAGACGATCTCCTCGTGACCGTACGAGCCCCCGGTGAGCGAGGCCTCGTTTTCACCGATCAAAACGATGCCACTGGCGCCGAAGTTCGATCCCGTCACGGTGATGACCGTGCCTCCGGCGGTCGGCGCGGAGGACGAGGAAACCGAAGTGATTTGAGGCGGATGGTAGTCGAACTGGAGCGCGGCGCTGGACCGGGATCCCACGGTCACCACCACGTCCTTGGAAGCGCCTTGCCCGGGAGGAAGGCTGACGACGAGTTGGGTGTGCGAGTTTCCGGCCGGAGCGCGGGGTGCTGGAACGCCGCCGACCGAGACCGAGCCCGTGAAGCCGAAGTTCGCTCCCTGAAGCGTCAAAAGCGTGCCGCCGGACGTGGGTCCACTCGATGGGCTGATCGATGTGAGAAGCGGCGCATCGTAATCAAGTGTGAGGGGATTGGCGACCTGGCCCGCCACAGTCACCCGCACCTGCTGCGAAGTGCCTTCACCGGCTGGCAGGATGCAGACGATCTGGTTGTGCGTGGTGCCGAGCGCTTGGGTTGGCGCGTTCTGCCCGCCCACAGTCACCGCGGGACTGATGCCGAAGTTCGAGCCGGTGAGCGTGAGAAGGGTGCCCCCCGCCGTGGGAAACGATGTGGCGGTGATGGTGCTGAGAACCGGAGGCGAGTAGCTGAAGGATACGCTGTTAGAAACTTGCAGCCCGGTGGTCAGGACGACGGGTTGGTTGACGCCCTCGCCTTCGGGGCAGACAACGATGGCGGAGGTGTGCGATCCGCTTTGCACCGTGGCGGTTTTTCCACCGATGGTGACACTGCGCATGGTGCCGAAGTTCGAGCCCGTGAGCGTGAGCAGCGTGCCACCCGCCGTGCCCGCGCTGGTGGGGGTGATCGAGGTGATCACCGGTGGCGAGTAGCTGAAGGAAACACTGTTGGAGGATTGCTGGCCGGTGGTGAGGACCACGGACTGGTTGATGCCCTCGCCCGCGGGGCAGACGACGATGGCGGAGGTGTGCGATCCGCTTTGCACCGTGGCGGTTTTTCCACCGATGGTGACGCTGCGTGTGGTGCCGAAGTTGGTGCCCGTGAGCGTGAGCAGCGTGCCGCCGGCCGTGCCCGCGCTGGCCGGGGTGATCGAGGTGATCACCGGTGGCGTGTAAGACACCAGAACCGGAGGGGACGACTGCCCGGAGGCGCTGACGATGGCGGGAAGGGAGCTGCCCTGCCCGGCGGGGCTGGTGCAAACGATCTGGGAATGCGTGTTGGAGACCAGCGGGGCGCTCAAGCCACCGATCGAAACCGTCGGGCTGAGCCCGAAATTGGAGCCGGAGATGGTGAGGATCGTGTTTCCCGCGGTGCCGAACGTGGCGGGACTCACCGTGTTGATGGAAGGAGCGAAGTAGCTGTAGGGAACACTGTTAGATGACACGCCCGCCGTTCTGACGACCAGTGGCCGGTTGGCTCCATCACCCGGGGGAGAGGTGACGACGATACCCACGACGGTGCCGCCGCTGTTGGTGACCAGCGAACTTAGAGGAGCGCTCACCACGCCGATGGTGACAGTGCTGTTGGATCCAAAGCCGCTGCCGAGGACGGTAATGGGGGTGCCACCCTGCGTGGGGCCGGAACCCGGTGTGATCGAGTCGATGACCGGAGCTGCATGCAAGAGACCGATGAGAAACAGGAATGCAGGCAGGATCCTTCGGGGCAGGAGGCAGGGACGGTGCATGGTGGGGAGGAGGAGGAGCATGGGAATCAAGCCAGTTTCCCGCCGTTTGTCGATCCGGGAAAGCGGCTCAGGGCGATTGCAGCCACTGGCGGATGGCGGCCGTGTCCTTGTCATTGCCGCCGTCGAGTTCGAGAAAGCGCTGCCAGGCGGCTTTGGCGTTTTTCCGTGCGTTCGGATCGCGGCCCTCGAGCCTTTGCCAGGCGAGCCCGAGATTCTTTTGAGCTCGCGCCGGTGCGCCCGGCTGTGCCGCCAGCGGCCCGAACACCCCCACGGCCTTTCTCAGGATGCCGGGAGAGTTCTGGTTGGCCGCGGCGATTTCCAGCGCGAAAACCCCGCGGCGATTGGCGGCCTCGAATCGATCGTTGGCCACCGCGGCCGCCCAGGGATCCACAGCGATGCGGTGTGGCGAGGGCGGTGGAAAACCGGGCAGGCTGGCCTCGCTTTCCACCCACCACTTGCCGAAATCGAGAGCCTCACCCGGTGGGGCCAGCCTCCACCCGAGTCCATGCGGGCGCAGCGACCAACCGGGAAGACCTGCGATCTCACCCGCACTGAGATCCCCTGCGACAAACCAGGGGCCGAGTCCGGGGTTCGCTGCGATGAGGGTGGAGATCGAGTAACAGCCCGGTGCCCCCGGATGATAGCGGTCTCCGGGCAGCTTGAGCTCAGGCAGCCTCCGCTTGAGCGCCTTGCTGTGCCAAGCGTAGGTCATCCTTTCGAGATCAAGAACGCGGACATCGCCTCGCAGTCCGGTGCAGACCTGACGATATCCGATGCAGTTCACGATCAGATCGCCGCGGGCGAGAAGGGTGGCCCCGGGTGGCAGGACATCGATCCAGCCCGCACCATAGTCGCTGAATTCCCGTGCCTTCGATCGATCCGCCTTGCCCCACGATGCGGTGATCAAAAGCGCGGAAACCAACACGGCTCCGACCCTCGAAACGTGCTTGGATTTCCGGGTCACCCAAGCCCAACCCAGTCCAAGCCAGGCGCATACCACCAGGTGGGGCGCCGTCCAGAACCGCGCGAGCACCGAGTGAATCAGCGGGTCATCCGGAGAGAGGTTCGCGAGGTGGTTGAATGCCAGAATGTAGAAACCCACAAGCGCCAGCGTCCCGGTCCCCAGAACCCTGCCGTGCCGCCCGGATCCAGCTTTGGACAGTCCGATCGCGG
Organism: Verrucomicrobiaceae bacterium; assembly: GCA_027486655.1. GTDB lineage: Bacteria > Verrucomicrobiota > Verrucomicrobiia > Verrucomicrobiales > Akkermansiaceae > Luteolibacter. Next base: position 30,573 of record JAIXOR010000075.1, on the reverse strand, counting down.
CAAGGATCAAGCCGATCCAGCCTGTCGCATTTCCCTGGAAAACCACCCACGCCGCCAACCGGGAGCCCCAGCCACCCGTGCTGGCCACTTCCCCGGAGGCCAGCTGGAGCGTGCCGTAGTCCGCACGGGTGAAATGCCGCCACGCACCCTCCAGCGTCGTCCAGTCTCCCCAGGAAACCGGCGCTGGGGATGCCGAAGCCGCAGGCAGCCAGGCATAGGGCAGCAACCCGGCGATGCCGATCCCCACCAGCGCGAAAAGGCGCTTCGGTTTCAGCCAATACGCTGGCTGCCGCCACAGCGGCCAAAGCGCCATCGGGACCGCGAAAAACACCAAGGTATGGTGGTGGCTCATTCCCAGCGCAGCGATCCCCGCCCCGATCCACACCCAGCGTGGTTCGGAGGTCTCCGCATAGGCCACCGCAAGCCACAGCAGCGCCGCCACCATGACGTGATGCAGGGCAAACACCTCCGCCCCCACCGCGTGCTCCCAGACCACCGGGCAAAATGCAAAACAGGCCGCCGCCACCACGCCCGCCCACGGAGAGCCGCTCCAACGCGCCGTCGTCCGCTGCAGCATCACCGCCGCCGCCACCCCGCATACCGCCGAAAACAGGTTCATCCGCACGGCCGCCTCCCCCAATGGCAGGCACAGGAACACTTTTCCCAACAACGCATAGAGCGGATACCCAGGCGGGTGCAGCACGCCGCCACTGGCCGTTCCCGCGATCAACTCACCGGCATCTCCACCCACCACCGATGGCGCCAAAGTCGCCAAATACACCCCGAGCGTCATCAGCGCCGTGACCACGGTCGCTATCCGGTCCTCCGACCCAAAGGCCTGCTGCGGGGGCATTTCCTGAGGCATGCCGTGCAGGCTAGGTGCCGGCCGCCTTCGCGACAATCCACTTTCTCAGCCAGCCCCGAAGCCTCCCGACTTCACGGTGTCGGATGGGGAAAATCGACAAATTCCCATCATCATATCCGGATATGACGATTTGATTCTTGAGCATGCAGCGGAAAACCGCTAAATCCCCGGCATGCCGCAGCCTGATTTCACGACGGAACTCCAAAAAGCCCTCTCCGAACGCATCCTCGTGCTCGACGGGGCCATGGGCACCACCATCCGCACCTACGGCCTCAACGAGACGGATGCCCGCGGCAGCCGCTTCGCGGATTCCTCGAAGGACCTGCTCAACAACGGCGACATCCTCAGCATCACCCGCCCCGAAGTCATCGGAGACATCCACAAGCGCTTCTATGAGGCAGGCTCCGATATCTGCGAAACCAACACCTTCTCGGCCACCGGCATCGCCCAGAGCGAATTCTTCGTCGAAGACCCGCGCGAACACGGCGGCCGCAAGGATCCGGAGTTCTTCCAGAAAATCATCGAGAACCCGTTCCTCAACGAACTCGCCTGGGAAATGAACGTCGAGTCCTCACGACTCTGCCGCAAGTGGGCGGACAACATCGGCAGCGATACCGGGCGCAAGCGCTACGTCGCCGGCGCAATCGGGCCGCTCACCGTTTCCCTCACCAACTCGCCCGACCCCGAGGACCCCGGATTCCGCGTGGTCACCTTCGATCAGGTGCTGGAAGCCTACAAACACCAGGTCCGCGCGCTCATCGAGGGCGGTTGCGACATCCTGATGATCGAGACCATCTTCGATTCCCTCAACGCCAAGGCGGCCGCCGTGGCCGTGCAGGAAGTTTTCGACGAATCCCAACTCCGCCTCCCGCTCATCATCTCCGCCGCCGTCGGTCTCGGCGGGGAAACCATGATCTCCGCCCAAAAGGTGGAGGCCTTCTGGAATGCCTTCGCCCACACCCGCCCGCTGGCCATCGGGCTCAACTGCTCGCTCGGCCCCGATCTCATGCGCCCCCATCTGGAGGAACTCTCCGGCTGCGCCTGCACCTGCGTTTCCTGTTATCCGAACGCCGGACTGCCCAATCCCCTCGCCCCCACCGGCTTCGATCTGGAGCCCCACCACATGGAGAAACTCATGGCGGACTTCGCCGAGGCCGGCCTGCTCAACCTCGCCGGCGGATGCTGCGGCAACACCCCGGAACACGTCGCCGCCATCGCCAAGGGCGTGGCCGGCAGGAAACCGAGGGAAGTGCCGGTGGTGGGTTGAAGCGAAACGCGGAGTCGCTGAGAACGCTGAGTCGTTCGCTGAGTTTTAGAGACCATGAAAACAAAAGAGGAGCTCAATGGCTTGTCCGGCATCATCATTGATTCCGCGATGGAAGTGCACCGTGAATTCGGCCCTGGTCTGCTTGAAAGAGTCTATGAATCCGCTCTTTCCAAAGAACTTCGGTTGCGCGGAATCCAGTCTGTCCGCCAAGTGGCGGCCCCTGTGGTTTACAAAGGCGAAGTCCTGGAAGAGGAGGCCTATCGAATCGATCTCCTCGTGGAGGATGCCATCGTGGTCGAACTGAAAACGGTTCCCGCGCTGCTTCCGATCCACGAGGCCCAGATCCACACCTACATGAAGCTTTCCGGCAAGTGTCTCGGCTTGCTGATCAATTTCCATGTGACTCTTCTCAAGGACGGAATCAAACGTCACGTCATCAACTTCCCTCAATAAACCCTCCGCGACTTCCTCCGCGCACTCCGCATCTCCGCGTTTCGCTTCAAATGAAAACCATTCCCCACGCCCTCCGTCTCTCCGGCACCGAGGCCTACAACCACACGGCCGACAAGCGCTTCCTCATGATCGGCGAGCGCGCCAACGTCGCCGGCTCGCCGCAATTCGCCAAGCTCGTCCGCGCAGGTGATCTCGAGGCCGCCGTTGAAGTCGCCCGCCAGCAGGTCGCGAACGGCGCGAACGTGCTCGATATCTGCTTTGACGACGGACTCATCGACGGCAAGGCCATGATGGGCCGCTACCTCAGCCTGCTCCAGGGCGAGCCCGATGTCGCCCGCGTGCCGATCATGGTCGATTCCTCGAAGTGGGAAATCCTCGAGGAAGGCCTCAAGTACCTGCAGGGCAAGGGCATCGTGAACTCGATCTCACTCAAGGAGGGTGAGGAGAACTTCAGGAAACAGGCGCGCCACATCATGCGCTACGGCGCGGCCGTCGTGGTCATGGCCTTCGATGAAAACGGCCAGGCCGCCACCTATGAGGAGAAAATCCGCATCTGCGAGCGCGCCTACCGTATCCTCGTCGATCAGGTCGGCTTCAATCCGGATGATATCATTTTCGACCCCAACATCCTGACCGTCGCCACCGGCATCGAGGAGCACAACAACTACGCGCTCGATTTCATCAACGCCACCCGCTGGATCAAGGAGAACCTCCCCGGTGCCAAGGTGTCCGGAGGCGTTTCCAACATCTCCTTCTCCTTCCGCGGCAACAACGTGGTGCGCGAGGCGATGCACTCCGCCTTCCTCTACCACGCCGGGCAGGCGGGCATGGACATGGGCATCGTCAACGCCGGCATGCTTGAGGTCTATGACGAGATTCCGAAAGAGCTGTTAGACCACGTCGAGGACGTGCTGCTCAACCGCCGGCCGGATGCCACCGAGCGCCTGCTCGACCTCGCGGAGCGCTTCAAGGGCCAGGGCGGCAAGAAGATCGAGGAGGACCTCTCGTGGCGCAACGATCCGGTCGAAAAGCGCCTCGAACACGCGCTGCTCAAGGGCATCGACAAATTCATCGACGAGGATACCGAGGAGGCCCTCAAGCAATACGGCCGCCCGCTCAAGGTCATCGAAGGCCCGCTCATGGACGGCATGGGAGTGGTCGGCGATCTGTTCGGCGCCGGCAAGATGTTCCTCCCGCAGGTGGTCAAGTCCGCCCGCGTCATGAAAAAGGCGGTGGCCTGGCTCACCCCCTACATGGAGGCGGAAAAGGCGGAACACCTCGCCGGAGACATCGCCGCCATCAAGGCCAAGGACCCCTCGCTCACCGATGACGAGGCCCTGCGCCTCGCCGAGCGTGGACGCTCCGCAGGCCGCTTCCTCATCGCCACCGTCAAGGGCGACGTGCACGACATCGGCAAGAACATCGTCGGCGTGGTCCTCGCCTGCAACGGCTTCGAAGTCACCGACATGGGCGTCATGGTGCCCTGCGACAAGATCCTCGACAAAGCCATCGAGATCGGCGCGGACGTGGTCGGTCTCTCCGGATTGATCACTCCGTCGCTCGACGAAATGGTGCACGTGGCCAAGGAAATGGAGCGCCGCGGATTCAAGGTGCCGCTGCTGGTCGGCGGTGCCACCACCTCCGCCGCCCACACCGCCATCAAGATCGCCGAGCATTACAGCGGTCCGGTTGTCCATGTGCTCGATGCTTCCCGCTCGGTTCCCGTGACCACCTCGCTTCTTTCCGAGGATCAGAAAGAGGGATTTGTCGCCGAAAACCGCGCGAAGCAAAAGGTGCTGCGAGACAACTTCATCGGCGGCCCGAAAAAGGAAACCCTCAGCCTCTCCCAGGCCCGCGCCGCAGGTCCTCAATACGATTGGAGCGCGTATTCGCCGCCGGTGCCTTCCTTCACCGGTGCACGGGTCATCGAGGGTCAGGACCTTCGCGAGCTTGCGGAATACATCGACTGGACGCCCTTCTTCCACGCTTGGGAACTGCGCGGCGTCTGGGACCGCGAGGCCAAGGTGCTCAAGACCAAAAACGCCGGCGGCGCCGAAGAGGCGGCGAAACTCTATCAGGACGCCATCGGCTGGATCGACCGCATCGTCTCCGAAAACCGCTTCCATGCCCGCGGGATCTTCGGATTCTTCCCTGCAAACGCACAGGGAGATGACATCATCGTCTGGACCGATGACACCCGCTCCGCCGAGCGCTGCCGCTTCCACACGCTGCGCCAGCAGATCAAGAAGGACTCCGGAAAACCCAACGTCGCCCTATCCGACTGGGTGGCCGTGGAAAAACCGGACTACGTCGGCGGCTTCGTCGTCGGCATCCACGGTGCGGATGAATTCGCGGCGGAGCTTGAAGCGCAAAACGACCCCTACGGCTCGATCATGGTCAAGGCCATCGCCGATCGTTTCGCGGAGGCCTTCGCCGAACTCCTCCACCACCGCGCCCGCATCGAGTGGGGGTATGAGACCGAGGCGGAGCTCACCAAGGACCAGTTGATCCACGAGAACTATCAGGGCATCCGCCCGGCTCCCGGGTATCCCGCCCAGCCGGACCACACCGAGAAACCCATCCTTTTCGACCTGCTCCAAGCCTCGGCCGGCACCGGCGTCACCCTCACGGAAAGCTGCGCCATGCACCCGGGAGCCGCTGTCTGCGGGTTGTATTTCTCCCATCCGGAAAGCCACTACTTCGTGATCTCGGATCTGCAAAAGGACCAGGTGGAGGACTACGCCAAACGCAAGGGCATGAGTCTGCAGGAGGCCGAAAAATGGCTCGGGCCATGGCTCGGCTACGTTTCCTGAGCCCCCCGGGATTCCGCTGGACGCCGCTTTGACCCGGGGTCAGGCTTTCAGCGATCCTATGAAACACACGATGATTGTCTGCGCCGCGATGATGGCGCTTCACGGCGCTTCCTTCGCGGGCGGCGAGGGCTGGTCCTCCGATTACGAAGCTTCCAAGAAACTGGCGGCTGAGGGCAAAAAGGACCTTCTGATCGACTTCACCGGCTCTGACTGGTGCGGCTGGTGCATCAAGCTCAACGACGAGGTCTTCAAACACGATGCCTTCAAGGCGGGCGTGAAGGACTCCTTCGTGCTCGTCGAGCTGGATTTCCCGAACGACAAATCCAAGCTCTCCGAAGCCACCCAAAAGCAGAACCAGGAGCTGGGCGAGAAGTATGCCGTGCAAGGCTATCCCACGATCCTGCTCTGCGATGCCACCGGCAAACCCTACGCCGCGACCGGATACGAGAAGGGCGGCCCTGAAAAGTACGTGGAGCACCTCAACGAACTCCGCGGCCGCAAGGCAAAGCGGGACGAAGCCTTCGCCTCCGCCGCCAAAGCGGAAGGAACCGCCAAGGCCAAGGCCCTCATCGCCGCGCTCGACTCCATGGGGCTGGAAGATGCAATGGTCGGAAATTTCTACGGCGACATCGCCGATCAGATCAAGGCCGCCGATCCCAAGGACGAGACCGGATTTGCCAAGAAATCCGAGGCCAAGAAACGCTATGCGGACTTCCAGGCGGAGCTCCAGGGTTTCGCCCAGAAGGAAGACCACAAGGGCGCGCTCGAACTCGTGGAAAAAACCCTCAAGGAAGGCGGCTTCGGCAAGAACGAGACCCAGGAAGTCATGCTGATCCGCGCCGCGATCTTCGCCCAGGAAAAGAAATTCGAGGATGCCCTCAAGGCGATCGATGAGGCCAAGGCCTTCCATCCCGAGAGCGAGATGAACGAGCAGATCGACGGCTTCCGCAAGCAGCTCGAGTCCGCCATGAAGGGCGGCCCCGCCGCCGGTGAGGGCGATGAAGAGGAGGAGTGATTCCTTCGATCCACACGGATTGCACACACGCCGCTCCTGTCACGGGAGCGGCGTTTTTGTTTTCCGGTTGTCTCCACGGCATCCTCGCCGAATATCCGCCCATGCGCATCGAGATCCTCAATACCGGCACGGAGCTTCTGTTAGGAAACACCGTGAACACCCACGCCGCTTGGTTCGGCCGCGAGCTCTTCAAACTCGGCCTGCGCATCTCCCGCCAGACCACCGTGCCGGATGGCGACGCCATCCGCGATGCCATGAGCGAGTCGGTCGCCCGCGCGGATGCCCTGATCGTCACCGGCGGCCTCGGCCCCACCAGCGATGACCTCACCCGCGAAATCACTGCGGAGGTGCTTGGCATCGACCTCATCACCGACGAGGCGGCGCTGCGGTCCCTTGAGAATTTCTTCGCCTTGCGCGGCAGGCCCATGGCCCAGGCCAATCTCAAACAAGCGCTCGTTCCGGTGGGTTGTGATGTGCTGCCCAACCCGAATGGCACCGCCCCCGGAGTCTATGTGCCGCCCCGCCTCAACGGCCGCTCGAACTGCGCGGTCTTCCTGCTGCCCGGGCCGCCGCGCGAACTCTATCCGATGGCCCATGCCGAGGTGTTTCCGCGCCTGCGCGCTCTCTCCGGCGTGGAAAACCCGCCTTCGGTTCTCGAACTCAAGTTCACCGGCATCGGCGAGAGCGACTTCCACCAAGGCATCGACGCGGAACTCGCCGCCATCCCCGGGCTGGAATACGGATACTGCGCCCACATCGGCGAGGTGGACCTTCGTTTGATCGGCCCGCCCGCCGCGCTTGAGGAAGGCCGCCGGATCGCTCTCGGCAGATTCTCGTCCTTCCTCATCAGCGATGATGGATCCTCGCTTGAGGCCACCGTCGTCCGTCTTCTCACGGAACGCACGATGACGCTCGCCACCGCGGAAAGTTGCACCGGCGGGCTGATCTCGCACCGCCTCACCAACGTGCCCGGCGCAAGTGCGGTCTTCACCCACGGGTTTGCGACCTATGCGAATGCGGCCAAGATCTCGCTGCTCGGTGTTTCCCCGGGCGACCTCGAAATCCATGGCGCGGTGAGCGAAGTGGTCGCCCGCCAGATGGCCGCCGGGGCCCTCGCGGCGTCCGGCGCGGACGTCGCCGTATCGGTCACCGGCATCGCAGGCCCCGATGGCGGGAGCGATGAAAAACCCGTGGGAACCGCATGGATCGGACTCGCCGCAAAAGGCGCGGAAACCACCGCCTTCAAGGTGTTTCACCCACGCAACCGGCACGATTTCAAGCTCGCTGTGAGCCAGGCGGCCCTGGAAGCCGTCAGGCGGCACGTGCTCGGGTTATAGACCGCGCAGCGCCTTCTCGACATCGGCGGGTGCCAGCAACTCGGGCAGGATCACCGGATCTTTCCCGGGTGCCAGCAGCACATTCACCGGGATGGCGGTGCGTCCATACTTCGAGAGGGCTTCCTCGATCTCGGGGTTGGGCTTGGTTTTGTCCGCCTTGAGAGCGATGACCCCCTTCTCCTTCATCAATCGGACGACTTCCGGAGTGTAGGCACGCTTCTTGTTCACCTGACAGGTGGCGCACCACTTGGCGGTGAAGTCGATGTAAACCGGTTTGCCCTCCTTCAGCAGCGATTCCTGTTTCTCCAGCGTCCATGGTTTCCACTCGATGGCCGAGGCCTCGGGCGGTTTGGCGAGGAACAACCCCGCCGCGGCGAAGATCACGCTGAAGGCGATCGCAAGACAACGGGCGCGGCTGCTGCGGTGCGGAAGGTTCCAGCGCCCGTGGATCCAGCAGGCCACCGCGATGCTGGTGAGTCCGAACACCGGTCCTAACAGATTGTCGAGATCGATGATCCCCGCATACACCCACAACAGGAACCCGGCGGTGGCGAAGAGCAGGAAGGACATCGCCTGCTTGAAGCTTTCCATCCACACCCCCGGGCGCGGCAGGCGGTCGATGAGCTTCGGAAACATCGAAAGCACCAGATACGGCAGGGAAAGCCCCAGCGCCATCGCTCCAAACGCGGTGAAGAACTGGAACGCGGGCAAGGCGATCGCCGCACCGATCGCCGCCCCAAGAAACGGTGCCGAACACGGCGTGGCGACGACCGTGGCCAGCACGCCCGAGAAGAACGAGCCGCCCAGCCCTTGCTTCGACTGGAGATTGCCACCCACCGAAGTCGCCGAGGTTCCCAGCTCGAACACGCCGAACATGTTGAGCGCGAGCACGAACATGAGAACCATCAGGCACAGCACCACCCACGGATCCTGGAGCTGATAGCCCCATCCCACTTGATCCCCACCCCCGGCGGAGCGCAGCGAGAAGAGAATGCCGCTGATCACGGCAAACGAGACGAAGACCCCCAGGGCGAAAATCAGCCCGTGCAGCACGATCTTGCGGCGGTCTTCCCCGGCCTGTTGGACGAAGCCCATGATCTTGAGGCCGATCACTGGAAACACGCAGGGCATCAGGTTGAGAATCAGCCCGCCTAACAGCATGCCGCCCAGGATCGGGAGGAACTTCGCAAACGAAAGCGCCACGGCGGGAGTATTGGGTGCGGCGGCACCGATCTTTGTCAGCGGCACCGCCACCGGACGCGGCCCGGTGAGGACTCCCGAGAACGCGTCGCCCGGCGGGATCGGGTTGTCGAGAGCATCCTTGTCCGCCCGCTTCAAGAGAATCGCCCAGGCATCCCCGTCGCGCCGGATCTCCCCACCGGAACTGACGGATTTCACAAAGGGTTGGTCCGGGATGAAATCCACGGGATCCTGATCCAGGGCACCCGGCGGCTTCACCTTCAGCAGGATGTCCGGCCCTTGCGGACTTGCGCTGAAGGTCCAGCCATCGGGCCTTGCGGGTTGGGCGGCGCGTGCCTTGGTAAACAGCCCGGCTTGCTCCGGATCGGCCTCGGCCGTGGCGACGACCGGAAGTTTCAGCGTGAATTCCTTTTGTTCGTTGATGCAGGAATCCTCGCAAATCTGCCAGGTGGCCGCCGCCCCCAAGGTCACGGTCTCACCCGTGCGAAGGGTCGAGGGGGCTGTTAGATCGACGAGAAACACCGGGTTTCCCTGATAGACGAAGCTTTTTCCGAAGAAGCCGTCCTTTGCCTCGGGCACCGGCCACTGGATCGGCCCCGCCATGAACCCTTCGGGCAGCGTCCAGCGGATGGCCGGTGCCTGCTCCACTCCGCCGCTGTTCTGATAGTAGCTGTGCCAGCCCTCCGGATGCTTCAGACTGAGCGCCACACGGAATGTGGATCCTGGCGAAATCGACCGCATCTCGGAGACCAGGGCCGCCTTGGAGGATGGAGCCGCGCTTGGCAGGCCGAACTGGGCGTGAAGCAGGGCGCTGGTCGCGATCCAGCCTAGGGCGATTGTCAGGAAACGAAGCATGGTCGTGGTTGGGAGGGGCCGGGCCCGGGAATCATCCCGAAAAGAATCAGGGCACCCGTTGTGGATGCCCTGCGAGCCGGGGTGAAGCGGATTTGCGTAACGGTTCGCTCGGCAATTCAATAACGGCGATACTGCTCCTGATCGCGGGCGTTTCCGTAAAGCCCGCCAGCAGTGCCTCCGGCCGCCGCGCCAATGGCTGCGCCTTCAAGTCCACGACCCGACTGATGGCCAATGATGCCGCCGGCCGCCGCACCAAGCAAGGCCCCGGTGGCCACGCCGCGCTGGGTGTTCGGCCCTGCGGGAGCCGCGCAGTTGGTGAGGAAAAGTGCGGCACCGAGGCCGAGAAGTGCGCTGATGGTCGTTTTCATGAGTTTCAAGGTTGCATCACGCATACGCTGGAACGCTGGTGTTTCAAGGATTTTGTCGTCCTGCTCCAGGCTCCGGAGAACCGCGGAATGACCTGCGTTCCATTTCTTTGGGTGAGGGCGGCAAACGGATGGATCGGAAAAAACCAATCATTCGAAAAAACCACCGACAATCTGGCATGCCTGGTGCTTTTAAAAGATTGTCGCGACACGACAGGCGGTCCGACTGAGATGCTTCCGGGTTAATGGGTTTTCCCGGTGGATGATCAGTCGGGCCGCTTTTTTGTGCGTCAGTGGGGAATTCTCCCCAGCGCGGGAGGCTGGACTTTGGCGGATTGGTAAAGGAGGGCGCGGAGCTTGGCGGTGAGGCCTCTCGCGGCGATGCTGTCCACGCACAGGGCGCGGATCACGCGGATGCCGCCCTCAAGCGCGCCATGACCGAGGTAGGTTTGGGAGTCGTTGAGAGCATCAAGTTCCGCTGCAGGCCAGTGATCTGCCATGGCACCCGCGGCATAGAGGGAAAGATAGTGCGCCTGGGCAAACCGTGCCCGCAGGGCCTCAAGGCTGTGGGTGCCGGGCTGGAGGTCGTATCGCTCTCTGGCTGCGAGCGATGAGCCGGAAAACAAATCCAGCTCCCAGCGAAGATGGCGGTAGGCAAAACACTCGCCCATGGCGACCCGCCCGGGCGCAATCCATTCGAGGAAAAACAACGAGGCATCCGGGTGGAGACGGAGCTCGGTGCTCTGGTGATAACAGGCTCCGGCATGCGGGATGAAGGGCTCCGGATTCCATTCAAGCAGGGCGTTCTCGCCAACAGTGAATTTCTGATAGCTGGCCGCGGGTTTGCCGGAACGGGTCGGATAGACCCGTGAGGCCGCCGGGGTGGAGAGGCAGAGTCTCGCGCCATCGGCCACCGCGACGTCGATGTCCACACGGTCGCCATCGAAGAATCCCGCGGTGGGGTTGGCGATGTTGAGCACCAGCATGCCCTGATCCACATGACCCTTGCCGATGTGCACGGGCACGCGGAAGTCCTGTTTGGAAATGAAGGGCGTGCCGTCCGGGCGCACGGAACACTCCAGACGGAGATGCCCGCCGAGCGTGGTATTGGTGACCGGGAGCGCGGAATTCATTCGCACTGCCAGGTGTTAGACAAACAGATACTCATGCTTCAACCAGGCGAGGAGACCGTCTTTTCCTTTCTCCGACTTGAGATCGGCGAACAGGAAAGGCCGCTTGCCGCGCTGCAGGGCGGCATCGTGCGCCATCACATCGAGGTCCGCGCCGACGAGCGGGGCGAGATCGGTCTTGTTGATGAGCAGGAGGTCGCTGGTGCGGATCGCCGGCCCTCCCTTGCGCGGGATCTTGTCGCCCTCGGCCACGTCGATCACGTAGATGTAGGCGTCCACCAACTCGGGGGAGAACGTGGCGGATAGATTGTCGCCACCGCTCTCGATGAGGATGAGTTTGAGATCCGGGTGGGCGTTTTCCAGATCGACGACCGCAGCCATGTTCATGCTCGTGTCGTCCCGGATGGCGGTGTGCGGACAGCCGCCGGTTTCCACGCCGCGGACGCGGTCGGCTGGAAGGATGTTCTGGCGGAGCAGGAACTCGGCATCCTCGCGGGTGTAGATGTCATTGGTGATGACGGCGAGGGAAAGCTCGTCCTTGAGCCACTGGCAGAGGCGCAGGACGCACATGGTCTTGCCGGAGCCGACGGGGCCGCCGATGCCGAGGCGGAACGGGCGCTTGGATTCAGGAGATGAAGAGTCGGGCATGGGAACGGGCGTGGCGGAGTGAGGCGATTTCAAGCAGTGGGTTGAACCAGCCGTCGTGCGGGCGGGCGAGTGAGGACTCGATCCCCTCCCCTAACAGATCCAGCGTGCGGCGGAGAATGCGCTGGCAGGCGGTCTGGCCGATGCGGATGAGTTTCATGGAAGCGGCGGTGAGGCTGGCGATCGTCTGATAGGCGAAGGCGCGCGCAGCCTGGGCGATCGGGACATCGGCGAGTTCCAGAGCCGAGACGACAAGATGGTGGCCACGCGGCGCGGAAGCGCGGAACGAGGTGACGAGCGGCCGGTCATCGAGGGTGGCGAGCAGTTCGAGGCGTTGGGAGCCGATGCGGCGCGAGGCTTCGCGGGTTTCCGCGGCGATGCGCCAGGCATCGAGTTCCACATCGAGCGAGAGCAGGGTTTCCACATCACCGGCGGCGGCGGCGCGGTGGGCGCGTGCGAAGAACGGGATGTCAAAGGCAAGCAGGGCCGGGAGCACCTGGGCTTCAAGAAACCGCTCCAAATCGGCAGCTTTGGCGACGACACCCGCCTCGACGAGTTCCTCGAGCCCGAACGAATGCGCATAGGCACCGGACGGATACGAGCTGTCGTTGGTCTGGAGCAGCCAGAGCGTGGGATCGGTGATCATCGTTGGAAAACGGGCGGGGTGCTCGGATCAGTTGTGAGGCACCGCCTTCATCGGGGTGAAGAGAACCTCGGGCTCGCTGAAGCTCCAGCCTTCGCGCTGGAGGAGCTGCGCCATGGCCTCATCGTGGAGCACCAATAGAGAGTCCTCGGTGATCTGGGCGGGCATGTGGAGGTTTCCTGTCTTCCATGCGACGAGCGCGGCTTGAGCCGGGCTTTCGAAAGGGATGCGGAAAACCTTCTCCGGAGTCTGGCGGACAACGTAGTCCTTGCCGTCCTGGCGGAAAATGACGCAGCCGTCGATGAGGCGCTCGTCGAGATCGAATCCAAACTCGGTGCCATCCTCCGCCACCCCCCGCCAGCGGCGCTTGAGGAACTGGCGGCGCTCGGCATGGAGCGTGACGCGGGACTCCGGCGGCTGGGCGGACTCACGAAAGAGCATGCGTTGGATGAGGTGCATTCCTGATTCTGGAGCGGGTTGCGCTTCATGTGCCAGCCTCATGAGCAGATGTCATGCCGAATCCCCCCGGCGGACCATGCTTGAATCCCGCGCATCCGCAGATTGAATCGAACCGTGCGCAGGAAGATTCTCGTGACAGCCTTCGGTCCCTTTGGCGGGCGGACGCTCAATGCTTCATCGCTTGCATTGGCGGAGCTGAAGAAGCGCCTGCCCTTCCTCAACACGCGGATTCTTCCGGTGGACTCGGTGCTGGCACCGCGCCTCCTCACACGGGCCCTGCGGGAAGTCGATCCGGATGCAGTGGTCCTTCTCGGCGAGGCGGGTGGCAGCACCACCATTCGCCTGGAGACCACGGCATGGAACGAACTGGACTTCCGCATTCCGGACATCCGGGGCAGGCAACCGCAAAAGCTTCCGATCCATCCATCCGCTCCGGCATCGCTCGCATCGACCCTTCCGTTGGAAACCATCCACAAAGTCCTGCTTGAGGCGGGCCACGAGATTTCGCTTTCCACGGATGCAGGACGCTATCTTTGCAACCAGCTTCTGTTTCACGCCTTGAGGCTCATGGGATCCACTATTCCCACGGGTTTCATCCATCTTCCCCTGGAACAGGACTACGCCACAGAGAAAGCCGCCAAAGCCCTGGAAGCGGCCATTCAAGTCATTCTCAGAACAGGAAATACCGCTGGGCCATCGGCAGGACGGAGAGCGGCTCGCAGCGGAGTTCGCGGCCGTCGGCGGTGACGGTGTAGGTCTCCGGATCGACGGTGATTTTCGGCATGGCGTCGTTGAAGGGCAGGTCCGCCTTGGTGACGGAACGGCAGTTTTTCACGGCGACGAGGCGCTTGGTGAGGGCGAGTTTTTCGAGAGCACCGGAGTCCAGGGAGGCCTGGCTGACGAAGGTGACGGAGGTGGAGCCGATGGCCTTGCCGAAGGCGCCGAACTGCGGGCGGTAAAACGTCGGCTGCGGCGTGGGGATGGAGGCGTTGGGATCGCCCATGTTTGCCCAGGCGATGAGGCCGCCTTTGAGGACGGTTTCGGGTTTCACCCCGAAGAAGGCGGGCTTCCAGATGACAAGGTCGGCGAGCTTGCCGACTTCAATGGAACCGATCTCATGGGCGATGCCGTGTGTTAGAGCGGGGCAGATCGTGTATTTCGAGACGTAGCGGAGCGCGCGGAAGTTGTCGGAGGCCGGATGGGAAGGCCCTTCGAGTTTGCCGAACTGCACCTTCATCTTGTGGGCGGTCTGCCAGGTGCGGGTGATCGTTTCACCGATGCGGCCCATGGCTTGTGAGTCCGAGGACATCATCGAGATCGCGCCGAGGTCGTGCAGCAGGTCCTCTGCGGCAATGGTTTCCGGGCGGATCCGGCTTTCGGCGAAAGCCACATCCTCGGGGATGCGGGAATCGAGGTGGTGGCAGACCATGAGCATGTCGAGATGCTCGTCGATCGTGTTTGCAGTGAAGGGCCGCGTGGGATTGGTGGACGACGGGAGCACGTTCGCCTCGCCACAGACGCGGATGATGTCCGGCGCATGACCGCCGCCGGCACCTTCGGAGTGATAGGTGTGGATGGTGCGGCCCTTGAAGGCGGACAGGGTGCTCTCGACGAAGCCGGCCTCATTGAGCGTGTCCGTGTGGATGGCCACCTGGACGTCGAGCTCGTCGGCGACGGTGAGGCAGGTATCGATGGCTGCGGGTGTGGTGCCCCAGTCTTCGTGGAGCTTGAGGCCGATGGCCCCGGCGAGGACCTGCTCGCGGAGAGGTTCGGGCGAGGAGCAGTTGCCCTTGCCGAGAAAACCGAGGTTCACGGGAAAGGCCTCGGCCGCCTCCAGCATCCGGTGGATGTTCCAGATGCCCGGCGTGCAGGTGGTGGCGTAAGTGCCGTGCGCGGGGCCGGTGCCGCCGCCTAACAGAGTGGTGGTGCCGCTGGCGATCGCATGCTCGATCTGCTGCGGGCAGATGAAATGGATGTGGGTATCGATGCCGCCGGCGGTGACGATGCAGCCTTCCCCGGCGATGATCTCGGTGGCCGCTCCGATGGTCATGCTGATGCCATCCTGAAGGAGCGGGTTTCCCGCATGGCCGATGCCGATGATGCGGCCTTGCTTGATGCCGATGTCCGCCTTGATCACTCCGTGGGCGGCATCGAGAATGACGGCGTTGGTGATGACGAGGTCCAGCACTTCCGCATCGCAGGCGAGCGGAGACTGTGCCATGCCATCACGGATGACTTTTCCGCCGCCGAACTTCACCTCGTTGCCGTAGCCTCCGCCCTCGGCGACCAGATCGCGTTCGATCTCGATGAAAAGCTCGGTGTCCGCAAGGCGGATGCGGTCGCCGGTGGTGGGGCCGAAGGTGGCGGCGTAGTTGGCGCGGGATTGTTTCATGCGTCGAGCGGGCCATTGACCCGGTTGTTGAGCCCGTGCATCACGCGTTTTCCAGCAAAGGCAACGAGGGGCACCTCGCGGGTGTCTCCAGGTTCGAAACGCACGGCCGTCCCGGCGGGAATATCGAGCCGATAGCCGAGTGCGGCGCCGCGATCAAACGAGAGCGAGGCGTTGGTCTCCGCGAAATGGAAGTGACTGCCGACCTGGATCGGGCGGTCGCCGGTGTTGGCGACGGCAAGAGTGATTTTTGCCAGCCCCGCGTTGAGTTCGAGGTCGGGGGCGTCTTTCGGGGTGAGGATCTCTCCGGGGATCATCGGACGGGATTGTGGACGGTGACGAGCTTGGTACCGTCGGGAAACGTGGCTTCCACCTGGACGTCGTGGATCATTTCCGGGACCCCTTCCATCACTTGATCACGGGTGACGAAGGTGGTGCCGAGGCTCATGAGCTCCGCGACGGACCTGCCATCACGAGCGGCCTCTAACAGCTCTGCGGTGATCAGCGCGACGGTCTCCGGGTGATTGAGCTTGAGCCCGCGGTCACGACGGCGGCGGGCAAGGTCACCAGCGACGACGATGAGGAGCTTTTCCTGCTCGCGAGGAGAGAGGTGCATCGGCGGAGGATCAGAACGCGGCGATCAGGGCGAGCGAGCCACCAAAGGCGAGGGCCGCCCCGACACGGACACCGCGGTTGCGGTTCATCCGGAAGACGATGACGGCGGCGATGGCCACAAGGGCGAGGGTGATTTCCAGGGCACCGTGAAGGTGGAGGTAGTTGGCACGGAGCGCGTCGAACTCATCCTCTTCGCCCGGCGGGTGGTAGTGGCCGGGGTGGGCGAGGGCGTTGACCGTGGCAAGGGCGCTCAGAATGAGAACGGAAAGCGCCGCGGAGGGCGAAAACGGGTGGATCCTGGATTTCATCGGGGTTTGGATGGGGAAGCGATTCGAGTGAGTCGCGAACGGCATGCCCGGTCGCGTTGGCGGCCATGCCCCAACCAAGGGCATGGCCGCTGCGGATGATACCGCGCAACAACCGGGATGCAATCTTACTTGTAGGTTCCTTTCAGGAAAGGTTCGCCAACGACGCCTTCGTACTCCTTCAGGATCTTGAATTGGCCGTCCGCCTTGGTCTCACCGATGTAGACATTCTTGGTGAGGTGGCGGTTTTTCTGGGTGGTGACTTTGCCACCGGGGCCGTTGAATGAGAGTCCGGACTCAAGTGCGGCGTTCACCTTGTCCACATCGAAGGAGCCCGCTTTCTCGACGGCGGCCTTCCAGAGGTAGACGCCATTGTAGGAAAGAACCATGGGCGAGCAGGTCACGCGGCCTTCCTTGACGATGCCGGGAACGTCCGACTTCTCCAGCCAGGACTTGAAGTTCTTGATGAACTTGGCGTTTTCCGGGCTCTTGATGGACTGGAAGTAAGTCCAGCATCCGAGCTGGCCAACCAACTGGCTGGCCGGCAGGCCGCGGAACTCGTCCTCGGAGACCGAGAAGCTCACCACCGGGCAGGTTTCCGCGGTAAGGCCGGCGGCAGCGTATTCCTTGAAGAAGGGCACGTTGGTGTCGCCATTGAGCGTGTTGATGATGCAGGCGTCACCGGAAGCAGCGAACTGCTTGATTTCCGCAACGATCTGCTGGTAGTCGGTGTGTCCGAAGGGAGTGTATTTGCCTGCGGAGATGATCTTGCCGGAAGAGTCCTTGGTGAAGCCGCCGCCGATGTTCTCGAGAGGGACCTTCTTGCTGAGAAGATACTCGAGAAGAATGAGGTTGGTGGTCTGCGGGTAGACGTAGTCCGAGCCGATGAGATAGAACTTCTTCTTGCCTTCATCGAGCATGTAGTCGACCGCGGGTGTGGCCTGTTGGTTCACGGCTTCCGCGGTGTAGAAGATGTTGGGCGACATTTCCTCGCCCTCATACTGGACCGGATAGAAGAGAAGACCCTTCTTCTCCTCGAAAACCGGCAGGACGGACTTGCGGCTGACCGAGGTCCAGCAGCCGAAGGTGACGGCGACCTTGTCTTGATCAAGGAGTTGTTTGGCCTTCTCGGCGAAAAGCGGCCAGTTGGAGGCACCGTCGACGACGACGGGCTCGATTTTCTTGCCCATGACGCCGCCGGCGGCGTTGATTTCATCGAAGGTGAAAAGCAGGACATCGCGGAGCGAGGTTTCGCTGATGGCCATGGTGCCGCTGAGGGAGTGAAGCACTCCGACCTTGACGGTATCCTGGGCGGCGAGCGCTCCATGGCCGAGGGTGATGGCGGCAAGAGCCGCAGGAATGGTACGGGAAATCATGATGATGGATGGTTTGGGGATGGATCAGGGGATGGATCAGGGGATGGAGAGTTGAGAGCGGCCCGCCCGGAGGCGGGCCGCGGGATGGGGGGGATGCCGAGGAATCAGAACTTGGCGATGGCTTGGATACCGGAGAAAACGGTGTCGTTGTCCGGCGCGCTATCGGTCCAAGTCAGCTCGGCGCGGACGAGGAAGTTGTCGCAGAAGGCATAGGTGGGGGCGATGGTGTAGGAGTAGTCATCCACACCGCCGTTGGCGCGCTCGGCCATACCCCAGCGGGCGACGGTGGAGAACTTGTCGGTGAAGGCATACTTGGCGAAGAGGATGCCTTGCACACCCTCAACACCGGCGTCCTCGTGGTAGGCAAGTTCCGCAGCAACGGTGAGCTTGTCGGTGAGCTCGTAGCTGGCCCACACATCGTAGGTGATCCAATCCTGGCCGGGATCGGTGTTTTCGTAGCCGAAGCCCGCCCAGAGAGTGAGTTTATCCACGCCCTTGTAGGTGATGTATCCTTCGTAGCCCTGGTCGTCGCCGAATTCATCGTCGCCGCTCCAGAAGCCGTCGCCGTCACCGACGATCGAGTCGGAGATGCTGAATCCGGCACCGAAGATGTCATTCGAGTAGTCCACCTTCACGCCGGTGTGATAAGCCGGAATGGCACCGAGGCCGGCGGCGTAGGTGATCTGGTTCATGTTGACGGCATCAAATGCTTCGTAGCCGAGATAGCTGAGGTACTTGCCGCCGGTGATGGTGAAACCGCCGGTTTTGTAGGTGAGGTAGGCATCCAGGATGCCGCCATCCTCGGTGGCCACGCCCGGGGTGTAGAAGAGGCTCGCATAGCCGCCGAAGGGTCCTTTGGAACCTTCGAAACCGACCTTCAGTGCGTCGAAGGGCGTGTTGCCGTCGGCGAAGGTCTCGGTTCCGTTGTCCGTGAAGGTGTAGGCGATGGCTCCGTAGCCGCTGACTTTCAGCCAATCCATGCAATCGGCCGCGGGTGCCGGTGCGACGGTGGTTTCAGTAGTGCCCGCGGATGCGGTGGCGAGTGCGAATGCCAGATGAGGCAGACCGATGAGTTTGAGGCGATGCTTTGCTTTCATGTCCGGTTCGTGTGTTTCGATTGTTGGTGGCGTCTTTCCGCCGTTAGATACATAGCGGGAAGCGTGCCATGAGGATTCGTTTTGTGGAGGATTGCTGCGCATATCCTGATTTGTTAGGCATCCGGAGGCGCGATGGATGAGTGATTGTGATACCCGCCGTTTTAGATCATGAATCCCACGCATGATTAGCGATAGAATCCACAAAAAGGGGCGGACCCCTTGAAGGATCCGCCCGTATTGTGAGGCAAGGAGATGGGAACCAGGCTCAGACGGTGAGGAATTCCCGGATGATTTCCTCGGAGAGGGCATCCATGGGTCCTGAAGCGGCCACGGAACCGCGTTCGAGGATGGCGAAGTCATCCCCGAGTTCCTTGCAGAAATCGAGGTATTGCTCGACGAGGAGGATGCTCATCGAGCCCTCGGCGCGAAGCATGCGGATGGCTTCGCCGATTTGATCGATGATGTTTGGCTGGATGCCTTCCGTGGGCTCATCGAGAACAAGTAGGGTGGGACGCGTGAGGAGGGAGCGACCGATGGCGAGCTGCTGCTGCTGGCCGCCGGAAAGCATGCCGCCTTTGCGTTTGAGGAATTCCTTGATGATGGGAAACAGCGTGTAAACCCGATCAAGCTGATCCGGATCCACCTTCATGCCGCGGGCGCGGACGCCGATGAACAGATTCTCCTGCACGGTAAGGTGGGGAAAGATTTCACGGCCCTGCGGGACATAGCCGAGGCCGCTGCGCGCGCGCTCGGCGGTGGGCAGTTTCTCGATGCGTTTGCCGGCGAATTCGATGTGCCCTGAATCCGCGGGAAGAAGTCCCATCAGCGCCTTGAGGGTCGTGCTTTTTCCGACTCCGTTGCGGCCCATGAGGCAGAACACCGTGCCCGGACGGATGTTGAGGGAGACGCCCCGAAGAATCGGGCTGCCACCGATGGAGAGGTGGAGTCCGGAGACGACGAGGCTTTCGGCTTTGGTGACGGTGGATGTCATTTCGTTGGGTGGCGGAGCCTGAGATGGGGCCGGGAATTCAGGCGGCTTTCGATTTGCGGCCGAGATAGACCTCGATGACGCGTTCGTCATTCTGGACCTTGTCCACAGGACCTTCGCAGAGGACGTGACCTTGATGAAGAACGGTGACCTTGCGGCCTTGGGAAATCTGGCGGACGAAGGTCATGTCATGTTCGATGACGACAATGGTGTGTTTGCCTGCAAGCGAGAGGAGGAGTTCGCCGGTGCGGTGGGTTTCCTCATCGGTCATGCCTGCCGCCGGTTCGTCCACCAGCAGCAGTCTGGCCTCCTGGGCGAGCAGCATGCCGATTTCGAGCCATTGCTTTTGTCCGTGGGCGAGAGTGCCCGCTTTGCGGTGCGCGTGCGGGGTGAGCTTGATGGTTCCGAGGATTTCCGCGATACGGTCGCTCTGGTCGGAGGTGAGTTTTCCGAACAGGCTGTGCCAGATGCTTCTGGGTCCAGCGAGGGATAGGATCAGATTTTCCATCACCGTGTGGTCGGTGTAAACGGTGGGTGTCTGGAACTTTCGGCCGATGCCAAGCCGGTAGATTTCATATTCGTTGAGCTTGAGGAGATCGTGTTTTCCGTCGTCCCAAACCAGCGTACCCTGGTCCGGCTGGGTCCTGCCGGTGATCAGATCGAGGAACGTCGTCTTGCCTGCGCCATTGGGGCCGATGACGGTGCGGAGTTCGCCTTCATCGAGATAGAAGCTGAGGTCGTTGATGGCCTTGTAGCCATCGAATGCCTTGTTGAGTCCCTCGGCGGCGAGGAGGAAGGGTTTCTGGCTCATGGTTCGGTGGAAGCGGCGGGTGGCGTGGTCTCTGGAGAAGTGGCCTGCCTGCGACGGCGCAAGCGTGTGATGATTCCCGAGATCTGTGCGGGAAGGCCGATGATGCCCTTGGGCATGAACATCACCACGAGCACGAATGATCCACCGAGAATGATGAGCCAGAGATCGGGATAGGCACGGGTGGCCCAGCTTTTCAGGGCGTTGATGGAAATCGCGCCGATCACCGGGCCAGCAAGGGTTCCGCGACCGCCGAGTGCGACCCAGACGACGGCCTCCAGCGACTTGTCCGGAGTCATCTCGCTGGGGTTGATGATGCCGACCTGAGGCACGTAGAGAGCGCCGGCGGCGGCGGCGATCATCGCGCTGATGACAAAGATGAAGAGCTTGAAGTTGGCGGTGGCGTATCCGGAAAAAAGCACCCGGTTTTCCGAATCGCGGATGGCGCGCTGGATGAGCCCGAAGCGGGAGCGGGTGAGCCAGCGGCAACCGGCAACAGTGCCAACAAGAAGGAGTGCGGTGCAGATGTAGAGGATGCGCTGGGTGTTTGGATCCCGGAGATTGGCACCGAGCATCGTGCGGAAGTCGGTGAAGCCGTTGTTTCCACCCATCAGCAGGTCGTTGCGGAAGAAAAGCAGGGCGGCGCCATAGGTGAGCGCCTGGGTCAGGATCGAGAAATACACGCCTTTGATGCGGGAGCGGAATGCGAGGTATCCGAAGACCAGCGCAAGCAATCCCGGAACGATGAAGACCATGGCGAGAGCGAAAGGGAACGAGTAAAACGGTTTCCAAAACGCGGGCAGAGAGGTGTGGCCGAGGAAGACCATGAAGTCAGGCAGATCGCTTTTGTAGGCGCCGAGCTTGCCGATCATGAGCATGAGGTGCATGCCCATCATGTAGCCGCCGAGGCTGAAGAAGAGCGCCTGACCCAGGCACAACAACCCGGTATAGCCCCAGAGCAGGTCGATCGCCACGGCCATGATGCCGTAGCAGAGATACTTGCCCCAGAGATTGAGAGTAAAGTGATCCACCCATCCAAGGGCGTTCATGGCGGGCATCACCACGACCAGGAAAACGGCCGCGGCGATAAGAAGAGGGCCGTGGATGCGGCTGGTGACGGGAGATGAGCTCATGGTTCAGTCGAGACTGCGGGAACGGGTGACAAACAGGCCTGCCGGCCGCCATTGGAGGAAGAGGATGATCGCTCCGAGAACGAGGATCTTGCCGATCACCGGATTGCCCAGGTATTGCTGGAGAGTCTGGTCCGCGAGGCCGATGCCCAGTGCGCTGATCACGGTGCCGAGGATGTTGCCGACGCCGCCGACCACCACGGTCATGAACGAATCCACGATGTAATTCTGCCCGAGGGCGGGGCCGACATTTCCAATCTGCGAGAGGAAGGCCCCGGCAAGTCCGGCGAGGCCGCAACCGAAGGCGAAGGTGAGCATGTTCACCCGTTCGGTGCGGATGCCCATGCAGGCGGCCATGTTGCGGTTCTGCATGACCGAGCGGATCAGCAGGCCGAGCGGGGTCCGGTTGAGCACCAGCCAGGTGGCAACAATGATCAGCACGGCGAATCCGATCACAAAGACGCGATTCCACCCGAAAACGATGTCGTTGACAGTCCAGTTTCCGGAAAGCCAGGACGGACTGGAAACCTGGACGTTGTTCGGACCGAAGATGAGCCGGAACAGTTGTTGCATGACCAACGAGATACCCCAGGTGGCGAGCAGGGATTCCAGTGGTCTGCGATAGAGGAAACGAATCACCGAACGCTCAAGCACCAATCCGACCAAGGCTGCGGTGAGAAAACTCAAAGGCAGCGCGAAGGCAAAATAGAGATCACCACCCGAAGCGAAATTGAAACCGGGGATGGATATCGATACGCCGAAAGGCGACAGGTTGATACCTGAGGCAAACAGGTTCTGGGTGAGGTACGCCGTGTAAGCGCCGACCGCGATGAACTCACCGTGGGCCATATTGATGATGCCCATCAGCCCGAAGGTGATGGCAAGGCCGATGGCGACGACCAGAAGCACCGAGCCGAGAGACAGCCCGCGGAAGGCCGTGCCAAAGGCGTTGATGGTGGATATGTGGGCCTCGATGGATTTGAGCGCCTGCCGGGCGGCTGACGCAGTGACCGCATCGCCGGCTTTCTCGGAGTCCGTCAACAAAGACCGGATCATGTCCTTGGCGGCCAGCGAGTGAAGCGAACCGAGGGTTTTACAGGCGGCCGCCCGCTCGGCAGGTGTGGCGGACTTGAGGCGAATGATCGCGATGGACTCTTCAAGGGCGCGCAATGCATCCGGATCCTTTTCGGTTTGCTTGAGAGTGAGGAGCGCGGGGAGCTTTTCGACATTCTGCCCGATGGCGTAATCCTGAATCGCGCGGACGCGCTTCGCCTTGTCGGGATTCGCAAGCGCCGCGATGTCGGAAACCTCTTTCATGGCTTTGCGCAAACCCGAGTCGGTCTCCGCGGCCTCCACCTCCTTCGGATTGATTCGGACAGGCTTCCCGTCAGCGCCGACAAATGGTGTGCCGTCGGCCAATTTCACCACTTCCTGGGAATCGTCGGATCCCGCCTCTCCCGTGAGCAGAACCGGTGTCACCGTCCCCTGTTCGTCCTCATGGAGGAACACCGCTCCTTCCTTCCATTTGTTGAGCCACAAAACCGCTTCCGGGGTGGGATTGGATTTGAGGGAAAGCACGATCGCCCTCTGCTCGCTGGACGACGAAGCGGCGATCGCTCTCGCGACCACCTGACGGACGGGCTCCACGGATGATTGATTTTCATCGGCCGCAATGCCGCTCTGGAAACAAAGGAGCAGTCCGAGAAACAAGGGTCTCAGAATGCGGATGGGATGAATGGAGCACATGAGTGGTGTGGCCATCCTTTGAGCACCCCCCATGCCATCGGATCCTTCATGGCCCGGCCAACCATGAGCCAGATTCATTCATTGGGCTTAGAATCACTCAAACCACTCATTCCGAAATCTTCAAATTCCCCCAACTTTTTCTTGCCAACCTTACCGACCCGGGCTAAGCGTCCCGCGTCGCAAGACAAGGCGGTCCGACTGAGATGCCTCCCGGGTTATTGGGTTTTTCCCGCGGGGATGATCGGTCGGGCCGCTTCTTTTTTGCCCATGAGGTCCCGGATTTTCGGGTTTGGGCCGGGCGGGGAATCCGATAGTATCCAGCCATGAGATTGATCCGATTCGGCGATGAAGGGCGTGAGGAACCTGGAGTTCTTTTGCCAGACGGGCGGCTCATCGACGCCAGCGGGGAGTTTCAGGATTACGACGAGGGTTTCTTCGCATCCGGCGGCCTGGAGGCGCTGGCGGAATGGGTGGCGGATGGATGCCTCGGAGGTCTGGAGGTCGATCCCCGGGTGAGGCTGGGACCCCCGGTGAACCGCCCTTCCAAGCTGGTCTGCGTCGGGAAAAACTACTTGGATCACGCCATGGAATTCGGCGAAGGCGTGCCCAGCGAGCCGGCCTTGTTCATGAAGGCAACCAGCGCCTGGAGCGGACCGACGGATGACGTGGTGATACCGCGTGGCGCCCGCAAGCTGGACTACGAAGTGGAGCTCGCCCTGGTGATCGGCCGCACGGCTTCCTACGTGGACGAACGCGAGGCCCTCGAACACGTGGCCGGATACTCGACGTTCTGCGATTTTTCCGAGCGCGCCTTCCAGAAGGAGATGGGCGGGCAGTGGACCAAGGGGAAAAGCGCGGATACCTTCGCGCCGATGGGGCCGTGGCTGGTGACATCCGACGAGGTTCCCGATCCACAGAAACTTCGCCTCTGGTGCAAGGTGAACGGGGAAATGAGACAGAACAGCTGGACCGGCGACATGATGTTTTCCGTCCGGCAGCTGGTCAGCTACATCAGCCGTTTCATGACCTTGCTCCCGGGAGATGTGGTGGCGACCGGCACCCCGGCGGGAGTGGGCATGGGAATGACTCCGCCGCGCTACCTGGAGGCAGGCGATTTCGTCGAATGCGGTGTCGAAGGGCTGGGCGAACTGGCACAGCGGGTGGTCGCCTCCCGGAACCCATGAAACCGGGGTTTTCCAGAACTTGGAGATCGTTGCTCAGCTGGCCACGGCCCGCAGGGGGCAGGCGTTTCTCCGCCTGTCACTTTTGCGACACGCTCCATGAGGCCAACCCGGTGGCCGAGGGCACCGCGGCCAACTGCACGC
The DNA here is from genome assembly GCA_027486655.1 of Verrucomicrobiaceae bacterium. Lineage (GTDB taxonomy): Bacteria > Verrucomicrobiota > Verrucomicrobiia > Verrucomicrobiales > Akkermansiaceae > Luteolibacter. The sequence continues at coordinate 5,747 of JAIXOR010000075.1, read as the reverse complement.
GCTGCGGAGCCGTGCTCTATCAGAATCGGCCGGCATCTTTGGCACGGGCATCCGCGTTCTCCCTCGCGGCGCTGTTGCTGATGGTGCTGGTGCACGTGTTTCCCTTCCTCACGATGGATGCCGCATCCCTCCGCCGGAACCTGACACTCATCGGCGCGGCCTCCGCACTGATCCACGAGGATGCGCCGCTGTTAGGGGCCTCCATCCTTCTGTTCACGGTCGTGGCCCCGCTGATGCTGGCCGGTGGCATGATCTACGTTTGCATGCCGCTGATGGCAGGGCGCGCGGCCCCGGGCGCGTTCATCGTGGCCAAATGGATGTACCGCAGCGAGCCATGGAACATGGTGGAGGTTTTCCTGCTCGGCGTGCTCGTCAGCCTGCTGAAACTCGCCAAAGTGGCGGACGTGCACTTCGGAGTCGGATTCTGGGCCTTCGGCGGAGTGATGATCTTCATGGCGGCCGCAGTGGCAGGCATCGACCGCGAAGAACTCTGGGACCGACTGGAGGTGGCACGGTCATGAACCGCCGGATACCGAAAGCTGCCGATCACGGTCTGGCAAGCTGCCACACCTGCGGAATGGTTTCTCCCGTGGCGGACGGTCGATGCCGGCGCTGCGGATCCACCCTCCACCTGCGAAAACCCGGCAGCATCCAGAACACCGTCGCCCTGATGGCCGCCGCCGCCGCTCTCTACATTCCTTCCCACGTCCTGCCGGTCATGACCGTCGTCGAGATCGGCGTGGTCACCCACAACACCATCATCGGCGGCATGATGACCTTCTGGCGCACCGGAGCCTATCCGATCGCGATCGTCATTTTCACCGCTTCCATCCTGATTCCCCTCCTTAAAATCGTAGCTCTCACCTGGCTCTGCCTCGCCGCAACCGGCCGTGTGCACCCCTCCCCCGCGGCGCTCGGCCGGCTCTACCTGCTCACCGAACTGCTCGGCCGCTGGTCGATGGTGGACATTTTCGTGGTCGGGATCCTGGTTTCGCTGGTGCAGCTAGGAAACTACATGACGATCACCCCGGGGCCGGGAGCGCTTGCATTTGCCGGCGTCGTCATGCTTACCATGTTCGCGGCAATGAGCTTTGATCCGCGCCTCTTGTGGGACCGTCTGGACGAACTTCCGGGAGCTCCCAACCCTTCAACCGAATAGGAAATCCAAAACTTGAGCGACTCACCCACACCGCCGCCTTCCGCCGCCACTCCGGAACTGCGAAGCGCCCAACGATGGAACATCGTCTGGGTGGTCCCCCTCGTCGCGCTGGTGATCGGCGCCTGGATGCTTTTCCGGCACTTCACCACGGCCGGACCAGTGGCCCACGTGAAATTCGAGACAGCCGAGGAAATCTTCGCCGGCAAGACCGAAGTGCGCTGCCGCTCGGTCACGGTGGGCATCGTCAATGACGTGGAACTCTCCAGCGATCTGAAATCGGTGGTCGTCCACGTCGAGCTGGATGCGGACGCCTCACAACTGCTGCGGCGCGGCACCCGTTTCTGGGTGGTGAAACCCCGGATCTCCGGAGCTGGGGTCACCGGCTTGGGCACCCTCATCCAAGGGGCCTACATCGAACTCGATCCCGGTGCCGACGGCGCGGAAAGGGAGACCGATTTCGTCGGACTGGAAACCCCGCCTGCCACAAATCTCAGCGTCCCGGGGCGACGCATCGTGCTGACCACGGACGAAGCCGGCCTGCTCACGGCGGGATCGCCGTTGTATTACCGGGGCTTCGAGGTGGGGCGCATCGAGGCTCGCACGCTTTCTCAGGATGGAACCCGCGTTTCCTACGATGCCTTCATCCAACAGGATTACAGCCCGCTCGTGACCGAAAACACCCGGTTCTGGAACACCAGCGGGATCGACATCAGCGCCGGGGCGGACGGGTTCAAGGTGCGGACGCCCTCGCTGCAGGCCATGGTTTCCGGAGGAGTGTCCTTCGGCGTGACCGAGGGCGAAGCACCCGGAAACCCGGTGAACGATGGAGCATTCTTCGTTCTCCACCGGGACGAAGACGCGGCACGCAACGCCACATTCGATCCCACCGTGAAACTCCTGCTTCTTTTCGACCAGACGGTTCGCGGACTCGAACCGCGCGCTCCGGTGGAGTTCCGCGGCATCACCATCGGCCGGGTGGTGGACATCTCGTTCGATCTCGTGCCTTCGAACGGCGATCCTCGGATTCCGGTTCTGATAGAAATCGACTGCCGTCTGATGCGGCGCGACCTGCGGGACCATCCGGAAAAACTGCGCGATATCGAGTTTCTCAAGGAACTCGTGGCCAAGGGACTCCGCGGCTCACTCAAAACCGGCAGCCTGATCACCGGATCGTTGTATGTGGACCTCGACTACTACGAGGATGTCGCCGCGGCCGATGTCGGGAAGATCGGCGAGCATGCCACCATTCCCACCGTGTCCGCCGGTTTCGCCCAACTGGAAGCCAAGCTCACCGCCATTCTCGACAAGTTCCAGACCTTCGACATGAAACAGGTGGACGCAGCCGTCGCCAACATCTCCGCCGCCGCCGCCGAGGCGAAAACCACCATCACCGAATCCCGCGCCGCCCTGAAGGAAATCGAGGCCACCGCGGCCGCCGCACGCGGGACTCTGGAGGACCCGGCCTTCAGGAACCTCCCGGCCGACCTGCGCAAGGCAATCGCCTCACTCGACAAGTCGATCGAAAGCATCGGCCCCGATGGCGCGGTGCAGGGCGACCTCCTTCGCACCCTGGACGAACTCCGCGCATCCCTCCGCGCCATCAAGGGGGTCTCGGATACGGTCAACGAGCACCCCAACTCCCTGCTCTTCGGCCGCGACTCCTCCGGCAATCCAACCCCGAAAGCTCCAGGCGGAAAACGCTGAACCGAAATCCCCATGATCCGCCGCATCCAACTCCTTTTTGCCATCCTTATGCTCGCCTCCTGCGGCGTCGGGGAGCGCTCCTACTACGTGCTCACCGCGGATGGCCCCGCCCCCTCGGGAGGCGGCACGGGCATCGGTGTGGGTCCCGTTTCCCTCGCCGAATACATCGATCGCCCCAACATCGTGGTCGCCGAATCCGATCACCAACTCGGCATCGCGGAAAACCACCGATGGGCCGGCGACCTGTCCTCGTCCATCACCCGTGTCACCGCCACCAACCTGGGCCGCCGCCTCAAGACCGGCAACGTCCGCTCCTACCCGTGGCGCGGCGACGAGGGCATCTCCCGACAAGTCACCATCGACGTCCGCCAATTGCACTCCGGCGCGGATGGCTATGCCGTCATCGAGGCGGGCTGGCGCGTTTACTCGCTGCCGGAACGCCGCCTGACAGCGTCACGCACCTTTGTGGACCGCGAGCCTCTCGACTCCGACGGCTATCCTTCACTTGTCGCCGCTCAGTCGAAACTGCTCTCCCGTCTTGCCGATGACATCGCGTCCGGCATGCGCTGACCGGTCAGATCTTGCACTCAGGCAGCAGCGCATTCCGTGAAACGGATAAAATCATCGCGCATGCGAAAGATTCCCTCCATTTCGGTGTACTGGGCATCATGAACCCTCGATGTTTGCTCATCAGCCTCGGCCTTCTGTTCGCCGCGGCAGCTGGCTCCTCCGCGGCCAACGCTCCCACGGGACTCGTGTTTCTCGAAGCAGAGCAATTTGCGGAAACAGGCGGCTGGGACCTGGATCAACAAGCCATGGATGTGATGGGTTCGCCCTATCTGCTCGCTCACGGTCTGGGCATTCCGGTCAAGGACGCGGTCACCCGGGCAACTTTCGAAAAATCCGGAACCTACCGCGTTTGGGTGCGCACCCGGGACTGGGTGGCCCCATGGAACGCTCCCGGAGCCCCCGGTAGGTTTCAATTGCTCATCGATGGAAAGCCCCTCGCGGAAACCTTCGGCACCAAAAACGCCGAGTGGCATTGGCACGATGGAGGCACCCTTGAAATCAAAGCCGGAAGCCGCCAAATCTCCCTTCACGACCTCACCGGCTTCGAAGGCCGTTGCGACGCCATCGTTTTCTCGCCGGATCCCGCATTCACCCCCCCTCACGGAAAACAGGAACTCGCCGAATTCCGACTCAAGACCCTCGGACTCTCCGCCGAGCCCTCCGACGGCGGCTCATTCGATCTGGTCATCTCCGGCGGCGGCATCGCCGGTTCCGCCGCGGCTCTCTCCGCCGCACGAAACGGCCTGAAAGTCGCCCTGCTCCAGGATCGCCCGGTGCTCGGAGGCAACGGCAGCTCGGAGGTGCGCGTCTGGCCGGAAGGCCACACCTGCCGCGAACCCTTCCCTCACATCGGCTCAATCGTCGAAGAACTCGTCCCAAAGAAAGGACCCACGGACGGCAATGCCAAAGGCGCAGCCGTCTATGCCGACCAACGCAAACTCGATCTCGTCCGCGCGGAACCCCGCATCACCTTGTTGCTTGGCAAACGAGTCAACGCCGTGGAAATGAACAGCGGCCGCATCGCCGCAGTCATCGCCCAGGACACCCGCAGCGCCGCGCGCACACGCATCCGAGGCTCTTTCTTCGCCGATTGCACGGGAGATGCCACCGTCGGCTTCCTCGCAGGCGCAGATCACGAGATGGCCAACGAGGGCAAAATGGGGGCCAGCAACCTCTGGAACCTTCTCGACGTCGCTGATCCTGCCGAAGTCCTCAAATGCGAGTGCAAGGACAAGGACGCTCTCTCAATCACCGTGCGCGAAGGCCGCACCGAGGCTCCTTTTCCACGCTGCCCATGGGCACTCGACCTCAGTGATAAACCCTTCCCCGGCCGCAGGTCCCTCAACGGACAATGGGCCAACTCACCGCTCGCCAACCTCGGCGGTTGGTTCTGGGAAACCGGCTTCGACATGGACATGATCCACGACATCGAACGTGTTCGAGACCAGAACTTCCGCGCCATGTACGGCGCTTGGGACACCCTGAAGAACATCGATGGACTTTACCCGAACCATCGCCTCGGCTGGGTCGCCTTTATCGCTGGCAAACGGGAATCCCGACGCCTTTTCGGCGACATCATCCTCACCGGTGACGATTTCCGGAAAAGTGTTCCCTACGATGATGGATGCTACCCCTGCACCTGGCACATCGATCTCCACACACCCCATCCGGAATTCTCCAAGGGGCTCGATGGACACGAATTCATCTCGAAGGCCACGGATGGGGCGAACTACAAATACAAAGGTCCCTACTGGGCTCCCTACCGCACCCTCTACAGCCGCAACATCCCCAACCTCTTCATGGCCGGGCGCAATGTCAGTGTGGACCGTGAGGCGCTCGGCCCGGTCCGGGTCATGCGCACCACCGGCATGATGGGCGAAATCGTTGGCAAGGCCGCTGCCATTTGCATTCAAAAAGACACCGACCCCCGCGGCGTCTATCAGAAACATCTTTCACTTCTCAAGGAAATGATGACCCGCCCGGGTACCTGGCGGGCACCTTGATGAATCATTCCTATTTGAGACATGGCCTTGAATGAGACCGGCTGAAACAGGGAACCTGCATGCGTTGGGAGCGATCATTCGGATCCAAGCCAGTCTTCAAACCCGCACCCGCAAGTCCCTCGCGCTCCACAAAACCCCCGCCGCTTCGCGGCCGGCTCCCTTCATCCGTCTCGCGCCGTCTTTGCGCTTTGTGGAGAAGCGGTGGCGTGAGGCGACGAATACTTCGTTCACAAACCCGCGGCTCCCGATCACCGCGCCGTCGGTGAAATACCTCACACGCCGCCGCAGCATGGTGGCCATGCCAAGGTCGG
>JAIXOR010000014.1 GCA_027486655.1 Verrucomicrobiaceae bacterium | reverse complement strand
GGCACGCAGCTTTTTGATGATCTCCTCGGGAGTGTGTCGTTTTCTTTTCATGGGAGTCGGTGGCGCTCACGCGCCGGGACTCTCATAACCCATGGATCAGTTCTTGGGGAGCATTCCAGAAGTACCTCGCTTACTACCTTCGCAGTGATCTGTTCCGCAAGGCGATGAACAACAACGCGGTCATGACCCTGCGTTGCAGCCTAAATGAACAAATCTTCTCGTATTTGGATCTGCTGCTTCCACCGCTGGACGAACAGATCTCGATTGGTGATTTTCTCTTCCTCATCCACCGCAAGATCGAGCTCAACCAGCGACTGAACGCCGAATTGGAAGGCCTGGCGAAGCTGCTCTACGACTACTGGTTCGTGCAATACGACTTCCCCCTCAGCCCCGCCCAAGCCGCCGCCCTCCGCAAGCCCCACCTCACCGGCCACCCCTACCGCTCCTCCGGCGGCCCCATGGTATTTCACGAGCAACTCAAACGCGAGATCCCGATCAGTTCGCTGATCAGCTCGCCCTTTTCTATGAATACGTCACCTCGGACCTAGCCGACTACGCCCTGAGGTAAACTGCCAAGTGCCAAAGACTGCTTGCATACCTCGCCGCGGTCGCTGTCAGGCCGATAAAATCTTCTCCGTCGAAGCGGCCGCACGCCAGTAAACCTCCTTCCTCCATCCCGGCATCGGCGTGATCGACGTCGTCATCACCGTCGGCTCCCTGTTAGACCTGCTTGGCACCGCCTCGGGACTCGTTACAAACTTTCAGGGCCTCGGCTCGAACTACGATCCCACCAATCCCCACCGTGCGCGAGATGCCGTCTTATGCCGCCAGCGAATCCCGCTCCATAATCGTCGTGGACGCCCTCGGAAAAATCACGCTCGATTCCCGCTCCGTCTCCTCTATTACCAAGCTTCTGGAGGAGTAGAGTAGTTGATGTTTCAGAGGATTTGAAAGATTATCGGCGTTCCGGCCTCCTGCTGGTTTGGGCTAGGGAAGCGGGGTGTTCCATAATCAATCTTAACTTGGGTAGGCATTGCTATGAGAGTCTACAGGGGTCATGTCCTGAGTGGTAAAGTTTGAGCAGTAAGTTGATGGATTCATACTCCTTGTCCGAGTATTGCCCTGCGCCGATCTGACCTTTGACAAAGCCATCAACACCCGGAGGAATGAACATGGGGCCGGAAATGTGTTCGACGCTGCGCTCATCGTTGAAGTAGTCCATGAAGCCTGGACTGCTTTCGGCCCCGCCTCTTGTTTCACAAGTGGGAGGGGTTTTGGCAAAGCAGTCCAGCAGCGCTGTCGCCGCGTGGTTTGCCAAAGCCGCCTTGAACGACTCCCCACCGAGCGGCGGATCGAATCCCCAGATGGAGAACAGCATCGTGGCGAAATGACGCTCCTCCGAGCTGTAGTAGTAAAGAGCCTCCACATTTTCTTTCATCATCATCATGGGGAAATCAGTGATGAAAATCAGGAAATGCGCCTTGAATACGTCCTTTCTGACTTCATCCACCGGCTCGAGTATCGAATGGGCGTCCAGATAGCCCGTGCTATCTTCTATCTTCCAGATGCTGGCCGGTATCCGGCGCCTCTTGAGCACGAACTCGAAGGAAGGCTGGCAGGCGGTCATTTCCGCCAGCGTGGCCCGCAACTGCTCCTGATCGAGAAGCTTGGCTGACGATGTCCAGATGACGACCCGTTTGTCCCGCCGAATCAGGAGTTCATTTCCAGCGCCTCGGCGGGTGGTGGGTGCGGTCTTGCGCTCCAATACCCGGCGGGCGAGTCCCGGATCATACGGGCGGCGCGCGCAGAGCGTGGCGTTGGGATTGCGCGCGAATAGCACGGGCACGCCCCAGTCCATGGGTTCCGCTTCATCGGAGTAGCTGACCGCGATCCTGGCCTCCCGAACGGCGTCCGCGATGGGCAGCCCGTGGGCGAGGCAGTTGTAGAAATGCAACGAGAACAGCGAGGCCAGCGTGTCCACCACGGAGTATTGGTTGGCCACCACGGCGGGCATGCCGCATTTCGCCAACTCGATGCCAACCCCATTGTTGTAGTTGGCTCCCTTCTTGTCGCTGCCGTCGTTACCATTGGCGTTTCCTCGCCCGGATTCGCAGGAATTGAGAAACACGATGCGAATGCCGCGGCTGCGGATGATGCGCGTGAATTCACCAGCCGTGAGGGGTTGTGACTCCAGGTTGTCATCGACGAATTCCAGATAGCCCCCTTCTTGCTCATCATAGTAGCCGTGACCGATGAAATGCAGTACGTCATATTCCGAGTTTTCCTCTCCGCAGCGCAGAAGTTTGTGGAGCGCATCGGGTGTGCAGCGGTTGATGACGTCCACCTCGACGAGGCCGAGATCCAGAAGGTCGCGGAAGGATTCGCGGATCCGCTGGGTTTCCTGCTCATGGGAAATGTGGCTCGCACCATATGCCTGGGCGGAGGCCACGAGGATACGCAGCTTGTTGCGCACTCGGTCGATCTTGTTCGCCGGGATCGGGGTGAGGACGTTGCGGAGGAAGCGGACATTGCTCGTCGAGACGTGGCATTCCATGTCCGGATCGTAGAGGAATTCCCACGGAAGATCGGAGAGCCAAGGGAGCATGGAGGTAAAGACGATGTTGACCCTCTCGCGTTTGTGGCGGTGGGTGATGGAGTCGTAGAGGCGCACGACCTGGCCAGTGATGAGTACACGGAACAGCCTTTTCCCAAGGAGCCTGAGAAACTTCGCGTCCGGAGACTTGAACGTGTACGAGATGCCTTCATCCGCGGTTTTGAGAGGCGTCTGGCGTTTTCCATTCGTGTGGCCGACCATGAACTTCTGCATCGCGATGATCTCCGCGATGCGGGTTCCCGCGAGATTTCGCTCCGTGTTCGTCCATTCCGCGGAGTTCGCGGGTTTTGTTTTCACATTGTTGGTGTAGAGGGGTTGCGCCACCCGGGCGCTGCCATACTGCGCCAGTAGCAGGGCGGACGATCCTTTTTTCTTGTCGAACTCCTGATCATGTCCGGACGAAATGATGGTGAGATAAAGCGTGTCTTCTTCATCCCAGCCGTTGATGGAGATGAGGTTGTTCTCACGGATGGCTTCCTTGACTGCGGTTTTAACGACTTCTGCCGAAGAGAAATCCGGGCCGGCAATATCTCCCGGCAATCGAGGGCCGGCGCCTCCTGCGGGAACCAGCGCACGGCTGAACCTGAAACCTCCCGAAGGCAGAGGCGCGGTTACATCGATGGGGTTGAGGCCCGTCTCCCTGCCGCCGAGCGTGGCGAGCAGGAAATCCACGGTCGCGGGATGTGAGAAGTAGTTGACATGGTGGACCGCGATGTCCGACGGCAAGTTTCCGCCGGGTCCGAAACAGGCGATGCGTTCCCCCGGCACCCATGCGGCGGGAACGTCGGAGTTTTTCCATGATCCTTCGCTGGGAACGACGAGGTCATTTGCCTCGCCGAAGAAGCGGTCCAAAGCCATGTCTCCCAGACGCGGCAGCCACCCGCGTGGCGGCTCGAAATTCGATGTGATAACATGATAGCGGGTGCCGGGCGGTTCATCGGGCGGGTCCTGGAGACGGGTGATGAAACTCCCCGCCGGGTCCATTGCGATCAGCCCTGAGCAGTTGCCGAGCACGTTGGCCGCGACCCATTGCAGGGCCTCGGTTAGAAAACCGGCGGCGGTGACAAACGGATTGTCCGGCAGCAGCTCGATGAGATTGGCCCAGAGTGAGAGCTTGCTTTCCCAATGGGATTCCCCGGCGAGCGGTGTTCCTGCGGAAGGACTCGCCACGAGGATCACGCGGGCGATTTTCAAGCGCCGGCGTTTCGGGTGATCCAATCCGGAGCCTTCCAACAGCTCCCGCGCCACCAGGCCGCCGCGAGAGTGGGTGATGATGTCGAACTCGAACTCTCCTTCCGGCAGCGCATCGAGCAGGTCTTTGACGTTTTCCTGCGGCGTCTTGCTGATGGTGAAATGATTGAACGCGTAGATGTTTCCGCCATAGAGCGCGCGGGCGTCCTGAAAGAACCGTCCCTTCGTCAATTCCCGGAATCCTCCATGACAGGAGGAAAACGTACCATGGATGAGCAGCAGCCCGCGTTGAGGGGAAGAAAACGAGGGCAGCCCCTTCTTCATCCTGTCCTCTGCCGCAGCGAGGTCGGTGGGATCCACACGCAGCCAGCCTTGCGTGCGGTTTTGCCAAAGTTTTTTCTCCAGAACCCCCGCCAGTTTAGGGACCAGCCATTCGCTGGCGTGCTCGACCAAATCGGCGATCAGCGCGTCCGCCACTTTCACCAGCACCACCCGCACGATTTTCGAGAACCATCCCCTGCGGCCCTTGCCGGGATCTCCTGAAGACAATGGCACTTCAAAGCTCACGCGGTTCCTAACTCCGGGACCACGACGATGCGCGGCCACACCGGGACGGTGGAAAGAAATCGCGCCGGACTCTTGTCGAACCATCAGCAACACCGCCGCGCCCTCCGGCACATCCGCGGCGAGACGCAAGCTGGACCCGACCGCCGTTTCCGCGCCGCGGCGGCCTGCACGGCTCTCTACATCACCTTTCTCCAGTACCTCGAATTTTCCCGCTGAAATGATTTCATCCAATACGTTCCGTTCGTTCGAGGAAGCGGCCGAGCGGGTGGGTCGTTTCTCCGCGAGAACTTCCGCAGGGGCGGAGCGCGTGAATGACCAACCCTCGCCCACAGGTGTTAGCAATGGGGGGCTTGGTGTGGATTCTTTGGCTGACATGATAGGTTGGGATTGGTGGTTTCCGATCGTTCAGACGGGATTTTCAGGCGGACCGGGCAGTTCGCTGCGTTGGCCGGGAGCGCCACTCGTGCCGATGGCACTCGTGATGACCTGGTGGAATTTCGCGGCGACTTTTTTGAATCCATCACGCGACGGGTGCAGTTCGTCGTGCCAGTCATGCCGGGTGAGAAGGGTGCCCCTCACGTCCACGATGCTGACGTTCGGGTAGGATCCCTTGATGCGCCCGATCATGCGATAGACGCTGTCAATCATGGCTGAGACCAATCGTCTGCGCGCGGCGAGATCGTTGTCGTTGTTGTAGGGGTAGCCTTTCATCGAGAAGGACGGGTGCATCCATGGTCCGATTTTTTTAAATCCGAGATTCACCGCGGCACGTCCGTCCGGGAATGCGTAGTCGTAGCCGTGCATAATTACCGGAATGTCGCCCAGTCCTGCCCCACGAGCGGCGGCGGTGGCGGTCTCCACGATGCGGCGCAGGCCGGGCTCCACATCGTCCTCGAAGAGCGCGTCCACCACCCGCTGGTTGACGCCGCTTTTCCTGGCGGCTGCGTGATGGATGGTGAGGATGAACTCAGGACCGACGAAGTCATTTCCCGCGCCCGAGAGGAGAAAGGCCCTGGGTTTGTGCTCGCGGATTTTCTTAACCACTTCCTCGAGTTGGCTGGCATCCCGACCGAAGATGTCGAACAGCGAGTCGTCATCCGGGCCGTAGGCCATTTCATAGACGCAGGCTCCTCCCTGGGCGACGTTCTCGATGTCGTAGTTGTAGTCCCGCTCAAGCCAGTCGATGACATCAGGGAGGATCTTGAAGTCGAACCACGAGTCTCCTTCGGCTACTAGCTTGATGCCTTTGCCTCGTGTGCCGGTGTTCTGCGCATCTGCCCTTGCCGCGGCTGCGAGATCGATGCGGCGCAGCATTTCCACACCCTCGGGCAGGGGTAACAGCGATTCCGGGATGAAGCCCGCGGCGGTATCACTGGCAGGGACTGCCTTCGCCGCCTTGGCGGGTTTCTTGGTGGCCACAGGGCGAAAACACGGCTCCTGATCGAGCGTGTTGTCCTTCTCTGGATAAAGGTTGATTGCCGGATCCTGGCTGTCGGATACTTCGTCGCGGACTTTTTTATACAATTCCGCCCATGTTCCGGCAAAGCCGTCATTCATGTGCGCGACCAAGCGTTTGGTGAAAACACCGCCGTCCTGCAGGCCCATGCTGGTGCCTCCGTCCCGGCAGCCGCCAAGATGCAATAGCCGCGCTTTCAACCGCTGCTGTCCGGAGGTGAGATCCTTGGCGGTGCTGATGGCGCGCAATTTCGCCTGTGGAGCCACCCCGGGGAATCCGCCAGGCCCCATCTTGAAGTTGGTGCCGGAGTTGCACGAGTCCGCGATCATGTAGATCCGCACGCCTTCCTTCGCGCTCAACCAGATGTCGTTGAGATGATCATCGACGAGCTGCCCGTCGAAGCAGATCAGCGTTTCATCGAGTTCGTCGTTTTCATCTCCGTTGCGGTCCTTGGTTTGCCCGCCGTGGCCCGAGTAGTAGAAGAACACGCAGTCTCCGGATTCCGCTTGATCTACGATGGTTCCAAGACGGGTGAGCACGGAAGCCACGGTTGCTTCGTCATCCAGCAGTTGCTCGGTTTGCCAGCCGAACCTGCCCAACACCGCGGACAGGTTGATGACATCAGCAACGCAGCCGACGCAGCCGTTGCGGCCGTTCCATCCGTCATAGCGGGCGGGATCCACATGGGTGAGTCCCACGAGGAGGGCGGTTGTTTTTGGTGATTTTGACATATCGGGGTTGAGTGTTAGTTGGATCAGTCGAGTTGGGAACCATCCATAATGGTGGTGGTGAATCGGTATCCGCGCGATGCTTCGGCCCGCGCGTCGGCCTTGATGATGGCCATGAAATCCCGGTGCCCGCTCTTGGTACGGCCCACAAGACAACCGGCCGAGGAATTGCCCAGGCTTGAAACCGGCATGTCATAGCCCCAGTGCTGATTGATGTAGAAAACACCGGTTTCGGTTTTGTCCCCCGTGCGCTTGTAGTCCTTGTTCAAATCGCGGTGGACCGTGACAGCTTCCACCTGGCGCAGTGCCTCGTGGCTGTTGTTATGAATGCCCACGCTCCAGGCATAAAATTGGCCGAAGGCGATGCGGGCCGCGCCCTTCGGGTTCATGGGTTTCTCGGTCCAATGCCTGCCCGGCTCCGTGGTGCCCTCCCAGACTTTCTCCGCCACTGCTTTGCCACGCACCACGCGGATCAGCATTCGCAGATCGTTGAAGACATCCGGGCGGTCGTCATTTTTCGTGCCGTCGGGATTCACGCCTTCCAGATAGACGATGTTCACGCAGTCCGGATGTCTGCAGATCCAGTGCCCCAGTCGTTTCATCAGGCGGATGGTACGGGCGGTGAGATCCGTGCCGGAATCGGACAATGGGAAATACTTGTGCAAGTCTGTCTCCAACAATGCGGCGGCGGTGCGCGATCCCACTCCCGGTTCATCGTGCGTCCGCGCCATGATCTTGAACTCTCCGAGCGCCCAATCCGTAAATGGTCCGGGAATGCCGTCTATGGCTCCAGGATCATAGAGGCCATGCTGACAGAGCCGGTTCTGGACCTCACGGATAAACTCCTTGGAGCCGGGCTTGCCCAACTCATCGAGGGAGGATGTAGCGGACGAAATCGAAGATCCGTCCCGCGGCGCGGAAGTCGCCAGACGCGCCACACTTTCCAACGTGAGCGAAGGAATATCCTTATTGCCCACCGCCGACACTTTGCGCGTTCCGCCACGCGCGGCGACGGCTTGTATGGCAGACAACGGCTCGAACGGGCGGCGTGTGGCGAGCGCATCGGACTCCGGGCCATAGAGATTTCCCTGCGGTCGCTGGCCGGTGGTCAAGGCGTTTGCGATGGCGTCGTGAAACGTGTCCCATGTTCCCGGGAAGCGGCCCTTGTCCCAGGTGTTGACGACCACGGTGGTGAACGCACCGCCATCTTCCTCGCCGATGGATACCTCCTCGTCACGGCACCCGCTGATGTGCAGAAGCGAGGCCTTCATCCGTGGGTCGCCATTCAGGTCCCGCACGAAATCCACCGCTTGCTTCGTCCGGCCGAGGCCCCGGTAGTTGGTGCCTGAGTGACAGCAATCACTCATGATGAAGATCGCACTTCCCTTGGGAAATGCCACCCATGTGTCATTCAGCACGTCATCACGGAGTTGGCCGTCATAGAGGCAAAGCGTCTCATCCCAGCCGTCCGCCTCGTCATGCCCTTTGGTTCCCTTTTTCTGATCCTCCATGCGGTCGCCGTGGCCGGAGTAGTAAAAGAAAAACGTGTGACCCGCCTCCGCCCATGCCGCAGCGGCTTTCAGTTCGTTCCGCACGGCCGCTAAGGTCGCCTTGGCATCAATGAGCATCGTCACCTCATATCCCTCCCTCTCTAACAGCGATCGCATCTTTTCGGCATCATCGTCGCATCCCCAGCAGCCGGAGCGGCCGTCCCAGCTACCATATGCGTTGGGATCGACCTGGGTGAGTCCCACGACTAGCGCTCGGGCGGTGTTTGGCGAGGCCGCGCTGTTGGCGGCGGTTTTTCTGTGGGTTCTTCTGGTGGTCATGATGTCGGGGATGTTTGGTTGTTCAGTGGTAGTTTGGTGTTGATGTGAGATTTTCCCAAGCAAATCGGCCATGGATAGAAATACGGATTCAGGGAGATGGGTTGGCAGGAACGGATGACGGAGGGGTGATTCCGCCATCTGGAGGATCCTTCGTTGATGAAACCACAGGAGGTCTGCTGATTCCCACCCATACGTCTCGGTCTTCGTCCCTGAAATAGACAGTGGGGCCCTCTGTGATCAGAAACTTCTCACCTCCTTCGAGGAGTCCGACAGCGGCGACTCCCTCGTGGTAGAGCGCATCGTTGCGGGGAAGAGCTGCGCGCACGTTGTAGTTGGAGACGGCGATGTATTCCTGCCCGATGCGCAGGTTTTGAAAACTCGGATTCCCGTCGATAGCTGATTTTCCGGAGATGAAATAACCGCGTGGATCCAGTTGGCCGATCCGAAGATATCCCAAGGTGTCGTTCGCTCGCCGCGGGATTGATCGGCTGGCGCTGTCGAGCGCCGCAGTGAGAATGGCTTCCTGTGCTTTGAGCCTCTCTCGTTCCTGGTCGTTCATTTGCTCCTTCTCGATTCGTCGCTGAAGTTCTTCACGCATTTTGGTGACGAGTGTCGTGTTTTCGGTGAATTGATCACTAAGGGCCTTGTTGGCATCCGCAAGTTTTGCGCTTTCCAGTTTCGCCGCTTGGATCTGGGCCTTCTGATCCTCCACGGTAAGAGCCAGTTTCGCCTGCTCTTCCTTCAACGCGTTATGAGCCGTTTTAGCCTCTTCAAGGCGTTTGGCGGCTTCCTCATATCTCGATTTATTCAACGAGTAGAGGTCCGTCATCACCTTGGTGAGGAGCAGATAGCAAGAGACTCCGGCCACGAGCCCGGCAAACGCATATTTGACGAGCGGAAATGCGGGGTGGCTGTTCCGGACCTCAGCGCGGAGTTTCTCTGCCTCGGCTTCCAGTTTCTGGGCTTCCACTTCCAGCTTCCTAGCCTGGAGTTTCTTGAATACCGGATCCTCGGAAGGCAAGGGCTCGCTCTCTGTGTAATCTTCGGGCATGGGACAGGGATCTTGCGGTTTAGTGGTTTCTACCAGGTCCTGTAGAGAATTCGGACAGGGGAATCGGCCTGAAATGGGTGGCGGCGGTGGTTCAGGTGGGTCCGTAATCAGAAAATGCGGCGGCGAGCAGGGCGGCTCCGCGGTCGGCCTGGTAGCTGGCGAGGGCGGCTTGGACTTCGGCTTCGAGGGCTTGTTGGGTCAGGGAAAGCTCGGCGGCCATGGCGTCGAGGTTGTTCAAGGCGGTTTTCTGGTATGCGCTGCCGATGCTTTGCAGGATGACCCAGGCGACGGCGGCGAGGTGGAGGCTGGCGGGGGAGGAGCCATCTCTGGTGTGCAATAACGCCGCTAACTGCCCCCAGGTGACTGCCTCCCCGGCTCGGTCGCCGATGGCTTGCCGCATTTCGAGGGATTTCTGGAAATTCCCGGGGGCGGCGGGGTAATTGCCTTCGCGGACGTCGATGCTGGCGAGTTGGTGCCAGGTGGCGGCCTCCCCGGCGCGGTCGCCGATGGCGGCGTAGGCGGGGGCGGCTTCCACCAGGAGTTCACGGGCTTTTGGCCATTGGCCGAGTTTCAAAAGCGCATCGGCGGTGATCTTGAGAAGGTCCGGGTGGCGGCTGTGCTCCAGCAGCCCCTCGCCAAGGGCGAGCATGGCGCGGAATTCGGAGACCCGGTTCAGATGGATCGCGATTCTGTTTGCCGCCCATGCGGCGAGGTCGTGATCCGCAGCGCCGAGGGCGTGGCTGAGGCAGGAGTGAAAGACGGTCATGAAATGCATGCCCAGCTCCGATTCCCGGTCGGCCTCGCTGCACGCCTTGAGCCAGGCGGCGAGGGCTTGGTGGGCGGCGGTGCGTTGGTCGGGAGCGAGTCTTTCCGCAGCGGTGAGGAAGGGACGCTGGAGCGGGTAGATGGAGTAGAGATCCGGGCCGTCCCGGTCGTCGAAGCACTGGACGAGGCCGAGGCGGAGCCAGGCGGTGAGGGCGGCCTCGGCATCGGGAACCGCAAGCCCGGCGGTGGCGGCGAGGCCATCGAGCGGAAGCGCAAGATCCGCGATGGCGAAGCGGCTGAGGGCGGCACGGTGGGCGGGGATGAGCGCGTCGAATAGGCCGGGGAGGAATAGATCGGCGAAGTATTGTTGCTGGAGGGTGCGGAGTTTGTCGTCGGTTTCACCATCGTCCTCGGTGAGGGCGGCGTTGCCGATGGACGCGAGCGAGACGGCGATGGATGCGGCGGGGAGTTCCACCAGCACGGGGAGGGCTTGTTTGACGAAGCGCGGGGTGGCTCCGAGCTTGCGGTGGAACTCGGCAAGGAGCTGGCGGGTGATTTCCCCGCTGGCGAGGCGGGCGGCGACCTTTTCGTCATACTCGGCGCATTTGAAGAAATCCGCCTCGGTGAAGTCCGGGATGCCGAAGTGGAGGACGGGTGAGGTGTCCGTTTCCTCCGGCAATCCGAATCCTGCGGGCACGTAGCGGCAGGTGAGTAGGGCGCGGCTCTCGCCGGTGAGGCGCTGGGTCAGCTCGGTAAAAAAGACGCCGAACGCGCTGCTCTGCCACTCCGGCGGTGCCGGCGGAAGTGGCATAAGGCTTTCCAGATTGTCCAGCACGAGCAGGAGCGGCAGGGCATTGAGAACCTCGATGGCGAGGCGCATTCGCATGGGAAGCTCGTAGGTATCTCCGGTGAGGGCGGCAGTGAGCGGGTGAGGAGCGCCGCTGGCGAGGGAGGCAACCTGGATTTCGGATAGGAGGCGGATGGCGAATAGTTCCGGAGTCTCATTCTCGCGGTGGCGGAGGGCGACGATTTTCAGCCCGCCATGGCCGAGGCGGTTCGCGAGGCGGGTGGCGAGGGTGCTTTTTCCCGCCCCGCCGACGCCGGTGAGCAGGAGGATGGTTTTCCCGCCATCGGCATCCCGCAGGACGGGCAGGGTGCGCTGGAGGATGCGGCGGCGGCCGACGAAGCCTTCGTTGAGGCCCATGATGTTATCGGCAAGGATGGTGGGCCGGTAGGTGGGCTGCGGCGGTGGATCGGCCTTGGCCTTGGGATCGTAGAGGAGATCGGTGGGGCCGGTGGCGTAGAGACGCGGCAGGGCGAAGTCGGTAAGTAGGATTTCGTTGCCATGGGCATCCGCGCCAGGGCAGGCGGCGAGGAGTTCGGTGCGGGCGTGGTCGATGGCGGCATCCGCCCCATTTCCGGCGGCTAGGCGGCGGAAGAGGGAGTGCGCAAAGAGGGTGGCGAGGGAGTCGATGACAGGCATGCCCCAGCCAAGGGCAAGCGGAACGTGGCCGGAACCAACGAGATCCTGACAAAGACCGGCGAGGTCGGAGCGGGCGGTTTCACAACCGGAGACGAAGACCATGCCGACGCCAGAGTTCGCGAAAATGCGGTCGGTGATGTCCGTGGCGGAGCGGAGATCGAGCAGGCCGCGCTCGTTCTCGAAGCAGAAATAGCCGGTGCCGTCCTCATCAAGCGCGGCGTGCCCGGAGAGGTGGACGATGTGCGGCCGGTAGCTGGCGACTTTCTGCTCCAGTTCCTCGAAGGTGCCGGACTCGGCGATTTCCAGATGGGCTGCTTTTCCCGACTGGAGGAAGAGTTTCACCATGGCTTCCTCTTCTTTCTCGAAGGCGAGGCGGTTCTCATCCTGCGGCGAGCAGGCCATGAACAATACCCGCAGTGGGCCTGGACGGGTGACGGATTCCGCCGTGGCAGTGGCGGCAACCGGAGCGGTGGCGCGGCGGATCTGGAGGTGCCCACCCTCGATGAGGAAATCCTGAGCATCGCGCGGGATGAGCTCCAGCGGGAGATTGAGCAGTTCCGAGTCCGCGGAGACGATCCACAATCGCCCGCGCAGGGCAACGAGCGCCGGGATTATCTCCGGGCCTAGCAGGGCATCCGCCAGCTCGCGCCCGAAGGCGAGCAGGTCGTAACGAGTCGGATACTGGCCGCCGTCACGAGCGAGTAGCGAATCAGCGCGGGCGATGAGGGGGGCGACCAGCCCGGCAGGAAAGACATGAGTTGCAACGAGGCTGCCCGCCGTTTGGAGGGTGACATTGATTTCGCCGGAGGCGGGTTCTAGGGTGAGGAGGTGGGGCATGATCTGGCTATTTGCTGCCGGGGGTGGATTCACTGTCCATACTCATTTTAAGCAGTTCATCATAGATTGCCGCCAGGTCCCAAGAGAGCTTCTCTCTTTTGGCTTTGGCCGCCTTGATGTCGTCTTGGGAATATGCTTTAAATCCACTCTCGAACTGACTGATTGCTTTCAGCACGTCCGAGTGAAGTGCGATAAACTGGCTGACAATGCATGCTTCGTTGCCTTTGTCGTAGAATCGTTTGCGTAGATCAGCGGACAAATAAACCTCCAAGAATCGCTCGAAGAAATGTCTCTTGAGGTTCCATGACTCACATGCCGCGCCATATTTGATCCTGTCCTGTTCGAGGCATTTGATAAGGTATGGGGAACCTTTGCCTTCCTGACAGTCTTGAACATGGCTGATGACACGATAGGCATAATAGTTGCGTTTCTCCGCGGCATCCTGGAAATCGATCAGGAAATTGCGTGCGGCACTTCTTTTCACTGCGAGCAATTCACGCTCCTTGATCCTTTGTGCCGCCTGTTCCTCGCGCAACTCCTTGCGCGCCGCTTCCTTTTGCTCGCGCATTTTCACCAACTCGTGTGACAAAAGTTGGTATCCAGTTGATACGGCGCCGCCGCCAATTGTGGACAAAATAAACATGATCAAAAGTTGGTGTCGTTCGAACCAGCCTTTCGACGGCGCTGGTGGATATTGATGCTGGACGATGACTTCCCGGCTCATGGCGACCTATCGAGCGAACCACGGTCTTGTAGATTCAGCGGTGCTGAAACAGCTGCTCCACTCCATCTTTCGAAAGCGGGACGTAGCCGACGATGACCGGGCCTGAGACTTCGACCCCGCCGTCCTGGGTGACCTTGTATTTTCCGCCGAGTTTCTGTTGGGCTTGGGTTGGGATGTCCACGGTGACTTCTCCTCCACCTGCTTTGCTTGATTTGAAGAAGATCTTCAGGGAGTCGCTGTAAACCGTCTTGAGGATGAGGTGGGATTTGCCACGGGACAGGTTTTTTTGGGTGGCGTCGGCGATATCCTTGATTCCCGGTGCCTGGCGGAGTTCGTGTTCGGTGATTTCGGCTACCCAAGTGTCTCCAAACTGGATGTCGACGCTGCTTGCATTGGTGAGTTCAAGCTTGGCCTTGATTTCGGTGGCTCCTTCGACCGTCCAGCCACCCTGGGCGTCGAAGCTGTTCCCGGTGGTGCGTTTGTTGGATAGGGCGTTGAAGGGGATTCGCTGTTCGGGAGTGTTGGCGTCGGAGGTGATTTTCTTCAAGTGCGCTTCACCAAGGGTGTTGCGTGCATCGTATTCGACTTCGTAGTTGCGGTTGCGAATGACGGTGCCAGGACCCTTGAGCCTCCAACTGCTCTCGTAGCGCGGATCTCCCTGAGGCGGTGTGAAGGCAGTGAATCGGTTTTGTTTGTAAGTATCCTCGCCGATCGTCTCAGGACCTTGGCAGGCGGCGAGAAGGAGCGCGGTGGCAACTGGTGCTAGTGGAGGTGGCTTCATGGATTCGGCTATGTGGCTGGTGTGATTCGATCATCCCTTGGTTGGAAAGATTTCGGCATCCGGGTTTCCGTAGTGAATGTAATTGGCCCAATCAGGCATGCCTTTTTCGGCGAGAGCGTTGCGGGCTTCGGTAACAGAGAAGCCCATGGGCTTGCCATCCGCCAGGTGCCCATAGAGGACCTCGCCAAAGAGCGCGGCGGCATCGTCATTCACACACCAGAAAGTGCCGATGTAGTGTTGGACACCAGCGATGAGGAAGGCTTCGGCGATGGAGATGGCCCCGTGGGCGGCGTCTCGCTTGAGAACTTTTTCAGGGATATTCCTGCTAAGGACGGGATCTCTCCGGCGAATGCGCGCGGCTTCGCAAGAGTTGAAGATGACCACCGGAGGGAACTGGGTGAGTCCCAGGGCATCGGCTCCAGTGAAGAATTCCTCTCCATTGAGAAGGAGTCCGGAAAATCGTGCGTCCTCGCGATTGAAGCCGCTGTGTCCTGAGTAGTGAAGGATGTCGAAGGGATGTTCGGCAAGGATTGCGGTGAGCCTGACCTTGGTGGCCTCCTTATGCCTGAGGCAACGGATGTCGATTCTGGCATTGGGGGCTAGGCGCGCAAGAATGGCGTCGGCTTCCTTGACGGCTCCGGGAAGGTCTTCGGTGGGATCGACGAGCATGAGGATTCTCAGGCGGTCTCCCTGTTTGGGCGGCCAATTGACCGCAGCACGGTCACTGACGAAGCGGCGGCTGAAACCGCCAAGAAGCGCGGGATGGTCGCCTTCGGGGAGGGCGATTGTTTCCCAAGGCAGACGGGAGGATTCCGCGTCGTGAATGAGCTCGATGCGGTGGCTCTTAAGCTTCTTGAACGGAGCGAGCACTCCATCCGGCATCAGGGCCGTAACGAGGTCGGAGACCTTGGCGAGCTTGGTTAAGGTGTCCACCCCGCGCTGTGTGTTCACGCCTGCGGCGTCGTAGATTTCCTCGATTTTGGAGGTAGGAAAGAGGCGTTCCCGTTTTACGATGGCTGCAGCCCCTGAACTGATGTGGAGTATGGCCTCGAGGGTGGGGTCCGCGTCCTTGGTTTCGCCGGGACGCATGGAAAGCATGACGAGGTTGGTTTCCTGGAGTTTGTAGGCGGTCCTCAGTTTCGCTCCCTCCAACCGCGTACGCGCCGGGAGTTTGGAGGCGCAGAGGGTGGTGCGAACGCCCTTGAACTCTTCTTCCTGTACGAGAACCCGCAAGACGGAGTGGATTTCACGAAGGCGCTTTTCCTCCTTCTCCACGATGACGACACGGCGGAAACGGTCGCGGTCCTCGTCGTCGCGGAGGGCCTGGATAAAGCCACGTAGCATGTGGCGGAGGGAGAAGCGGACGTCGATTTCCGTCTTATCCGGAAGACGGCCGCCCATGAGGACGGTGGCGAATTCATCAAAGTGGGAGGCGAGAAGGGATCGCAAGCCGGAGTGAGCAGATGAGGCGAGGACCTCACCACTGAATAGATTCCAGTGCCCGAGGCCGAGGAAGGCAATCATCTCCGCCATGACGGGGTGGCGACCGGTGGGGATGATGTCGAGCTCACCCGCAGCGTGGGAAGAGCGGCGGAGATTAATAAGCTTGAAGAGGGCGCCGTTCATGGCCTCGTCCAGGTTCACGGCGGCGGCGGTGGGATCCATGCCCTGAAACTGTCCTAGCAGGATCACGCGGGATGGAGTCTCGGTTATGTCGCCAAGAGCGAGCTCAATCTCAAAGGCTACGTCGTCTCCACGAGTGATGGTGACGCGAGGGAATGGAAAGGGAGGCGGAGAATCATCCCTGGTGGGTGGGGCCAGTGGACAAAGTGGAGGAGAGGTTGTCGACTTGACAGGCTTCGTCGGAGGGATGGTGTCCGCTTTTCTCAACACGCGGTGTTTGGTTGCTTTCTTGCGTGTGCTCATGGGCGTGGCGCAGGGATTCTAGCTCCTCAGACTTCGATGAGGATATAGGGGATAACCGAATTCTCCCACTTGTCGGCGTAATAGCGTTTCGCTAGATCCTTGGCCATGGCGATGAAGCTGTCCCACTGGTCAGGATGGATGGTTTGGCAGCCTTCGCTGGAGGTGCCGTTGAAGCTGCCTTTGTGAATATTGATGCCGAAGTTTCCAGTGTCTTGATATGGCGGATTGCCATCGCGTGTCACTGTGACCTTGCCTAGGCGCTGGCAGATGGCTCGATAGGGGCCATAAACCTTGCTGCCATGGAAATCGAGCTTGTGGGCGAACCATGCCCCGGCGTTTAGCTTGGCCATGCCTTTGGTGGAGCCGAATCCGGAACCCGCTCGGATGCGGGATGGGTCGGTGTTGCCGTTAAAGCTTGCGAATCCGTCGGGGCTATCGATGAAAATGGCATCGTCATAAATGCCGCGGTCGTTGACGCCGGGCTTGCCCATGGTGTCCATGTAGTAGCCGCGAATGCCGACGACGATGAGAGGGTGTTTGGCGCGGTCGATGTTGTAGGGTTTGAGTTTCGCGGCGAGGTCGGCTTGCGTAAGACGGGGCTTGGCTTTTGGCAGGATGGGTGAGCGGGACGCTCGTGTGGCGAGGGCCGGAGTGGCGGAGTCGATTTTTGAAATCTCGTCCTGCGTCCATGTGCTGAAGGTGCGGACGTTTTCACGGTATTGCCTGGCACGAGGTCCGGATCCGTTGTAAGCTCGAACGGCTTCCCATTTGTCGTTGGGAAACATGCGGAGTTTGGCTTTGAGTTCGCCGATGCATTTGGCGAGACAAGCTTGGAAATCGTGCCAGCGCCGCTCGCGGAAGAAAGCTTCGTCCGTGGTAACGAACTGAAGGTCATACTGGAAGATGCCGTAGCCCTTGTAAACCCAGCGTTTGGGGCCGTAGCCACGGAGAGCGCGGGTCTGATTGGCTTCTGAGACGAGCATTTCGGTGAAGTCGCGGCCGTAGCGCGCTTCAAAGGCGGCTGTATTCTTCGGAAACACGGTGCGTGGTGAATCCGGATGGTCGCCGCTGGCATCAAGGACGCAGCGGGCAATGATGAGGTCCACGAGGGCGACGGGGTTGTCGCGGAATTCGTGTTTCGTGCGAAGTTGTCGCAGCAGCGGGAGCCAGAAATAGGCGGTTTCCTGGCAGACAATGGCGCATAGGATGGCAGCGTCGAAGGGCGTTCCGCTACCCGCCGACCGCAGGGCAGGGCCGAAGTTTGCCATAAGCCAACGGGTGGCTTCGCGGGCGGAGCTCTCGCCGATGGGAAGGGAACTTGCGCTTCTGGTGGAAGCTGAAGCTGCGGAACGTGGGCTCTTCGCTGGTTGGCTCAGGCGCAGTTCGCCGGTGAGGTGTTTGGCGCTTAGAGCGGCATCAAGTGTTGGTTTCGTTCGTGTGGACTTCTTCTTAGTAGACATCGTTTAGGAAGGTTCAGGGTTGGGGAAGGTGTTCCAAGCCGCGTTTGGCTGCCGGGAGCGCATCGATCAACGAAAACAGGGTGTCGAAAATGGTGGCACCGCGAGTCGGGTTCGTATTTGGCTGCCAGTCGCGTGAGCGTCTGCCAATGAACCAAATCCAGGATCTGAGAGAGGATGTAACGGCCGGCATTCATTTGCCGCAACCGTTTCGGAACCGACGGCAGACTTCAAATCCCTCACATCCATTTTATTCTCTAAGGGGTTCATCGACAACGTATCTCAAATTCCAAAATCCAATCTAACCGGACACCCGTGATTGGGGTTTTGAAAGTTTGAATCTGATAAAAAGTAAGATTCTGGCACGGATTTTTTGATGAGAATGGCTTCTTCTAATCTGCAGTTGCAGTGGCGGGGGCTCATCGAGGATTGGGATCCTTCTTGGCCTACGTCCGACCGCCCAATACGGGGGTCGACGATGATGAGTTCGATGTTTGAAAGCGCTTTGATAAGGCTTGAAAGCCTTGTTCAGGCGAATGGGGCTCCGAATGAGGGATTGTGCATCCCAAACTTTCAGCTCGTAACTCTGGCTGGCTTTCCAGGAAGTTCTGTAGATCTTGTCGCAATCGTCTGAATTGTCGCAAGATTGCGGCGCTGCAATTTGACGACCTAAATGGCGATTTAGCGGGATACGAAAACTGTATTTCGAAAAAATCATGATCGGGACAGGGAGGGGTGGAGGCAGAAGGGCACACTAATTTCCACAATCGCTGTTAGAAAAACTGGTCGACCGGTTTGGATCAAGAGCTTTGCGCAAACAAAATCGGAGGTGTGGTTTGGAAAGGTTAAGAAAGTCATCGGGAGTTGAGACGCGAGAAGCGAGAGAGGAGACGCGAGATGGGAGACGCGAGGAGGGGTCATCGGTCATCGGAAATCGGAAATCGGAAATCGGAAATCGGAAATCGGAAATCGGAAATCGGAAATCGGAAATCGGAAATCGGAAATCGGAAATCGGAAACGTGAGATTGACCTGTGCTGCTAGATGGTATGGGGTAGTTGTGTCGTTGTTCCATCCCCCCCTGATGAGAATTGCACGAGTGGAATATCGTTGGCGTGTTTTGGGATTCGGTCATGTGATTCATGACTGCTTGGAGAAGCTTGCTTACGAGCAGGGGTATCGTTTGGGGGCTTTGTGTGGGGAGTTGGGTTTGGGAGAGAGGCATTTCCGGGAGGTGTTCCTGCGGGATGTGGGTTTGACGCCCAAGGAGTGGTTGGATGGGGAGCGGATGGTGGCGGCGCGGCGCTTGTTGCTGAGCGGGGTGGATCCGGTCGTGATTTCGGATCAGCTTGGATTTTCGCATCCGAACAGTTTCCGTCGGGCCTTTCGGGCGACGTATGGGGTGGCTCCGGTGCGGTTTCTGGAGTGCCGCTTCGGGCTGGAGGCTTGAATGGATTTCCCGTTGGTTTTGGTTTGGACCTGCGAGTTGGCCGGGGTTATGGCTGCGGCGTGCTCCCGTGGTTTTCTGATGGTCGATTCCCTTTGTATCTCGCGCCGATGGCGGGGGTGACGGACTTGATTTTCCGTGGGATCTGCAAGGACCTGGGTGCGGATGTGATGGTCACCGAGTTTGTGTCCGCGGAGGGCATCATGCAGGCCGATCACCGGACCCGGAAATACACCGAGTTTTCGGACGGTCAGCGTCCGGTGGGGGTTCAGTTGTTCGGTGCGGATGGGAAGCGGATGGGCGAGGCGGCGCGCAAAATCATCGATTGGAAGCAACCGGACTTCATCGACATCAATTTCGGCTGTCCGGTGAACAAAGTGGTGGCGCGGAATGGCGGGTCCTCGTTGTTGAAGGATTGCCCGGTTCTTGCATCGGTGGCTTCGGGCGTGGCCGAAGCGGTGGGGGATCAGGTGCCGGTGACGGCGAAGATCCGGATTGGCTGGGATGCGTCTTCGGTCAACGCAGTCGAGGTTTCACGGATTCTGGAGGACTGCGGGATGTCGGCCATTGCGGTGCACGGGCGGACCCGTTCGCAGGGTTATGGAGGAGAGGCGGACTGGGAGGTGATCGATGCCGTGGCGCGGGCGGTGGGGATTCCGGTGATCGGGAACGGGGACATTGCCAGTGGGGCGGATGTCGCGAGGCGGCGTAGGGAGACGGCGGTATCCGGGGTGATGATTGGGCGGGCCGCGATGCAGAATCCCTGGGTGTTCCGGGAGGCGAAGCACTATTTGGAAACCGGCGAGGAGGGAGCGGGCGTGGCTTTGTCCGAGCGGTGGGAAATGGTGCTGAGGCATTGCCGGCTGGCGGTCGAAAGCGGGCGGAATGGCAGTGAGAAGCAGACGCTGACGGCGATGCGGTCGCGTCTGATGGCGTATTGCAAGGGTTTCCCCGGGGCTCGTGAACTGAGGCAGCGGATTTGCCAGGTGGCCTCGATTTCGGAGGTGGAGGACCTTGCGGCGTTTTCGCTGGGTCGGGCGGAGAGCCCCGATGACGGCCTGGCCGAGGGTGACGATTGATCGGCCGCCGTGCTGGATCGGTTCTTCAGTCCAGCGCCGCGGTGGTTTGGCGGCGGCTTGGGCTCACTCCGCCTGGGGCGGGGTGGGGGTGAGGGTGAAATCGAGCGGATCCGCGCCGCGGAGGATACGGACTTTCACGGCTTGGCCTGGAATGAGGTAGAAGAAGGCGTTGGCGGCGTCCGCGTAATCGGCGATCTGGCGGTGGCCGACACCGAGGAGGACGTCGCCCGGGTGGATGCCGGAAAGGGCCGCGGGCGAACGCGGGAGCACGCGGACGATTTGTGGAGATTGGTTTTCCGCGCGCAGGGCAAGGCCGATCCATCCGCGGACGAGCTTGCCGCGGCTGCAGACATCGTGGCGGACGCGGTGGATGGCTTCGGCGGGGATGGCGTAGCCCGCGTTGCCGTTTCCGGACGACTGGAACACGATCGCCGCGATCCTGCCTTCCGAGTCCATCAGGGGGGTTCCGGGAGCGGGCACGGCGCGGTCGAAGTTCACCCGGAGCAGGGCAAGGGGGAGGATTTTGCCGCCGACCTGTTTGACCCAGCCGGTGCTCCGGCACTTCACCGTGCCATCCGGGGTCTGGGCTTGGAGGCTGGTGGAGGCTCCACCGATTTCCTCGAGCCAAGGGGACGATTTGGGGGCCAGTGAGCCTTCGACCCGGAAGAAGCCGAGGCGTGAGACAGGATCGTGACCGACGAGTTGAACGGGAACCACGCGGTTGCCCAGTCTCACCGAAGGCTGGGATGCGTCCGATCCGGCGAGAACGACGGCAACGAGGATCGATTCATCCGGTATGGCAACTGCGACCGACTCCGATGCACGGCCGTTGAGGGCGGGTGGGTAGCTGACCTGCCAGCGGGGTGAAACCATGGCCGCCTGACCGAGGCAGCAGGCAGCCGAAGCGAGCAAGCAGCCCAGCATCCGTGTTGTTGCCGACCGTCGCCGGCGCGGGCATCCCGAATCCTCCATGGGGGATTTTGTGGGATTAGAACACCTGTTCGCCCGCGCTGCCTTGAGTCGAAGGACTCAGGTCCAGTTGGTCGAGTTGCTCGACCGCGGGTGCCGGGGTGGGGACGACTTGATAGTTCACCGGGGCTGCCGGTGCTTTCTCGACGTCCACGCCCTTGGGGCTCAGGAAAAATGCGACCGTCACCGCTGCGTAGGCGAGACCTGCTCCGTAGGCCCATTTCGAAGGACCAAGATCGGAGAGCCATTGGGAGAAACGTTGGAAAAGGGCCGAGACACCGGATTCCTTCGCGGCCTGCTCGCGCTGGCGTTGATGGAATTCGCAGAGAAAATCCTGCCAGTATCCCTCCTCGGGGCGCTCGTCGCGCTTGAGGGCAAGCAGGTTTTCAAGTTGTTCGACCGTTGGCTTCACTGCGGTTGATAATTAGGAATTACTAAACAAATCCTCCACCTGCAAGAAAAATTTCTAAAATCTTTCATTCCAGCTGTCTTGCAAAGCGGACTGGAGCTGGAGGTGTGCGTAGTGGAGGCGCGAGCGAACGGTGCCTTCCGAAGTTTTGAGCACCTTGGCGATTTCCCCATGGGACATGCCTTGGATGTCGAACATCGTCACCACCATTCTATGGGGCTCAGACAGCTTCTGCATCGCTTCGTTCAATTTTACCTGAAGTTCCTTGAGTCGTGTCTGTTGCTCCGGATTGGCCTCGTGAGTGTGGTCGACGAGGGCGGGATCCTGTTGGACCGAGGATTCCGGGTCATTGAGGCTCAGGCCGGCCCTGCGTTTGCGTTTCTTGAGGAAGTTGAGCGTCAGGTTGACGGCGATCTGATAGATCCAGGTGTAGAATGTCGAGTTGCCGCGGAAGCTGCCGAGTGACTGATAGGCACGCGCAAAGATCTCCTGGAGGAGGTCGTGGGTATCCTCCTTGTGGTTGGTCATGTTGTAGACAAGGCCGTAGAGCTTGTCGCCATATTTGAGGATCAGGGCGTCGAAGGCGCGCGTGTCTCCCTGGCGGGCGCGCGTCACGAGGTCCTGGTCAGGGTCGGGGGGACGGGACTGACGGAACATTCCGGGGTGGGGGTGGGTGGCAGCGGGATGAGACTACATGGAAGGCCGTGGCTGTAAAGGGCGCAGCAGCGGCAGGGGGGGCATCGGCCGGGGCTTCGTAAAAATGGGTTCGCCAATTCTCTTCGGAGCTTTCATGGTCGCGCGGCATGGCAGGATTCACGGCAAACTCCGACTACGAGGAAACAGACAGCGATCCGCTTCGTCTGAAAGCGGGCGACCGGGTCAAGGTGGGACCCGCGGATCGAGCGTGGCCCGGTTGGGTTTGGGCTGCGGATGCGGATGGAAACGATGGCTATGTACCCGAAGAGATTCTGAGGGATCTGGGTGAGGGATCGTATGAGGCGATCGAACCCTTTGACCCTGCGGTTCTGACGATCCGGCGGGGAGACCGCCTTGAGTCGCTGCGGCAGATTCATGGCTGGCATTGGTGCCGGCATGAGAACGGTGCGGAGGGCTGGGTGGCGGGTTATCTGCTGCGGCCGGAATGATTGGATGGGCGTGATCCCCGTTCAAAAACTCGGTTTTTGCGGATGATTCCGGGATTTCCCTTGTCACCGGGTGGGGATTTCCCTAAATCCCGCGCCCCTTCAAGCCGCATCCGAACCAACGGAGACCCCGGGGAAGCCACACGCGGCGGGTCTCCAAGAATCGCCCGTTCCTGAATCAAGGCGGGAAAACCAAAGCATATGATCAACGACCTCATCAACGACATGGTGGACGCCGGCGTCCACTACGGCCACCAGACGAAGAAATGGAATCCGCGCATGAAGCCCTTCCTCATGAAGGACAAAGGCGGCATCTACATCATCAACCTGGAGAAAACCGTCCAGCAACTCGACAAGGCCGCCGCTTTCCTCGGTGACCTGAGCTCGAAGGGCAAAAAGATCCTCTTCGTCGGCTGCAAGCGCCAGGCCCAGGACGCCATCCGCGAAGCTGCCGAGGCCACCGGCCAGCACTACGTCAATCACCGCTGGCTTGGCGGCATGCTCACCAACAGCACCACCGTCCGCAAGTCGGTCGAGCGCCTCAAGTATCTTGAAAACATCGAGAAGCAGCCCGAGTTCAAGGCCATGTCCAAGAAGGAGCTCGCCGCCCTCGGCCGTGAGCGTGAAAAGCTTCTGCGCAACCTCCGCGGCGTGCGTGAGATGGACCGCAAGCCCGATGCTGTGGTGATCGTGGACTCCGCTCGTGAGACCATCGCCGTGGCCGAGGCCCGCCGCCTTGGAATCCCGATCGTCGCCCTGGTCGACACCAATGCGGACCCCGCCGTGGTCGACTATCCGATCCCCGGAAACGACGATGCGATCCGCTCGATCCGCATCATCCTTCAGAACCTGGTGGACGCCATGGTTGCCTCGCGCAAGTGAGCCGACATTTCCCGGGCGGCCTGTCATCCGGCGGGCCGTCCTTTTTTCTCTCCAATCCTTTCCAACCCCACTCACGAACATGATTTCAGCCGCTATCGTCAAAGAACTCCGCGAGAAGACCAACGCCGGCATGATGGACTGCAAAAAGGTCCTCACCGAAACCAACGGCGACCTCGAGGCCGCCATCAAGCTCCTCCGCGAGCGTGGCATCGCCAAAGCGGGAGCCAAGGCCGACCGCGCCGCCAACGAGGGCATCATCACCGCCCGCGTGAACGCCGGAGCGACCGCAGGCATCCTTCTCGAACTGAACTGCGAAACCGACTTCGTTTCGAAGAACGAAAACTTCCAGGCCTTCGTCGCCGAGATCGCCGACACCCTTGCCGGTGAGAGCGCCGCCGACCACACTGCCGCGCTTGCCGTGAAGAAGGGCGACCTCAGCATCGAGGACACCGTCAAGGCCAAGGTGGTGGAAGTGGGTGAAAACCTCCAGTTCCGCAAGTATGTCCGCTTCGATGCGGCTGCGGGCGGAGTGATCGCCGCCTACATCCACCCTCCGGGCAAAGTGGGCGTTCTCATCGAGGTGGGCACCACCAAGAGCGAGTCCGCCGGCACCGATGCCTTCAAGGAACTCATCAAGGACCTCACCCTTCACATCGCCGCCTGCGCGCCGAAGGGGCTCTCCCGTGAGGACATCCCGGCCGCGATTGTGGATGCCGAGCGTGAAATCTTCCGCGCCCGCCTTGCGGACAGCGGAAAGCCCGAGAACATCATCGAGAACATCCTCAAGGGTCAGGTGAACAAGTTCTTCGCCGAAAGCTGCTTCCTTGAGCAGCCCTTCGTGAAGGATGACAAACAAACCGTCACCCAGCTGCTCGAAGCCAAGGGCAAGGAGCTCGGCGACACCCTCACGGTGACCCGCTTCGTCCGCTTCGGCCTCGGCGAGTGATGGTTCGGACTCATTGAATCTCCCACAATACCCCCGCTTCCGATGGAGGCGGGGGTTTTGTTTGTATGAGACGTGTGCTCTCGATGGGAGTGGCCTTGGCCCAAACAAAAACCCGGAGCCTTGTGAGGGCTCCGGGTTGGGTTGGAAACGGATTGTGAAGACGGATCAGGGCTCGAGAGCGATCCGATAGAAGGCGCTGCCGGCCGGTGGGGACGGATCGGTGAAGCTCGCGGTGCCGGCGGTTCCCGGGACGGTGGCGATGGTGGTCCAGGCTCCAAGCGTGGTGCTGCGCTGGACGCTGAAGTTCACGCCGGTCGTGCTTGGCCACTCCAACAGCCCTCCGCTGCCGCGGGTCACCACGAAGCGGGAGTTGCCGCTGGTGGGTGTGAGGCCGAGGCGGAACTCGGTGAGGTTGTCCGTGCCATCGCCATCGAAGTCTCCGGTGGCGGTTTCCGTGGTGCCTCCGAAGTTCGCGGTTTCCCAGGCATCGTCCATGCCGTCGGCATCGAGATCGTTCCCGCCGCTGGGGAAGAGGAACCCGGTGGCGGAGCGGGCGATCGAGCTGACGCGCACTTCATCGATGGTTCCGAAGAAGCGGTCGGTGGTCCCGCCGTTGGCACGTCCTTCGTTGCCGATGACAAGGTCCGATCCTTCAATGGGAACGATCATGTCGGCAGCCAGGTTTTCCGCGCCGGTGGTGATCGCGTTGGCCTGGGTGTAGGCGGGATCCAGTTTGGTCCAGTAGAGCTTGATGTTGCCCGCGCTGTTCTCCGTGCCGTCGTAAGTCACGGCCACATGGAACCATCCGTTTTGGGCGATGGCGTGATCCCCGGTGAGAGGAATGGGGACTCCGACGATTTGCACGCCGACGGCGCCAAGCAGGTTGATGAATTCCAGCGTGGGCACGTTGGCCGTGTTGTAGCGGATGCGGAACTGGAACTGGCGGTTGGCATCGGTGTCCCCATCGGCGCTGAGGATTTGCATGGTGGTTGCCGCAGCGGTGGCCACGGGGTTAAAGCCGATGCGGACAATCGCTTCCATGGTGAAGGCACCGTCGGCTCCGGCGTAGCTGGTGATCGCGTTGTCCGAGAGGTCCGCAGCTTCTGGCAGGGCTCCAAGGCGTGCATTGGCGGCGGCGGCCGTGTTGAGGCCGGTGCCAAATCCGCCGGTGGAGGGCGACCAGAGCAGGGCCCCGTTCTGCAGCGAAGTCAGACTTACCGGAGCGCTGCCGGCATCGGCGGCCGGGGCGGTGATTTCATCGAGATGCCAGAGGTGCAGCGTGTTGGCATCCGCCGTGTAGGGTTTGATGAGTTCCGCAGTGTCCACGATTCCATCGCCATCGGTATCCGCGGGGGTGGATGCGGCCAGCGTGGGATTGGATCCGGCGGCTTGCTCGATGCTGTTGGATGAACCGTCGGCATCCGGGTCATCGGAACCGGTCTGGGTGTTGATTGTGGTGAAGTAGGCCACCTCGAAGGTGTCGATCAGCGAGTCCGCGTCGGTATCGGTGGGGGTGGAAGCGGCGAGTGCCGGATTGGAAGCGGCGGTCTCCTCCTGCTCGTTGGTGAAACCGTCGCCATCCGGATCGTCGGTGCCGGTGTGGATCAGGGGATCCGGCAGGGTGCCGAAGTAAGTGCGCTCCCAGGCGTCCGTGAGGCCGTCCGCATCATCGTCCGGATTGTTGGGATTGGATCCTGCGGTTTCCTCCTGTTCGTTGGTCAGCCCGTCATTGTCGGGGTCTCCCGAACCGATCTGGGAAGTGATGTTTCCGAAGTAGGCGATCTCCCAGGTGTCCAACAGTCCGTCCGCATCCGAGTCGTCCGGTGTGGACAAGTTGTTGTTAGGATCCGACCCGGCGGCGTATTCGTCACGGTTGTTGGTTCCATCGGCATCGTTGTCGCCGGTGGTGGTCATGGCGGATAGATTGCCGGGGAAGTATTGTTCCTCCCAGGCATCCGGCAGGAAATCCGCATCCGTATCCGGGATCGAGGCATTGTCGGGGCCCTGGTCGTGGAGCTGCTCCCTCATCCATGCGGGTGGGGCGCCATTCCAGATCCGCACCTCGTTGTAGGTGGCGGAGGCGGTGTTGTCCGGGTAGGGCGAATAGCCGAGAGCGTTGAGCGTCTCGTTGAAGTTGACGAGGTTGATGGTGGTCTCGCCTGTTCCTTTCGCCGCGCCTAGGGTGGCCGAGCCACTGGGTGCGGAGTAGAAGGTGACCTTGGTCCTGCCTGCGGATCCGGCCAACGGCTCGAGCGTGAGCACGATGTGGTGCTCGTCGGTGGTGCCGTAGGGCTGGTTCTTGTTGTCGATGGTCAAGACGGTTGCGGATGTGGCGGCGTCCTTGAACTCGAAGCGGTCGGTCGCGTTGTTTCCGGCCTGATTCCATGACATCATGAGATACTCGTTGGTGTCCGTCTGGAAGTCGAAGATGCGCGCCCAGTTCTGGACGGTGTTCTGTTTCGCCCACAGCTCGATGGTGACCGGCGTGGCGACGTTCGGAACCAGGTTGGAACCCAGGCTCACATAATCGGATGTGGCCTTGGTGCCTCCGGTCAGCGTGATGCCGGTGGGCGTGGTGATGTCGTTGTAGGTCACGTTGTTCGCGCCGACATCGACGATGCTTGCGTTGCTGCCGCCGACGGAATCCGTTAGAGATCCATTGAAGCTCCAGCGGTTCTTCAACTGGGCCCAGATGGGCGAGTTGTAGGTTCCGGTGCTTGCGGCGGGATTGGTGTGGGCGTCATGCTCGTCGAGGTCGGAGTAGGAGTCGCCGTCGGTATCGGCATTGCCGTCTTTGGTCAGATTGCCGAAGTAGGTGGTCTCCCAACCGTCATTCATCAGGTCGAAGTCGGTGTCCGGCCAGGAAATCGGGTTCTTCGGATCGGTGGCGCTGTTGAACTCGAGGAGGTTTGACGACAGGTCCCCATCGGGATCTCCCGTGGCGCCCTGGGCGGCGATGGTGCCGAAGTTCAGGGTTTCCCAGGCATCCTTGAGACCGTCTGCATCCACATCGGGCCAGGACGTGGCGAGGTTCGGATTGGTGACCGCGGTTTCCTCCTGCTCGTTGGTGGCGCCGTCGCCATCGGGGTCATCGGATCCGGTTTGGTTGAGATTCCCGAAATTCGTGGTTTCCCAGAGGTCGGACAGTCCGTCCGCGTCGCTGTCCACGGAGCCGTCATCGTAGAAGATGAATTCGGAGGCGGCGCGGGCCTTGTTGCTGATGCGGACCTCATCGATGAATCCGAGCAGTCCTTCACCGGAGTTCAGTCCGCTGCCTGCGGAGCGGGCTTCGTTGCCGATCACAATGGGGCCTGTGACGGTTCCGAGGGTGGTTTCGGTGGTTCCAGGTGTGCCGATGGGATTGGCGGCGGTGGCACCGGACGAAACGCGCGTCCAGTAGTAGGTGCTGGTATTGGTGGCACCGTTGTAGGTGAGGGCGACATGGAACCACTCGTTGGCCACAAAGCCGTGGGTGCCGGTGGTCGGGATGGGCACCAGGTAAGCGGCTCCAGCGGTGCCGATGAAGTTGAACTCAAGGTTCCCCGTGGT
This sequence comes from Verrucomicrobiaceae bacterium, assembly GCA_027486655.1. Taxonomy (GTDB): domain Bacteria; phylum Verrucomicrobiota; class Verrucomicrobiia; order Verrucomicrobiales; family Akkermansiaceae; genus Luteolibacter. The sequence continues at coordinate 49,862 of JAIXOR010000014.1, read as the reverse complement.
GTTGATGCGGAACTGGAAGCCGCGGGTTCCGGCGGAGTTGTCCGTGCAGATGATTTCACGCTGCGCTCCCGTGATCGCAGGGAGGTTGACCATGGCATCGATGGTGAAGGAGCCATCGGTTCCGGCAAACGTCGAGTGGGCAACGGCATCCGGTGAGGCACCTCCGTTGAGGCCCATTTGAAAACCTCCGCTTGCGTTGGCATCGATGCCAAGCCCGAGATCCGCGGCGGAGATGTTGGCGGACTTGCCAAATCCCGTGAAGGCCGTTGCGCCGAGGATGGTGGTGTTCGTCGGTTGCGGGTTGGTGGCGTTGTTGGCGGCGGGGTTGCCGTCGAACGCGTAGGCGTTGAAGGTGGTGCTGCCGGTGCTGGCGGCAATCACCGACCCGGCCGCTTCGTCAAGGTGGTAAAGGTAAACCGTGTTTGAGTCTGCGGTGGAGTAGGGCTGGGCCGCGCCATGGAGGGCCTGGCACGCCGCTCCGAAGGTGATGGTCACGACGAGGGATCTTGTGAATCTGGATTTCATGGATCGCGAGGTTTCTTGAGGGAGGCCGGAGGAGAACCGCTCCTACGGAAGACGCAGATAGCCTTGCGAATTCGTGGCTTGCAACACGGTGATGGGGTGTCCCCCCTAAATGGGGAACGGCTTCAGAAGCCGCCTTCGCGGTATTCGACACGCCAGAAACGCCGGTTTTCACCGGAGTTTGCGGCTTGAGTGAAGACGAGCGGAGAGCCGGTGCCGGCGCGGGTTTCCACGGAGGTCCAGTTCTCCATGTCCACGCTGCTCCACAAGCGGTATGACCAGCTGGGCTGGGATGGGCAGCTGATGTGGATCTGTGTGCGATCCGCGCTGAAGGCCACCGAGGGCTGGGGTTGGTGGTTGAAGTAGTCTGCGGCGTCCCATTCGAGAACCGAGAAGCGGGATGCGAGGTTGGCGGGAGCCGTGTAGCCCTGGCCCTCTGCGGCCTGATAGAGATAGTGGAGCATGCGACGGGTGTCCCAGAGTTCGTTGTCGATGATCGGCTCGTAGTTCCCCAGGTTTTCGTTTGTTAGATCGAACTGGATCCAGACAAGGCGATGGGGATCGGCCGCCTTCGGAAGGCTGTGGACCACGGTGAGTCCGTTGGAAGCTCCGCTGTTGAGGCTGTTGTCCGCGTTGGTGAGATTGCCTGCCTGGTTGTCCCGGTAGGAAACGATGATGCGGTCGTGATCGTCGGTGACGACGATCGGGCGTCCGAGGTCGCGCACATGATTTTCCGCGTAGCGGATGTTGGTGGGGTCACTGGCGCGGCTGGACACGGTGCGGGTCTGCCAGGTGTCGTCGGCAGGGGTGGGGGTTCCGTTGTCATCGAGGAAGACGACGCGGTATTGCCTGCGGTGGTTGCCGGTGGAGGCATCGGGGGCCCACCAGGTGGCGGTGACCGGGTTTCCATTCGCGTCGAGGCAGGTGCTGGCCTGGTTGATGAGGGATGAGTTCTCCGGGATGGCGGTGATGATTTCCGCGGCGGATGCCGGGTTGCCGTTCTCGCCATTGCGGTTGATGGGCAGGGTGTAAGGGGTTCCGTTGTGGCGTTGCCAGGTGAGTCCGGCGTCCGGCGAGCGGGCGAAGTTGAGGTGGTTGTTGGTCTGGTATCCGTTGGCGGTGCTGCCCGGGTTGTCCGACGCGCCGCTTGAGAACCGCCAGCACCAGGTGAGGATCAGGTCGTCGCCATCGGCGCCACCGAGTTGCGGCAGGTTGAGGTAGGCGTTGTAGTTCGGGGTCCAGCCGGTGCCCTTGATGAGCGGGATTTGCGAGGACGATCCGCCGTGGACGTTGGTCCAGGTGTCGCTGGCAATCGAGTAGCGGTTGATGAAGACATCGCCGTTTCCGGAAGCGCCTTCGCGGAAGATGAAGAGGAGGTCACCGCCGGGCAGTTTGAGGAACTGGGGATAAGTCACGGTGTTCTCCATGCCGGTCATGGTGGTATCCGGTCCCAGTGTGATGGGTGCTGTTCCTGTGACAGGTGCGTTGGACTTCGAGTAGTGGAAGGCATCACCGTGCATGCCCCAGGAGAGGTGCATGTGGCCCTCTCCATCGATGCCGTAGGAAATCACGTCGTGTCCGTCGGTGATTGTGTTGGCGGTGAACGACGGATGGCGGAAGATTTCCCACTCGGATGAGCCGAGGGTCCGTCTGCCGATCCAGATGGTGTTGTTGTAAGGGGCGTTGGCATCGTGCTGGTGGCGTCCGTACCAGGTGATGAACTGCTGGTTGCCGACCGTTTTGAGCGACGATCTGACGAAGGCCACAGAGTTGATCGCGGAGGCTCCCGCGTAACCGAAATCGCTGGTGGCATTGTCACCGTCATCGAGGGGAACGAGGCGCACGGCGACACCCGGAGGTCTGGACAAAGGATCGGCGGGGGAGCTTGAGGCTTCGAATTCCTGCAGGTTCCCGAAGCCGTCACCATCGGGATCCGCGCCGCCGTTGGTGGCGATGCTGCCGAATTGGGCGTTCTCCCAGGCATCGGGAAGCGCGTCAGCATCAATGTCCGCCGCATTGGAGGCCCGGTGGTTGGGGGCGGATCCCTGGGCGTGTTCGGCGGCATTGGTTTCGCCATCCCCATCCGGGTCGGCGGACGGGTTGGCAGCGATGTTGCCGAAGTGGCGGATCTCCCAGTTGTCGGCGAGTCCATCCGCATCCACATCCGCCGGGGTGGATGCGGTGAGAGTCGGTTGGCTCAGCCCCAGGTATTCATGGATGTTGCTGTATTGGTCGCCGTCCGGGTCTCCGGATTCGTTCTCGTCGAGATCGCCGAAGTAGAGGGTCTCCCATGCGTCCGGCAATCCGTCTGCGTCGCTGTCCTGCGATGCGGTGGCATCCGGACCTAACAGGTGATGAGTCTCCCGAATGAGCGGCGAGAGGCTTCCTTTCCAGATGCGGAACTCGTTGTAGCGTGCGTTGGCGGTGCTGTCCGCGGCATATTGGGAGCGGCCGAGGAAACAAAGGCTGTCATTGAGATTGAGGAGGGTGTTGGTGGTGTCGAAGGTGCCCCTGGCTTCGCCGAGTTGCCGGGAGGAAACCGGGGCCGCGTGCCAGGTCACGCGGGTTGAACCTGATCCGCCGGCTCGGGGTTCGAGGGTCATGACGATGTGCCATTCGATCCCTGCGGAGTAGGGGGCCACCGTGTCGTTGATGCCGATGGTGCTGACGTCCTTCCATTCCACCCGGTCCTGGGTGGATGCGGTTCCACGCGACCAGGACATGAAGAGGTAGTCGGCGGTGCCATTGCCGAAGTCGAAAATCCGGCTCCAGTTCAAGGTGCTGACCTGGGTGGCCCAGAGTTCGAGTGTGACGGGAGTCCGCGATCCGCCGATCAGGCTGCCATTTCCGAGTCTGATGTAGCTTGTGGTGCCATTGGCTCCTCCGGACAGCAGGACGTCATTGCCGGAAAGGGTTGCGGAGCCACCGGTGGACGGGTTGGAGTCCGGATCGATGATCTGCGCGGGCATACCGCTAGCGGAGTCGGTTAGATTTCCATTGAAACTCCAGCGGTTGGCGAGAAGCGCTTTTTCCGGGCTCCAGAGCGGGTTGTTAGGTTCGGAGCCGGCATTGTGTTCTGCTCGATCGGAGGCACCATCGGCATCCGCGTCTGCGGATCCGTTCCGGGTGAGATTGCCGAAGTGGAGGAGTTCCCAGCCATCGATGAGCAGGTCTCCGTCCGTGTCGGGGAACGAGAGCGTGTTGAGCGGGTTGGTGTTGGCGGTGTGCTCGAGGAGGTTCGAGCAGAAGTCGCCATCCGGGTCGCCATTGGAATTCTGCGAGGAAATGGTTCCGAAGTTGCTGATCTCCCACGCGTCCGGCAGTCCGTCGGCGTCTGCATCGCCGGGGTTGGATGCGGCGTTGTTAGGGAGGGTGCCCGCGGTTTCCTCGGCTTCGTTGTCGTATCCATCCGCATCCGGGTCGGCAGTGCCGACCGGGCTGAGGTTTCCGAAGTGGAGGATTTCCCAGGAGTCGGAGAGTCCGTCCGCGTCGGAGTCATCTGCGGCGAAAAGGAAATCCGAGGGCCCGCGTGCGATCCGGCTGATGCGCACTTCATCGATCATGCCGCGCAGTCCTTCTGCGGACTCGCTGCGGCCTTCGTTGCCGATCACGAGGGGGCCGAAGAGTGTGCCGGTGGTGGTTTCCGAGCCGGTGGTGGTCAGGGCGTTTGCGGTGCTGCTGGTGGCGGCGAGGCGGGTCCAGTAGAAGGTGCCGCTGGTCCCATTGTAGGCGTAGGCGACGTGGAACCACGTGTTGGGCGCGAAGGCATGGGGCCCTGAGGTGGGGATGGTGGCTGATGCGCTGGTGGCGGCTCCGGTGGCGATGAAGTTGAAGCGGAGTGTGCCGTCGGTGTCGGTGTAGAACTGGAAGCAGCGGTTGTTCAGGCTGCTGTCGGTGGAGATGATCTGGCGTTTGACGGAGAGATCGGGGATCTGGATCAGTGCTTCCAGTGTGAAAGATCCGTTGGTGCCTGTGAGGGTCGAATGCTGGATGGAGTCGGGTGACGGGGTGGTCGTTGAGTTGCCTGGTTGGAATCCGCCGCTTCCGTTCTGGTTGAGGCCGAGCCCCTGGTTGATGCCGGTGAATGCGGCGGCATTTCCGAAGCCGGAAGCTCCGGTGGCTCCGAGCACGGTGGTGATGGTGGTTTGCGAGGTGTTTCCCGAGACGGCGGTAGGGCCGTTGTAAGAGACCAGGGCCGCCGCTCCGGAGACGGCGTTGGCGGAGCTGCTGGTTCCGGAGTTTTCGTCGAGGTGGAAAAGGTGCACGGTGTTCCCGTCCGGAGTGTAGGGGCCGGTGACCACCGCCCCGGCGGTGAGCGAGAGGCCTGCCAGCAGGGCGGGGGTCGGGAGGAGTGAATGCATCGCAGGGAAGATGCATCAATGCATGACGCGTCGAATCCGGAAATCCCGGTTTCCCCATAAGTGGGGGGAGAAACAAAAAAACCGCATCCCGTGAAGGATGCGGCTTTTGAAAACAGCCAGTGGCCTTGGATCAGCGCTTGGAGAACTGGAAGCGCTTGCGGGCACCGGGTTGGCCGGACTTTTTGCGCTCCTTCATGCGGGGATCGCGGGTCAGGAAACCAAGCGGCTTGATGACCTTGCGGTTCTCCGGGTCCACCTGGGTGAGGCTGCGGGAGATCGCGTGGCGGATGGCAATGGCTTGGGCGTGTGTGCCTCCGCCTTTGACGACAACCTTGAGGTCGAACTTGTTGGTGAGACCGGCAGCTTGGAAGGGGGCCAGAATCGAGTTTTGAAGCTCGAGTGTGGGGAGGTAATCCTCAAAGGCGCGGTTGTTGATGATGATCTGGCCGGTGCCTTCGGTCATCCAGACGCGGGCGACGGCGGTCTTGCGGCGGCCGGTGGCGCTATTGGTGGTGGTGGCGGACATTGGGAAAAGCAGAGTAAGGATTAGCGGACGGTGTGCGGAACGGGCTGTTGGGCCTCGTGCGGATGGGACTCACCGGCATACACCTTGAGTTTGGAATACTGGGCCTTGCCGAGGCGGGTCTTGGGGAGCATGCCGTAAACGGCGCGCTCGACGAGAAGGATGGGACGGCGCTCGCGGACCATGCGGGGAGTCTCCACCTTCTGACCGCCGACGTAGCCGGAGAATCGGGTGTAGATCTTGGCGTGCTCTTTGGCACCGGTCAGGACGACCTGATCGGCATTGATGACCACGACAAAATCGCCGGTGTCAACGTGGGTGGTGAAAGTCGGCTTGTGCTTGCCACGGAGGAGGCGGGCAGCCTCCACGGCGACTTGGCCGAGGACCTTGCCCTTGGCGTCGATCACATACCACTTGCGCTCGACTTCGTGAGGCTTGGCGGAAAACGTCTTCATGTGCTTCGGTTAAAAAATGGCCCCGGGCACCCTGCGTGCGCGGAGGGGGACGCAAGCTAGGGAGCCGGTTTCGGGGTGTCAACCGGGAAATCCGTAGAAATTCCCGGAATCGCGACATTTTGGCAGGTGGGCCGGGCATTCCGCCGGATTGTGGGTGGCCGTGCTGCTTGGTTCTGGATTTTGGCTCTGCGAAGCCCTTTGGTTTCCGCCATGAAACGTCCTGCGGCGCACTGGCAGATCCTGATTGCCCTGGTTTTGGCGACGCTGACCGCGCTGGTGTTCCGGTTTCTGGAGGCGGGTGCGGGCGAATCCTCGGCGATCGCCGGCTTCGTGGGGAGCGTGATCAAAGGCTGCGGGTTTCTGGGCGATCTGTTCATGAGGGCGCTCAAGATGCTGATCGTGCCATTGATTCTCACGTCGGTGGTGTCCGGTATCTCAAGCCTTCAGGGGGTCAAGGGCTTCGGGCGTCTGGGTGCAAAGACGGCGATGGTTTACCTGAGCACGGGGCTTGCCGCGATCCTGATGGGACTGTTTTTGGTGAACGTCATCCGGCCGGGGTTGGAAAATGGGGCACCGAACCCGGTGATCCGCCAGGCCTTCGAGCGATCGGCTGCGTCGGCGGATGACGAAGTGACGGCGAAGGTGGCGGAGGCGGGCTCGCGCAAGGCCGGGGACTATCTGGAGGTTTTCCGCCAGATGCTTCCGGAGAATGTGTTTCAGGCAGCGACGGACAACAGCCAGTTGCTTGGGGTGATCGTGTTCAGCATCCTGTTCGCGGCGGCGATCACGCGGCTGCCGGAGGGCGAGATGGCCACCGTGCAGCAGTTTTTCCGATCCGCGAATGACGCGATGGTGATCGTCACCGGCTGGGTGATGGCCTTGGCTCCGCTGGGGGTTTACGCGTTGATCCTGCCGGTGGTGCACAAGACCGGCCCGGACTTGTTTGTGAATCTCGGCAAGTATTTCGCGACCGTTCTGGCCGGGTTGTTCCTGCACCTTTTCATCGTGCTTCCCTGTGTGTTGAAGTTCCTTTTCGGCATTCATCCGTGGGAGCACATGCGGGCGATGCGTCCGGCCTTGCTGCTGGCGTTTTCCACGGCGTCTTCCTCCGGCAGTCTGCCGGTGACGATGCGTTGCGTGCAGGAAGGAAGCGGGGTTTCGAAACGGATCACCGGGTTCACACTGCCGCTGGGCTCTACGGTGAACACGGATGGCACGGCCTTGTATGAATGTGTGGCGGTGATGTTCGTCGCCCAGGTGATGGGGGTGCAGCTGAGCTTTGCGGGGCAGTTCTTCGTGGTGGTCGCCGCCCTGCTTACCAGCATCGGGGTGGCCGGCATCCCGTCGGCGAGTCTTGTGGCGATTCTTTTGATCCTGAAAAGCTCGGGGATCCCCGGCGCGGAGACTGCGGTGGTGGCGCTGCTTGCGGTGGACCGCCTGCTCGACATGAGCCGGACGGCGGTGAACGTCTTTGGAGATTCCTGCGTGGCTGTGATCGTGGCGAAAACCGAGGGCGAAACGCTCAAGGTGTGATCGATCCCGCTTGATTGAGATCACTCCGGAGCGTCGGTAGGCCGGCTGGGTGGTTCGTAGAGTGGCCGCGGCAGGGAGCCGGTCCCGGCATCGCCTGCGTCGGATTGTGTCCGGATCGCGGAGGCAATGGCCGAGGCGAGACGCTGGCGGTAGGATGGGTCTGCGACGAGGCGGCTCTCCGCCGGGTGGCTGAGGTAGCCTCCTTCAAGCAGGATGCACGGGATTTCGGGATTCCGGGTGAGTCGCAGGCGACGTCTTACCAGCCCGCGGTTTCCGCTTTCGGCGGGGCTCACCGCGTTCATGGCCTGCTGGCAACGCACGGCTAGTCCGTGGCTGTCCACGCGCCAGAAGTAGGTCTCCGGTCCACGGATCGATGAAGGGCCTGAGTTGAAATGCATGCTGACGAGCACCGCATCGCCAAACCGATTGGCGCGGATCACGCGTTCGTCGAGATCGATGAAGGTGTCGTCGTTTCTCATGAGGATCGTGCGGAAGCCGGAGCCGAGTTCGTCCCGGATGCGCATGGCCATGTCCAGCGTGAGGTCTTTTTCGCGTTGGCCGGTGTGCGGGCTGACCGCGCCGGAGTCCTTTCCGCCATGGCCTGCGTCGAGGATGACGGTGCGGAATCCCTTCGGCCCGGGGCGGTGTCCCCAGACGTCCCGTCCGCTGGAGGACGGCGAATCGGGGGCGCAGGATGCCGCGAGGGCGGCGATGATGAGGCAGAGGGAGGAATTCCGGAGTCGGGGCATGGCTGAGGTTTTATCCATGGAAAGCGGCCGAAGGGAAGTCCCGGATTGGATCCGCCGGCAGCGGGCCACTGCTTGACACTCCGGCAGGGGAGCGGACATTGGGGGTCCGTTGAAGTGGATCCATGTCATCGCCCCCTGTTTGTCACTCTCCGCGGTGGTCGCGTGGAACGTTTCCTCGCATCGGGCCGTGGTGGAAAAGGAGACGCGGAATCACGAGTTGAAGTCCCGGATCGAAGCGGTGCGCTCCGGTGGTGCGGAGGATTCGGTGGATGGCCCTTCGGCCGGCAGACGAAAACCTGCAAAGGCACGTGGCGCGGCGTTGGACTGGAAGGCGATCGCCGCGAAGGCGGGGGCTTCGTCGGACGGTTCCGGCATGGATCTCAAGACGATGCTTGAGTTGAACCGGCGGCTCGAGGGCATGACGGATTCCGAGATTCTTGCCGCGTTTGATGAGATTGATTCGATGGGGCTGGATCCCAAGCGGAGGGCGGCCATGGAGGAGTTGCTGATCGATCCGTTGATTGAGAAAAATCCGGAGCTTGCCCTCCAGAGGTTCGTGAACCGGATCGGAGTGGACGATGATGCCATTGGCTGGCGTTTGTCTTCGGCGATGGCTGGATGGGCAAAGCTGGATCCCGGTGCGGCCACGGCCTGGCTGGACCAGCAGATTGCGGCCGGGGTCTTTGAGAGCCGGACGCTCGACGGTCGCAGCGAGGCGAGGATCGAGTTTGAAGGAGCGCTCGCAGCCGAGCTGCTCGGGGCATCGACCTCCGCAGTGGCTCAGCGAATCGCGGCCCTGCCGGAGGAGCAACGGCGTGAGGCGCTCGAACAGATCGCGTTTTCCGAACTGAATCCGGCCGCGCGTGAGGCCTACGTCGGTCTTGTCCGCAGCCTGGTGCCGGCCGACGAGCGTGCGGGATCGTTTTCCCATGTGATTGCGGACCTGGTGCCGGAGGGCGGCTATCAGGAAGTGGAGGGATTCCTCAACAGCGTTCGGGCCACCCCGGAGGAGCGGGTTGTTTCGGCAAGGGAGGCGGCCAACACCCGTTTGGGAACGATTGCCGAGGACCGGGAGGTGACTGCACGTGATGTCGAGGAGATGCGCGCATGGGTCGAGAAACAGGCACCAGGCACGGCCGATCGGGTCACTGGCGAGTCGCTGGGTGAGGCCGCTCAGGAAGGCGGTGAGTTCGACTTCGCCGCCGCCTCCAAACTCGCGCTCGACTATCACCGCCGCAGTGCGGGGGATGATGTGCTCGCCGCGTTTCTTGAAAGTTTCGCCGCCCGCTCGAACTCGGAACTCGCCCAGCCATTGTTGGATCAGATCCGCGATCCCGCCCTCCGCGAGAAACTCCGTGAATCCCTCCAGTGATGAAGACTTCCCTGGCCATCGCCCTTTTGATCGCAGTCATCGGCAGCATCCCCGGTGCGCTGTGGCAGCGGCGCGCTGCGGAGTTGGCAGGTGAAGGGGAGAAACTGAGGGAGCGCGCTTTGAAACTCGGGATCGCCGTCGAAGAAGACGCGTCCTCCGAAGGACCGCGGACCAAACGGCAGCGCGAGGACTCCGAGCGGCGTGCCCTCGCCATCCGTTCCGATCTAAGCTCCCTGATGGCGGAGATGGACCGGCACGACGCGGCGGGAGGAGGAGCCGATCCGGAATTGCAGGGGCGCTCGCTGGAAATCATGTCACGGCTTCTGGAACTGGATCCCGCCAGATTCCGTGCGCTCGTTCTGGAACAAATCGCGGATGAACGGGTCTCGGAAAAAACCCGCAGGGAGCTCCTGACCTTTGCCATCCTTTCGCTCACCGACGAGGATCCGGAGACGGCCATCGCGTTGTTCAGCGGGTCCGGGCGGCTGCTTGAAGACAGCCCTGCCGGGGGGCATGTCGTTTCAAATGCCCTTGCGAAACTGGCGGAGCAGGATCCGGCCGCGGCGCTGGCTTGGATGCGTGAAAACGCGGGCAAGCATCCCGGATTGGTGGATGACGACACGCGGCGCTCCCTGTTGTCCGGCGCGGCGGCCAAGGATCCCTCCTTGGCCTTCCGGCTCATCGGCGAGTTGGGGCTGGAGCATCCGATGGGCGCGGTGAATGCCATCGTGATGGCCGGTGCGCGGGATGCGGAGTCGAGAACCGCGGTGCTCAGGGCGCTGCGGGAGCATTTGCAGGGCATCCAGGACCCGGTGGTTCGAGAGGAAACGGGCACCACGGCCTTGGAAGTGCTTGCCCAGACGGCGGAAAAGGAAAGCTTCGAATCCCTGAGTGGTTGGATGGATTCCGCGGGGCTCACGGCGGAGGAAAAATCCCGCTTTGCCTCCGGTTTGAGCTGGTTCAACACGAAGCAGGAGACCGGCAAATGGGTCGAGTGGATGGCCGGTCACCTGCAAGCCTCCGAGCTCTCGGAACCCGTCCGCGATCTCGTGGGCGAGTGGACGCAGCAGGACTACGTGGCAGCGGGAAAATGGCTTGGGGGCGTGGCGGATGGACCGGCCAAGGCCGCTGCCGTGGAATCCTACGCAGCGGCGGTGGCCGAGTATGAACCGAAGGTGGCGGAACAGTGGGCCATGAGTCTGCCCGCTGGGCCTGCCCGTGAGGCGACGCTGCAGGCGATCCGCGACAACTGGCCTTCATCCGATCCCGAGGGTGCACAGGCCTTCGCACGGCAGCATGGCTTGGATCCGCCGGATGAACCGGAAGAGTGATGGGGTGTTAGAACACGCCGAGGTCCGGAGTGGACGCCGCTTCATCCTGGCCGGGCATGCTTTCCGGAGATCGGGGTTTTGCCATGTCGAGAGTCCCATGTCTGGCGAGCACGGCGGCGTTTCCAAGGTCTCCGCAAAGGGTGCCGGCCTCGCGCAGGGCCTCCAGCCCGCAAGCGCTGGATTCAGCGATGGCTTCTTCGATCACCTGAAGCGGGATGCCGGTGCCGAGATCTCCCGTGAGCAGACGGATCACGGTTTCTCCCTCCGCCGGATGGAGGGCCCCCAGCCGGGCCGCGAGCGTGGCCTCCCGTTCGAGCGATGGCGGGGATGCCCGGAAACTGCGGACAAACTCCGCGGTCGCTTCCAGATCGATGGGTTCCGGCTGTGAAGGGAGCTCCTGAAGAAAGAGCCTGGCGGCGCGGAGGGGATCGCGTGCGGTTAGATGGATCTCCCGCCATCGTTCCTCCCGTGCGCCGCCGAGGGTGAGCAGCGTGCGGCGGAGGCTTGCCGTGTCGAGCCCGCCGGTCCGCGCGGTTCTGGAACCATCGGCAGTGGCCAGCCAGCGCACGGCGGTTTCCAGGTCCCGGTCGTTTGCAAGTGTGCCGAGGTATTGCACCAGAAACGCCTTCTTTGCGGACAGGCTGCCGGTGTCCGAGGCCAGTTTGCAGAAGTCCGAGAAGTCGGCCAAAGGGCAGATGGCGCGCTTGTGCCAGGCGCGCACGGCTTGGTGGCGGCGGGCCTGGCCCTGGATCGGGAGTTCCAATTGATCTCCGCCGTAAGCGCACCAGGCTTGCATGCCACGGGTGCGGAGTTCCGAGGCGAATTCCCGGGCGAATCCATGCACGGTGAGGATGCGTTTCGGCCGCACCCGCTGGATGCATTCCAAAAGCCCCGGATGGTCGGCGTGGTCGGACATGGGCAGCATGGCGTCCACCCGGTAGCGGAACCGGGCACCGGGCTGGAGCGCCCAGCCGCTGAGCATGGCGGTGCGCTTCGCCTTGAGCCCACGAAGCAGCTGGCTCCGCGTGGCATGAGGGGGGGCGATCAAGACATGCCCGGGCGGTGCGTGACCGTCGAATTCGACAGGTTCCGGCAGATCCGGCACTCCGGCCTCGATGCAAGCCCGGGTCATGGCCGCGGCGGCGGGATGCATGAGCACCGGGATTCCGTGTTCGGCAAGTAGGGCGAGCGCCTCCTGGGCCTTGCCGAGCGAGTAGCCTAACAGAACCGGCGTGTGATGGTCCGAAAAGGCATCGTTCACAAAGCGCAGGATCGAGGCATCCACCTCCATCGGACTGGGAAACTCGTAGCCCGGAAGACCGAAGGTGGTTTCCATGATCAGGGTGTCCGCATTGAGGAATCCGGTGGCTTCGGACACCCGGCTGCGGCGGGTTTTGAAATCCCCGGTGTAAAGCAGGCTGGCTTGGTCCGCGATGCGCGTGATGTGGATCATCGCGGACCCCGGAATGTGTCCTGCGGGGATCAGGCGGAAGCGGAATCCTCCCCGCACGACCGGCACGTGGAAGGCCGAGGGCACAAGCCGGCTCTCCGCGATCCGGAAGCGGCTGCGCAGCAGGGCGGCGGTGAGGTCCGAGCAGAGGATCGATTCATGCCGCGCCACGTGGTCGGCGTGGGCGTGGGAAACGAAGGCACAGGGTTTGGAAACCTGCGGGTCGAGCCACAGGTCGGCTTCCGGCAGATACAGGCCGCGGTTGTATCGGACTTCGATCAATCGCCGGCAGTCTTGCGGGTTTTCCCCAACTCGCCAAGGCAAACGGTGGTGCACCGGATTTGGCGGCGTCCGATGGCTTCGCAGGCCTGCGGGGCCGCGCGCCCGATCCCACGTATGGAAAGCAAACAGCGGCGCTCACCCGGAGGTGCCGCCGCTGTGCGCAAGATTGGGGGAGGGGGTGAGGATCAGAACGGAATGTCGTCCTCTTCCTGGAAGTCGTCGTGCGGAGCTGCCGATGCTCCCTGGGGTGGGCCCTGGCGTTGCTGCGGGGCGCGGTTGTAGGATTGACCGCCACCGCCGCCACCACCTTGTGCACCACCACCACCGCCGGCGGCACCGCGGCCGTCCGGCAGGAACTGGAGGCTTTCACCGATGACTTTGAGCTTGCTGCGTTTCTTGCCGGTTTCCTTGTCGTCCCAGGTGTCCATCTGCAGGCGGCCTTCGATGTAGGCACCGCGGCCCTTGGTCAGATACTGCTGGGCGAGCTCGGCCTGGCGTCCCCAGAGGGTGACGTCCACAAACACGGTTTCTTCCTGCTTCTGGTTCTGCTCGTTGTTCCAAACGCGGTTGATCGCGAGGGAAATGTCCGCGACGGCGGTGCCCTTGGGGGTGTAGCGCAGTTCGGGATCCCGCGTGAGATTGCCGATCAGCATGACTTTGTTGAGATTGGCCATGACGGTTGGGAGGTTGGGCAGGTTTTTAAGTGGAAGCAAGCGGAAAAGTGTTCAATCGAACATCTTTTCAATCAGGCAACACGTTGGAAGTGCTGCACGTGCACGTGGGTGTTGAGCTTGAGGCGGCTCTGGATCTTGGCAACCACGTCGGCAGCACCTTCGAAGAGGTAGTTGACGTAGTGGCCGGCTTCGAGGTGGCGCGAGTTGTAGGCGAACTGGCGGCGTCCGAGATTGGTGATCTTTTCCAGCTTGGCTCCTTCGGCTTCGAGTTCCTTGGAGATGGAGGTCAAGAGTTCGTCAACGCTGCCTTCGAGGGATTTGGTGTTAAGGATGATCAGTCCTTGGTATTTGCGGCTCATCGGTGTGAGGTTGGGGTGATGGAATGCGGGTATGGTATCGGTTCGCCGCGGCGGCGAGCCCTTGGGAACGCGCAAGCTGCACGGCTTCGTGAGCCGTGGCAAGCGTGTTTTCGAGCACAGGGCGCTCGTCGGGAGAAAATTTCCCGAGCACGTGGCCGACCATGTTTCCGGGCTGGCTGGAGCCGATGCCGATCTTGAGGCGGGGGAAGGAGTCTCCGCCGAGGTGCTCGATGAGCGACTTGATGCCGTTGTGTCCGCCGGCCGATCCCTTTTCGCGGAAACGCAGGGTGCCGAGGGGCAGGGCGGCGTCGTCGTAGATGACGAGGATGGAGTCCACGGGCCACTTGTGGAAGGAGAGGATCTGGCGGATGGCGCGGCCGCTCAGGTTCATGAAGGTCTGGGGTTTGACCAGCAAGGTGCCGTCCGGGAGCTTGGCGGTGTGGCATTGCCACTTGGGAGCGGATTCGAAGCTGCAGCCGGAGCCCGCGGCCAGGCGGTCGAGCAGCATGAAGCCGATGTTGTGCCGGGTTTCCTCATACTGGCGGCCCGGGTTGCCGAGGCCGATGATCATCTTGAAGGACATGCGGGGAAGGGGTCGGAATCTGGGCTTGGGCGTGACTTCCGGGCTCGGACGCGAAAACGCCCGGACCGCTGAGGCGGGCCGGGCGCTTGAAAATCGGGCCTTGCGTCCGATCAGGCGGTGGCGGCTTCCGCATCGGCGGCACCACCGGCGCGGCCGATGTGCACGACGACGACTTCAGCGGCGTGGGTCGGGCGGACGCCCTTGGGGTAGCTGATGTCGCCAAGGTGGAGCGAGTCGCCGAGCTGGAGCTTCGAAATGTCGAGCTCGATGGTCTCCGGCAGATCGTCGGGAAGGCAGGTGATTTCGATGGCGTGGACGTATTGCTCGATCACGCCGCCGGCCTTGACGCCGGGAGCTTCGCCGTTGAGGTGGGCGGGGATGTGGGCGGTGATTTCGGTTTTCTCGTCGATGGCGAGGAAGTCCGCGTGCACGGCGGCGCCGGAAAGCGGGTCGTGTTGGATGGCCTGGAGGAAGGCGAGACGGGTGCCTTCGCCATCGATTTCAAGGTTCACGATGATGTTTTCCGAGCTGCTGTGGGCGATGACCTCGGCGAAGGACTTGGCGTCCACCTTGAGATTCTTGTTTTCCGTGCCGCGTCCGTAGATGACGGAGGGAAGCCAGCCTTCACGGCGCATTTGATTGAGACGGCCGGAGCCGGTGCGGGCGCGCGTTGCTGCTTTGAGGGATGTTTTCTTGGCCATGACGAAAGGGCGGTGTTCGGTGGAATGTGGATCTGGAACCGTCTGGGGTTCCAGCGCGGGGCGGGCTGTGTAGCGGCCGGACGGGCGCTTGTCAAAAAATTGTTCCGCTGCGGTGGATTTTCTCTTCAGACGGAGAAAAGCGTGGTGATCGACTGTCCGCCGTGGATCCGGCGGATGGCCTCGCCGAGCAGCGGGGCGACTTCGACGACCTTGACCTTGGGACCCGCGGCCTGGGGCACGGAGTCGGTGGTGATGACCTCCTCGATGCTGGAGTCGCGGATGCGGTCGTGGGCGAGATCACCGAGGATGGCATGGGAGACACCAGCGAAGATGCGTTTGGCTCCGTGTTTGTGGAGGATTTCCGCGGCGGCCATGAGGGTGCCGGCGGTTTCGGTCATGTCATCCACCAGCAGGACGTCGCGGCCCTCGACCTCGCCGATGACGTTCATGGCCTCGACGCGGGTGGCATTGACCCGGTGTTTGGCGACGATGGCGAGCTCGGCACCGAGGGCTTCGGAGTAGGCGCGTGCCATTTTGACGCCACCGACGTCCGGGGAGACCACGGTGAGGTTCGAGGTGTCCTGAAGCCGCTCGCGGAGGTAGCCGATGAGTGCGGGTTTGGCGTAGAGGTGATCGACCGGGATGTCGAAGAAGCCCTGGATCTGCGGGGCGTGCAGGTCCATGGTCAGCACGCGGTTGACGCCTGCGGAGGTGAGCAGGTTGGCCACCAGTTTGGCGGTGATGGGTACGCGCGGCTGGTCCTTGCGGTCCTGGCGGGCGTATCCGAAGAAGGGCATCACGGCGGTGATCCGCTCGGCACTGGCGCGTCTGGCGGCATCCACCATGATGAGCAGCTCCATGATGTTGTGGTTGGTCGGCGGGCAGCTCGGCTGGATGATGAAGACATCCTCGCCACGGATGTTTTCGTTGATTTTCACGAAGGTCTCGCCATCCGGGAAGGCGGTGACCTGGACGTCGGCGAGGGGTTGGCCGAGGTTTTCGGCGATTCGTTCCGCGAGCGCGCGGTGGGCGGTTCCGCTGATGAGTTTCATGTGACGAAAGGAGCTGAAGAGGACGTGGCCGCGGATTGTTGACAGTGGATGGGGCCTCGGCAATACTTTGCTCGGAAAAACCTTCAACCAAACCCTACTTGATGCCAAGCCAAGCCACCGAGCCCGTTGATGACGGGAGCCTTCCCGTTGCCGATGAGAAGGGCTGGGTCTCCACCTGGGGGCCTGTGGCGCTCGGGGTTCTCGTGATTCTTTGGTTCTACGCGTTCGAGCATCGTTTCGGGCCGAAGAACTTCCAATCCGCATTCGACTGGATCTGGAGTGCTTGGAATGGCGAGAACGACTTCGAACACGGCCCGCTGTTTCCGCTGATCATCGCCGGCATCATCGCGCACCGCTTCAAGCTGCTCAAATCGCTCGTTTCCCAGGGAAGCGCCTGGGGGCTGGTGTTCATCATCCTGGGTGCCTTGTTTTACGCGGCGGCCTACCGGACGCTGCAGCCCCGTGTGGCGATGGGTGCCCTGCCATTCCTGCTGTGGGGATCCGCCTGGTACCTCTGGGGATGGAAGGTGGCCCGTTTGCTGGCGTTTCCGCTGTTCTTCTTCTGGTTGGCCATCCCCTTGCCGAGTTTCCGCCAGGCGACCAACGGCCTTCAGATCATCGCCACGGCGATGGCGCACCACGGCTCGGCGCTGTTCGGTGTGGAAACCATCGTGCAGGGCACCCAGATCGCATCCGCCCATGGCAAGTGGGAGCCTCTTGAGATCGCCAAGGGGTGCAGCGGCATTCGCTCGCTCATGGCGCTGCTGATGATCTCGGGTGCCTGGGCCTGTGTGGCGGACATGGCATTCTGGAAACGTGCCGTGCTGTTTCTTGCCGCCTTCCCGCTGGCCATCATCGGCAACACGTTCCGCCTCGTTTCAATCTTTGTGATCGCCGAGTATGGAAATGCGGATTGGGCCATCAATACGTGGCACGACTGGTCCGGCCTGCTCTTGTTCTATCCGTTTTCGCTGTTCCTTCTGCTCTGCCTTCACTCGCTCCTGGAAGGTGGTCTGCCTTGGCGCAAGGCGGCGCGCCGTGAAGTCCGCCGCACGGTCGTCACCGCGTCTCAGGCCGGGGAGCCTTCCAAGCCCTTCATCGCTGAATCATGAAATCGAGATCCTGGTTCCTTCCCCTTGCTCTCGGAGGTTCTCTGAGTGCGATTTATTTCCTGCCCAAGGCGGGTGAGACCGCCCAATCGGCCGCGCGCATGGAGCTCCCGGGATCGTCCGGTGGCTGGTTCCTTGAGAAACAAACCGCCACCCGGATGGAGATCGAGACACTTGGTCCTGAAACGGGGTTTTCGAAGGCCCTCTGCCTCAAGGCGCGGCCCGGTGAGCTGGCTCCGGACGGGCGCTACATTCCGGATCTGGTGGATCTCTCGATCGTCCTTTCCGGAAGCGACCTGAACACCTCGATCCACCGGCCGGAGCGTTGCATGCCGGCACAGGGGCACACCATCACCGGCTCTGAAAACGTCACCTTCTCCACGCCCGATGGCCGCACCTTCAAGGCCAAGCGTCTGGAGTCGGTGAAGGCGATCCCGAATCCGGACAAGACCAAGCCCGCGTCCGAGTTCAACTGCATCACTTACTACTTTTTCGTCGGTCACGACCGCATCACCAACGACCATCTGGAGCGCACCTTGATCGACATGAAGGACCGCCTGATTTTTGGCCGCGACCAGCGCTGGGCTTATGTCTCGATGTCGATGATGTATGGGCGGATCCCTTGGATCGGCAAAGAGGTGAGCGAGGAGGAGGCGGACCAGAAGCTCCGCGAATTCATCGCCGGGTTCTCGGAGAAGCAGATCGAATGGGACCGGATCGGCGGGTGATCACGGCTCGGGCGTGACCTTCGCCCCCTTGAGGAAGTCGATGGTCCTGTCCAGATAGGCCGTGTATTCGGCGCTCCGGCTGGGTGTCACGCCTGCGGGAAGCGATCCGCGTGCCTGGCCGATGCGTTTGCGTGCCTCGATGAATTTCGCCATGGCCTCTGCAGGCCGTCGTTTCGACCATGCCTCGACGGCCATTTTGCCGATCAGCACGGCGGCCCGGTAGTGGGCCCGCGCTCCGTTCTGGAGTTTGGCGGCGAAGTTGTAGGCCTCAAGGGCGGCTTCCGGTTCACCGGCGGCCTCCCGGGCGGTCCCCACGCTCTCGTGGATCGAAACGCGTGGCTCGATCATGTCCTTGATCGGGTAGTGCATCTTTGAGACCGCCTTCTCGATCTGTGAGGCGGACTGTTCGAGCGCCTCCTGCCCCGCTTCCGGGTTTGCGGGATCGAAGAGACGCAGTCCTTTGCGCAGGTAGTGGCTGGCCAGTGAGAAATGGGCGCGGAAGCCGGGTTCCATGCCACCCTGAAGCTGGATGGCCTTGCCATACCAGAGCTCCGCCTCGTCATCGCGGTGGAGCTGGCTGAGCAGGTTCGCCCGGTTCACCGCCAGCCCCGGCTCAAAGGGGTGGAGAACGAGGGCGTTCTGATAGTCATCAAGGGCGCGTGACGCGGCATCCGGAAACAGGCCGGCGTCACTTGACGCGGATAGTTCCTGATAGATCGCAGCGCGTTCCTGGAGGAACGAGGAATGCGGCCAGGTCCGGAGCGCGGCGGTGAGGGCGTCGATCTTCGACTCGGCGGAAGTGGCGGTCTGTTTGCCGTAATGGGTGGCCCAGAGGGCCTGCGTCGTCCGCAGCCCCTGCCAACCGGCGGGCAGGAGCAGGACCGCACAGGCCGATGCGGCAAGAGTGAGGATCACCGTGCATCCGCGGGTTTTGGCACCAGGGGCCTGCGGCTGGCTGCGCGAGAGCATGCCAAGGCTGATTCCCAGCAGCATCGCTCCGGGCATGAGGTGATAGACGAAACTGAAGGACGACTGCACCATCATGCCTGCGAGGGCGGCGATCCCGGCGAGACTCCAGCAATCCCCCGTATCCGGATCCTTGCCGGCGGACTCGAAGATCAACCTCAACAGGGCCGCGATCACCAAGGTGCCGAGAAGCCCGACCAGCAGACCGGCGCCGATCAGCCCGTAGTCCGTGGCGGCCTGCACCAGTTCGTTGTGAACCAATTCCGGCCGGTGGGTGATGATGTCCCCCTGGTCCTTGGCATCCACGAAGCGGAAGCATTCCCAGCTGAAACTGCGTGCGCCTCCTCCGGCCATGGGATGCAGGCCGATGCAGGACAGGGCGATGCCGAGGAAGTAGAGGCGGCTGTTGTTGTCCAACAGGAGCTCGATCCCGGAGCCGGCCTGGCGGAGGTTTTGCGCCTCCTTCCAGCCGTGGACCAGATAGGCGGCCACCCCGATTCCGATCACGGGCAGGGCGATCAACAGCGGAACAAACCACTTGGCATTGCGCTTTTTCCCGAGAATGAGCAGCAGGGCGGCGAAGACCCCGCAGGCAACGGCCGCGGCGAGAATGCCACCCCGGGAACGGGTGAACCAGACACCGGCGAGTCCGGCCGCGGCGATCAGGCCCCACAGGATGCGGGTGGGCAGGCGGTGATTCCCAAACAGCGCCGCGGCACCGACCAGCGCTGCCGAGGCGATCAGATAGTTGGCCGCCTCGTTGTAGTGGGCGTAGAACCCGGTGATCGCCCTGCCGGTCGCGCGTGAGTGGAAAATCGGTGTGAAGTCACGGTTCGCCAGTTGCATGCCGATCACCGCGATGCTGGCGAGGAGCAGCAGAGCGAGGCCCCAGTGCAGGATGCGTTCCGCCAATGCATGCCCGGCCACCGCACGGACCGCCACAAACGAGGCAAGCACTCCGCCGGCGAGTAGAAGATCCGCGCGGGCCAGTTCCGCGACGGGAGAGATCGAGGCCCTCCACGCAAACCAGCCGATGACGAGGGCCCCCAGCGCGAGGGTTCCGAAATCGGCCTCGGTTTTTCTCCGTTTCCAAAACGCAGGGATGGCCGGCAGCACCGCAAGCCCCAGGCAGATCATCGCGGGCCCCCAGGTCCAGGGGCGGGTCTGTGGACCGATCAGCACCGCAAATGCGAGTGCTAGCACCAGAAACAGGGAGGAAATGACTGGCATGGCAAAGGGCAAACGGTTGGTCCGTGGAAAGGGGTGGAACCGGATGGCGGGGTGCCGCCCATGGGGGCCGGACTCCGCCTACTTGGCACCGCGCCCGAAGAGCACGGCAGGTATGGTGCGCAGCAAAATGGTGATGTCCAGCCACAGCGACCAATTGTCGATGTAGCGCAGGTCCATCTCCACCCACTGCTCGAAACTGGTGATCTTGTTGCGGCCACCCGCCTGCCATTCGCAAGTGATGCCCGGCTTCACCGACAACCTGCGGCGGTGGGCGATCTCGCTGAAGGCCTCCACTTCGTAAAGCGGCAGCGGCCTCGGTCCCACCAGGCTCATCTCGCCCTTCACCACGTTGAGCAACTGGGGCAGCTCGTCGATGCTCAGCTTGCGCAGCCAGCTTCCGAATGGGAAAATGCGCGGGTCGTTGTCGAGTTTGAAAACCGGGCCATCCATCTGGTTGCCGTGTTCCTTCTTGATCCGTTCAAGGAGCTCCTCCGCATTGGCCACCATGGTGCGGAACTTCCACATCTTGAAAGGCTGGCCGTAGCGCCCGGCCCGCATCTGCGAGAAAAACACCGGGGCCCCCGGGCTCTTGATGCGGATCCCGACCGCCGCGATCACCCACAGCGGCAAGGTGCAAAGGATGATCGCCGATGCTCCCAGCCGGTCGAGGATGTCCTTGCAAAGAAGCTCCCATGAAAGCTCGGGAGTCGATCTCAACACGAGCATCGGCTTGTTGCCCACCGCATCGAATACCGGCCGTGCGATCTGCGTGCGGATGAACGACGCGGAAATCCATGCTTCCACGCCCTGAAGCTCACAGGCTTCCACCGCGCGCGCCACTTTGTCGAACTCGACCTCCTTCGCTGCGAAGATCACCCGGGATACCGACTTCGCCTTGAGCAGGTCGAACATGTCGTCCACCGGCCGGTTTTTGAGATTGAAGTGCTCGACGATGTTCCAATCCGCAATGATCTCAGGATCGATCTCGGCGAGCAGATCCGCCGTTTCCTTGTCCGAACCGGCGATGACGATGCGTTCCTGGCTGGAGGGCTGGGTCTTCAGGCGCTTGAGCCATGCCGAGGTGATCCGGTCCCTCACCAGGAGCAGGAAAAACACCAGGCCGAATCCGTTCAGAAGCACCAGGCGGCGGGTGTCCATCAGCTTGGCAAACACCGCAAACATGCCGATCATCAGCGCGATGATGATCAGCCCTTCAAAGATCTGGGCAACCGCCCGACCGGTCGTCTTGGTGCGCAGGTGGTCGTAAAATCCGAAGCGCTCCAGAACCAGCGGGGTGAATGGCACCGCGATGTAGAGCACCCAGTTGATCGACTCGCGCGCCTCTCCCTGCTCGACGGCCATGTTGAGAATGCCGCGCATCACGTCGCGGGTCTCCCAGCCGAGCCAGAATGCCAGCCAGACCAACAGCGCGTCGGTCAGTTGCAGCGCCTGGATACGGAATGCTTCGTTTCGGCTTGTGGCCATGGATTGGGTTTCAGGGTGTCGAACAGCAGCGGAGTGGCGCGTAGGATCAGAAAAATCCAAAGAAGTGCAACCTTGGAAATGTGTCGGGCCAGCCAACCGGTTGATCGCATTCTTCCGATCCGCTGCCTGAATTTGATTGGAACCCGGACGCGAGGGTGTAGCCATCTCCGGTGAGATGCGTCCGCTTCTGCTGTCCACCACCTTTCTGCTGCTGGCGGCGGCGCTTTTTTTCCTCTGGCCACAGCGGTTTCAGCGGGTCGCCCAGTCGCCGGTGTGGTCGATGGACGACCTGCGCGGCCCCAACGAACTGGCCAAAGGGGTGGAATGGACCTCCGCGCCGGGAACTTCCTCGCTGCGCATCGGCTCCGCGCCTGGCGAAGGGGGCTTCGCTCTGCGGCTCCCGCTGCCGGACGCACCGCCGGCAAGGGCCCTGCATTTGAGCTTCCAACTGAAGGCTCTCGATCTCCAACAAGGCCCACAGGTCTGGCAGAACGGACGCTTGCTGATCGAATGGCGGAAACCCGCGGATCCAACCTCCGCCCCTCCGGAGACCGATCCGATCGCCGCCGTGCGCTTTGGCGATGTCGATCCAGTCCACGGGATCGTGGCGGTTCCGTTGCAAGGCCCGGCCGTCCCATCGCTGCGGCTTGAAAACCTGGGGCTGTCCGGGCAGGTGGAATTGAGCGGACTGAAGGTGGTGGTCGTCGAGGAGCGCCCGCTCTGGATCTACGGCCGTTGGGCCCTTCTCGCCGGTTTCCTGGGGTGGGGGATGGCGGCGGTGCGCTGCGGGTCATCCGCGAAACGACTCCCCTCTCTGCTGGCGGCGGCGGTCTGGGTGCTGATGGGCGTGAACTTCGTGATACCGGGCCCATGGAAGGTCCAGCGGCCCATGGTCCTGCCTTTTCAATTGGGAGACACCTCCGGTCCGGGTGGCGGGGCTTGGGCTCCCGCCGCGGAAACGTCCCCGATGGGGCCGCAGGTGATCCGTGCCTCGGGTGACATCCCCGTGCAGGGGAGTCTGCCACTGAGGGTGAAGTTTCTCATCACCCGTGCCAGGCCGGTGCTCCACGCCCTGATGCTGGCTGCACCCGCTTTCCTGATCGCCGCTCTGGCGGGCCGCCGTGCCGCGTGGTTTCTATCCGGACTGCTCGCGGTTCTGATCGAACTCTCGCAGTGGGCCTTCGGCTATGGCTTCGGCATGGATGACGTCATCGACCTGGTTTGTGATGCCGCCGGCATCGGCCTCGGCGTGGCGGCATGCGCGTGGTGGGTGAGCCGGGGGCCCGGGCGTCGATGGAAATGGCTCCACGGTTCGGCAGCCGCTCACTGATGGCGGATCCATTTGCCGAGGCGTCCCACGAAGCCATCCCGTACCGCCTCCGCGATCACTCCGATCCGTCCGGGACCGTCGATCCGCATGATGCCGATGGCATAGGCGGCCGCCATCGCGAATGCCGCCATCCAACCCTTCTGGCGCAGCTTCAACCACACCATGTTCCGGACCTTGTAATACAACTTCCAGTCCGCCAGCCCTCGTTCGATGAAAAGATTGCGACCGAGAAACCTCCAGTGGACCAAATCATCCGGCCCCGCATGATCCAGCACCGAGCGGACCGCCGCGGCCTGCGTGAAGCCGGCTTTCTCGAATCTCCACGGGTATTCCTCGTCCTCGCCACGGATGAACAGGCCCGCGTTCACCCGTCCCACCGCCTCCCGCACCTCTCGGGAAACCAGCGCCCCGGTCCACATGATGCGGGTCCGGACAAAATCCCCGGGCGGCAGATCATCGGGCCCCGCCACAAGGCGGAACGCATCGCCGGACCAGACTTGCATCGGCCAGGTGAATCGTCCCGTCGCCGGGTCGATCTGGACCGGGTGCCGCACGACCTTGCGGTCCCAATCCCCCGCGAGGAGCTCTGCGAGCGCATCCTTCCGCGGAAACGAATCGTCATCTAGGATCCAAACCGCGTCCGCACCGAGGTCGAAGGAAAGATCCATCGCCACTTCCACACCACCCGCATTGCCTCGATTGTCCGGCATTTCATGGACGATGAGTTCGAAGGGCAGCCCGGACATCCCACGCAGGGCCTCCACCGTGCCGTCGTGTGAAACGTTGTCCGCCACGACCACCAGCTCGGGTGGCCGCGTCTGCCCGGCCAGCGCCCGGATGCAGGCGCACGCGGTTTGCGCCCGGTTCATCGTGGCGAACACGGCGGCTATGCGGAGAGGCGTGGACATGGGTGGAGTATCGTGGAATGTCCCGGACGGATCCGGGTTTCAGAAAACCTTCTTCACCAACTTCCAGCCACGGGCGGCGATCCACAGGATGCCATCCACCAGCCCGTTCAGATAGGGGTCGGTGAAGAGCGTGATGCCATAGGCCCGGCGGATGGCACGGGATTCGACGTGCTGCCGCTCCGCCGCGAGAATCACCTCCAGGTTCCGGGTCTTTCCCAAATGACGCTGAGAGGCGTTCGCTCCGTGAAGCCGGAAATCCGCCACGGTCACCGGCACTCTCTCGAATGCCAGATCCGCCGTGTGAAGCCGCGCGTAAAACTCGCCGTCCATCACGTAACGAAAGTCCGTCCGCAGCCGGTGGCCGCCGCCGATGACCGATGACTTTCGATAGAAGGCCGCCGTGGATCCGATGAAGCAGTGATGGTGCACGTGCACGAACAGCGACCAGCGGGGCGCGACCACATGGCGGAGATGCGCTCCACCTTCGTCGATGAAATCCCAGTCGCCATACACCACATCGGCATCGGTCCCACGGAGGAAACCCAGCATCGCGGAGAGTGCCCCGGGTTTCAGGCGATCATCGGCATTGAGCCACATGACCCAGTCGCCCTTCGCTCGGTCGAAGCCTTTGTTGATCGCGTCGGACATGCCTTGATCCCGCTCCTCCCGCCAGACCGTGTGGGGAAAGCGGGCCGCGACCAATGCGCTCTCGTCCGTCGAGCCGCCATCGATCACCAGGTGCTCGAAGCTTGCTCCGGCCTGGCCGGCCACGCTCTCCAGGCAGTCCGCCAGAAACCGGCCGTAATTCAGGGACGGGGTGATGATCGTGAAATCCATCGCAACGAGGAATGCTCGGAAAGCGCTCTTCTGGAAAGCCGAAAAGACGGTGCCTTCCCTTTGTCTTCTAACAATACCGCCTGTGCCGGAGATGATTCTCGACCATCGATGCGACCTTTTCCGCCACTTTCTCCGCATGCAGCCGCTGCGCCCAGATCGCGGAGATCGCCGCAGGGTCGCGGCCGCCTCGATCCCATTCGTGCAGCTCATCCCGAAGGGCCCTTGCGTGGCCTTGAACGTCGTCCGTGGCCGACAGCCGCCCGGAGTTTTCGGAGACAAACCAGGCGAAGCTCGCCATCGAGACGGACTCTCCCGCCACCACCGAGCAGCCACAACACAAGGCCTCCGCCGCGGCGATCCCGAAACTCTCGAAAGCCGAGGGACTGTAAAACACCATCGAGCGTGCCATCCAATCCGCGAGGCTCTCACGGTCCAGCGCGCCCGTGAGCCGGATCCGCCCGGACACCGCCTTGTCGAGCGACGCATGCCACTTGCTCAGCTTGTCGGTGGGTTGGCCGATGATCACCACCTCGACGGCGGGGTCCTTGGCCAGCACGGATTCGAGCACCCCGGTCATCCGCCCGGTCCTTTTCTGGAGTTCGTCACTCCATCGGCCGACGCAGACAATCCGCCGTTCCTTGAGGGATTCCCCCGCGTGGAACATCGATTCCACCGCGTGCGGGATCACTTCCACCCGTTGTTCCAGCCCGCGGCCGTAAATGCGGCAAAGCTTTCGGTAATGTTCCGCCGCCTTCGGGGAGACGCAGGCGATCACGTGTCCGTGGGACAAATGGTCGGCCCGCAGCGGATCGGTTAGAGCAAGCCCGACGCTGAGACCCCGCAGCGTGAGCCGCGCGCTTCGCAGGCAGCCCGCGGCACCTCGTCCACCGCCGCCGAGGATCCATTGCTCCCGCAGCCAGTCGCCGAAACCGGCCAGCGGACTCACCAGACCGCCGTTGTCCTGATTGAGAATGAGAAAGCAACCCGCCCTGCGGATGGCGCTCGCCACCTCGCGGAATTTCGGACGCCCCCATGCATACAAGACCACGCCATCCGCCTGCTGGGCACGCCACCACCCGGGGTCCTCCAGACGTGCCATCGAGATCCGGACCAGATCAGGCTGGTCCTCCGCCATCCCCGGAAGCGGCATCACCGCCCGGCTTTCGATCCCGATGCGCTGCAGTCCGCGGCAGAGCAGACCGCTGTCCCGCGCGAAGAAATCCGCGCCTCCTCCAAAAGCCACCGGGGTGCATGTGAGGATCTTCATCCGCGGATTCAGGCGGGGTTGCCGCTCCGGGCATACCGGAAGCGTTGCCCGATTTTGAGAAATGGAGATTCAAGATAGCGGAAGGACAACCATGCCAGCATCAAGGTCGTCACCAGTGCGGCGAGTGTGGTCAGAGCGCCGGGCCATCCGCGGATCAGAGGCTCCTGCTTCAGGATGAGGCCGTGCAGAAGTCCGCTCACCAGTTGATGGAACATGTAGATCGCATAGGAGTAACGCCCCAGCGAGATCCACCACGCTTGTCGAAGGAACGATGATAGCGGTGCCGCGGTTCCCGAAACGGCCATCAGCACGACAAGCGCATACAAGAGTGCCAGCCAGCTCAGATCGAATACCCCGAGGATGCCCGGCTTCAGGATCATCAAGGGCACAAGCGCGGCCAGACAAGCGGCCGCAGCCAGCAGAAGTCCGCGCCGGCTGCGAACCCATGCCATCGCCGCTTCTGACCGCACGATGAGCGCCACACATCCCCCCGCGACCAGCGGATCCGCGCGCCACGGGGTGTTCACGTAAGTGTGGAAACCCGGGTCCATCGCCCGCAGGACGGGCCCCGCCACCAGCATCGCCGGAAGCAGCCAGACCAGTCCACGGCGTCCGGCCATCAGCACCACAAGCGGGGCGATCAGATAGAACTGCTCCTCCACTGCCAGCGACCAGGTCACCGACAGCGCCCCGGGGCCGAAGGTGTTCTCCATGCCCATCAGGATGTTCTGCGTGAAGGTCGCGTAGGACCACAGTGGCAGCGGATTGCCGAACAACCACTGGCGGGATTCCTGAGGGAGGAAGTCGGTCGCGGAAAGCGCCGCGAAACTCCCTAACAGAAGCAGATAGACGGGAAGAATCCGGCAGGCACGCCGGATGTAGAAGATCCTCAGGCAGCCCGGAGTCTTCCGCTCATCGAGCAGAATCCCGAAGATCAGGAATCCGGACAGCGCGAAGAACAGGTCCACGCCGCTTCCGGTGAGATAGAGCCCGCGCCTCAGCACGGATGAAAGCAGCCCGGCATCACGCGGGAGTTGGCATGGCAGGTAGTGCCAGACGAGCACAAGCGCCACCGCCACCCCACGCAGGCCATCCAGCTCGGGGATACGCGGCTTTCCGGATGTCGGATCACCGCTCATGAATCACCGGGTTTCCCCATCAGAAGAATGGCGTCGTTTTCCACACGCATCTCAAACGAGGGATCGTGGCCCTGCACGTGGCGGAGAAACACCTCGAGCGTGGGATAGGCCGGATCGCTGCCGAAAAGCCGGGCGTCGTCCACCACGATGCGGAACGGACTGCGGGTCCGCTCGAAGATCGCGTCGATCTCCGCAAGTATCGGGCACTCGACATTTCCCATGCCGGTGATGCCGCCGGAGTAGTGCCCGTCCAGATAGAACAGGCAGGGACCGTCGATCCGGCCGCAGAGTCCGCCGAGGACCCGCGAGGAGTCCCCCTCGATCACCTCGATGTGCGGATGCTTTGAAAAGCGCTTCCTCGCCAGGTCCGCCAGCGATGGCTCCACCTCGATCGTGTGGATGCTGCGGAACACGTTGCGGAAGGCCCACGTGGTATCCCCGAGGAAGGTGCCTGTCTCCACAAAGACCTCCGCGCCGATGGCGCGGGCCTCGGCCAGAAGCATCGCGCGCCGCACGAAGAATGGCGGTGGACTGGTCCAGCCGGTGGTCCGCCACTGCCCGGCGGCGCTGAGCAGCCTGCGTGTCTCGGTGATCCGGGTCACCCACGGAAACAGTGAGATCATCCGGTTCCGGAAATGGATCCAAGCGTGATTCATGATGAGATCGGTTCGAGCGGGGGCCTCCCGCGGCCCTTGAGCAAGGTGAGGCCTGCCGCGGCGGCGATCAACCCGAGCGTGAGTCCGGAAACGCGAATGCCCGCAGTGAGCAGGGGCGGCTGATAGATCATCTCGATCTGCACGTCCCGATCGGGCATGGGGTTGGCGATCCACATGGCCTTGTCGGCCGCCGTTGAAACATCCGCCCAGTCGTTGCCGCCAACGGCGCGATAGCGCCACCCCGGAGCGTGGTTCTCGGCGATTCTCAACCAGCGGAGGCCGGCCGGCACCTCGATGATCCGTGAGTTCTCCAGCCCCGAAGTCTCGGTGAGGCGGGTGAAGGCCCCTCCGCTTGCCTCAAGAAATCCGGACCTGGCCCCGTCGTCCGTGAAACCCGCATAACGGGGGACGGCGAGCGGATTCTGATAGAGGTCCATCGAGGTGCTGCTCCAGATGCGCGTCCACTCCCCGGGGATGTCCGGGTTTCCATGCCAGGTGATGAGGTGGCTCACACCGCACCTTCCGAGCTTGCGGGCGTCGTCCGGGGTTTCGGTGGGGAGGACCATCCCGTCCGGCACGATGCTGTCATATCCGGAGATCGTTGCGATGCCGTAAGGTGCCAGGGTGTTGGGGACGAAGGGAGTGAGCGCCATGTGCGCCGTGGGATGGATCACCGTGGTCACACGGCCGTCCCTGCCCACTTTCTCCTGCAGGATCCTGCTTTCCGCCGTTTCCGGAAACAAGGGGTGCTCCCTGGCATCGCTCCAAACCGCCCAGCGGGAGGCGAAGACGGTCACCTCGCCAATCACCGCAAGCAGCACCAGAATGCCGCCGATCCTCGCGCGCCGGGGTGAGGCGGCGGCAGTGAATGCGAGACCGGCGAGCGCCATCCCTAACAGAATCAGCGGAATCGCGTGCTGCGGACTCCAGATGAAGAGGTCCCCGATGAAGTTGCCGGCGCGCATCTGCAGCCAGTTCTTGAAAAAGCCGAAGGAACTCCCGCCACCCACTTCCGCGATGCGGTCGCGCAGCGCATCGAGTCGCTGCGCCTGGGTGAGCAGAACCGCACTCACGGCCGCCCATGCAAGCGCCGCTCCTCCGGCGAGCATGCTGAGTATCCGCGCCAGCCGCCTTCGTTCCTCACGCGGTGCGGCCGTCATGTAGTGGGCGAAGGCAAGGATGGCCCCGATGATGAAGAGCATGAACAGGCGTTGATAGAGAACACGCACCAACGGCGTGAGGGGCAGCACGAGACCTGCGGCGATCAGAATGCGGGCGAGGACCGGCGTGCGCTTCTGCCACAGCGCGAGAAAACCGATGAGGACCGGCAGTGACCCGAAGTAGCAGACGTAGAAGAGATCGCTTTTGAAGAGCTTCAGGACATCGATCGAATCGCAGCGACCGAGCACCGAGGGGAAGATCTGAAGGGGATAGGCGGCGAGATTGAAAAGCGGCTGCAGCCAACCCTGGGGATAGATGCTGTTGGCCGCGTTGGTGGTCATGCCGGTGTGCAGGCCGAGGCGATTGCTGGTGAGGAAGGCATCCACGCAGGGCAGGAACATCACCGCCGCCAGGCCGGTGCCAGCCAAGCCCCACACCAGATGGCGGGCCAGCAGCGCGCGCTGGGCTTTCCATGCGGAACGACCCAGTTGAATGGCCTGCTCGGCCCACATGGCCACCACAACGAGCACCACCAGAGCCGCGTGCTGGAGGGTCCCGCCGAGAAAGGCAAGCGCCAGCAGGAGGGGTACCGCGAATCCCGCCGCGCGCGATCCCTTGCGATGCAGTTGGATGGCGAGGAGGATCCAGGGCACCCAGCAGAACGCACCGAGCGCCCAACGGTGATGGATCCAGGTGACGAACTGCGAGTTTGCCGCGTAGGCAAGGGCCCCGCAGCAGGTCCACGGCTCGGCGATCCCGCGCGCCTTGAGGAAGGCGTGCATGCCGAATGCAGCGATCAGAACCTGCCCGATCAGCCCGAGATGCCAGGCGGTCCAGAATCCGAAGAAACGATGCAGCTGCATCGTCCAGTCGAAATACAGCGCCATCGTGTTCGCGTTCTGCGCGGTGCCGCCATACGTGAGGCTGCTCCAGCCGACCTTTCCCTCGCGGTGGTAATCCCGCTCGGCAATGAGCCGGTAAACGAGATACTGGTCCACACCATCCGCGACGATGTGGTTTCGGGCGAAGCGCGTCTCGTTGTCCCCGCGCCACGGGCTCATCATCCGGGTCTGGAGATCGACGGGCGCGAGGTTCCTGCCGCCGAGCCACCACGGTGAGAACCAAGCCATCACCACCACGATGAGAATCGCAGCGGCGGTTGGGAATCTGGAGATGCCGTTCAAGGAGCGAGCGGTGCGGGGGTTGGGAGTGGATTGCCGCCGGTCTTCATCGGTAGCGCCACACGGTGAGCAAGGCCTTCACGCCGTCCATCCAGTTGATCTTCTTCCCCTGTTCCAGTTTGCGCGGGTGATAGGAAATGGGCACCTCGACAATGCGGATGCCGCGGGTGAGGACTTTCATGGTGATTTCCGGTTCCCAGGCGAAGTCGTCCGCCTCGATCCGCAGATCCTCGAGGGCGCGCCGGTGAAAGCACTTGTAACACGTGGGCTCGTCGGTCAGCGCCGCACCGCTGAGAAGGTTGGTGAACTTGGTGATCGCCACGCCGCCCAGATAGGCAAGCACGTAGGAGTGAGGGTGCTTTCCGGTGATCCATCCGCAGCAGCCGGAGCGTCCCAGTTCCTTCTCTCGGAGGATTCTCGATCCATAGACCACAAGCGCATCCCCGGCCACGATCGGCGCGATCACCCGGTGAATGTCCTCGGGATCATATTCAAGGTCCGCATCCTGGATGATGACGAGGTCCCCCGAGCTGGCGTCCATCCCCGTTCTAACAGCCGCGCCCTTGCCCTGGTTGCGGTCGTGACGGATCAAACGCACTCCGCCATCCTGCCGTGAGGAGATCCATTCCCCGATCCTCGATGCGGTGGCGTCCGAGGACCCGTCGTCCACGACGATGATCTCGCGATCGATCCCCGGGGCGAAGCGCAGTTCGAGCAGCTTTTCCAGAAGCACGCAGACGAGGTTCTCCTCGTTGTAGGCGGGAACGATGATGGAAAGAAGCATGGCCGATCTATCAGAATTTGAGGATTTCCCAGTGTTCGAGCCGTTTTTCCTCGATCGGAGCGTGGGTCTCTCCGGCATACCAGCGGTCCGGCATGAGAACCTGCTGGCCGGGTCTGAGTCCGAGCCAGGCCGCCCACCAGGAGTAGGTGCTGTTGGCGATCAGGTGGTGCGAGGCCAGGCTCATGAGGTGAAGATCGTGGAGCGGATCGGCGGCGTCCATTCCGGAATCCATCACGGTGATGTCGTTTCCCTGGAACTCGGTGAGGCACCACCCGGGGTCATCGGAGAAGATGTGGAAGCGCGCCCCGGGGATTCGCTCGCGCAGCCTTGCGATGCCTTGATCGTAATAGGCCCTGCCGCAGACGTCGAACATCGGATGGAGAAGATAATCCCCGCGCCGGACGTGCACGGCGACGGATGAGGGATCGGCGAGGCGGTCTTTCCAATTGTCAGTCACCGTGACCGCTGCGGCAATCAGGCTGCGGAGCTCCTGCCTCAGTTCGTCGGCGATGGTCCGGAAATACAAGGGCGTCTGGAAGTAGCCGAACACCACGCAATCGGCGGGAGCTTCGAGGATCGAGGGATCAAAGCGCTGGTCGGTCGATGATTCGCGGATCACCGGCAGGCCGAGGAACTCCCAGTAATGCCTGCCGCTGCTCTTGCGGAGCAAACGCGCCGCCGGAGACAGGCGTCGCACCACCTTCGCGCGGATCGGCAGCCGCAGGAAGTGCGAGACCTCGTTCCAGCCCTGCCGGTTGAACCAAGAGGCGTCCATGACGAGCGGGACACCGTGTTTTTCGGCAAGAACCCGGCCGAGGGCATACTGGAAGAGATGGTTGCCCGTCCGCCCTAACAGAATGACGCGGATCATGGCGTGCTGGAGGGATTCCGTCTTGCGGCGAGGATGCCGACTCCGAGTTGGCAGCCGAAGTGGGTGGCGGCCTGCGGCGAGCGCCAGTCGACCTCCTCGTGAAGCACCTCCTCGTCGTCGATCACGGCAAAGCGTTCGATCGACCAGCCCTCACCGAACCATCCGGTGAAGGTTTGCGCGGCGAAGACCCGGTGGGCGTTGAATTCGATCCGTTCCGGACCGATGGGAGTGGATAGGTAGAGGATGCCACCGGGAGCCACGAGTTGTTTGAGCCGCTCCAGTCCCTTCAGATGCCCGGAGATGTCGAGCGGGTCGCCGTAGCGTCCCAACCCGAAGTGCTCGATGGTATGGAGGCACGAAAGCGAGGGCGTGCATCCCAGCCACTCCCCGGGCAGTTCGTCCATCAGGTCGAGTTGATGGAAACGCACATGGTGAACCGGCCGCGGTTGCGGGCGGATGTCGATCACGTCCACTTCGCGGAACACGGAGAGATGGCCGATGAATCCATCGAGCCTCGAACCGACGTCGACGTGGCGGAGCGGTTGATCATCGTGAATCCATCGAGCCACCAACTGGTCCTGAAGGAAGTAGGCGCCGAGGTTTCCTGACGATTCGTTCCACTCGGTGAGAATGGGCAGTTCGCGTCCCCAGGGAATGCCGGCATCGCGGGCTGCGGCGCGGATCACCGAGCGGTCTGAGAGATAGCGCCGCCATCCGGCCAGGCTTGCCCGCAGGGCGTCCGGGCGGATTCCCGCGTTTCTGAGGATGGACCGGATCATCATCGGGTCAACGGGCTGAGACTTCGCGGAACACGGCCAGCATGCGCTCCGCCACCTTGGCGGCGGCATAGGTCTCGCGCAGCTTCAAACCACAGGATCGGACCTCGTCCGGAGTCATCGAGATGACCTCGCCAAGCGCGTGAACCAGGGAGTCCATCGATTCGAGTGAGAATCCGCCCTTTCCGGTGGCTACGGAAAGCACTTCCTCGACCGAGGTTCCGCGGACGAAGCAGACCGGCGTGCCGAGGTAGTAGGCCTCCAGCGCGGGCAGGCCGAAGCCTTCGATTTCCGATGGCAGGATGAGCGCCTTCGCTGCTAGATAGGCGGCCTGGAGCGCCGCATCCTCAAGAAAGGGGCGTTTCACGATGCTCTTGGAGGTGGCGAGCAAGGGGGCCACATCCGCGGGCACGGTTCCGATGAGGTGAAGCATCGGCAGATCCGGATGGCTGCGCTCCGCCTCGCTCCACCAGCGCACCAGATGGGAGGTCCGCTTGTGCGGTTCGCATGAGGCGAGGTGAATCACGTAGTTTTCCTTCGCCGGTGCCTCGGGCTGCGGCAGTGATTCGTAAAGGCAGGGTTCGTAGGTGACGGTGATCTCCTTCCGGCGGATGCCGTGACGCTCCATGAACTCGCTGATCTGCCGCTTCGAGGACTCGGAGACGGTCATGATCCGGTCCGCGCTGCGCAGGGTGTGCTTGAGCATCATCGCCCAATAGGAATACTCCCACGGCTTGCGCCACGACGGATAGTGGTCCTCGTCATACTGGATGATCGTGTCGTGAATGGTCACCACGGACGGCTTGCAAAGGCCGCTGAACAAAGGGAGGTAGCCTTTAGGGAAATAATGCAGCGCGGGTGCCGGGCCGTTCTGCGAGAAAAGCGGATGAAAGTGATCCGTCAGAAGCCGCACAACCTTGCTGCGGGTTCCCCACGGCAGCGTTCTCACAGACTCCACACCCTCCGGTGCCTGCTGCGAGGTTTTCGAGACAATGGCGGAGATCCCCACCTCGCCAGTCTTTCGGAGCGAATCGAGCACCACCTGGGACATCCGCGAGATACCGAAACTGCGGTCATGCCCGGGGTTTTGGTCGGCAAGATACGCCTGAATGGAGAGCGCTGGAACGGATCGTCCATCGACGCCGTGCAGCGAGGGTTGTTCGTGAACAGCGGATTGGAGCGTGGTCGTTGCGCCTCCCAATGCGGCGATCGCCTCACGGAAGTGGTCGGAGAAATCGGAGATCTGATACAGATCGAGGAATCTCTTCCTCAACATCATGGCGTCGTCCGCATGCTTTCCATCGACGAGGTCGCGACAGCAGCCCATCAACGATTCGGCAAGCCGTGAAGGATCCGCGGGTGGCGAAAGATAGGGATATCCATCCGGCAGAACACCGGTGACACCGTCGGAGGCGGAGGCGACGATCCGCATTCCGTGCGCCATGGCTTCCACCACGGTCAGTCCGAAGCTTTCCCAACGGCTGGGTGCGAGGAAGATGTCGTGGTTCCGGTAGCATGCGTGTTTGCTGCTGCCGGAAACATAGCCGAGGATCGAAAACGAGGCCCGGTTTCCGTGATCCCTCTTCAATGCATCGAGAAGACGATTGAATTCCGACTGCAAGGATTCACTGACTCCGCCGGCGATCGTGATTTCAAACCTCCAGGAGGGATCCGCGGTGCCGAGGACAAGCCCGAGGGCCGTCATGGTGTCTAACAGACCTTTCTGGATGGTGCCGTGTGACAGAAAAAGGACGCGGAAACAGGGGGCGGGGTTGGCGGTGAATTGCTGGATCTCCCGTGTTCTCGAAAGCAGGAGATCGCTGTCGAAATCGGGGCAGGGGTCCTCGATCCCGTTGCAAATCGTGATCTGGTGAATCGACGAGATCGCCGCGCCATCCCGCGCCGAGGTGGAGGAGACGGCGATCGAAGCGAAGGGTTTGTCGAGAACGATGGGGCTCACCCGTCGTGCGATCCAGTCCAGCCATGCCGGACCTTCCAGAGTCATTCGCGATGATCCATGCGCCCATTCCCCGTGCCCGATCGCATGCCAGTGGAACACGATTTTCGGATAGAAGGTCCTGAGCACCGCGAGCAGGACCCAGTCCCTGAGCACCGCGCTCCATTTGGCCGGGCCGGGCACGTAGTAGAGCAAGGGAGAGTGGAGCCGGAACCTCAGACGGATCGCCTGGAGGAGGTAGGTGGCGATCGGAATCGCCTTCCTGAGATTGCTCTCGCCGATGTCTTCAAGCGTCTCGGAAAACCGGGCGTTGATGTGATGGACATCAAAGCGCCGGTTGTCGGTCCGCAGCGCCTCCAGGCCGAGCTTCACCATCCGGCTCTGCCCGTGTTCCGGTGGAGGGGTTTGTGCGAAGACGACGACGGATGTTGCTGAATGCGTGCTCAAGCAAGGTGGAGGAGTTCGGCTTTCCCGCGTCGGATCATCGGCTGGTCCAGATTTCAAATCCGGTGAACGTGGAGTCGAGATGGAAATCATTTCTTTTCAGTTCCGACCGGTAGTCCTGGCCGCGGTAGCGGAGGTCGGGCCGGTTGATCACCACCATGTCCGACGAAAGCAGGCTGGCGGGGATGTCGGACTCAAGCACCTGGATGGCGTTGATCATCGGGAATCCGCCCTTCTGATAGGCGTAGTAGCGCGTGGCGTTCATGTCGGCCTGCCACCAGACCCGTTTGCCTTCGTCAAGGGCCTGGAAGACGATGGATGAGGCCTGCCGGTAGTCGTCGCGGGCATGGCGTTCCAGGGTCCGGAGTAGGATCGCCGAGCCGAGGCCAAAACAAACGGCTGCCGTGGCGACCACAGGCCAGCGCCATGAGTGATGGTTCCGCCGGTCCATGCACACTGCGAGTGGCAGGAGAACGGCCGGAAGCAGCGGGCTCAAGTGGCGCCCCAGCACCCGGAAGTCCATGAAGATCGAGACTCCCGTTAGAAACAGGAGAGGCAGGAGGACCGCGGCGGCGAAGGCGAGCCTCACCCTTGGCGTGCTTTGCTGAAATCCGATCGCCACCCCGCTGCTCCAGGCGGCTGCCATCACGGCCATCGCCGGGATCAGCACGGGCAGGGAATGAAGGATCGACGAAGGATTGGCGCGGATTTCATTCCGCCCGGGCCCGAGACCCATCAGGCCCGAGAGTTCGTAGAACCCGAAAATGAGGCTGGCGATTCCGCCTTCCGTGCCTGCTGCGCGGTAGCCTTTCAGCAGGGTGAATCCATAAAATCCGCCGACAAGCAGCGCGGCCGGCATCCAAACGATGATTCGTTTCCAGAATCCGGCGCTGCGGATCCAATCGGGCCTCAAGAGCAGGGTGGCGGCTCCGAGCCCTGCCGCCCAGACCGCTCCGGTCAGGCTGGTCGATGCCAGGAAGAGAACCGCGACTGCGATGGCATGAAGGCCCTTGAAGCGATCATCGCCTCTGGTTCCTTCATGCACCTTGAGCAGCGCTGCCGCGGCCACGGCACCAGCGGCAGCCTGCATCGCGTAGGGCCGCAGTTCTCCGGCGTAATAAAGAACAAAAGGGGAGCTCAGGAAAACCAGCGGCCAGAACCGGTGATTCCGGAGCGCCAGGGCTCCGATGACCAGCCAGGGGAGATTGACGAGGCGCAACGCATACTCGCTGGCCGCCCCAAGCTTCGCCCAGAGCCAGACCAGGAACATGTAGAGTGGCATCTGCACATCCGATCCACCGATTCTCAACGTCATCCGCCACCACTCCCGGAGGTCGGGAATCAAGGCTTTGAAAACCGTGCTGCCCTCATCCATCCAGAAGCTCTGGCGGGTGATGAAGAGAAGCCCCATGACAAGGGCGGCGGCGGTGATCGATAGCAGGCGCGCGGCCTGGTTTCGATTCATGAAAGAGGATCCGTGCATGGTTTCTTCGATTCGTTGCCGGCAACCGGGTTCTCCCGCAGAAGTTGGCGAAGCTGCAAAACCAACTCGATCGCCCTCGACGCGAAGCGCGAAAGGGGAACCGACGGCTCGCCGCCCGATCGTTCGCGAAAGCGGATCGGCACTTCTCCGTGGCGGATGTTTTCCGTCCGGCGCAGCAACACCGCGAGCGCGACGTTTGCCAGGAAGAAGTGCTCAGGAATCCGTGCCGCGATGGGACCACAGACCGCAGTTCGCATCAGCCGATAAGGCACGTTGGGATCGGCGCAGTTCACTCCTTGGGTCATCCGCAGCAGCCAGCGCAGCACAATGCTTGCGGCGATCCGCCGGAGGCCATCCTCGCGCCTGCGTTTTCCGTAGATGACATCGTAGGGTTCCCGGATCGCCCAGAACGCCTCGAAAAACGCCGGATCGCACTGCCCGTCGGAATCGATCTGCAGGATGTGGGGAACTCCCCGCTCCGCGGCAATCCGGTAACCTTCCAGGCAGGTTTGGCCATGCCCGAGGTTGGGTCTGCTGCGGATTTCCAGGCGGCTTCCAAGTTCGTCCGACAGCATCCGCAGTTTCTCAAGGGTGGCATCCACGGATCCGTCATCGATGGCAAGGAGCCGGAAGTCGCCCACCCGTTCATCCAGTTCCGCGAACCAATCGCGGATCACTTTCTCGATGGATGCCTGTTCATTGAACACAGGCATCACCACGAGCAGTTGGGGAGTCGAACTCATCGATTTCCGGGGTCTCCCATCACCAGGCGCGGCCGTGGGTGGCGATGCGCTTGGCCATCCGCCTCAACTGGAATGCCTTCCTCATGCCTTTCAGCACTAGGGAATGACCCAGCCATTGGGGCAGTCCCCGGAGCCGGATGTGCTCGCGCTGGCATCTCAATCCCTCGTCGATCATCCGCTGCCAGTGCTTCTGTGTGGTGCTGTCCTCATACCAGCGGAAGTCGGCGAGTGCCTCTGGCAGGTAGGAAAACCGGAAACCCTGACGGATGAGGCGCAGGTAGTATTCCCAGTCCATGCAGTTGCGATATTCGATATCGAGCAGGTTTCCTTCATCGATGATGCGCTTCCGATAGAAGGTGGAGGTGGATGGAATGCAGCAACCCACGAACAGGAAATCCCATTCGTCAACCGGTGTATCGTGCTTGCGGCGGATCGGCGTTTTGTCCTCACGGATGTAAACGCAGTCTCCGTGGATCACATCCGCCTCCGGGTGGGCCATGGCGTGGGCGGCCACCTTGGACAAGGCTCCCGGCAGCAGGTAGTCGTCGCAGTTCAGCCACATTACCCAGTCGCCGGTCGCCTGGACGAATCCCTTGTTGATCCCGTCGCTCATCCCCTTGTCCGGTTCGCTGGCCCACTTCACGTGGGGATGGCTTTTCAATACCTCAATGGTCTCATCCGTCGAACCGGCGTCGGTCACGATGTGCTCGATCTCGACCCCGGTCTGCGAGGTCACGCTGCGGATGCATTCTGTTAGAAAACGGCCCTGATTGAAACTGGGTGTGATGATGGAAATCTTCATCATGAAAAATGAATGGAGTGGGCGCGGCAGGAAAAGGGCCGGCCCTTCGCCGTGGCTCAGTTCGAGAGTGAGACCGAAATCCTCAGGAACCGCTGGCTGGATCCGTCGTGGGGCAGGCTTCGCCCGATGTCCTGACGGCTTTGGGTGACCACCACCGGTGAGACACCGGGGACCGGCCTCCAGTGCTTGAGATCGTTGCTTTCTTCAACGCGATAGGTTCTGCCGGCCACTCCGGACCAGTTGACCTGCAAGGCTCCGGAAGACGCACGTGCCATCTTCATGGAGAAGACGGAGGAGGCATTGAAGGGATCGGTCCCCGCGATGAATTCCGCCTCGTCGCTGGCTCCGTCCTTGTCCTGATCCATGGGCGGAAGAAACGCGTTGCTCATCAGAGCGGGTGTGGTTTCCTCGACCCGCAGGCGGAAGAATCGATTGGCAACTCCGTTACCCGGGATGGTCGTGGAAGTGTCTGGTTCAGTCATGTCAACAACGACCGGAGGGGTAGCCGCAGCCGGTCCCCAGGTCTTGAGATTCGAGCTTTCCTCGATCCAGTAGGTTCTTCCGGCGATCCCCATCCAGGTGAGGCGCACGCCGGATCCGGAGCGCGTGACTCCGGTGATTCTTGGATAGGCACCGGGGTCCTCCGGGTCGGTTCCCGCGGTGGACTCCGCTTCGTTGCTGAAACCATCGCCATCGAAGTCGCTTTGGGAAACCACCACGTTGGTTCCGGAAGTGGGAGTGACGGGAAGGGTGGTGGCAAGAAAAGAGACCGTCGCGGGTTGGATCTCCTTGTCGAAGATTCTCACGTCGTCAATCTCACCCGTGAAGTTGTAATTCGCCGCGTGGTTCGAACCGCCGATCGAGGGCTGGATTCCCGTTCCGGTCATGACTACTCCCGGAGCATCGAGTCGGCCGACGTCGGGCCGTCCGTCGACGAAGAAGCGGGTTTCGTCGATGGTGATGAGTCCGTCGCTGTTTCGATCGGCCACGGTGACGCTGATTTGATGCCAGTATCCGTCATTGATCCGGGTGGTGCCGGAGTAAACGCCTCCGCCGGTTTCAAGACGGAGATTCTGAACCATCGGACTGGATGGGGAGGGGGCGAGACGGAGGGTGAAGCGTTGGCCGAACCCGTTGCCGCCGTAGCTGAAGATAGCCTGGTTTTCCTGGGGAATGCTGGATGCAGTCCGCATCCAGCAGGAGAACGTTCGTGGCGCCGATCCTTGCGGCAGGTTGAGCCCTTGCAGTTGAACGATGTCATCGATGCCCCTGAAGCGGATCGCCCGGCCGTCTTTGCCTTTGACCCATGAAATCATCGGGTCGGATGGGCCGACGAGGGTTCCCAGGCCCGTTCCTGAGCCGCCGGACTGTCTGGTGGTCGATCCCTGGCCTTCGTCCAGCGGGAACCAGATCTCGCCATCGGCCAGACTGGTGATGGTGACCTCTTGCCGGGAGGCCGCCACACTGTCGGTGACTTCATAGGAAAAGCGGTCGATTCCCATGAATCCGGCATTTGGAAGGTAGGAAACCTTTCCTGCGGAAATCGCCGAGCTACCGAAGAGAGGAGTGCCGGGAGAGGTCAGCACCAGAGGAACCTCTGCGGTATCGTTGGAAAGGACGTCGATGAGACCCTGTTCCCCGCGGGCGACCGTGGCGGAATCCGGTGCCAGGATGGTGGGCTGCCCATTTTGGAAGAACGCCGAGGTCGGTATGCTTCTCATCGTGATTCCCGGACCGGAATACCGGAGGTCGAGAGTGGGCGTGCCCGAACGATGACGGAACAAGAGACGGAACGGATGAAGACCTGCCTCGAGGGGCACGTTGCCCGAGGTCTTGACCGCCGTGTATCCGTAATCGTTGTCGATGACGTGCGACTCATGGAGCCAGAGCGAGGCTTCCGAGGATGCTGACATTTGAAAGGTATAGGTGCCCGCAGTGGCGATCGAAAGGTAACCTTCGAACAGCAAACCGACATCCGTGTCCCTTGAGCGGACGGAGGTCGTGACCCCGAGGTTTTCCCCTTCTGCGGAAGGGGTCAGGGTTCGGAAATCGGGCAGCCATGGCCAGTATCCTTCGTAGCTCTTCCACTTGATGCCGGACCTCACCGGAGTGGAAAGCTGGAACGCCGGAATCCTCGCCGAGTCGTAGGGCCTGCCGGAGGTCGATATCGGCCGTCGCGCACCGAGGGCAAGGCGTTTCATCTCCCGCTGCATGTCCGGCTTCGTCGAGGCGAGGTTGACCGATTGCTTCGGATCATTCACCACATCGAAGATCATGAAGGGATCCTCCGCGGAGGTGATCGAGGTGCGGAGTCCCATGAAGTTGCCCAAGCGCACCGCCTGCATGTTGCTTCTAGGGCGGTTCTTGTGATTCGGAAACTCGTTGTAGTTGGCGGTCGTGCCAAAGGTGTTCAGTTCGAAGTAAAGGAAACCCTTTTCCTGCTGCGTGCCCTGGCCAGTCAAGGTGGGGGCGAGTGAAGTGCCGTCGGCAAAGGCCGGAGGCGGGCAAAGGGCGAGGTCGGCGAAGGTCGAAAGCCAATCGTAGTTCGCACAGGGCCGGTTGACTTTACGGATGTTGCTGAGCTGGTTGGTCGCCGGGATGTTATCCGGCCACCAGACGATGGCCGGCACCCGGATGCCCCCTTCGAGAAGGTCCGCCTTAGTACCCTCGAAAGGACCGTAGCTCTCGAAATTCGGAGGGTAGATCCCGATCGGCTCAGGACCGTTGTCGGTCGTGAAGACCACCAGGGTGTTTTTGTCGATGCCCAGGTCCCGCAGGGTCTGCAGGATGTCCGCCACCGAATCATCCATGCGGCGGACCATGGAAACGAAGGGTTTGGAATCGACACCCCAGTTCGATGGAACCGAAGGATGCCTGTTCGCCGGGTTGTTCACCCGGTTGGGATCGTTGATGGCGGTGTTGACGTAGGATGGCGAGCCGGTCCACTGGAGTCCCCCTTGCAGGCCTCCACCGGAAGGATAGCTGGCGGTGGGAGGATACTGGTTGTCGAAGTGGGGAGTGTCGTAGGCAAGGTAGATGAAGAACGGTTTGTCGGGATTCTGGGTGGTGGAGTCGACAATGCTCTTCTTGGCAAAGGCCGTAAAGGCATCCGCGGAAAACAGATCCTGATAGGCGTCGGTGATGAAGGTGCGGTCGTTGCAAATCATCGCGCCGTTCTTGCCCAATCCGTTTCTCGGATAGTGCTCGTGGGCGTGCCCGTGGAGAAGGTATCCAAAAAAGCGGTCGAACCCCCGGTCCAAAGGGTGGGCTGTGAGTTGCGCTCCGGTATCCCGTCCCGCCAGACCGGCTTTGCCGATGTGAATGGTACGGTATCCCGCGGACTTCAACATGCCGGCCACGTTGTATCCCTGGGGGAGCGGCGAATCGAACTGGATGTCCCGGATGGTCGCATGGCCCTGGCTGCGCCCCTGAAGGAATGAACAGCGGGACGGCGCGCAGATGGATGCGGACACGTAGTGATGGGTGAGCATGGCACCCTGGGCGGCCATCGCATCCAGTCCGGGGGTGGCGAACTTCATCGGGCCTGCCTTTTGATTCTGCCAGAAACATCCCACGTCACCGTAGCCCATGTCATCCGCCACGATGTAGATGATGTTCGGGCGTTTGATCTTGCTTGAGGGATCGGTTGGATTGGTGCCCCGCCCGACTTCGATGCCGTCCGGGATGCTGTCACCGTCACTGTCGGGATTGTTCGGCTGGGTGCCGGTGGCCAGTCTCGAAACAAAGACTCCGGTTTGGTTCTCCACCTCGTCCCTCAGGCCATCGTTGTCGATATCCCCGGGTGCTCCGATCCCCGTTGTGACGGTGATCATCAGCAGAATCGGAATGGTCTTCCAATGGACGGGGTTCATTTGGGTTTGGTGGAAAAGAATCGTCCCCGGTCGCAGCTCTGTCCAGATCTTCGCTTTCTGAATTCGATGTCAGCAAATCCCCTACAAGCGCCGCGGCCGCCTTTCAGCCCGTCCGCTGATGCACCCAGGCGATCGCTTGCTGCAAAAGTTCCGAAGAATCCTTCAATCCCAGCTTTTCCTTGATGCGAGCACGATACGTTTCGATCGTCTTGACGTCCAGGAGAAGCATATCGGCAATCTGCCGCGTACTGTGACCTTTCCCGATCAGTTCGAATACTTGAAGTTCTCGATCCGCCAATATTGAAACCATCGAAAGGGATTCCGTGTTCTGGGGTCTGCCAAAGGATCGGGAAATCAACTGGCTGGCGACGGCCTCACTGACGTAAACCTCTCCCGCAAGCACTTTCCGGATCGCCTGCATGACGTGGCGGCTTGCCTGTTGCTTGGTGATGTATCCCCGTGCGCCGGCGCGGATGCAGCGTTCCGCGTAGATGATTTCATCCTGCATGGAAACGACCAGAATCACCACGTTGGGATGCATCGCCTGCAGATCCTTGATGAGGTCGAAGCCGAGTGAGGACTTGAGCGTGAGATCGATGATGGCCATGGTCGGACGCAGCCTTGAGATCATCTCCAGGGCATCGGAGCGGTCCTCGGCTTCCCCGATCACTTCGAGATCCGGCTCCCGATTGATCAATTCGATCAGCCTTTCCCTGACGAGCGGGTGGTCGTCCACGACGATGATGGGGGTCTTCTGCTTGGGCTCGGGTTCCATGTTCAAAGGCTGTATAGTTCGCAGGGGATTTCGCAGACGACGCGGGTCCCGTGCTTGCCGGAAACCGAACCAACGGAAAAGGTGG
Organism: Verrucomicrobiaceae bacterium; assembly: GCA_027486655.1. Lineage (GTDB taxonomy): Bacteria > Verrucomicrobiota > Verrucomicrobiia > Verrucomicrobiales > Akkermansiaceae > Luteolibacter. Next base: position 7,326 of record JAIXOR010000014.1, on the reverse strand, counting down.
CTCCGATCAAGCGGGCACGGTATTCCATGATGCGCAGTCCCATGCCTTCAGGATTGACCGATGCCGGTTGAATTCCGGTGCCATCATCCGTAATGGACAAGCCGATCTTCGATGTGTTCAGGGAGAGCACCAGGGTGATGCGCGATGCGCGGGAATGCTTGGCTGCATTCACGACCGCCTCCTGGGCGATACGGTAAAGGTGGATGCCGACGTGATGTCCACATGGGGGAGTTGCGTCCGGGCATTCGACGACGCAGGAGATTCCAAAGCGGCGGTTCATGGTGGAGGCCAGCTCCCTCAGCGCCATCTCCAGGCCTTCGGTTTCCAGACGCACGGGATACAAGCCACGGGCAAGATTGCGCGCCTGCGTGATCGAGTCATCGATCATGTCGGCGATGCGGTTGACGTGTTCCGCCTGGTCGGGAACCCGCTCGGCAAGACTTTCGTGCAGCATGTTGCAGGAGAATGCGGCACTCACCAACTGCTGGCAGAGACCGTCGTGAAGGTCCTGACCGATCGATGCCCGCTCGATGTCACTGATTTCGAGAATGTTTTTCTCCAGTTCAAGTTTTTCGGCGATCTGAGCTTCGAGAGCAGCGGTTCTTTCCTTCACCCGGTCTTCGAGGTGACTGGTCAGGGAGCTCATGGCGGTCACCAAGCCTACGGCAACCACAAAGGTGCCCAGACGCATCAAGGCGTTCCAATACGGAGTCACTTCGTGCTCGAACTGAACACCCCCGTTCAGATCCACGACCAGCCAGACCGTCGCGGCAAGAAGCGCTGCCGTAAAACCCGCGTGAAACCCGCTCACACGGGTGACGACGATGACCGGAATGAGGTAAAGCAAGGAACTGCTCAACTGTGGTCCGCTTGCATAACTCAAAAGCCCGATGGAAAGGATGAGCCATCCTCCGATCACGCAGACCCACGAGGGCGAGCGGCTGTCGAGCCAGCGCAGGCTCCGAAGAGCGAAGGGAAGCTTGCTCTCGGAGCGCCCCCGTCGTCCGATCCTTTGGGTAGGAAGGATGGTGGCCGGCATCAGGTTTGCGCGGGATGCATTCATTTTTCGGCGGCCAGTAGGTAAGCTTCTTCCACGATCAATTCGTAGCGCCCGGAATCGAAGTATTCAAGAAGCTTCACCCGGCTCTCTTTCGTTTGGACAGGCAGTTCGGCACGGATGGCCGCACAGTGGATGACGGCGGCAGCGAGTCCATCGATCAAGCCTTCCATCGAATCCACCGGCACGGCCGTGCCTCCCGCCAGCCGCACGATTTCGCCTTGGGCGCTGGTGTCCGCGACCACCGGATAACAATCGGCAAGGTAGGCTTCCAACAGAGTGACCGGCGTGCTTTCCCGGAAACTGGGGAGAAAATAAAGGTCGGATTCCTGGAGGGCGCGCACGTAATCGTCTCCGGAGTATCCCGGGTGGAAGTCCACCTTGTCATCAAGGCCGAGCTCGGAACAGAGTTTTCTCAGGGAAGGCACCTCAGGTCCGCCACCCGCCACCGTGTAGCGGAAATCGATGTTGGCGGCGGCAACCTTCGCAAGCGCCTTGAGGGCGATGCTCACTCCTTTGCGCCCTTCCATGTTGCCGCCTGCGAACAGGCGGAGCGGGCCGGACCTTGGCTCGTCGGTCTTGCGGGCGAAACGCTCGACCTTGTCGCTCGGCAGGGAGGCGATCGGCAGCCGAACCAACGGGGCCCCATGGCGGTGGGGACGCAGCAGTTCCTCGGTCTCTTCGTTGGCCGCGAAGACGACGGCGGTTTGGGTGATGCAGTCTTTGAACGCTTTTGATCTCAGGGCGATCCAGCTGTTCACGTCCCTTGCAAATTCAAAAAGCCTCGCGGAGGGGCTCAGCATGCCCCGGAACGCACCGGGGATGTAACCAGCACCGCCGATCGGTCCCCAGATGAACGGGATCGGCAGCTGCCAGAGCGGCGAAGGCATCCTCCATCCGGCGATGGTCACCTGATGGCAGAGATCGAAACCGACATCCTTGTGCCAAGCCTTTGCAGCTTGAAGCACCTGACGGTTGAACGAAGCGTAGTTCAGCCAGCTCTGGATATGGGCGATGAACCGGTTCTCGCTGCACGCGCTGCGGTCCCTCAGGAAACGCACCTGGATGTTGGGAGGAATCGCACCCTCGGCCGAAGCACGGTCCCAGCCCGCACGGTTGTGAACATCGGTGAGAACGAAGACCTCGTGCCTGCGCGCGATCCGGCAGACGGCGGTCCATCCCACACCGGGTTCGGAGCCCCGGTAAGGATCACAGGCATAGGCGGAAACAAGGACTTTCATGATGGTTTGGGTGGTGCCGGATGGGTGAGCCTCCGCGTCAATCTCCCTTGGCGAGTTTCTCCTTCGCCCTTTCCCGGATCGGCCCCATCGATTGATTGTCGAAAAAGGCGCGGACAGGTCCCATGAATGGCCGCAACGGCCGGGCAAGAACCATGGCGCGAGCCAAGGAGGCGACCTGGCCCGGATCAAGGTTGGCCCGCTTCTGAGGATCGGTGTTGCGGAACTCGGAGGTCACCTGGGTCATGTGCGAACAATGCTTGGCCGCCATGTCCAGACTGGATTCGAAATGCTGCCATCCTCCAGCATTCTGGAGGCCGAGAAAGGCAAGAAGGTCCGGAAGCACGTCGGGCAGGTCATCGTATTCCATGGCGAAAACCCGGTCCTCAGGAAGGCGGCTGAAAGCATGCTCATAGCTCTCGCGGAAGATCGCAAAGCGGTATGGGTTCCGGTTGTTTTTGCCGAACTCGACACGGAACTGTGACTCGAACACGTTCTGAGGATTCCGGCGGAGGACGATGAACTTTCCTGAGGTCGAGAGCGGAACTTTGTGCATGCCGACGGTCCTCGGGGTCTTCCAAACAATGCAGCGGATCTCAGCCGGATCACGGTGCAGCTTTGCGGCGATAGCGAGGCCCAGCGATGTGAGGATCTCTTCGTCGCTTCCTTCCATACAAGCTTCCGCCTCATCAAGGTTGAGTGGGGTTGGGACGAAGGTGCTCCCGTGATAGAGGGCTGCCAGCCAGCGGCGGTCGTTACGTTCCTTCCGGCTGATGGCACCGAGCACCTGTGGGAAAGAGGACTCCGGCGGTGACACGATTCCGTGATAACGGTCGAGCATGGCGGAGAGGATCGTGCTTCCGCTCCTGGGCAGCGAAAGAATGAATGCATGAGCAGGAGGGCGTGTGACCTGAGACATGGGAGGGTGGAGTTCGAATTGAGGTTTGAGTTCTCTGAATGGTCTGCTTCGCTCAGGAAATCGTCCGGATTCGTTGGATCTCATCCGCCAGATACCTTGCCACCGCTTCGTCAGAGCAGACGGTTTCCCACCATTCGAGCGTTTTGCGGTGAAGTTCCGCAAGGCGTGCCGGATCCGCAAGCAGTTGCTGGATGATCGTGCGGATGTTCAGCCAGTCGGTTTCGACAATGATCGGGCTGTCCTTGTACCAGCGGCTGGGAGGGAGTTCGTCGGAGATCATCACGCATCCGAGGCGCATCGTTTCCATCAGGCGGAAGCACTCGGTGCTGCGGAAGCCCATCGGGCAGAGGGCGATGCGGGTGTTGCTGATGATGTCCGCGTATTCGTCGCGGGAGAGTCCCTTGGCGAATCCTCCCGACCAGAAGCAGATGCTCTTGCCGAAAACGTCGCGGTACATTTGAGGCCGGTAGAGCTTCAGTTTGGTGAGGACCTTGAAATAGAAGGTCCGCAGTTTCCGGTTCATGATCGGAAACGGAGGGAGGAAGCGCCAGAAATTGAACTGCCGGTAGAAGTCGAGTCGGTTGGCAAGGAAGTTGCCGGCGTAAGAGGCATCGAGATTGCGCTCGCCGAAGGGAATGAAGCGGGTGAGCGAGGCGGAGTTCGAATAACCGATGGGGAAGGCCACGATGTTCCTGACGTTCTCCTCGAGCGGGTAGTAGGCCTTGAAGATGGCGAAGAACTGGTTGCTGATTTCCTCGGGCGGGATCGTGCTGTTCTCGTCGGAAAGCATGATCAGAATGACGTCTTTGCCCGTGATTTGGAATTCGGGATAGGGCTGCGCCATCCTGTGCTCGTAAACGACGAAGCGGAAATCGTGGTAGGCATCGCCCAGGATCGCCGCGAGTTTTTCGAGGACGCTTTCCAGGTGGAAACCATAGATTGCCTCGGGATTGGCCCGCCACTTCGACTGATCGAAGTAGAAGTAGAGATTGTCGTGGAATTTCTTCTCGCTCATGAGTCGGTCGGGTATGGGGTCAGGCGTCGGCGGCTTGGATCTTGTCCACTTCAGCAAGGGCCATGCCCACCACCTGGTCCATGTTGTAATAGCGGTAGGTGGCGAGGCGGCCGATGAACGAGACGTCCTTCTCGGCATCCGCAAGCTCCTTGTAGCGCTTGTAAAGGGCGGCGGCATCCGGGGCGGGGATTGGATAGTAGGGTTCCTTGCCCGGACCGAAATCATCCGGATACTCGCGGACGATGGTCGTGTTGGCGCACTGCTGTCCGGTCGCGTGCTTGACCTCGACGATCCGGGTGAAGTCCTCCTCGTTCGGATAGTTCACCTGCATGGCGGGCTGCCAGAAGCCCGGCTTGCCGGAGACTTGTTCCCGCTCGCGCAGTTCCTCGGCTCCGAAGGATTCGTTTTCAAAACGCAGCGAGCGATAGGGAAGGCTGCCGTAGCGGCAGTCGTAGAACTCGTCGATGGGCCCGGTGTAAATCATCCGGCCGAAGGAGGTGTGGGGAAGGATCTCGCGGTAGTCGGTGTTGAGAAGGATTTTGATGGAATCGCCGCAGGCCTCGATCATCCGCTCGAACATGCGGGTGTATCCCGCCTTGGGGAGTGCCTGGAATTCCTCGCGGAGGTAGCGGTCGTCCCGGTTGGTGCGGATCGGGATGCGCCCGCAGACGCTTGCGTCGAGATCCCGCGGATGGCGCTTCCATTGTTTCAGGGTGTAGCCCTTGAAGAACTTCTCATAAAGTTCCCAGCCGACCTGGGAAATGATCACCTCCTCGGAGTTCGCCGGGTTTTCGATCGGCACGCGCTTCTCTTCGAGCCAGGCTTCCATTTCCTCGCTCGTCGAGGGTCTGCCGATGATCTGCTCGAAGGTGTTGAGATTGATCGGAAACTTCCAGTAGGTGCCGCCGGTGTGGGAGAGGATGTTGTAATCCACAGGATGCCACTCGGTGAACTGGGAGAGATAGTCCTTGATCCGGTCGGAGTTGGTCCGGAAGTAGTGGGGGCCGTAGTTGTGGATCAGGACTCCGTGATCGTCATAGCGATCGTAGGCGTTTCCTCCGAGGTGCTTGCGTTTCTCGACCACAAGGCAGGTCTTGTGGTGGATGCGGCAGAGTCTTTCGGCGGCGGTGAGACCGGCAAAGCCGGCACCCACGATCAGGTAGTCAAAGTTCCAGGGCATGATGAAAGGGTGTTGCGGATGAAGGATGTGCGAGGGTTTGGAAAATCGGCAGGTCAATGCTCATGGAGCCGACGCCTTGACCAGCGAGGCCATGGTGCGGGCGGCGCTGGGCGCGGCCATGTGGACACCGTCGGTTAGAGTCACCGTGCCGGGTTGGATTTGTTGGCTGAGGTCCCAGTAGGGGATCCCGCTGCGTCTTGCCAATTCGAGGATCCAGGGCGGGGGCTGCGAGGTGGAGGGACGCGTCGGAGGCAGCCAGACGATCATCGCCCGGGTCCCGCGCCTGGACAGGCGGTCGAGAATGCCATGGATCTCCGCAACCAACGACTCTTCTTCCGGGGTCAGGCTGACGGCTTGTCCGGAAGGCACCGCCAGGGGTTTGCCGGATTCGCCGAGATCCTCGCCGGGTTTCAGGTCGAATCCGCCGATGCGACGTTCAAGGAGCTTGCTGTAGAGGAAGGCGGAGGGCCTCGCATAAGCGGCGAGATTGGGAACCTGAAGGCCGGCCTTGAACCAGGGGCGCTTCATGGCCGATCCGATCTCGCTGGGTTTCTTTTCCAGGGCGAGATGCAGCGTGTTGGCCTCGATGACCAACCGGGGGGCGACCGGGAGAATTCCGGCATCCATGGCGCGCAGGGCATCCACGGCACTGCCGCCGTCACATCCCATGTTGGCCGTGCCCTCCACCCCTTGGGCGCGGTCGGGCAGCCTTCCGGTGATCGAGGATCCCAGAACCATGAGCTTCACGCCATCCGCCGCCCCGGCCTGGATGCGCCCAACCGATGAGAAGAAGTTCGACTCGCTCTTGGCGGTTCTCCCCCCGCTCTGCTTGAGGGCAAAGCTCTGAAGACCGAACAACACCGCGAGCGTGAGGGTGAGAATGAGGGTGTAGTGCATGAGGAGAGGAGGTGTGGAGCAGGGAGATGCGAGCAAGGAGACGCGAGGAGGGAGACGCGAGGAGGGAGACGCGAGGAGGGAGACGCGAGGAGGGAGATGCGAGGAGGGAGATGCGAGGAGGGAGATGCGAGCAAGGAGACGCGAGCAAGGAGACGCGAGCAGGGAGACGCGAGCAAGGAGGCGCGAGGAGGGAGACGCGAGCAAGGAGGGAGACGGCAGTGTAGAGCGTCGAGGGAAAGTGGTAACACCGTTCAGGCTAGGATGAGCTCTAGGACTCTTCGCTCGATTCTCGATTCTCGATTCTCGATTCTCGATTCTCGATTCTCGATTCTCGATTCTCGATTCTCGATTCTCGATTCTCGATTCTCGATTCTCACATCTCCCAGCTTTCTTCCCTGCGTTTCAACGTTGTTTGAGGGTTTTTCTAAAAGCTAGAGTCATTTTGCTGAGCTCAACCAATTCCGTAAGAATGAGTGAAGGCCGTTCCGCGATGATTCCCCTGCGATGAAACACCAGCAGCATACTGGCAACTTCAAAAATAGAGCGTCTCGCGATGTTGAGGAAGTTTGCGAAATCCGTGTCGGAAGCGCTTCCGGATCCTTCTGCCATGTTGTTCGAAACGCTGAGCATGGCAGCTCTTAGTTGTTCGGCAAAACGATACCTCTTCGCATGATCCAGCGAGTCGGCGATGTCAAAAACCGGCATCGAAATTTCGACTGCACGCTGCCAAATCGCCATGTCTTCAAACCGGAAGTGGTCGCTGTTCATGGAAAGAAGCGGGGAGAAAGGAGACGCGAGGAGGGAGATGCGAGGAGGGAGACGCGAGGAGGGAGACGCGAGGAGGGAGACGCGAGTGGGGAGAGTGGTGGTAAGGTTCAGGTTAGGATGAGCTTTAGCACTCTTCGCTCGCGCCTCGCGCCTCGCGTCTCCAGTCTCGCGTCTCCAGTCTCGCGTCTCCAGTCTCGCGTCTCCAGTCTCGCGTCTCCAGTCTCGCGTCTCCAGTCTCGCGCCTCGCGCCTC
>JAIXOR010000068.1 GCA_027486655.1 Verrucomicrobiaceae bacterium | reverse complement strand
TCCGTTCCTCCACCGCGGTTTCCCACTGCTTCTGGCACGTCCCGTGCTGGGCCACACTGTCAAAGATCCTTTGTCGAGGGGACTAAAAAGCCGATCGGGTGGGGCGGAGGATTCAAACCCTCCAGACACCGCGATCGACGTTCCGTCTCTCGGCCGCCCTCTTTCGTGGCGGCCCGCGAAGCTACACACCCACGACCCCACACGTCAACCCATTTCCTCATCTTTTTTCGATTTTTTTTGCCAGCCGGGAAAGCGAGGGACGGCTTTTGACGAAAAGGGCTTAAAATCCCCGGGAAAACCCGAAGTTTTTGCGATTCCGGGGTATCGAGAGCATCGGTTTTTGGCCTTGGAAAGGCGGGCCTGAAGGGGGATGTTGTCGGTGATGCCAGATCTTGTGCGTGTGGAACCGATCGCCCTGCTGCCGACTCAGGCGGGATGCGCGGTGTTTTTGGGGGATGGGTCGAAGGCGATTGTATTCTACATCGACCCGGCGGTGGGGGCATCGATCAACGCGTCACTGAGCGGGCAGATCCCGGCGCGGCCTCTCACCCATGATCTGTATCTCCTCACCTTACAGGCCTTCGGAGCGAAGGTGTGCCGGGCGGTGATCGTCAATATGGAGAAGGAGGTGTATTTCGCCAGGCTGATTCTGGAAGCGGAGAACGAGATCATGGAGCGGAAGATCATCGAGTTGGATGCAAGGCCTTCCGACTGTCTCGCGCTGGTCGTCCGCTGCGGGGCTCCGTTCTATGTGTTGCGGAGCTTGTGGGATTCTCTGGACGACATGTCCGGCGTGTTGGCGGAGATGCGCAAGGACGCGGCATCGGAAGGCGGAGCCTGAAAAATTCCGGCGATCCATCTTGCGGGGCGATGCAGCGGTGTTAGCGTCGCAAACCATGTCCTTGACCATTGATCCGCCGCTTCCCGCCTATCTTCGAGAGGAGATTCTCCTTCATCCGGAGCGCAGGGAATTCCCCCGTTTCGATCTGAAACGCCTTCTCGGGACGGTCTTCGCTCCGACCGAGGGCTGCCGTGTCTGCATTCTCATCGACTTTGACGAACCTGTGGATCTCATCCGCGATTTCGCGTTTCTGAAGGCCGACGGGTTTCCGATCCAGAAGAACGCCCACCGGCACTTCCATCAGGGGCTGAAATCCGGCGTGATGGAGGAGCTTGGCATGACGGGTGGCGAGATGTTCGCCTTCCGCTGCACGCATGGTTCCAACCTGGATCTCAGCGACGAGGTCTGGGACACCGAGGGCAGCCTGCTTTCCCTCGATCGGGACATCTATCCGAACTATGACCTGATCCTCTGCATCTCCACCTTTTCCGCGACCGCTCCTCTAACAGCCAAGGCGAAGCAGTTTGGTTTCCGGGGTGCGACCCTGCATGGCTTGAACGACGTGATCCTCAACTCCGGCCTAGCCGTGGACTACCATGAGGTGTCCGCCGATGCGGAGCGGCTTCGTCTCGCGCTCACGAATGCGGACTCGATGGAGATCGACTTCGCCCTTGAGGACGGGAGGGTCCTCACCGCCTGGCTCGGGCTTGGCGGGCAGGACGCCCAGAAATCCCACGGCCTGTGCCTCGGCCGCACGCCTGACATTGCCAACCTGCCCGCGGGCGAAGTTTACTTCGTGCCCTGCGATGCCCGCGGCCAGTTCCCGATGAAGTATGAGGACGGCACGCTCGGCGTGCTTGACGTGGAAGACCGCTGCATCATCCGTTCCACTCTGATCGAGGGCAATCAGGCCACGATCGACGCCCACAACGCTCGTCTCAAAGACGACCCGATGACCGGCACGCTGGGAGAGCTTGGATTCGGCACTCAAGTGCTCCCGGTTTCCGGGGCCGACATTCAGGACGAAAAGGTGCTCGGCACCTGTCACCTCGCCACCGGACGTGATGACCATCTCGGCGGTGACATCCTGCCCTCGATGTTCAAGAAACACGAGAACTCCACCCATGACGACATCCTCTTCGCGCCTCACAAGACCCCCAATTTCAACATCCGCCAGGTGCGCATGAAGCGGGGCCGCCAGGAGGAGATCCTGATCGAGGACTTCAGGCCTTCCCGCTATCTGATGGACGCACTGGCCTCGGGCCGCTGATTCCCGGGGTTTTGACTTGAAAGATCCTTCAGGAGCGCCGGGTATTGCCGGCGCTCCTTTTGTTTATGATGACCACACGACGCGACACCCTGAAAACCCTCGCCGCCCTGGCGACGATCCAGATCGTTCCAAGCCGGGTACTCGGCCTCAACGGGCAGACTCCCCCTTCCGAGGTTCTCACGAGGGGCATCATCGGATGCGGTGGGATCAGTTCCTCCCATCTGACCATGCCGGGCAAGCTTCTCGCCCTTTGCGACGTGGATCGAAACCACCTTGCCCAGCGAATGAAGGATGCGGGTGCGGAAAGCAACGGCATCAAGGGATACCACGACTTCAGGGAACTGATCGCCAGGGATGACATCGACATCGTCCATGTCGCCACCCCGCCTCACTGGCATGCCTTCATGTCCATCGCCGCGGCAAAGGCAGGCAAAGACGTCTGGTGCGAAAAGCCGATGAGCCGCACGATCGGCGAAGGCATCGCGATGGTTCGGGAAGTGGAGAAGCACAAGCGCATCTTCCGTCTCAACACCTGGTTCCGCTTCCAGTCGGGGTTCTACGGCATGCGGGCGCCGGTTTCCATGATCAAGAAAGCGGTGATGAACGACATGCTCGGATGGCCGCTGCGGATCACGGTTTCCGGGGCCACCGGGTTCGATTGGAAACTCGGAACCTGGGTCGGCAAACCCGGTCTCCAGCCCGAGCCCGTGCCTGCGGAGCTCGATTACGAACTCTGGCTCGGACCTGCGCCGATGAAGCCTTACAACCGCCACCGCTCGCACGCCACCTTCCGCGGCTACTGGGACTACGATGGCGGCGGCCTCGGCGACATGGGCCAGCACTATCTGGATCCGGTGCAATATCTGTTAGACAAGGATGATCAGGCCCCGATCTCCGTGGAAATCGACGCCGACCCCCAGGACTCCGAGGCCGTGGGCACCTGGAGACGAATCGAGTTCACTTACGCGGACGGATGCAAGGTGATCCTTGATGGAGAAAACAAGGACCAGCGGGCGACCTACATCGAGGGTCCCAAGGGTAAGATCGACGTGGGCTTCACGTCCGACATTCCGGACTTCCGCAAGAAGGTCGATTCCCTGCCCGATCCGCCACCGCAGAAAACCGATTTCCACGAGTGCGTGCGGACACGCGAGAAGTTCGCATTGAATGAGCGAAACGGCTTCTGGTCCTGCACCATGATCAACATGGGAATCACCGCGCATCGTCTCAACAAGAGCCTCAAGTTCGACTCCAAGACGCTGAAATTCGACGATCCTGCGGCCAACGCCCTGATCCACCAGCCCATGCGGGATCCCTGGAAGGTTGCCTGAACCACTCGCACCTCCATCGCCTTCGTCCCGGATCTCCCGCCCATCGCTACCTCCATCCTTCATGACCTCACCCATCCGTGTCCTTTGTGCGGGTGCCGGCCACATGGGCCGCTCGCACGCCCTGGCCTACCACCGACTCCCAGGCTTCGAAATCTGCGGTATCGTCACCCGCTCCGCAGCGAGCCGGGCCGCACTCAATGCGGAGATGGGCTCGTCCTATCCCGAATTTGGCGATTTCCACGAAGCCCTGCGCGTCACCCAGCCGGACGCTGTCTCCATCTCAACCTACCCGGACACCCACGCCGCCTACGCCGAAGCCGCCTTTGACGCGGGGTGCCACGTCTTCATCGAGAAACCGCTGGCCGAGACCGTGGCCGATGCCGAGCGCATCGTGGCCAAGGCCCGGGAAAAACGCCGCAAACTGGTGATCGGCTACATCCTGCGCCATCACCCGAGCTGGATCCGCTTCATCGAGCTGGCACACACCCTCGGCAAACCGCTGGTCATGCGCATGAACCTCAACCAGCAGTCCTCCGGGGCGAACTGGAAAACGCACAAGAACCTCATTTCCTCGATCCCGCCGATTGTCGATTGCGGCGTGCACTACGTGGACGTGATGTGCCAGATGACCCGGTCCAAACCGATCCGTGTTTCCGGCATCGGCGCGCGCCTCACCGACGAACTGCCCGAAGGGAAAATCAACTACGGAGCCCTGCAGGTCACTTTTGAAGACGGCTCGGTCGGCTGGTACGAGGCAGGCTGGGGCCCGATGATGAGCGAGGTTGCATTCTTCGTCAAAGACGTCGTCGGCCCGAAGGGTTGTGTCTCCATCGTCGCGGACAAGGCTGCCGCCGAAGGCCAGAGCGCCAATGTGGACGCCCACACCCAGACGCAGGCCCTGCGGCTGCACCATGCCGAGCTCGACGACGAAGGGAACTTCGCCCGGCAGGACGAGCTCATCCGCCTCGACGACGAGCCGGACCATGACGGACTCTGCCATCGCGAGCAGGAATTCTTCCTCAAGGCCATCCGCGAGGACCTCGACCTCGGCGACCACATGGAGGATGCCATCGCCTCCATGCGCATCGTCGCCGCGGCGGACGAAAGCTTCCGCACCGGCAAAACCATCGATCTCTAACATCATGAACACATCCGCCATCCTCGCCCCCATCGCCGCCCTGGTTTGTGCCGTCCCCGGGCTGGCCGCAGAGGCCCTCACCACGCGCCCCCTCTTCAATGGGAAGGACCTCGCCGGCTGGAAAGGCGAAGGCTACGTCGTCGAAGACGGAGCCATCGTCTGCACGCCCCAGGGCCGCAACCTGATGACCACCGAGATCTTCGCCAACTATGTGCTCGATTTCGAGTTCAAGCTCACACCGGGAGCGAACAACGGGCTGGGCATCCACTACCCGGGCACGGGTGATGGTGCTTATACGGGCATGGAGCTGCAGATTCTCGACAGCACCCATCCGAAATACAAGGACCTCAAGGACTATCAGTTCCACGGCGGGCTTTACACGATGGCTGCCGCACGGCAGGGCGTCCTCAAGCCGGTGGGCGAGTGGAACCAGGAACGCGTCACCGTCATGGGCCCCATGCTCAAGGTGGAGCTCAACGGCGAGACCATCCTTCGCGCGAACCTCGATGAGATGTCGGCGAAACATCCCCAGCATCAAGGCGTGAAGCGCCGCTCCGGCCACATCGGCTGGCTGGGCCATGGCGACAAGGTCTCGTTCAAAAACATCCGGATCGGCGAACTTCCCCCCGTCGCCAACGAGGAAGGCGTCAAGGCCGCCGGTTTCACCAAGATCTTCGACGGCACCAGCCTCGCGGGCTGGAAGCATCCCGAGAACACCACCAACTGGAAGGCCGCGAACGGCGTGCTGAAACACGATGGCACGCCCGGCGAAATCCGCGATCTCTGGTCCGAGAAATCCTACAAGGACTTCACGCTCGTCTGCGACTGGCGCTGGAGCGGCCGCGGGCCCACCAAGTCGCAACCGGACGTCCAGCGCGACGGCACGGAGAAGGGTCGCGTCGAGATTGAAGAACTCGACAGCGGCATCTACCTGCGCGGCAGCTCGAAAAGCCAGGTGAACCTCTGGAACTGGCCGATCGGCTCCGGCGAGGTCTACGGCTACCGCACGGACGGGAAAATGCCCCCCGAGGTAAAGGCCGGAGTGACCCCCAAGTCCACCGCGGACAAACCGGTCGGTGAATGGAACCGGATGATGATCACCCTGAAAGGCGAGCTGCTCACCGTGACCCTCAACGGCGTGACCGTCATCGAAAACGCCCGCCTTCCCGGGGTGCCCGAAGCCGGCCCGGTGGGACTCCAGCACCACGGTGCCGCCATCGACTTCTCCAACATCTGGATCAAGGAACTCTGAGCATCCCCGCGATGGCGTAGTTGCGGATCGGGATCGCGCCGGGTAGTCTTGCGCCATTCCGAAACCATACCCATGAATCACAACCTACCCCCCAAGGTTGCAGGATCTCGCGGCATGACGCTCATTGAGCTCACCGTGGCGATCGCTCTCATCATGCTGATCATCGCCATCACGGTGATCGGCTCGAAGGCGTGGAAACGTGGCAGCGACCGGGCCACGTGCGTGCTGAACCTGCGCAGCGTCCAGGTGGCCGCCCGTTCCTATCAGAACCTCTACGGCTACAACTACGGCGGCCGCCCCTACGCGGATGGCGGCACCCAGGACATCGCCCAGCACCTGCTCGACAAGGGCTACATCGAGAAACGCCTTTTCGACCAAATCAAGGGCCAGAGCACCTGTCCCGGCGGTGGCACCTACACCTGCCTTGTGCCGGATGTGTTCCCGCCCCAGGGCGAGCTTTACATCAAGTGCTCGCTTTCCGAATCCGGCGAGCACCAGCCCGAGCCGGGATCCTACACCGACTGGTGATTCCCCGCTTGGCAGGAGCGCCGATCCGGGCGATGGATCGGGCGGCACCATGACTTACCGCGAGGCCATCGACTGGTTGTTCTCCACCCAGATGTTCGGGATCAAGCTCGGACTCGACGGGCCCCGCGCGCTTCTCAAGGAGTATCTCGCCTACCCGGAGCACGGCGTGACCGTGATCCACGTGGCCGGCACCAATGGCAAGGGCAGCACCTGCGCGATGATCGACCGCATCGCACGCTCCTGCGGCCGCCGCACCGGGCTGTTCACCTCGCCCCACCTGGTGGATTACCGGGAACGGATCCGCGTATCCGGAATCGAGATTCCCGAGGACGAATGCGCCGCGATGCTTACCGACCTGCGCACACTCTGCGAAGGGCTGGAGCACCATCCCACGTTTTTCGAAATCAGCCTGGTGCTCGCCATGCGCTGGTTCCGCGAGAAGGCCTGCGAGCTCATCATTCTGGAAACCGGGATGGGCGGCAGGCTGGATGCCACCACCGCCGTGCCCGCCGACGTTTGCGTGATCACGCCGATCGGCATGGATCACATGCAATGGCTCGGGGACAGCCTGGGCGCGATCGCCGCGGAAAAGGCCGGGATCTTCGTCGAGGGGAAACCCGCCATCAGCGCGCCGCAGGAGCCCGAGGCCGCCCGCGTTCTCGAAAAAGAGGCCAACGAGACCCGCACTCCCCTTGAGTTCATCCGGGAGCCGCTTTCCGGTTACGGCATCGCCCTGCCCGGCGATCACCAAAAGTGGAACGCGGCACTCGCCGTGGCCGCACTTCACCGTGCGGGACTGCCGCTCAGCACCGATGTGCTGCGCCACGCACTGGCAAACGTCAGCTGGCCGGGCCGCTTCGAACGCATCCTGCCGGACGTCGTTCTCGATGGTGCCCACAATCCCCACGCAGCCGCCATCCTCGCGGAGACCTGGCGCGCGGAATTCGGCACCGCCAAAGCCACCCTCGTCTTCAGCGCCGTGGCTGGAAAGGACATCCATGGCATCCTTGAGCTGCTCGCACCTCTCGCATCCCGCATCTTCCTTTGCCCGGTGGACACTCCGAGGGCGATGCCCGCGGAGGAAATCGCGGAACACCTTCCACCGGATGCTCCCGCTCATTCGTGTTTTGCCCGCTTCGACGACGCCTACCACGCCGCACGGCAGCACGGCGGCACCATTCTCGTCGCCGGGTCGCTCTTCCTCATCGGCGAGGCCCGCGCCCACCTCACCGGAGCTTCGTTCCAATCGTCCACCCAGTGAGGCACTCCGCCCTCAGACCACGGCCTTCCTCGTGGCGGAGCGGTGAATCCACAAGGCGAGCGGCAGCGCAAGAAACGGCGAAAACAGGAAGCCGACCACACCTCCAAGCACGAGATTCCGGGTCACATTCGGAGACACCGGAGCGCCGGAGATCACCGCTTCCTCGTGGATCATCACGCTCTCATGCGGAACCCTGGACTGCAGCTGCTCCTCGACACGCTTGAACTTCAGGGTCTTCAACAACTCCTCTTCCGTCTCCAATTCACGCTTGGCATCCACGTAATCCTGCGCATCCAAGCCCCGCCGGATGGCCGCCTCGCGGTCCTCCTTTTCCGCGTTCATCGGCACCTCGGCACCCGCACCCGGAGCCGCTTCGCCCTGGTGGATCATGCCCTTGGTTTTCACGATCGTGAAAAGCACCTTGCGCCGCTCCTCCACCCGGTCCTCCTGATCGACGATCACCTTGTCCAGCTCCGCGAGCTGCCGTTCCGAGGCAAGCCGAAGCTGCCCGGCATGGTCTTCCTGATAGACCGAGGCCAGCTCTTTCGCAATGTCACGCGCGTCCACCGGATTCGGACAACGGACGCGGACCGCCACCAGATCGGTTCCTCTGAGGTTCTCCACGGAGACCATGCGCTTGAGACGCGCCACCACGGAATCCCGATCACCAGCCCAGCGCTCGCCGAGCCCAAGCTTCTCCGCCACCTGCCCTAACAGCCGGCGGCTCTTTATCCTCTCAAACTCGGTCGCAAAAAACCGCGGGGAGACCGGTGTGCCCATCCCTCCGGACGGCTCGGGCGGCGGCATCAACTGGATCAACGTTTCGCTCTCATAGATCTTCGGCATCTGATAGGTCAGCACCGCCGCCAGCAGGAATCCCGCGATTCCACAAACAGGAATCATCCCCAGAAACACCAGGAAAAACCGCTTCAACATATCCGCACCATGAACGGACGGATTTCATCAACAAGGAAAACCTTGCATCTCTCGGGCAAGCGCCACCCCACCCTCTCCCACCCGTTTCACGAACGGGCGTGCTTGTCCGGGCAGGGGAGCAGCAACGCGAACAGGGCGGCCGGCAGGAAGAGCCAGGATGCGGTGAGCAGGACCTGCGCGAAGTCCCCCTGCACCTTGTTGAAGATGCCGAAGAACACCACCCCGGCAGCCGATAGGATGCGGCCGATGTTGTAGCAGAAGCCCGCTCCCGTACTGCGGAGAAGCACGGGAAAAAGCGGCGGCAGGCACATCGTGAAAAGGCCGAAACAACCCTGCATCACCCCGATGCCGGCGAAGAGCGCGTAGATCACCGACAGGCTGTGGCTGCCGGAAAACGCGAACCACATCAGCCCGAAATACGCAAACAGCATCAGCGCGATCGCCCGGCCATACCCCATCAGGACGGCCAGCCCGCCCGCAACGAAGTTTCCGATCAGCGAGCCCACCATGATCCACAGCAGCGCCATCACCGTGGCTTGGTCCTTGTCCGCCTTGAGCGGGCCCACCTCCGGCAGACTGCGGATGTAGCTTTGCTGCCAGAACATGAAGGTCCAGTGAGCGGTCAGGGAAACCGCACAGATCAGCATCACCTTCAGAGTCACACTCCTCACTTCCGGCCCGAACAACTCGCCGATCCGCGGGGCGGGCAGGTCCTTGCGCGCCTCGCTCCACTCCTCGGTCTCCGGCACCGCACGGCGGATCCACAGGGTGATGAAGGCGGGCAGCACACCGACCAGAAAGATCCACTGCGGAGGATGCCCCTTGAGCAGCGCCCCGGCCAGGCAGGCGAGCAGGATGCCGCAGTTCACCGCACTTTGCAGGGTGGCGGCGATCCACGGACGCCATTTCCGCGGCCACGTTTCTGATAGAAGGGAAGCCCCCACCGCCCACTCGCCGCCGATCCCCAGCGCGGCGAGAAACCGGAACACCAGCAAATGCCACCACTCGGTCGAGAAAAACGAAAGCCCGGTGAAACACGCATACGTCAGGATGGTGAGCACCAGCGCGCGGCTGCGCCCGATCAGATCCGCCACCCGGCCGAAGAACCCGCCGCCCAAGGCCCAACCAACCAGAAAGGCCGCCTGGATGATCGAAGCCTTGCGCCCCACCTCCGGATCCGCCTCTTGCGTCATCAGCAGCTGCGCCACAAAGGCCGTCGCCACCAGCGTGTAAAGATGCATGTCCAGCCCGTCGAACAACCACCCCAGCCACGCCGCCAGCCCGGATCGCACCTGCTGGGGCGAAAGATCACGAAGACGGCGGATCTCACCGCTGCTATTGCTGGGGGCCGGACTGCTCATCGCAGCGCGATCTAATCCACCCCCAACCCGCCCCTGACGAGTGGAAAATCCCCAACCACCCCCACAACTCCGTACGGATTCTTGATGCGGCCGCATCAGGAATCCGTACGAGCGGGGGCCGGGGAGGGCGGGATGGGTGGGGGAGAAGGCGGGGGTTTTCAGCCTTTCCAGAGCATGCGGGCGCCGAAGACGAGGAGGAGGGCGCCGAAGATGCGGGTGAGGGTCTGGTTGCTGAGGCTGCGCATGAGGTCGGAGCCGAACCAGGCGGCGACCATCGAGGCGAGGCCGACGGTGGCGACGATTTTCCAATCGACGAGGCCCTGGGTGCGGGCGTTGTTCGCGGTGGCGGCGATGGCGGTGATGATGATGACAGCCATCGAGGTGGCGACGGCCTGTTTGTGCTCCAGACCTAACAGGCCGACGAAGGCGGGCACCATGAGGATGCCGCCGCCGACGCCGCAGAGCGCGCCGAGCAGGCCGGCGGCAAGGCCGGTGAGGATGGCGCAGGTGAGGAGTTTCATCGGCGGGCGGGATTCCGGCGGGCGGGAGTTTTCCTCGCGGAGGCGATTTCCACGATCAGGCGGTGGAGGACCAGGCGGTGGTCGAGGCCGGTGGTGACGAGGGACTGGTCGGCCTTGAGGGTGGCTTCCATGACGTCCTGGAGGCCCTCGAGTTCGAAGTTCCCGGCATTGGGCGCGGCGAGGAAGATGGGGAAGACGTTCACGCCGCTGCCGTCCTTTTTCTGGGGCAGCCAGGCGCGGTCCTGCTCGGGAAGGCGGTTGAGGGCGCCGGAGAACGAGTTGTAGTTCGCGGCGGAGACCTTGAAGCGGTCCATGATGAGGCGCGCCATGTAGAGGTTTCTAACAACCCCGATGATGGAGGCGCGCATGATGCCGATGGCGGACTCGTCCGCGGCGAGCTGCTGGTCGATGAGCTTGATGGCGCGCGAGGCGTTGCCGGTCTGGATCGCCTTGCCGATTTCGAAAACGACGGCGGCGCGGCTGAGGGGGACGAGCAGGTTCACATCCTCCTCGGTGATGATGCGGCGTTCGGGTCCGAGGTAGAGGTCGAGTTTTTCGAGTTCGTTGCCGATTTGCTGGGACTGCTCGCCGGCGAGCATGACGAAGATGGCGAGGGCGTCCGGCTCGAAGTCGAGGCCGAGGTCGGCGGCGCGGCGGGTGACGAGCGCGGCCACCTGGTCCTGCCAGTCGTCGCGGCTGGTATCGATGCGATCGTGCACCTGGACGACCGCGGCTTTTTCGATGAATTTCCAGAACGAGCGGCGCTTGTCCACGCCCTGGGCGGTGAGGAGGAACTTCACGCCATCCGGCAGGCCGTTTTCCAGCGTGGCGCGCAGGCTTTCCACGCCGGCCTCGGTGCGCTGCGAGCGGCCGGTCACGTTGTCGCCGAGGAAATTCGCGTTGCGCAGCCAGACGACCTTGTCGCCGCCGAACATGGGGATGGTTTGCAGGGCCTGGACGACCGATGAGCAGATGTCGAAGGCGGAGTCCGAGTTGTCCGCGATGCCATCGATGGTTTCGTGGGTGAATCCATCGTCCACGCCGCCGGTGAGGCCGTTATAGAGTTCGAGCGCCTTCTCGCGGACGAGGCCTTCATCGCTGCCGACGACGGCGAAGAGATTTCCGGAGGATGGGGCTTTAGGTTTCGCGGCCACGGAAGGGTGTTAACGGGCCGCGGCAGAGACTGCAAGCGCGGGAAGGGAAGAGAGGAACCGCAAAGAGATTCCGAAACGTTTCCAGAAATCCGAACTTTACCCGGGTTTGCGTCCCTTTGCGGCCTTTGCGGCTGTGCGGTTCAATCTTCTTGTTCCGCCACCTCGGCACCTCGTTCGAGCTTTTTCCGTTCGCGCGCCTCGCGGAAGAAGCTTTGGAGCAGGTAGAGGCATTCCTCGCCCAGCACGCCGGAGGTCACATCGCAGCGGTGGTTGAGGGGCGGGTTGGATTCGAGGAGGTTGATCCAGCCGCCGGCCGCGCCGCCCTTGGGATCGGAGACGCCGAAGACCACGCGCTCGGGTCGGCAATGGACGATGGCCCCGGCGCACATCGGGCAGGGTTCCTTGGTCACATAGAGTGTGCATTTCTCCAGCCGCCAGTCGCCCACACTTTGCTGGGCGGCGGTGAGTGCGAGCATCTCGGCATGGGCGGTGGCGTCCTTGAGGGTCTCCACCTGGTTCCAGGCCCGCGAAATGATCCGGCCTTCCTTCACGACGACCGCGCCGCAGGGCACCTCTCCCGCTGCATAGGCCTTGCGCGCCTCACGCAGGGCCTGGCCCATGAAATAGGCGTCGCTCTGCAAATCGATGATCGGGCTCTCGTCGTCCACGGCCGAGGGGTAAACGACATGATGCCGGAGCGCACGCGGATTTCTCGTGGAGTGAGCAGGCTGCCCGTGGCCAACGAAGTTTTTCCGTGTCTTGCCGCGTGCTTCGTGGTTCGGTCTGCGTCGTGATTGCGAAATCCACCCATCATGACCGCATCGTCGCCCCCTCGTTGCTGGCGGCGGATTTCTCGAAGATTGGAGACGAAGTGAGGCGCGCCGAAGCCGCAGGTGCGGACTGGATGCATCTCGATGTGATGGATGGCCATTTCGTGGACAACATCTCGTTCGGCCCGGCGGTGGTGGATACGGTGAACCGGAGCAGTCCGATCTTTCTGGACGTCCACCTGATGATTTCCCGGCCGGATCATTTCCTGCAGCGTTTCATCGATGCCGGCGCGGACCTGATCACTGTGCACGTCGAGGCGGACCACGACGTCGCGGAAACGCTGGGCCGGATCCGCGCCGCGGGTCTGCAGGCCGGGTTGGCGCTCAACCCCGCCACGCCGATCGCCGCAGTGGAGCCATTTCTCGGCGAGATTGACCTGCTGCTGTGCATGACCGTGGTGCCGGGCTTCGGCGGCCAGGCATTCATGCCGGAAGTGCTGGAAAAAATCTCGGCAGCAGCGGCGTTGCGGAGCGAGGCCGGCCACTCCTTCCACATCGAGGTGGACGGTGGCATCGATGCCGGCACTGCGGCCCGTTGTGGCAGCGCCGGGGCCAATGTCATGGTCGCCGGATCCTCGACCTTCCGTGCTGCGGACATGGCGGCCGCGATCGCCGCCATCCGTTCGGCCTGAGATCCCGCGCGCCATGCCTGTCATCGACCACCTGCTCGGCAACCAGACGCTCCGCAAGGCGGTGTGGCGGATTTGGTATCCCTTTCTCACCCGGCGGACCGCCGAGGAGGACCTTGTTTTCCTCAACTATGCCTTTGAAACGGATCCGCCGATGGGCATTCCGCTCGCGTCCGGGGATGAGCGGGACCGCCACTGCATCCAGCTTTATCACCACACCGCCGCCCAGGCGGATCTGGTCGGCCGCGAGGTGCTGGAGGTGAGCTGCGGGCACGGTGGCGGAGCTTCGTATCTCACGAGGACCTTCCATCCGCGGCGCTACACCGGGCTGGACCTCAACCCGGCGGGCATCGCCTTCTGCCGCAGCCGCCATGCGGTGGCGGGGCTCGACTTCGTCACCGGCGACGCCTGCGCCCTGCCATTTGCGGCGGATTCCTTCGACGTGGTGATCAACGTGGAGGCATCCCACTGCTATCCGGATCTGCCGGAGTTTTTATCTGAAGTGAAACGTGTGCTGAGGCCGGGTGGCCGGTTTCTTTACGCCGACTTCCGCTTTGCCCAGAGCATCCCCGCCTGGGAGGAGGCCATCGCGGGTTGCGGACTGCGGGTGGACTGCGATGAAAACATCGGTGCCGAAGTCATGCGGGGCATGGAGGCCAACTCCGAGCGCTCCCGTTCGCTGCTTGAGAGATCCCTTCCGAAGTGGCTGCACCAGCTCGGGCGGGACTTTGCCGGAGTGAAAGGATCGCGCATCCACCATGCGCTCCACAACGGGGACATGACCTATCGTTGCCTCGGATTCACCAAGCCCGGCGGCGCGGATGGATCGCCGGGACAAGCTGCGGGCTTGCCGCCCACCGCATCGTGACGTTGACTGCCCGCATGACACGCCCTGACGGCAGAAAACACGACGAGCTCCGCGAGATTTCCTTCATCCCGAACGTGGCGCCACACGCCACCGGATCCGTGCTGGTCTCCTTCGGCAACACCCGTGTCATCTGCTCCGCCACCATCGAGGAAGATGTGCCGCGCTGGATGCGCGTGCAGAAGGTGGAGGGCGGTTGGCTCACCGCCGAATACTCGATGCTCCCCTACTCGACGCTCGATCGCAAACAACGCGACGTCACCCGCGGCAAGATCGATGGACGCTCGTCGGAAATCCAGCGTCTGATCGGCCGCTCGCTGCGGGCGGTGGTGGATCTGAAGAAAATCGGCCAGCGCACGGTATGGATCGACTGCGACGTCCTGCAGGCGGATGGCGGCACGCGGACGGCTTCGGTGACCGGCGGCTGCGTGGCTATGGCCATCGCCTTCAACAAGCTGATGTCCGCGGGCAAGCTCCGGGATTTCCCGATCCGGAAACTCGTGGCCGCGGTCTCCGCCGGTGTCTATCAGGGCGAGCCGGTGTTGGACCTCAACTACGTGGAGGACAAGGACGCCAGTGTGGACTTCAACGTGGTGATGACCGAGGCGGGCGAATTCGTCGAGGTGCAGGGCAGCGGCGAAGAAGCCGTCTTCACTGCCGCGGAGATGACAGCCATGCTCGAACTCTCGCGCAAGGGTGTGGCGGACATCGTTTCCAAACAGAAGGCCGCCATCCTCACCGCCGACCGCGCCGCGCCCGCCGACCTTGCGTCGCTCGCGGCCGCCTTCGGCCGTTAGACCATGAATGCCAGGACCGCCGCCCTTGCCTGCCTGCTGGCGGTCGCCGCTTGCGGAGGAAAAGCGGTGCGGCAGCAGCGCGGCGGCCCGATGGAGCCGCCCGCCTACTGGGTCTGGCACCGCGGTTCTCCCCTCACGGTGGCGGAAAAGGAATCGCTCCGTGCAAACAAGCTCTATTGGCAGGCGGCGGAATGTGGCTGGAAACACGGAACCTGGAGCCTCACGCGGATTTCCGCACCGTTCCGTGACGCTTCCATCATTCCGGTATTCCGCATCCATCCGGAGACCGCGTTCCTCGGCTCCCCGGCGGCCGCGGGCACACTGGCCGCAGCGATCCGGGGGTGGTCCGAAGGAGCGGAGCTGCGAGAAATCCAGCTGGACTTCGATTGCCCTGATAGATTGTTAGATCGATACGCGACGTTTCTCGAATCGTTGGGCCGGGAGATCGCGCCGTGCAGGATCTCGATCACGGCGCTCGCCGGCTGGCCGCGGCATCCGCAGTTTGCAAAGCTCACGGCGGCGGTGTCTTCGCTGGCACCGATGTTTTATGATTTGGAGCCGGACGCGGCGCAGGACGTCAGGGATCGCCGCTTCCAGCCGATGGCCGATGCGGAAGTGGCGCGCCTGATCGCGCTGTGGAGCACCTGTGAAAAACCCTGGCTGGCGGGTTTGCCGAACTTTGAACGGCTTTCGGTATTCGATCACCAGGGCGCGCTCATCGGCCATCTCCGCGGCTGGCGGCATGACGAGGTGTTCTTCCATCCCGACCTCAAGGCCCGCTCGCTTGGCGGAGGGGTCACGCTCTTCGATATCTCGAAAGCCGTGGACCTGGCAGGAACCCGGGTTCCTCGCGATGGCATCACCGTCCACCGCATGCCGGAAGCGGGTGCGCTCTCCGCCATGGTGGATGCCGCCGACAGGGCCGGTGCCCGCGGGATTCTTTACTTCGCGCTGCCGGGCCCGGGACTTCAGGCAGCCTACAGCCCCGCCCACCTCGCGGCGACCGGCGATCCACGGCCCCGGCTCTCGATCTCCCGATCCGGCGCGGTGATTCTGGAAAACCCCGGACCACGCGATTTGGCGGCCGGCGTGTGGGAACTGGAAGTCGGAGCCGGGCACGTTGGTTCCTTCCGATCCGCTTCGCCCGCGGGTTTTGCGACCGCGGAAGGAGCAGGCGGACTGCCTCCGGAGCTGGCTACCTCGCTGATTCTGCGTTTCTCGAAACTGCCGGCGGGTGCATCGCTTGACTCCGGGCCATTGGTCGGGAATCCGGATGGCCTGCGGTGGAGCCTCCGCGGGATCGTGGAGGACCAAGCGGTGGATCGCGTGGATTCGGCTCGATAATCCGGTGGTTTCCTCTATCGGAGGATCATGCGCCGCGCCGCTCTCCCCTCCCTCGCCCTGCTTCTCGCGTGCGGGCCGTTTTTCTATCAGGCCCCGCCATCGCTCGGCACCTATCCCGAACGCATTCCGGCCAAGCGCTGGCAGCACCTTTTCGCGGAAGCCATGCCTGCAAACCCGTCCGCAGCGGACGAGGCAGCCATGGATGAAGCCTGCCGCGGACTCGTCGCCTCCCTCGGCACGATGAACCCCGCACAAGGGCTTGAGGAAATCGACCGCCAGCTCGAGGCGAACCGCCAGGGAAACTATTCGTCCCGCCGCGCGAACTTCCTCCACGAGCTGCGCGAGATCGCCGGGAATCCGGAACTGCGCCGGGCCGCGGACGCTTACCTCCGCTGGCGGATCGTGCACGATGTGTCACCGCCAAAACCCCCTCCTGCCGAGAAGCCATGGGACATGGAGGACGAGGTCTTCAACAACCTGAAGAACCTCTTCGAATTCCAGGTGAAACAGCGCCTCACCTTCTTCAAGGACCAACTCGCGGGCAACGAGGCGCTCATGAAACCCTACTGGTTGGTGAGACGGGCCGCGTTTCAGTTTTCGCTGGCCGATTTCCCCGCAGCGATGGCGGACCTTGACGAGGTGATCGCCGGGTTTCCCGATCATCCGCGTGCCGAGGCCGCCCTGCTGTTGCTTGCCCGCTGCCGCATCGAGCAGGCGCGCTGGATGCAACGCGCCGCAAATGCCGCGGAGAAGACCGATGAAATCCTCGCCCATCTCGATGAAACCGACGCGATGCTTGCCGAGTTCATCACCCGCCATCCGCAGGGCCGCTTCACTGCGGACGCCATCGGCTGGCGCTCCGCGGTCGCTTCGGACCAAAATCGGTTAGGCAGTGCCGTCGCCCTGCAACTGCGGCGCCTCGAACATCAGCCCACTCGCGAGATCACCCGCAGCACCCTGCGCGAGTGCGACCGACTGTTTGAAGCCCTGTTGCAATCGCCCGAGGCGGCGGCGCCCGATCCCTTGCTGGATCCCGAGCAGAGTTTCGATGCGGCCGCGGTGGCACGGCATCCGCTGGTGGCCCGTCTTTTCGTGCAGCACTGCATCGATCCCGCCGCGCACATCGCCCTGCCCTTGTGGTGGGATTACGGCGAATCCGGCGGCCGCACCACCATCGATTTCCTGAAGCGCCGCATTCTGCGGCCGACTCCCTTCGTGCGGCTGGCACTGGCCGAGCTGGGCCGCGAGTTGGTCAAGGCGCGTTCGGTTCCGGACGCCACCACGCTCACGCTGCTCGCCTGGTCCGCCACCGAGGAGGGAGAGCATGAACAGGCGCTTGCTTTGTTAGAAAAAATCTCCGCAGACGCGCTTACCGACGAAGCACTGCTCGCCATGGCCGTGGTTCATGAGCGCATGGGCCGGGCCCCGGAGGCGCTGGCCGCACTGGAAACCCTTGCCACACGGCATCCTGCGAGTCCTCTTCTGGAGGATCTGCGTTATCGCAGGTCGCACCTGCTCCACCGCTGCGGGCAGGCGGGCAGGGCCATTCTGGAAATGCTTCCGCTGGTGGTCCACTCCATGCCACCCGGGGCGGATCCCGCGCAGACCGTGCCCGGCGTCGAGCCACTGCGGCTTCATCCCGCCGAGCAGCTCGCGCAGTGGCTGGACACGCTGCTTCAGTTTTCCCCCTTGGATCAGCTGGGCATCGCTCTGGCTGGTTGCAGCAGGCCGGAGCACGCCGGCTTGCTTCGCGACGCCATCCGCATGCGTGCTCTGGCTGCGGAGGACTTCCCGCTCGCCGCCGCCCATTTGTCCGGGCCGGATGCCGCCGATCCGGTCGAGGATTGGCCACCCACGCCCTTGGACAAGGCGCGGTTCATGACGCGTGAGGCATGGGACCGCGATGCCGCGCCATTGGCGGAACTGCATGGCCGCCTTGGCGGCTCACCGCCCCCCACCGAGGCCGGGCGCATCCATCTGGCCATCGCCCGCGAATGGATGAAACAACGGGGCCGGCTCACGCTGCCGTCCCTATCGCTGTGCCGATATGCGGCGAGCGAGGAAGAGAAACAGGAACTCCTCCGCCGCCGCAATGCCCTTGAGCTCGGGTTTACCAAAGACCAGGTGCACCGCGAGCTCGACCGCCGGGACGAGGCCACCCACGCGCTCGAACACGCACGGATCGCCGCCGAAAGCGAGGACCCCGCCGTGGCCGCCGCGGCCTTGGAGCTGGCCAATGAATGCCTGTTCCGGCGTGCGGAGTTTTCGCTCTATCAGAAATCCCGCGCCATGGAAACGGACGCCACCGCGCTCTCGGCCGAGTTTCACAAACGGCTCATCACCCGTTTCCCCGATTCGGCGGAAGCAAAACGCGCGGTTCGTTTCACCTTCACCCCCGCTGCAGGACCCTGGATGCCCGGGGATTACAACCCCTACAACTCCGCCAGCGCCCTGATCGGCGCGCTCCATGGATACAGGCTCGGCCAGGAACCCGACGACAGCGAAGCCCTCGGGAAAATCGAAACGATCCGCTCGGACTTCGAATCGCTCGATCCCAAGGCCGCACCGGCTGCCACACGCAAGAGAATCGAGACCGCCAAACGCCAGCTCGACGAAGCCCGGGCGCTCATGGTCGCCACGGATCCGCGCGATGTCGTGCGGGTGATTGATCGCTTGGACGACCTGATGGCCGCCAGCCGGGTGCCGGGTGTCCGTGGTGAAGACCTCAGCCGTTACGCTGCCGGAGATCATGCGGAACTCCCTCCCGGATTCCGCAGCCTGTTGGACTATCGCGAGCGGCTGGCCACAACCACGGATGCGGATGGCAACGAGACCGGGCCCAAGAATGACAGCATTGCAGGCTGGCGTGAGTTCCTCGAGCTGTATCCGGAGAGCCCGAAGGCCGAGGCGGCCTCGCTCCGCCTCATCCGCCTCATCGCCCGGCAGTTCCGCACCAGCCGCCGCATCGCCGCCTTCCATTTCCCGGAAGCGCCGATTCCCGGGGGCTACAAACGAGTGGAGGTCACCCGCATGGATCCCGCGAATGATCCGGAGGCCGTCATCGCCGCGATCCGTGCGCACGAACAACGATTCCCCGATGGCCGCTACCGCGAGGACCTCGCCCTGTTAGAAGCAGGGGCACTCATCGATGCCGGGAGGTTCCCCCGGGCGCTGTCATTGCTCGATGCCGTGCTTTCCAATCCGGTGCAGAAGGACCTGCACGTCATCGCGGCTTTGGAACTTGCGGACATCGCCCAGCGCTTGCTCATCCCGGAGGAACGGGCCGCCGTGGCGAAAGCGTTGCGCAACTCACCCGCGCAGATGGAGCGGGTGCGGATGATGGTGGATGGAGACACCTTCCTCTCCCGCGCCAAACCACTCATGCCCTGGCTGGCTGGCGGTTAGATCACGGCGTCCGAGGCACGTCCACCAGCAATGCGGACGCCGCGAGATCGGATGGTGCCACCACCTTTTCATCCATCGGCACGCGTTCCATTCCGCCGAAACGCTCCTCGATGATCTTCCTCACTGCGGGGCGTTCCAGCTGATAGTCGCGGAAACGACGCGGCGCGCAGAGTTCGACGCCGGCCTTCTGAAAGATCTTCCACACCAACTCGGAGCAATAGAGGCGATCGTCACCCCACCCGAAGCGGATGTCGTAATCCCGGCCGACCTGCCGCGCGGCCCAGCTGCGGGCCTCGCGGTAGTCCGCCGGAGCCACCGGCCGCCGCAGCCGCTTGGCGATGAAATGCGCCGGGTCCCCGTGGGCGATGAAGTCACGCAGGGGGGTCACGCGCACCGGTTGCACGGCTTCGAGCACCATCAGTGCGCCATCCTTCTCAAACACGATCCCGCAGTGGGTGTAGGGGGAGCCGGTGGCCGCGATGATCGCCTCACCCTGACCGCGTGCCGAGCTGCTGAACACGATGTCCCCCTCCCTCAGGCCGAGGGGTGGCTCCATCGCGGGACTGAGGGTCGATGCAAGGAGGCAAACCGAGGCGATGAGGCGGGCCGTCATGCCCGCACCATGGCCCGGATTCCCGCCGTGATCAAGACACCAGCGCCTTGAGCCTGCGGCAGACTTCCTCGACGTTGGCGCGCGAGTTGAAGGCGGAGATGCGGAAGTAACCTTCGCCCGCCGAGCCGAAGCCGGAGCCGGGAGTGATGACCACCTGGGCCTCGCCGAGCATCTTGTCGAACATGTCCCACGAGCTGAGGCCATCCGGGCAGCCCACCCAGACGTAGGGCGCGTTCACACCGCCGAAAACGGGCAGTCCGGCGGCCGAGGCGGCCTCGCGGAGGAGTTTCGCATTGCCCATGTAGTGCTCGATGAGCGCGGCGACCTGTTGTTTTCCTTCCTCGGAAAACACGGCGGCGGCGGCCTTCTGCACCGGGTAGGAGGCACCGTTGAACTTGGTGCTGTGGCGGCGGCTCCAGAGTTGGTGGAGAGGCACCCGGGTGCCGTCCTCCGCCTTGCCGCTGACGGTCTTCGGGATGACGATGTAGGCGCAGCGCACGCCGGTGAAGCCGCCGTTCTTCGAGAACGAACGGAACTCGATGGCCACATCCTTCGCACCCTCGATCTCGAAGATGGAACGCGGGATCTCCGGATCCTGGATGAAGGCCTCGTAGGCGGCGTCGAAGAGGATGATCGAGTCGTTTTCCTTCGCATACCTCACCCAGGCCTCCAGCTGCGCGCGGGTGGCCACGGCTCCGGTCGGGTTGTTCGGGAAGCAGAGATAGATGAGATCCGCCTTGCCGGCGGGAACGTCCGCCACAAAATTGTTAGACGCATTGCAGGGCAGGTAGAGCAGGCCGGCATAGGCGCCCTTTTCATCGGCATCGCCGGTGTTTCCCGCCATGACGTTGGTGTCCACATAGACCGGATAGACCGGATCGGTGATGGCGATCACGTTTCCTTTGCCGAAGATGTCGAGGATGTTGCCGGTATCGCACTTCGATCCGTCCGAGATGAACACCTCGTCGGCGGAGATGCCGAGGTTGGCGAACTGGTGGTCCACGATCGCCTGGCGGAGGAACTCGTATCCCTGCTCCGGACCATAGCCCTTGAAGGTGGAGCGGTCCGCCATTTCATCGACACCTTCGTGCATCGCCTTGACCACGGCGGGAGGCAGCGGCTCGGTCACATCGCCAATGCCGCAGCGGATGATGCGGGCGGCCTGCTCGGGATGGGCCTCGCTGTAGGCCTTCACGCGGCGCGCGATTTCAGGGAAAAGGTATCCGGCTTTGAGTTTCAGGAAATTCGAGTTGATGGCTGCCATGGCGGGCGGGATTTAGCCGGAGCGGGCCGCAAGGGGAAGAGGATTTCACCGGGAGCCCGCCCGGAATGGCCGCGGACAGCCGCCTCCGGCGGAAAAGCGGCCGCATTTTGGGTTGGTCTTGCCCGGGCGATCCCCTATGGTGCCGCTCCCCCGAGGGAAACATTATGGCAATCAAAGGACTGGAACTGGCCGTGGCCTGCGCGAAGGCGGCGGATGACCTCAAGGCGGAGGAGATCCGCATCTGGGACATGCGCGGCGTCTCCAACCTTACGGATTTCATGGTGATCTGCACCGGCACTTCGATGCCCCAGTTGCGCGCCATCCTGCGCGATGTGGCCGGCAAGATCGAGGAGGAACACGGTGCCAAGCCGGTCCACTCGGAAGGCCGTGCCGACACCCGCTGGGTGGTCCTGGACTACATCGACGTCATGGTGCACGTGATGGACACCGAGTTGCGCGAGTTCTACGGGCTGGAAAGCCTCTGGAAGGACGCCAAGGAGGTCGAGTGGAGCGCCACCGCCTGAAGAGCCGGATCCTTGCCGGAATAAATCCGCGCCCCGGAGCTCCCATGTGGGCCCATGAGTGAGTTCGAGGAACTGGTCGATGCGCATTATCAAGCGCTGTTCCGCTTCGCGATGTCCCTGACGCGCGATGCGGACAATGCCTCGGACCTCGTGCAGGAGACCTTCTGCATCTGGGCCGCCAAAGGGGGGCAACTGAAGGACCGGAGCAAGGCGAAGACCTGGCTGTTCACCACGCTGCACCGCGAGTTCCTGAGCCACCGCCGCAAGGCGTCGCGTTTCTCCGACGAGCCGGTGGATGAGGAAACCGCAGGCGGCGAGGCCGTTTCCAACGAGGATGCGGAAAGGCAGATGGACGGCCAGCGGGCTCTCGAGCTGTTAGGAGGGCTGGAGGAAACCTATCGTGCCCCGCTCGCTCTGTTTTACCTCCAGCAGCACAGCTACAAGGAAATCGCGGCGATCCTTGAAGTGCCCATCGGCACCGTCATGTCGCGACTCTCACGAGGCAAGGAGATGCTGCGCCGCCGGATGACCGCGGAGCCCTCCAGCGCGCCGAAAAACATCCTTCAAATCCAGGAGGCGGAGATCCGGAAACACCATGGATAAGGAACAGGCCCGATTCATTCTCCGGAGTTTCCGCCCCGACGGCGCGGATGTGGACGACCGTGACTTCGCCGAGGCGCTCGCCCTCGCCACCGCGGACCGGGAGCTGGGTGAGTGGCTTGCCGCCGAGCGCGCCTTTGACGCGGAGTTCGCCACCGCGCTCGCTTCGATCGAGCTGCCGGATAAGCTCCGTGACGGGATCCTCCAAAGCCTCGCCGCCAGCCGCGAGGACTTCCCCGAGGCCGAGGGCCCCGCGGACATCGCGATGATCGGCGCGTTGGCATCGATCCGCCCGCCGGCTGCGCTGAGGGAGGAAATCCTCGCCGCGATGGACCGCACGGCGCGCGACAAGAGGGCAAAACCCGCGGTTTGGAAACGCTTTGGCATTCCGCTCGCCGCGGCCGCAGGCATCGCTCTGGCATTCCTCGTTTCCCGTGATCCGGTGTCCTCGCCCCAAGTCGCCAAAAACCTCAGTCAGAAGGTCTCACCGAACTCCGGCGGCCCGCTCCCGGTCGAGGTCGTCCAGGCGGGATTCATCCGGGCCTTCGAATCACCACTCTTCAGCCTCGATGAGCAGCGGGAGGATCACCGGGTCCTCATTCAACACCTCAAGGAACGCAAGCTTCCCTGCCCGGGCTGCCTTCCACCCGGCCTTGCGGACGTGAAGGGCATCGGCTGCCGGGAACTCGTCATCGATGGCAAACGCGGCTCGCTCGTCTGCTTCGACGAACGCGAAAACGGCATCGTCCACCTCGTCATCTTCCGCCGCGACGACGTCTGCGGCAGCCTGCCGCCCAAGGAAAACCCGGTCATCGACAAGAAGGGCCACTGGGCCGCCGCCCGCTGGCAAGACGGGCAGAACGTGTTCATCCTCATCGGAAACACCGAGATCGACAAACTCGCGGCGCTCTTCTGAAAACCTCCGCATTCCAGCCTTTCCGCGGCTCGATCGCGAGTCCATCCTTCCAGTATGGCGGAGGCCACCGCACCCTTCATCCGCATCCGCGGACTCACCCGGAGCTTCGGTGAAAACCCGGTGCTCCGCGGCGTGGACCTCGATGTCTTCCATGGCGAAACGCTCGCCGTCCTCGGTGGCTCCGGCAGCGGGAAATCCGTCCTCCTCAAACACCTGCCCGGCCTCCTCCGCCCCGAAGCCGGAACCATCACCGTGGACGGCGTGGAGATCTCCAACCTCAAAGAGCGTGAACTCGGCCCCATCCGCCGCCGCATGGGCGTGTTATTCCAAGGTGGCGCCCTGTTCGACTCGATGAACGTCGCGGAAAACCTCGCCTTCCCCCTCCGCGAAAGCGGCATGAGGGACGAATCCGAAATCGCCGCACGCGTCGCCGAAGCCCTCGAAATCGTCCAACTGCCCGGCCGCCAGGACATGCTCCCGCCCGATCTCTCCGGCGGCATGCGCAAACGCGTCGCCCTCGCCCGAGCCATCGTCCACCGCCCGGAATGCGTGCTCTTCGACGAACCTCACACCGGACTGGATCCCGTCAACGCCGCCGCCATCGACCGCCTCATCCTCAACCTCAGAAACAACCTGGGCACCACCCACGTCATCGTCACCCACGAGCTTAGGAGCGTTTTCCGCATCGCCACCCGCGTCGCCTTCCTCGCCGACGGGCTCATCCATTGGACCGGCAGCCCCGATGAACTGCGCGACTCCGAGGACCCGGTCCTCCGGGCCTTTCTCGGCGACGGAGGGTATCTGAAATGAACGGTTGGATTTCACCCGCTCCTCGCTTATCCATAAGTCGTGAGCGGATCTGGCAAACGCGCGGAGACGATCGTGGGAATCTTCCTCCTCACCGGGCTTCTCCTGCTCGGCGGCCTCATCCTCCAGTTCGCCCGCTTCAAGGAACGCTTCGGCGGTTTCTATCAGATCACCGTGGTCTTTGACGACGCGTCCGGCGTCATCAAAGGCTCGGAAGTCCGCATGGGCGGAGCCCGCATCGGCCGCGTGGCCGCCCTGCCGGAACTCAATGACGAGGTGCGCGTCGAGGTGCCCATCGCCGTGGACAAAAACATCCGCATCCCCGCAGGCTCGTCGTTCCAGATCAACTCCGCCACCCTGCTCGGAGACAAACTCATCGTCGTCATCCCGCCCGTCCCGCAGACCGGAACCTTCATCGAGCCGGACAGCCGCCTGCGCGGTGCAGGCCCCACCGGCCTCGACGCCCTGCAGAACCACGCGGAAACCGCCGGTCGCGACGTCGTCCGCATTCTGAAGGAGGCGGAGACCACCCTGGCCAAGGTGGACGCCGCGGTCGTCGGTATCCACGATGCGTCCCGCCAGCTCGGTGACGCCATCGGCAAGATCAACTCGTCCCTGCTTTCCGAAGGCAACCTCAACCACCTCGGACAAACAATCGCCAATCTATCAGAAACCACCGAAGGCTGGAAGAGGAGCGGTGCAAAGCTAGACCCCGCCATCGATGAGGCGCGCGCGGCCATCGCTTCGGTCCGCTCCGCCGCAGCCCGCGCGGAACAAACCCTCGCCGCCGTCCAGCCCGCCCTGCGAAAGCTGCCTTCCACGGTCGATTCCATCCACTCCACCTCGAACCTGGCAGGTCTGGCCTTCGAACGCATCAACCGCGGCGAGGGCATGCTCGGCGCCTTCGCTTCGGACAACTCCGTCGCCCTCGACTTCAAAACCTTCATGAACAATCTCCGCCGCCATGGCGTGATGCTCTACCGGGATGATTCCCACGCCGTCCCCGCACGCGAGCTCCACATCAAGGGCAGACCCCCATGAAAGGCTGGCCGCGCGTCCATCGATCCTCTCGATGGACGCATGGAAACTATCCATTCACCCCCCGCGCGGCGGGCATGATACAAGGCACGTGAATTTCCTCACGCGCCATGCAAGACCACTCCGCCCTCTCCGAACCAAAGCCCCTCATCCCGCTCTGGCTGAAGCTTTCCTACACCGCCTTCCTTGCGGTGCTCATCCCGGTCTACTGGGTAAACTACGGACCCACCAACTTCCTTTACTTCTGCGACGTCGCCCTGCTGCTCACCCTCATCGGCATCTGGCGGGAGGACTCGCTGCTCGTCTCGCTGCCCGCCGTCGGCATCCTCATCCCGCAACTGCTCTGGTGTGCGGATTTCCTCGTCGAACTCTGCGGTGGCACGCTCACCGGCATGACCGGCTACATGTTCGACGACCAACGCTCGCTCTTCCTGCGCGGTCTCTCCTTGTTCCACGGATGGCTGCCCATCCTGCTCTTCTTCCTGGTCCGCAAACTCGGCTATGACCGCCGCGCGTTTTCCGGTTGGTCGCTCATCTGCGTCA
The DNA here is from genome assembly GCA_027486655.1 of Verrucomicrobiaceae bacterium. GTDB lineage: Bacteria > Verrucomicrobiota > Verrucomicrobiia > Verrucomicrobiales > Akkermansiaceae > Luteolibacter. Next base: position 9,106 of record JAIXOR010000068.1, on the reverse strand, counting down.
CCCTCTGCGGGATCTCGTTCTTCCTGCTTCCCGCCGCCGGCGCGGAACTGCCGGACCCCGCAACCCCGCGCAACGTGAACTATGTCTTCGGCATGGACGATGCGAAACCCCAGAACCTGCTGCCACCGCTCGCCTACCTCGGCGCGTGGATCGCCGCGCTGGTCACCCTCGTCTTCACCCCCACCCACTTCGCCCTCCGCAAGCTCTGCCCTTCTCCGCGGACCTCCATCTAACAAACCATCGCCATGAATCAACAAACCCCTTGGCCGCGCGGCTTCTGGAACCTGATGTTCACCCAGTTCCAGGGTGCCTTCTCCGACAATGCCCTGCGCTGGCTGGTCATCTTCCCCGTGCTGGCCTCCGCCACCTTGAGCGATGCCGAAAAGGACGGCTTCGCCTCGCACGCGTCGCTGCTCTTCGCCGTGCCCTTCCTCATCTTCTCCACCATCGGCGGCTGGATGGCGGATCGCTACAGCAAACGCTCCGTCATGATCGGCGTGAAAGCCGCGGAGGTGGCCATCATGCTCTTCGCCGCTCTCGCGCTGGGCTTGGAAAACCGTCCGCTGCAGCTCGCCGCAATCTGCCTGATGGGTGTCCACAGCACCGTCTTCGCCCCGGCCAAATACGGAATCATGCCCGAGGTGCTCCCGGTTTCGAAACTCTCCTCCGGCAACGGCCTGCTCGAACTGCTCACCTTCATCGGCATCATCCTGGGCACCTTCGCCGGCGGCTGGCTCGCGGAATCCCTCATCCACCGCGAACACTGGTCCGGCCTCCTGCTCGCCGCCCTCGCCGCCGCCGGCCTGATCGCCAGCCTCGGGATCGCCAGGGTGCCCGCTGCCGATCCGGCGAGAAAACCCAACTTCAACATCCCCGCTGAGATCCTCAGCCACCTGCGCATCATGAAACAGGATCGCGATCTCTGGCGCGCGAACTGGGGAAACACCGCGTTCTTCTTTGTCGCCACGCTCGTTCAAATCAACCTCGCACTCTACGCCCAGAAGGTGTTCCACCTCAAACCCACCGAACAGGCATGGCTGCAGGCCGCCCTCAGCCTGGGCATCGGCGCCGGAAGCATGGCCGCTGGCAGGCTCTCGCGCGGCCGCATCGAATACGGCCTCATTCCACCCGGCGCGGGACTCATGGCCATGGCTGCCTTGGCCATGGGCTGGCCGGAGATCCCGAAGCCCGCGTTCACCGCAGCCCTGTTCCTGTTAGGCCTTGGCGGCGGGTTGTTCATCGTGCCCGTCGTTTCCGTGCTCCAGCACCGGCCGTCCCCGCAAACCAAAGGCGCGGTCCAGGGCGCGGCAAGCTGGCTCTCATGGGTCGGCATCGCCGCCGCCGCTGTCACCCAAGGCCTCCTTTCCGGACAGGCACAGCTCGGATACGGGCGGATTTTCTGGGTCTGCGGTGCCATCGCCGCACTCGCCGGCGTGTTCGTCACCTGGTCACGTCCGCAGGCCATCGCCGGGATGATCGGCCGCTGGCTCCCCGGAGCAACGCAAGCCCCGGAAGACCCGGAAACCTGAGACCCCCATGCAACGCGTCGTCATCGATCTGCCCTACCGATTCATCCCTCCGCGCTACAGCCGGTTCTGGCATTGGGGCGTCCGAAAAATCCTGCCACGCCAACTCCGCAGGGAATACGGGATCACCGGCGTCGAATGCCTCGGCGTGGAGAAGCTCCGTGCTTCGATCGAGGCCGGCCACGGCATCATCCTCGCACCCAACCACTGCCGCCCCTGCGATCCGATGGTCATGGACTCGCTCGCCGCCGCCGCACACCGGCCCTTCCACATCATCGCGAGCTGGCACGTGTTCATGCAGAGCCGCATGCAACACTTCATGCTGCCCCGCCTCGGCGGCTTCAGCGTCTATCGCGAGGGCATGGACCGCGAATCGCTGAAATGCGCGGTCAACCTCGTGTCGGATGGAACACACCCGCTCGTGATTTTCCCCGAAGGCGTCATCACCCGCTGCAACGACCGCCTCGCCAACCTGATGGACGGGCCGTCCTTCATCGCACGCGCCGCCGCCAAACAGCGCAAACAGGGAAATGTCGTGATCCACCCGGTTTTCATCCGCTACTTTTTCGAAGGAAACCTCCACGATACCGTGCTGCCCGTCGTCGAGGACATCGAACGCCGCCTCACCTGGCAGCCTCAATCGCACCTCGGCCTGCGCGAACGCATCGCCAGAACCGGCGAGGCCCTGCTCGCCCTCAAGGAACTGGAACACCTCGGCCAAACCCGCAGCGGCCATCTCGCCGATCGTCTGAATCATCTTCAAAACCATCTCCTCTCCCCGATGGAGGACGAGTGGGCCGGCAGCCGCCACGATGGAGACGCGGTCACACGCATCAAACGTCTCCGCGCCGCCATCCTGCCGGACCTCGTCAACGGCGACCTCAGCGAGGAGGAACGCTCCTCCCGCTGGCGCAGGCTTTCGGATCTCTATCTGGTCCAACAACTGGACGGATACCCCGGCGATTACTTCGAGGATCTCACGCCAGAGCGCGTGCTCGAAACCGTGGAACGATACGAGGAGGATCTAACAGACATCGCCAGACCCCATTTCCCGATCCGCGCCATCCTCACCGTGGGCGATGCCATCGAGGTCCCGGCAGCTCGCACGAAAACCCCGGACGCCGACCCCGTCACCCGGGAGATTCGCAAATCCCTCGAACGCATGCTGCTGGAAACCCGGTCCCTCCGCCGCAAACAAGCCACCGGCACCCACCTCGAATGAACGACATTCTCGCCCGCGCAGGCATCATCGCTGCGGCGCTGGTCGCCTGGTTCTGGACGCAGAAACTCATCGGCTCCAAACCCGGCGGGACCCGCCTCATCGGTGACGCGTCCCACCGCATCACCCGCAAACTGCATCGCTACTTCCACCGCAATCCACAGGCCGCGAACCGCGCCCTCATCGCAAGCTCGCTCGGCATCGACGTGCTCGGGCTCTCCCTCGTCGCCCTCTCCGTCTTCGGCCGCAGCTTCGCCCCCTTCCTCGGCATGCTCATCGTTTTCTCCCTGCGCCAGCTTTCCCAACTCTGCTGCACGCTGCCACCACCCCCGGGCATCATCTGGCGCCACCCCGGATTCCCGTCACTCCTCGTCACCTATGAGGTCGCGAACGACTTCTTCTTCTCCGGCCATACCGCACTGGCCGTGCTCGCCGCATGGTCCGTATGCCAGATCGCTCCATGGTGGCTCGGCCTGATCGTCGTCCTTATCGCACTCGCAGAAGCCGCCATCGTCCTCATCCTGCGCGCCCATTACACCATGGATGTCATCACCGGAGCCATCGCCGCCTGCTTCGCCGCCCACACGGCCGCACGCCTCGCACCCCACCTGGATTCCTGGCTCAAAGGCTGAAAACCGGTCCCGCTTCTACCCCTTTTTGCCGATTGATTCCACACGCACACCCACCGCAGGCTGCAGGGACTGCAAGCCACCCGGATCCATGCGCACCTCCCTTCTGCTCCTCGCCCTCACCGGTCTCGCCTCCACCCACGCCGCGGAGTCATTCCCCGTCCGCATGGAAATCCATGCCTCCCAATCCAAAGGCCCGCTCAAGCCCATCTGGCGTTTCTTCGGCGCCGATGAGCCGAACTACGCCTACATGAAACATGGCGATGAATTGTTAGGCCACCTCGGCGATCTCAGGAAGGACCACGTGTTCTTCCGCGCTCACAGCCTGCTGGTCACCGGCGAAGGCACCCACGCCCTCAAATGGGGCTCCACCAACGCCTACACCGAGGACCCGCAGGGAAATCCGGTCTACGACTGGACCATCGTGGACCGCATCTTCGATTCCTACCGCAAAAACGGAGTGCGTCCCTACGTGCAGATCGGATTCATGCCCCAGGCCCTCTCCGTGAAACCGGAACCTTACCGCCATCACTGGACACCCAAGGCGAAATACGACGAAATTTACACCGGCTGGGCCTACCCACCCAAAGACTACGCCAAATGGGAAGAACTCGTCTACCAATGGGCCAGGCACTGCGTGGAAAAATACGGCGAACAGGAAGTCCTCCACTGGTACTGGCAAACCTGGAACGAACCGAACATCGGATACTGGCGAGGCACCCGCGAAGAATTCTTCAAACTCCACGATCACGCCATCCGCGCCGTCCGCAGGGCCATTCCCAACGCGAAAGTCGGCGGACCCGACCTCGCCGGCGGCAAGGGCGGAGACTTCCTTGAAAGCTTCCTGAAACACTGCATTCAAGGCACCAACAAGGCCACCGGCGAAACCGGAACGCCTCTCGACTTCATCTCATTCCACGCCAAAGGCAGCCCCAAACACATCGACGGCCGCGTGCGCATGGGCATCGCCAACCAGCTCCGCGACATCGACGGAGCCTTCCGTGTGATCGCGAAGTTTCCCGAAACACGCTCGAAACCCATCGTCATCGGCGAGTCCGACCCCGAGGGCTGCGCGGCCTGCCAGGGCCCGCAACTCGCCTACCGCAATGGCACGATGTACTCCAGCTACACCGCCGCCAGCTTCCCGCGCAAACTCGACCTCGCCGAAAAACACGGCGTGAACCTCGAAGGCGCACTCACCTGGGCTTTCGAGTTCGAAGGGCAACCCTACTTCGCCGGATTCCGCTCCCTCGCCACCAATGGCATCGACAAACCCGTGCTCAACGTCTTCCGCATGTTCTCGCGCATGGACGGTGAACGCCTCCCCGTCTCCAGCAACGCCGCCACCCCGCTCGACGAAATGCTCAAGTCCGGAGTCATCAACCGCCCCGATGTCTCCGCCCTCGCCGCACGTGACGGCAAACGCATCACCATCCTCGCCTGGCACTACCACGATGACGACCTCCCTGGCCCCCCGGCCGCCATCGATATCGACCTCACCGGAACCCCAAACGGCAGCCCTGCCGTCGTCAGAACCCTCGTCGACGAAGGACACTCGAACTCATTCACCGCCTGGCTCGCCATGGGCTCCCCGCAAAACCCCAGCACCGCCCAGATCCAGGAACTCGAGGAGGCCAGCAAACTCAAACCCATCGACCAAGCCACCTCGGTCACCCCGGCCGACTCGGGCTGCCGCATCCGCTTCGACCTCGCCCGCCAAGGCGTGACGCTGCTCGAACTGGAATGGAAATGACCACGAACACCCACGTTTCACGGAAAATCAGACAGTTTCACGACACGGTGTCGCTTGCCTCGCGCAACATCCGCGTCTTTATTTCAACGTTCCCATGAAAGCCAAATCCCTGACGACCCTCGCCGCCGTGATCGTGATCGGAGCCGGCGGCTTCATGGCAGGCCGCATCTCCTCATCTCCAGCCACACAGCGCCAGGATGAAGCGGGAAATACCACCTCATCCAGAGATACCCGCGGATCCAGCACCACCTCCCCCGATACCAGGGCCGATTCCTCAAAGCGCTCCATCCGGTCCGAACGCGCCACCCGCAAGACTTCCGAATCCGAGACGGAGCGCTCCGCACGCCTCGAATCCATCGTCCGCGGCGAGGACGCCCTCGACCGCAGCCGTTCGATGCTCGCCTTCATCGACCAACTCGGACCCGGTGACTTCGAGAACGCCGTGGAGAAATTCCGCAGCCTCGGCCTCACCGAAAGCCGCTTCGGGGAATACGCCATGCTCCTTTCCGCATGGGCCAAGGCAGACCCCACCGCCGCCCTCTCCTACGCCAAGGAAAACACAGGCACCAGCTTCGCCACCAATACCATCCTCTCCACCTGGGCCGCCAACGACCCCGACGCCGCCATCCGCTGGGCCGAGTCCAACCACACCGAGGAAGGCGCCAATCCCTTCTACGCAGGCATCATCCGCAGCATCGCCGCATCAGACCCGATGCGCGCCACCCAGCTGCTCACCAGCATGCCCCGCAGCACCGAACGCGGCGAGGCCCTCGATGCCTTCCTTCCCCACCTGCTCGCCAAGGGCGGCGACGCCACCCGGACCTGGGTCGATGCCATCACCGATGACGCCCTGCGCAACGGCGCCATCATGCGCGTCGCCGATAAACTCGCCGAAAACGACCCAGCCGGCACCGCCTCATGGCTCCTCGCCAACCCCGGCGAAGCCACCCAACGCCGCATGGACGATGTCTACAGCGCTTGGGCGGAAAAGGACCCAAACGCCGCCCTCAACTCGATGGCCGCCCTCCCCGCCGGAGAAAACCGCAGCAACGCCCTCCGCGGCCTCGTCACCAGCACCGCCGTCAGGGACCCTCAGGCCGCCGTCTCCATGATGGACCGCTTCTCCAACGACGTCACCGACCGCGTCGTCCAGAATTTCATCTGGCACTCGTTCGGAAACGATCCAAACACCGCCGTCAACCAAATCGCACGCATCGGCAACGAACGCGACCGCGAGCAAATGTACCGCCGCACCATGGAAGCCTGGATCGAGCGCGATCGAGACGCCGCCACCGCATGGATGCAGAACAACACACTCCCACCCTCGGTCGTCGAGCGGATCAACCGTAGACTCAGCGGCCAGTAAGGATCTCAGGCACCCCGGTTCAGGAAATCCAGAATCGCCTCGGCCGATTTCTTGGAAATGCCGGGCAACCCGGCGATCTCGTCCACACCCGCACCACGCAGCCTTGAAACGCTGCCGAACTTTTCTAACAGTATCCGCTTTTTGTTGGGAGACATGCCCGGGCACTCGTCCAACAGGCTCTCTTTCATCCGCCTGCGGTAAAGCAACGCATTGTATCCGTTCGCAAACCGGTGCGCCTCGTCGCGGATGCGCTGCAGAAGCTTGAGAGCACCGCGGTCATGCGGAATGAGAACCGGCTCGCTCCTCCCCGGAAGGAAAACCTCCTCGCGCTGCTTCGCCAGCCCGATGACAGGCAGCTCGTGAAGACCCAGCGCCCTCAGCTCCCTCACCGCCATGCCCAGCTGGCCCTTGCCTCCATCCACGATCACCAGATCCGGAAGCACGATCTTCGCCCGACCCTCCCTCGCCAGCCGCCGCTGCTGGTCCAACATGCCCTCTTGGGAAACCTCCGCATCGGCCGCCCCGCCCGCATTCTCCATCAGAATCCGCGAATACCTCCGGCGGATCACCTCCGCCATCGATGCGAAGTCATCCTGACCCTCCACCGTGCGAATCCGATACCGACGGTAATTCTGGTTGTCCGGCTGGCCGTTGGTGAACCTCACCATCGAGGCCACAATGTGGTTGGAGGAAACGTTGGAAATGTCAAAACACTCCATCACCCGCGGCGGCGTGCCCAATCCAAGCTCCTCCGCCAACTCCGCCAGATCCTCCGCCGGCCTCACCGTGGTCGGAACACCCCTCCCCCGGCTGAACTGACGCGTCGGCGACAGCGTCTTCTCCAGATTCTGCAACACGTCCCGCAAGGTCGCAGCCTTCTCGAAATCCAGATCCGCGGCTGCCTTCGCCATCTCGTCCCGCAGGCCATCTAACAAATCCCGCCGACCCTTCCCTTCCAGAATCCTGCACGCCTCCTCCACCTTCTCCAGATACGCCTCCCGGCTGATCCTCCCCACACAAGGCGCAGTGCAGTTGCGGATGATGTCCGCATTGCAATGGCGATAATCCTGCTCGTCAGGTGCCGCCGACCTGCAAACCCGCAAACCACAACCGCGGTTCAACCAATCCAGCGTCTCGCGCAAGGCCCCGGAATGCGGAAACGGCCCGAAATACCGCGATCCATCCTCCTTCTTGAGCCTGGTCGTCGAAAATCTGGGCCACGGATCGCTCATCCTCAGCTTCACCAGCAGGAACCGCTTGTCGTCGCGGAACGCCACATTGTAACGCGGGCGGTAATCCTTGATCAGCTTGCCTTCCAGAAGAAGCGATTCCTCTTCATTGCGCACCGTATGAAACTCAAAGTCGTGGATCGAGTCGATCAGGGCCCTCGTCTTGACACTCGCCCGCATCTTCTGGGAGGCGATGAAATACGAAGACATCCTCTTCCTCAGATCACGCGCCTTGCCCACATAAATGATCGATCCCAAGCGGTCCTTCATCAGGTAGACCCCGGGCTCATGAGGCACCTCGCGCAACTTGATCCTGAAATCCGGCTTGTTCATCTATCCCCCTCGATCGAAAGGCCGGGCGCGGAAAATTCAACCGCAAATCCCACGAATCCAAAAGATCCGCGAGATCTGGCCTTGCCTTCACACCCGCACCCGCAAATCCCTCGCGCTCCACAGAACCCCCGCCGCTTCGCGACCGGCCCCCTTCATCCGTCTTGCGCCGTCCTTGCGCTTTGGGGAGAAGCGGTGGCGTGAGGCGACGAATACTTCGTTCACAAACCCGCGGCTGCCGATCACCGCGCCGTCGGTGAAATACCTCACCCGTCGCCGCAGCATGGCTGCAAGGCCAAGGTCGGGCAGTAACGTGCCGTTGTCCTTGGCTTCGAGGGCTTCGGCGCTGTTCATGGGGGGTCTAACAGGTTTGTCGGTCGTGACTTTTTCCACCTGCGCGTTGCCGCTTTTCCGGCCGAGGGCCAATCCGAGGGCACGTCGATAGATCCGCGAAACTTCCTTCCATTTCTCGGCTTCAAAACCGGCCCCGTGGTGGCTCATGCACGCTCGGACCAGGCCTTCGCGTGCCTTTTTTCCGTTGCCCTTTGCCCCACCGCCCACGGCCTCACCATAGCTGCTCCAGCGATACTCGGCCGGATCGCTGACGATACCGGCTCGCACCGGGTTAAGGTCGATGTAGGCAGCCATCGTCCTCGCCGCGATGCCGTCCTCGACGATGACGCTTTTGTAGCGCTCTTCCCACAAGGTGCCGCTGCGGTCGTGCGTGCGGTTGAACCAGCGGGTGAAGCGCTGGAGCAGGGTTTTCATGAACTCGGAGAGGTTGTGCATGCGGTAGGTGAAGCGCGCATGGATGGCGGAAATCGCGGCCTCGCGACCGGAGGAACGCGCCTCGGCGAGTTCCTTGGCCACCTCGGCGACAAAGGCTTCGGTATTGGTGGCGGAGAGGCGTTTCAGCAGTTCCTCGTCGGAGATGCCGCCCTCGGGCATGGGGGGCACTTCGAGGAGGAGGTGGAAGTGGTTGGACATCACGCAGTAGGAAAGCACGCGGCAGCCGGAGAAGTTTTCCTGCATGCGCATGAAGGTGCGGAACTTC
>JAIXOR010000021.1 GCA_027486655.1 Verrucomicrobiaceae bacterium | reverse complement strand
TCGCCTCACGCCACCGCTTCTCCGCAAAGCGCAAAGACGGCGCAAGACGGATGAAGGGAGCCGGCCGAGAAGCGGCGGGGGTTTTGTGGAGCGCGAGGGACTTGCGGGTGCGGGTATGAGCGGCAGCTATTGTTCCAGAATCCTTGATGTTTCGCTTTGACGAACTACGACGCTTTTCGTAAGACAACCCACCTTGAAGCGATGAAGTGCCCCCGATGCGTCCAGCGAATTCACCGAGCGGCGGCCTTGTGTCCGCATTGTTCGTATTCGATGGCGGATGCGGATCTTCGGTTTGGCGGGGAGGACGTGCGTTTGCGTTGTTTGACGGATGCGGCCGGGATTTTGCGGCGGGGGGATCGGGAGCGGGTGGAGGCGGCGATGGAGCGAATTTCGCAGAGGTTTCCGCAATTGTTTGTGGCGGTGTATAGCGGGGCCTTGGGCGAGGTGGCGAACATCCGTCAGTTCGGGTTCTGGTTGTTGAATCGTTCGGCCTTTGAGGATCTGCCGGCGGAGAAGCCGAACGAGGCCGGGATTTTGTTGACGATCGATCCCGAGTCCAAGGCGGCGGGGATGGTATTCGGGTATCTTCTGGATCCGTTTTTGGAGGAGGCGGATACCTTTGAGTGCCTGTCGCGGGCCCATGCGTATTGGTTGGAGCAGCGTTATGCGGACGGGATTGTGAGGGCGCTGGCGCATTTGGAGGTGATTTTGCGCAAGCGCAGTCGCCAGGCGCGGCGGGATCCGGAGCATTTCCAGCGCCGTGTGGTTCCGCCGGCGATGATGGGGGATTTGGTTCGGAGGATTCGTTCCGGGCACCGCAAGGATGAGTTGGTTCAGCGGGAGTCGGAGGTGGAGAAATGAAGCGGCGTTTGGGGGTTTTGGCTTTGGTTTTCGCGGTTTTGCCGTGTTTGCAGGCGAATACGGCCGAGCCGGGCCTGCCGACTTGGGCGGAGGGGGAGAAGGCGCAGATGGAGGCGGCCGGCTGGGTGGCGGGAGGACTGCTTTTGACGGACGAGCCTGTGCCGGAGGAGGAGAAGAAGGAGGAGCAGGCGGCCCCTCTGGATGTGGCACAACCGACGGCCGAGGAGATTGCGGAAGCGGCAACGCCTCCGGATGAGATTCCGGAGAAGTTCTGGCCCTTGTATTTCGATGAGCGTCCGACTTCGTTTCTGATCGATCCGCAGGGTTTGTTGGGGCCGGTGGATTACCGGGATCGGCTGGGTTTTCTGAACTACCACGCGGGCGACTCGTCGATCGATCTGTTCGTGTATGTGTTCAAGGGCGAGCAGGAGATCCCGGGAGAGGTCCGGGAGGAGGAAATGATGGAGCGTTTCTTCTCGAGCGGGAGGCCGGCGGCGGTGGTGTTTTACTACCTGGGTGCGCCGCAGAGGTCGGTGCTGTATCTGAGCCCATCGCTGACGGATGTGGTGTCTGCGGCGGAACAGAGAAGGGCCTTGGAGAGCTCGGTGATGCAGGCTTTTGAGAAGATCGATCCGGCGGGTCAGATCGAGGCTTTCCTGGTTCAGATGTCGATCCGGATTTACTGGATGGAGCGCATTCTGAACGGGGATGCGGCGGATGAGTTCATGCCGGGATTGGCGGTGCGGCCTGCGGGCAAACCGGGGGTGGAGCGCAAGCCTGCCTCGATGCTGGCGAAGTTCCAGCCGATGATCGACGAAGCGAAGGGATTTCTGCTGCCTGCGGGCTTGGGGGTGGGCTTCCTGGCGGTGGTGTGGGTGGTCTCGCTGTGGGTGCGGATGAGGGCGAGGTACCGGTTTCCGGAGTTCGAGGTGGAGCCACGTTTGGGCGGGGCTCACGCGGCCGGGGTGGGCGCGGTGATTTCGTTTGCGAGTGCGGCGGTGCCGCCGGCGTCGCAACGGGACCAGGTACCGGACTACCTGCGGAGGGCCTGAGAGGGGTCGGGCACGGGTGGGGGGATCACCGGGTTTCGAAGGCCCCGGGGTCGGGATTCTGTCCGCTTTGCGGGTGGCCGGGCGGGTGGCCTTGATCGATCCACGGGTTTCCCGGGGCGAGGCGGAGGAAGGGGATTTCCGGCAGGTCGCCATTCGGCTTGCGAGGGGAGCTGAGGAGGGATTCGTCGAGGCTCAGGAAATGGGAGTCGGTGACCTTTGCGGGTGAGGTGAAGGTATTTCCGGCGAGGCGGCACTGGGTAAGGTCGATTTCGCGGAGGTGGTGGCGGGTGCCGTAGGAGAGGTTGTTGAGGATGAAGTGGTCGGAGCCCGGCACGTCGCGGGAGGCGTCCTGGCTGCGGCCGAGGAAGTTGAAGTTGGTGCTGTTGCGGTAGGCGCTGTTGTGGATCCAGTCGCTGCCGCCGGGGTGATGGTTGGCGTAGAATCCGTTGCTGCGGTTGGAGACGGCGAGGCAGCGGGAGATCCGGTGACGAGGGACGGGATTCGGGAAGCGGGTGTCCGTTTCGATGCCATAGCCTCCGGCCTTGAAGCCGTTGCCATCGCCGAGGCGGTTGTTTTTCGAGTCGTATCCGTTCCGGAAGGCCCAGCAGTTTTCAAAGATGACGGTTCCACCGGAGCTGATGCAGTCGAATCCGTCGTCGCTGTTGAGCCAGGCGCGGCAGCCGCGGAAGGTGTTTTCGGTTCCGGGGTGGGGGACGTGGGAGCCGAAGCCGTCGGTGTTGCCGCCGCGGCCGTTTTCGGAGGTGTGGTCGTGGTTGTTCCAGGCGTCGCAGTTGAGGACGAGGTTGCCGGTGCCGCGGCTGATGTAGAGGCCGATGGCCTGTCCGTCGTGCATCGAGAGGCCTTCGAAGGTGTTGTGGCTGCCGGTGTTTTCGAAGCAGATCGACTGGGTGTGGCCGGTGGAGTTGACCTGGACGCCGGTGACTTCGATTCCCTTGAGGTGGATCCACGAGCCGCGGGTGCGGAACAGATAGATGCGGAGGCCCTCGGGTTTGAGAGCGGAGCATTCGAAGACCGGTCGTTCGCCGGGGGTGGCGAAGTAGCGGAGCGGTTGGTCTTTGCGGCCGCTTTTATCGAGAGGGAAGACCGAGGCGATCATGGCATCCTGGCGGGCGATGTCCGAGGCATCGATCCGATAGGTGCCGCCGCCGATCCAGGTGGTATCGCCCGGGGACATGGCCTGTTGCGCGCGGAGCAGGGAGGCGAAGGGTTTCTCACGGGTGCCCGGGTTCGTGTCATCCCCGTGCGGAGCGACGTGGAAATCGGCGGCGATGGCGGAACTGATCGAGGACGCGAGGAGCAGGAAAAGCCAGCGTGAGTGGCTGCGGCTCCGCGAAGGGGCGGAGGCGCTGGAAATGGTAGGCAGGACAGACATTGAGCTGGGGGGAGCATGGCACAATCCGGCGGGTTTCCGCTGTTTACCCTTTCGGGTTAGGGTGGATGCGGGATGGCGGATTGGCGGTCTTGGATGCGGTGGATGGCCCAGAGCGCGTGTTCGGAGACCAAGGGGTCCGGGTCGGCGGCGGCGTGGTGGAGGGCATCGAGGTCGGCGTGGGATCCGGTGTTGCCGAGGGCGACGCAGACGTTGCGCAGGAAGCGGGGGCGTTTGATGCGTTTGATGGGGGAACGGGCGAAGCAGCGGCGGAAGGATTCGTCGTCGAGGGAGAGGAAATCGCGCAGCGAGTGGCTGAAGATCCCGGTGCGGGCGTGGAAGGTGGCTTCGCGGGAGACTTGGGCGAAGCGGTTCCAAGGGCAGGCGTCGAGGCAATCGTCGCAGCCGTAGATGCGGTCACCGATGGCTTCGCGGAATTCTTCGGGGATGGGGCCCTTGTGTTCGATGGTGAGGTAGGAGATGCAACGGCGGGCGTCGAGGCGGTGAGGGGCGGTGATGGCGCGGGTGGGGCAGGCCGTGATGCAGCGGGTGCATTTCCCGCAGTGGTCGCCGAAGGGGGGATCCGGCGTGAGGTCGAGGGTGGTGAGGATTTCAGCGAGGAAGAACCAGGTGCCGAGGCGGCGGTGGATCTGCACGGTGGATTTCCCGTTCCAGCCGAGGCCGGCGTCGGTGGCGAAGTCGCGTTCGAGGACGGGGCCGGTGTCCACGTAGCGTTTGTGGGTGCCGCCGAGGGGGGCGAGCTTTGCGGTCAGCTCGTCGAGCCTGCCTTCGATGAGGTCGTGGTAATCATCGTTCCAGGCATAGCGTGCGATGCGGTAGGAGCCCTGGTTTTCGGGAAACGGGGAGTTTCCTGGAAAATAGTTGAGGGCGAGGCAAATGACCGAGCGGCATCCATCAAGCACGTTGCGGGGGTCGCAGCGGCGCTCCGGGGTCCGTTCCATCCAGGCCATGTCGGCGTGATTGCCGTCAGCCAGCCATTGGCGGAATTCCGCGGCGTGGCCGGCCTCGGCGGCGGCGGCGATGCGGCAGTCGTCGAATCCCAGGTCTGCCGCCCAGCGCTTGATCCGATCCTCTGCGGCGGTCATGGGCGCTGGGTGAAGAAGTATCTGGCGCACTCCAGGATGCCGGTGGCGACTTCATCGCTGCGGAGACCCGAGGTATCGAGCTTGAGGTGGGAGGTCTCCTGATAGAGCGGCTCGCGCTCGTGCAGGAGTTGGCGGATGCGGGCGGCGGGGTCCTCGGTATGAAGCAGGGGGCGGGCGCGGTTTTTCGATGTGCGATCGAGGATCACGGCGGGCGGGGCCTGGAGCCAGACGACGTATCCGAGCTTACGGAGGAGGTTGCGGTTTTCCGGTCTGACCACGGCGCCGCCACCGGTCGAGATGATGCGGCGGGGCGAGTCAGGATCCACGAGTTCCCGGAGGAGGCCGGTTTCCATGTCGCGGAAGGCGGTTTCCCCTTGTTCCTCGAAGATCCGGGCGATGCTGCGGCCCGCGCGTTTCTCGATCACATGATCCATGTCCAGCAGTGGATAGCCGAGGCGCTGGTGGAGCTCCCTGCCGACTGTGGACTTCCCGCATCCCATGAATCCGATGAGAACGATGTTCTCCGGCGGGTTGGTCGACTCGTTCATGGGCCGACCCTACCGCGCCGGGTCGGCCGAAGGAACAGGAAAATCGGGGTGGCCTCGCGCGGCGGGCTCTGTCAAAACCCCTGCGTGCGAGAGACCCAGTTGATCCAAGCTGCCGATGACGACATGAAGGACGCCGTTCGTGAGGCGTGTGCCCTGCTGCGTGCCGGGGAAATCGTGGCGATGCCCACCGAGACCGTGTATGGGCTGGGTGCGGATGCGTTCAATCCGGATGCCGTCGCCAAAGTGTTCGCCGCGAAGGAGCGTCCGTCGTTTGACCCGCTGATTGTCCACATCGCATCGCGCGGGGATCTGAAACAGGTGGCTGTGGTGCCCGCGGAGCTGGCGGAGACGGTGGACAAGCTCACTTCCGCATTCTGGCCCGGGCCGCTGACGTTGATCCTGCCCAAGCACCCGGACGTTCCGGATTTGGTCACGAGCGGCCTGGCGACCGTGGCGGTGAGGCAGAGCGCGCATCCGGTTTTCCGTGCGATCAACAAAGAGCTGGGCCGGCCGATCGCCGCGCCGAGTGCCAACCGCTTCGGGCGCATCTCGCCGACGGCGGCGAGTGCCGTGATGAAGGAACTTGGTGGCCGGATACCTCTGGTGGTCGATGCCGGGGCGTGCAGCGAAGGCGTGGAAAGCACCATCATATCGATCGAGCCGCGGGAAGGGAAGAAGCCGGTGTTTCGCCTCCACCGAGCCGGGCCGGTGACCAAGGAGCAGCTGCAAGCCTTTGGCAAAGTGGAGAAGGTGAAGGAGGCCGCGGGGGGGCTTCCCCATGCACCTGGCCAGCTTCCCAGCCACTACGCGCCGGTCACTCCGCTGGTGCTGTTGGAGAAACCTTCGGATTTCCGGCCGATCGAAGGTCGTTCCTACGCCCTGCTTTCCTATCGCGGTGAGGATGACGGTCCTTACGTGAACTTGCACGATTGGGAGGTGGTTGAGGCGCTCAGCCCGGGAAGCGGCAAGCTAGCCGAGGCGGCGATCCGGCTGTTCCACGTGATGCGCGTGCTCGATGAATCCGGCGTGGACGAGATCATCGCCGAGCCGGTGAGCGAGACCGGTCTGGGCGTGGCCATCATGGACCGTCTGCGCCGGGCCGCCGCGAAATCCTGAAATCCTACCTCCCGTATCCGCATCCTCTTTCCTTTGCCATCCCATGAAAATCCCATTCATCGCCCTCATTCTTGCCTCCGTCCTGCATGCCCAAGCTCCGGAGTGGGAGGATCCCGCGGTTTTCCGTGTGAACAAGGAGGCTCCGCGCGCCACGGCGATGCCTTTCCCGTCACGGGACGAGGCCGCCTCGAAGAAGCGGTTGGAGTCGTCCTGGTGCAAGCTCCTCAACGGCAATTGGAAGTTTCATCACGTCGGCCACCCCAAGGCCAAGCCGTCGGGTTTCGAGGCACCCGGCTTCGATGATTCGTCGTGGAAGGAGATTCCGGTGCCTTCCAACTGGCAGATGCATGGCTACGGAGTGCCTCATTACACGAACATCATCTATCCGTTTGCGAAGAATCCGCCCACGGTGATGGGCCAGCCACCCGGGCATTTCTGGAACTTCTCAGAGGAGCGCCGCAACCAGGTGGGTTCCTATCGGCACAAGTTCAGTCTTCCGGAGGCCTGGAAGGGCCGCCGCACCTTCATCGTCTTCGGCGGGGTGGATTCCGCATTCCACCTTTGGATCAATGGTCGGAAGGTCGGCTACTCCGAGGACTCGCGCACGCCTGCCGAGTTTGACATCACCCCCTACCTCCAGGCTGGCGAGAACACGCTTGCGGCCGAGGTCTATCAGTATTCGGACGGATCCTATCTGGAGGATCAGGACATGTTCCGCATGTCCGGCATCTTCCGCGACGTCTATCTTTGGTCCGCCGATGCGGTCGACCTGCGTGACTTCGAAATCAAAGCCGGGCTGGCCGATGACCAACGGACCGGGGTTCTCGACTTCAAGGGCATGATCGCCAACCGCGGGGCTGCCGAGGCTGCGGTCCGGATGACTCTCGAACTCACCGGACCGGACGGGAAAACCACGGTGCTGCCGCAGATTTCCGCCACCATTCCTGCCGGCGGTGAGTCTGCCGCCACCCTTCAGGCGGGTGCTGCCCAGCTTCCGGAAGTGAAGCCATGGTCCGCCGAGTCGCCCGAACTTTACACCTGGCACATCGTGCTCGCGGAATCCTCCGGCCGTGAGATCGCCCACTACCGCGGCAGGACCGGATTCCGCCGCAACGAGGTGCGGGACGGCCAGTTCCTTCACAACGGCAAGCCGATCCTCATCAAGGGCGTGAACCGCCATGACCACAACCCGCGGACCGGCCACTACGTGACCACTGCGGACATGCGCGCGGACCTCCTGCAGATGAAGCGCGGCAACATCAATGCCGTCCGCACGGCCCACTACCCGAATGACGCCGCTTTTCTCGAACTCTGCGACGAACTCGGCTTCTATGTGATCGCGGAGGCCAACATCGAGTCCCACGGCATGGGCTACAAGGAGGAGACGCTGGCGAAGAATCCCGCCTGGCTCGGGGCCCATCTCGACCGTGTGAAAAACATGGTGGAACGCGACAAGAACCATCCCTGCGTCATCATGTGGTCGATGGGCAACGAAGCCGGAGACGGTGAAAACTTCGTCAAATGCTCAGAGTGGATCAAGAACCGCGACGCCTCGCGTCCGGTCCACTACGAGCAGGCGGGGCACAAGCCGCATGCGGACCTCTACACGCCGATGTATGACACCATCGCCGCCTGCGAACGCTACTGCCGCTCGGAGGAGAAGAAGCCGCTTGCCGCACGTCGCCCGCTCATCCAGTGCGAATACAACCATGCCATGGGCAACTCTTCGGGGAACCTTGCCGACTATTGGAACCTCTTCCGCAAGGAACCGCTTCTGCAGGGTGGATTCATCTGGGATTGGAAGGACCAGGCCATTCTCCATCAGAAACACCGGGCCGATGCCGTCGAGGATCGATCGCCGGGCAGGAATCCGGTCCGTCTGTTAGGTTCGCTGGACAAGGAGGAAGGTCTATATGGCGGTGCCGCCGTGGTCGGGCGCAGCGCGGCGCTGGATGCCCCAGCGGCGGTCACCCTGGTTGCCGAGGCGCGCTTGAACCTCACCGCATTTTCGGAAGGCGGCCAACCGCTCATTGCCAAGGGCGACACATCCTACTCGCTCAAGCTCACCGAGGACGGGGCGCACATCGAGTTTTTCATCCACTCCGGCGGCGTCTGGCACAACGTCACCGCGAAGCTTCCTGCGGATGCCGACTCGCGCTTCCACACCTATGCCGGTGCGTATGATGGCAGCCGCCTGGAGCTCTGGATCGACGGGGTTTCCGTCGCTTCGAAGCCGTGCACGGCCGTGATTTCGAAAAACGAATACGAGCTCGGTGTTGGCATCGACACCGAGGAAACCGCCCGCCGCCTGCGTGGCTCGATCCGCCGTGCGGCGGTTTACCCGCGTGCGCTCACCGCGGCCGAGCTCGGCGGTGCTCTTCCGGAGGCGCTGGTCCAGCTGGATTTCACCAAGGATGCGGAAAAACCGAAGACCCAGCGGTTCCTGGCGTATGGCGGCGATTTCAATGACAGGCCCACCGATTATTCCTTCTGCTGCAACGGCATCGTGATGGCCACGCTTGTGCCTTCGCCGCAGTTCGAGGAAGTGAAGAAGGTCTATCAGAACATCCACACCCGTGCGGTGGACGTGTCCTCGCCGGTGCTGCGCGTGGCGGTGAAGAACGAGAACTTCTTCCGCGGGATCCAACCGGTGGCGGGATCGTGGAAGCTCATGAAGGACGGCGTGGCCGTGGCGGAAGGGAAGCTCCAACTGCCGGACATCGTCCCGCAGGCGACGGCGGAGGTTTCCATCGCCACCGGTCACCAGCCCGAGGCGGGCAGCGAGTACTTCCTGCGTGTCCGCTATGATCTCGCTGAGAAAACCGAGTGGAATCCGGCGGGCATGCCGGTGGCCTGGGACGAGATTCCGCTGCCCTGGGGCAAGCGTACCGCGCCGGTCCCGGCAGCCTCTGCGGACGCGGCGGGCTTCACCGAAAATGAATCGGCGGTGACCATCAAGGCGAAGGACCTCGTGGTGGTGATCGACAAAGCCGCGGGTGTTCCCACCTCCATCCGCCACAAGGATCAGGAGTGGCTGATCTCTCCGTTGCGTCTGAATTTCTGGCGTCCCACCACCAACAATGACGAGGGCGCCAAGCTCCATCACAAGCTCAAGATCTGGCAGCGCGCCGGTGAACGGGCCAGCGCATCCTCGGTCAAGGTGTCGCAGGAAGGCACTGACGTCGTCGTCGTTTCCAACCTGAAAATCCCGGCCGGTGAAAGCGCGGCCACCGCCACCTTCCGGATCACCGGCGGGGGATCGCTCACGATCGATACCGAATTCCGCCCTGCAGCGGCGCTGCCGGACATTCCGCGCATCGGCTATCAAGCCCGCATCCCGGCGGGGGCGATGTCCTGCAAGTGGTATGGCCGCGGACCTCACGAGAACTACATCGACCGCAAGACCGGATCCTGGACGACGATTCACGAGGCGCTCGTGCCCTCGATGTTTCACCGTTACGTCGATCCCCAGGAATCCGGAAACCGCTCGGAGATCCGCTGGGCCAGCCTTGCGAATCCGATGGGAGGAAGTTCGCTGCGCTTTGATGCTACCGGCGAGAGCCTTCTGGAAATGGCGATCTATCCTTGCTCGCCGGACGACATCGCCATGGCCATGCACCCGAGCGAACTGCCGAAGCGCGACTACCACACGCTCAACATCGACCACCGCCAGTCGGGTCTCGGTGGCACCAACTCGTGGGGTGAACTCGCACTTCCCGAATACCGGTTGTCGCCCGGGAAAACCTATCGTTGGTCCTTCCTCATCGGTTTTTCCGAAACCCCGCCGCCGCCGAAGACCAACGCCCTGCCGCGCAGGCTTCCCGTGCCGCCGAACGGAGTTCCTAAGGGACCACCGAAAGGCATCAAACCCCCGATGAGGCCGAAGCTTCCCGCTCCCGATGCGGTCCGACCGCAGGCGGATCCCAACGGGCAGGCGCCGTCCGGCAAGTGAGCGGCAAGCGACCGCGCGGTCTCATCGGCCGCGCAGCCGGATGTGGCGCTTCGTGCCTTCCGCAAGCGGGGTGTTGTCCCTCACCTTGAGCACACCGCCGGAGTCCCGGATCACGGTGGTGTGCCGGGGGCCGCTGAACCAATCGACGAGGTTGGAGGAAACCTCGACATCCGCCGCTTCGTGCGAGCCATCCCGATTCTCCAGCGTGAGGCTGCGGTAGCGTTCCCCGCCGATGGAAACGCTGCCTTTGACGAGGTCCACGCGATCCACCCGTGCCGAACGCGGGCTCGTGCCGCGCGATGAGTTGCTGCTTGCGGATCTCCCGGTGAGATCGACCACGACCAGCGATTGTTCCGGATCGTTGGATGCGATGCGGAGCGTGGCCCAGCGGATGCCCAGTCTCTCGACCGGGAAGGAAACGCGGATCGTGGTGGAATCGCCGGGAGCGAGGTTCTCCTCCGGGATTTCCCGGATCCTGAAATCCCCGGCATGGGGTCCGCGAAGGCTGGCGGAGATGCCGGTGAGCGGTGCGCTGCCGGTGTTGATGATGCGGATGGTGCGGGGCTTTCCGGAAACGAGATCCATGAAGGCGTTGTCTTTTTCCAATACCAATCCACCGCCGTCGCGCAGTTCGATGCGGGGACTGGCAAGGCCGGTGCCGGTGAGTGCCAGCACGCGGGAGCCGTTTTCCGGATCGTTGGAAAGCACCTTGAGCTGGGCCTCGCGGGGGCCGGCTGCCGAGGGGTGGAAATCGACGCGCAGCTCGGCGGTTTCACCCGGCGCGAGGCGGGCGAGCGAACCCGCGGACCAGGGGAAATCTCCGCGATCCCTGCCGGTCAGGAGGACCCGGATGTCTGTTAGGTCGGCATTGCCGGCGTTGCGGAGGATGAGCGTGCGTGGCCCGCTGGATTCGCCGACCTGGGTCTCGCCAAACCGCAGGGTGCCGGGAGCAGGTTTGTTAGAAACGAGCAGTTCCAGCTTCGGCTTGGTGATGCAGAATCCGGTGAGGGGAAATGGAGCGGGATCGCCGGCCGGATGGTTGGTGCGCAGGCTGAAGGAAGCTTCCCGCCTGCCCGCGGCGCCCGGTTTGAAGCGTATGGAAAACTCGACCATGCCCCCTGCTTCGATCGACGGGCGTGGTGGTCCGGTGAGTACGAAATCACGGGCGGCCGGTCCGGTGGTGGTGATGGACTCGATCATCAGCGGCGCGGATCCACGGTTGCGGATCTGATAGACCACCGGCGCGGACTCGCCGCCGAGATCGGTTTTCCCGAAATCCATCATGCGGTCCGGCGATGCGGGCGATCCATCTTTCGCGAGGGTGATGATCATCTCGGGAGCGGCGGTGCCGGTGCCGCGCACACGGAGAACGAACGGGTTCTCATCCGCGTCGTTGCTGGCAATGCGGATGGCGGCCTCCTGGATGCCGGTTTCGGTCGGGCGGAATCCCACCGTGAATGGAAACGAGGCTCCGGGAGCAAGGGATCGCGGTGCGGTGGACTCCAGTGTGAAGCCCGAGGATTCGAAGGCGTCCGTGATCAGGCGAATCCCGGTGAGTGCTGCGTTCCCGGTGTTTCTGACGACGAAAGAGCGTTTCAAGGCAGGCGCACGGAGATCGCGTGAACCAAAGTCGGATGTGCCTTTTCCCGAACTGAGAGCCAGCTCCTGCGCGTCCCTTACCTCGATCTCAGGAGCGGTGGCACCCCACCCGCCGAGCGGCAATTCGTAGGGAGTGGAAACGCCATTGGCGGTGATGCGCAGCAAGGCCTGGTGGGAGCCTCCGGTGGTCGGTGTGAAGGTCGCGGTGAGGCGCGATGTCGCCCCGGCGGCCAGGCTGGCAGCGGGGGTGGAGATGGTGAAAGCAGGGGAGCCGGAGATCCCGGCGGAGATGCCTGCAAGCTCGGTGCCTCCGGTGTTGCGAATCACCAGCGTCACGCTTGCGCTGCCGCTGCCGGCCTTCACTTCGCCAAAGGGCAGGGCTGCGGCTCCGCTTGCAAGCACGCCGCCGTCTTCACCTTCGATGCGGAATGCCGGACGTGGCAGGCCGTTTCCGACGACGGCCATCTCGGCGGGGCCGCTGGCTTCATCGTTGCTGGTGATGCGGAGGACCGCCCTGCGCGGGCCGGCGGCACCAGGCTTGAAGCCGAGGATGATCTGTCCAATGCCTCCGGCGGCGATGGTGGATGGCTGGCTCTGGACCGTGAAGTCCGCGGCATCCGGGCCGGTCCATGTGGCGGAGATGCGGTTGAGTTCGCCATCGCCGGCATTGCGCAGGGTGAGGATCACCGCGGCCGCTGCTTTGCCGATTTCCGCGCTGCCGAAGGAAATCTCCGGATCCTCCGGCAAGGGCCCTCCGTCCGCATCCGCGACGACAAGGCGGGGACTCACACCGACGTTTCCGGACAGGGAAATGGCGAACGGGTTCTCGTCGGCGTCGTTGCTGCCGATGTGCAGCAGTGCGTGACGGATGCCGGGGGCCTGAGGCGCGAAGGTGAGGGTGAACTCGGTGCTCTCGTTTGGTGCCAGGCTCAAGGCGGTGAGTGGGGTGTTGCGGAAATCCCCGGCGGCCTCGCCCGAGAGGCGGATCCACAAGCCATTGAGCGCTGCGTTGCCGCGATTGCGGATGCGCAGGACGCGCGATGCAGCGGGTGAGCGGACGTCCTTCACATCGAATCCGATGAGCGCGGATCCTGAGGTGAATTCGAGGTCATCGACTCCGCTGACGGCGATCTCCGGGCGGGCCTCGCCGGTGCCGCTGAGCGCGATCTCAAGCGGGTTCCGGCCGGGGTCGTTGCTCGCGATGCGCAGCACGGCGCGGCGCTCTCCGGCCGCCGTGGGGGTGAAACGGAAACTGATCCCCGCGAGCGCGCCGGGTTTCAGCAGAGCTGGCGGTGCGTCGATTTGGAAATCGCCGGGATGGCTGCCGATCAGGGAAATGCTGATTCCTGTTAGATCGGCGCTTCCGGTATTGCGGAGCTGGAGCATGCGGGGCTCTGAGGATTTCCCCAGATCGACCTTAGCGAAGTCCGGCAGGGCCGCGCCGTTTCCGAGCGGGGCTCCGCCGGGCACTTGGACGACCAGGTTTGGCACACCAAGGCCTCGGCCGCTCAGTGGGATCTCGATTGGATCCCGCCCTGGGATGCCGGGTGCGATTCGCAGCACCGCCGCCCGCTTGCCGGGGCTTGCGGGTTGGAATGCGAGGCTGACGAGTGTTTCGGTTCCCGGGGCGAGTTGGGTCGGGACGGTTGCCGGCAGAAGCATGAAGTCGGCGGCCTCACCGCCGATGAGTGCGGCGGACATGCCTGAGAGTGCGGCGTCGCCGGTGTTGCGGATCATCAGCTCGATTTTCCGTGAGGTCGCGTTGAGCAACAGATCGCCGAAATCGAGCGGCCCCGATGGCAACGGGCTGCCATCCGCCATAGTGACCTGGATTTCCGGACGCAATACCGGCTCCGGTGCGAGCGCGGTCCCGGCAAGCGGGATGACGAACGGGTTTTCATCCGAGTCGTTGCTGGCGATCACCAATCGGGCCCTGCGCTCCCCCTCCGCAGCTGGCTTGAAGGCGATGTTCAACCAAACCTCGGCACCCGCCGCGAGGGACGTGGGAAGGGTGGTGTCTGTTAGGAAATCCGACGGGTGATCTCCCTGCATTGCCAGGGAAAGGCCCGTGAGGGGCGCGCTACCTGAGTTTTTCACGCGGATGGGCCATGAAGCCGCGGCGGCAGGCATCCTCACCGGACCAAAGGATATCCCGTCGCCCGATGAGGTGAGTGCCACCGCGCCCGGCCCGGAAACATCGATCTCGGGAGCGGGCGGCGCCGCCGTGCGGAAGGGGATCTCGCGCGACAGGTTGCTTGCCTTGCCGGAGAGGTTCACCGCCTGCACCGCAAAGAAGTAGGTGGTGGATGGCAGCAATCCGGATACCCGTGCAGTCGGGGTTTTTCCCACTTGGATCACCTCGGTCAGCGCACCGCTGCGCGTGCCGTAGTGAAGACGGTATCCGCCAAGGTCGGACTCCGGATTCGGATTCCAAATCAGGGTGACCGAGTCTTGCGCCAGGGCCGCCGTCGGCAGCACGAGCCAGAACAGGAACCGGATCTGGCGCATCAGGCACGCAAGCAAAGAGAGGTTGGGTTTTCTCACTCGGCGAGACTCGCTGCGAATCGGGCCTTCGGCATGGGTGGCGATTCCCGAATTTCCGTCATGATTCCCGGAGGATCGCTGTCGGGTGATCCACCGACACCTCACCGCGGCGGAATGGCTGGGAACCTGCTGCAGGGCATCGGAGCATGAGGGCGCACGATCGCGCGACGAACGGACAAGGGGGATACGAGGCATGGGTCAGCCTGGGGCATGGGATTTTAGGAAAGAACGGGAGAGCGCCTCGGGGGGAGACCGCCATCGTGGGGGGGCACGATCGCGGAAAAGCGTGGCACAGATGCCTTGAGCCGCTTTTTTTGCAATCGAAAAAAAGGGTGGTCGCCGGAATCGCAAGTCCTTGGCCATGTGCAGCTTCTAACGGATAGAGGGAATCGGTGGCCTCCCCCGCGGAGGTGCTCGCGCTGCGGCCTGGGGCTTCCCGTGTTTTCGGGATCCGATTCCGCGGGCTCGGGGGGCGGGAACCTGTTTGAAAGATTCCCGCCGCCGCGGACATTTCGGCTCGATCCCGCCGGATCGGCCGGTAAAGTCCGGGCAACCCATGAACTTCATGATTGCACCACGCACCCTCCTTCTTGTCGGTCTGTTCGCGACCCCGGCCCTTGCCGCGGATTGGACCCCGCTCTTCAATGGCAAAGACCTCGACGGCTGGGTCAAACGCGGAGGCAAAGCCACCTACAAGGTCGAGGACGGCAGTGTGGTGGGCACCTCCACGCTCAACACCCCGAACACCTTCCTCTGCACCCCGCGCGATTACTCGGACTTCATCCTCGAGTATGAGTTCAAGGTGGACCCCAAGCTCAATTCCGGCGTCCAGATCCGCAGCCAGTCGCTGCCGCAGGAGACCGTGATCGAAGCCGGTGCCAACAAAATCAAAGTGCCCGCCAACCGCGTGCATGGTTACCAAATCGAAATCGACCCCGAGCCTGCCAAGGACCGTTGGTGGAGCGCGGGCGTTTACGAGGAATCCGGTCGTGGCTGGCTCTACCCCGGCCTTCTCGGGGGCAACGCCAAGGAGTTCACCCAGCAGGGACGCGGACTTTTCAAGCAAGGCGATTGGAACAAGGTGCGTGTCGAGGCCATCGGTGATCGGATCAAGACCACGCTCAACGGCACCCCCTGCGCCGACATCAAGGATGCGCGGGTCGCCGCCGGATTCATCGGCCTGCAAGTCCACGGCATCGGCAATGACAAATCCAAGGACGGCACCCAGGTGCGCTGGCGGAACCTCCGCATCCAGGAGGTCGCCAACGAGTCCTCCGCCGGAGCCAACACGCTGAGCGATGAAGAGAAGTCCGCCGGTTGGAAGCTCCTCTGGGATGGCAAGACCACCCAGGGTTGGCGCGGTGCGAAATCGCCCGAGTTCCCGAAAAGCGGTTGGGAAATCCGCGACGGCATGCTGCTCATCAATGAAAGCGGCGGCGGCGAGTCGGTCTCGGTTGGCGACATCATCACCACCGAGAAGTTCTCCGACTTCGAACTGAAGCTTGATTTCAAGATCACCCCGGGTGCCAACAGCGGCATCAAGTTCTTCGTGGATCCCGAGCTCAACAAAGGCGCCGGATCGTCCATCGGACCCGAGTTCCAGATCCTCGATGACGTGAAGCACCCCGACGCCAAGCTCGGCAAGGATGGCAACCGCACCATCGGCTCGCTCTACGACCTCATCCCCGCTCCCAAGGACAAGAAGGTCAACCCGATCGGCCAGTGGAACGAGGCCCGCATCCTCTCCCAGGGCATGAAGGTCACCTACTGGCTCAACGGCGTGAAGACCGTCGAATACGAGCGTGGCACCAAGGAGTGGCGCGAGCTCGTCGCGGGCAGCAAATACAAGGTCTGGCCGAACTTCGGCGAACTCAAGGAAGGCCACATCCTCCTTCAGGACCACGGAAACCTCGTCTTCTACCGCAACATCAAGATCCGCGTGCCCGCAGGCCGCTGATTCCCACGTTCCTCACCACCCGCAAAACCCAGATCATGAACCACGCCACCCGCAGGGAATTCATCAAGTCCACCATCGGCGCCGGAGCCTTCTTCGGCATGCCGGGCATCTTCACCGGCTCGCTCTTCGCCGCGGATGCTCCTAACAAACGAATCCAGGTCGCCCAGATTGGCTGCGGTCGCATGGGCCGTGCCGACATGGATGGCGTGCTCAAGCAGTCCAAGGCACGGGTGGTCGCTGTCTGCGATCTCGATTCGCGCCGCGCCGGCCTTGCCCGCGATGCCGTGGTCAAGTTCTATCAGAAAAAGGGTGAGTCCGCCGTGGACGTCAAGATCCACTCCGATTACCGCGAGCTCCTCGCCCGGCCGGACATCGATGCGGTGGTGGTCAGCACCCCGGACCACTGGCACGGCTTGATCGCCATCGAGGCGGCCCTGGCCGGCAAGCACCTGTACGTGCAGAAACCGCTCACCTATGACGTCGCCGAGTCCATCGCCCTGCGCAAGGTCGTCCGTGCCCGGAAGGTGATCCTCCAGACCGGCTCGCAGCAGCGCTCCGAGGGGCCCTTTCCCGCCTTCCGCGCCGCATCCGAGGCTGTCCGCAACGGCCGCATCGGCAAGGTGAAGACGCTCCACATCGGCATCGGCATCGACAAGCCGAGTGGCAAGAAACCCGCCGCCATGCCCGTGCCTGCGACCTTTGATTTCAAACGCTGGCTGGGCCCCGCGCCCGAGCAGGAATACATGGAAGGACGCGTCCATCCGCAAAACAGCGTCGATGGCCGCCCGGGCTGGATCACCACCGAGGACTTTGGCCTTGGAATGATCACCAACTGGGGTGCCCACCACATCGACATCGCCCAATGGGCTCTCGGTCAGGAACTCGGTGGACCGTCGATCATCGACGCCAAGGCCGACTTCATGAAAAACGACGTCTGGACCGTGCACCACAACTACCACGTTGAGATGCTCTACCCGGATGACATCACCGTCATTCTCGACAACTCGTTCGAAAACGGCATCCGCTTTGAAGGCGAGGAAGGCTGGATCTTCTGCGCCCGCGGCGGGGCGGCCGTCACCGCCAGCGATCCCACCAAGCCGGACAAGGGCAACGCCTCGCTCCGTGCTTCGGATCCGAAGCTGCTCGCCAAGCTCGATGCCTCCGCCAAACACCGCTGGCCCCGCAGCAAGGACCACTACGGCAACTGGATCGACAGCATCATCGCCAACACCGACCCGATCGCCCCGGTGGACCAGGCCGCCCGCAGCCTGCAAACCTGCGCCGCCGCCTGGATCGGCATGAAGCTCGGCCGCAAGCTGACCTGGGACGTCGCCTCGGAAAGCTTCAAGGACGATGCGGACGCCAACGCGCTTTGCGGACGCCGCCCGCGCTCCGCGGAGTTCGACTTCCGCGAGGTCCTCAAGAAAGCCGGGATCTGATCCCCGCGTTCACTCCATGATCCCGAGATCGCCCGCCCGCTCGCCGGCCGCGCGTTCCGAGATCAGGGCGAACACCGGCTCCGGAACATAACGCCGAACGGTTTCTTCCCAACCCGACGGGCCGATCAGGCTCTTGACCATGTTGGAGGAAACCTCGGCGATGTCCCGCGGCGGCATCAGGAAGACCGTGGTGATCTCCGGCGCCATGTCCGCGTTGATGTGCCTCATCACCCGCTCGTATTCGTAATCATGCGGCGAACGGATGCCCCTCAGCACATACTTCGCGTCCGTTTTCCTCGCGTAATCCACCAGATACCGATTGTCGAAATGCGCGATCTCCAGCTGCGCGCTGGGCCGCGTCGAGAGCCGCAAAAGCTCCAGACGCTCCGCCACCGTGAATGAATACCGCTTCGATGGATTGTTGCCGATCGCCACGATCAGGCGGTCGAACATTTCCAACCCTCTCTCGATCATCCAGAGGTGGCCATTGGTCGGTGGGTCAAAGGAACCTGCGTAAACCGCGGTGCGCATGCCCCACGCTAGGCGGCCGGAACCCGCACGGAAACCGCAAAATCCACTTCCACCCCGGAAACAATCGACCGCTTTTCCGAACCGGATTTTGACACCCCGCCCGATCGTTGCTAAAGCTCCGCCCCCTCACGAGAAAGCGCCCGTAGCTCAGTTGGATAGAGCATCCGCCTTCTAAGCGGAATGTCGCTGGTTCGAATCCAGCCGGGCGTGCTTCACGCCCCATCCTAAAACCGGTCCGGAGGACGCAAACCGGGCTAGCCGAAGGAGGCAATCCAGCCGGGCGTGCTTCACGCCCCTCTGGGCTGACGTTTCATCACCAGGCAGCAAAAGGACGCAGTCTTGGCTTCCCCCGTTTTCCGGATTGCCCGATGGGTATGGGAGGCGCTAGGAATTGCAGGCTCACCCGCACCCCATGACTGCAACCACCAGCCCCATCCACCCGGTCGATGACCGGGTGGGCGCCCTCGTTTCCGGCATCGCCGACCACTTCGCCATCGAGGGGCACTTCGTCTCCGGTGAGGAGATCAACAGCGGCCACATCAACTCCACGTACCGCGCCACCTTCCACCTCAAGGACGGATCCGCCCGGCGCTACATCCTCCAATCCATCAACCGCTCCGTCTTTAAGGACCCCTACGCGGTGATGAACAACGTGGAGGCCGTCACCCGCCACATCAACTCGCGTGTGCTCCGCCTCAAGAAAGACCTCGGCGGCCAGACGCTCAACCTCTTCCCCGCGCGCAGCGGCGGCTCATGGATCGAGGACCCCTCCGGATCCGTCTGGCGCTGCTACAATTTCATCGAGGGCTGCGTCACCCACGATGTGGTCGAAAACACCCGCCAGGCCTATCAGGCCGCACGGGCCTTTGGCTCGTTTCAAGATCTTGTCAGCGATCTAGACCCCTCCTCGATCCACGAAACGATCCCCGACTTCCATCACACCCGCAAACGCTTCGACCGCTTGATGGAGGCCGCCGCCGCCGACCCCCACGGCCGGCTCGATTCGGTCCGAGAGGAAATCGACTTCATCCGCCGCCGTGAAGCCCTGGCCGACAGCCTGCTCGACCTCGCCGCCGCCGGAGACATTCCCACCCGCGTCACCCACAACGACACCAAGATCAACAACGTGATGATCGATGCCGACTCCGACGAGGCCGTCTGCGTCATCGACCTGGACACGGTGATGCCCGGACTTGCGCTTTATGACTTCGGCGATCTGGTCCGTTCCGCCACCAGCCCCGCCGCGGAGGATGAAAGGGACCTCGCCAAGGTGGAAATGCGCATGCCCATGTTCGAGGCTCTCGTCGAAGGCTACCTGGATGCCGCGGGCGACTTCCTCAACCCCGTGGAAGTTTCCCAACTCACCACCTCCGGCAAACTCATGACTCTCGAGGTCGGCATCCGCTTCCTCACCGATTTCCTCGATGGCGACGTCTATTTCAAGACCCACCGCCCCGGCCACAACCTCGACCGCTGCCGCACCCAGCTCAAACTCGTCGAGCGCATCGAGGAAAAGGAAGCCGCCATGGACGCCTTCGTCCGCAAGGTCCGCCGCGGCCGGAACTGAACTCTCCAGCGAGCCGCTCCCAAAAATGAAGCGGCCCGACTGATCATCCTTCAGGAAAACCCATTAACCATCAGGCATCTCAGTCGGACCGCCTTGTGTGTCGCGACAGGGATGATACAGCACCCACCGTGCCATTCTTTCCGGGCACCTGAAAATTTTTTTTTCAGTGCGGAGCTTCCGTTCCTTGGTTTTCCGGGTGGCGCGTTCCGTGTCCTGCCGCGTTTACTCGGCGGGGACGTGGGGTTCGAAGGTCATGGCGCGTTCGTGTTCGCGGGCCTTGGCGGCCTTGCGGGCCTGCTGATAGAAATGATCCTGGGCACGGAAGGCTTTCTGGCCTTTGGTGCGGGTGATGCGTTTGGACGAGCCGTCCGGGAGGATGCGCGAGGCCTGGGTGTTGTCCTGGAAGAAGGCGTCGAGCATGCGGATGAGCCTTCGTTTGAGGGCGGGTTCCTCGATGGGGATCATGAGTTCGACGCGCTTTTCGAGGTTGCGCGTCATCCAGTCTGCGGAGGCGATGTAGACCTCCGAATCACCGCCCTGGTGGAAGTGGAAGACGCGGGCGTGTTCGAGGAAACGATCGATGACGGAGATCACCTCGATGTGTTTCGAGTGGCGCGGATCGCCGGGCTTGAGGCAGCAGATGCCGCGGACGTTGAGGCGGATTTCGACACCGGCGCGGGAGGCGCGGTAAAGCGCGGCGATGATGTCCGGATCCTGGAGCGAGTTGACCTTGGCGGTGATGCGGGCGGGCAGTCCTTGTTTGGCACGTTCCGCCTCGGAGGTGATGAGGTCGAGCAGGCGTGGCTTCATCGCCGTGGGGGCGGGCACGAGGCGTTGGAAACGGAGCAGCTTGGATCGGCCGGAAACCGCGTTGAAGAAAAGCGAGGCATCGTTTCCAAACTCGGGTTTGCAGGTGAGGTAGGAAACGTCCGTGTAGAGGCGGGAGGTGGTCTCGTTGTAGTTGCCGGTGCCCAGGTGGACATAGCGGCGGAGGTGGCCGGACTCGCGGCGGATGATCATGCAGATCTTGGCGTGGGTTTTGAGTCCCTTGACGCCGTAAACGATCTGTGCGCCGGCGCGCTGGAGTTCATCGGCGCGGTCGAGGTTGCGTGCTTCATCGAAGCGGGCCTTGAGTTCGACGAGAGCGGTGACGTGTTTGCCGTTTTCCGCGGCCTTGATGAGGGCGTCGATGATGCGGGACTTCTTGGCGGTGCGGTAGAGCACCTGTTTGATGGCGATGACGTCCGGATCGGAGGCGGCTTCCTCGATGAGGCGGAGGACGGGCTCGAAGGATTCGTAGGGATGGAAGAGCATCACGTCGCCCGAGGCGATGGTTTCGAACATCGAGGCTCCCGGCGCGATGGCGGGGGAGTTCTGACCGGGCCAGTCGGCATCGCGGAGGTGTTCGAAGTCGGGCAGGAATGCGAGTTCCATGAAGGCGGCGAGGCCCGGAGGTCCATCGACGCGGTAGAGTTCCTGGCTGGTGGCGGCTGTGACGTCCTGGATCATCCGGGCCAAATCGCGCGGGGCGTCTGCACGGAGTTCGAGGCGCACGGTATCGGCGAAGCGGCGGGCGGTGAGGACGTCCTCCATTTCACCGGCGAGGTCGATGGCATCGTCCTCTTGAACGGCGATGTCGCCATTGCGGGTGACGCGGAAGCAGGTGGTGGCGGCCACGGTTTCGCCGGGGAAAAAGAGGCCGGCATGGGTCGCGACGAGATCCTCGATGAGCAGAAAGGCGTGGTTTCCGGAGGCGAGGGGCACGGGAACGCGGCGGCCGATGGTGTCCGGGATGGGGATGAGCGCGTGGCGGGTGATCTTGGTGTCCGGATCCAACAGGCGGCAGGCAACGACGACCTGGAGGGCGGGCACGACGGGAGGCGACTCACCGGGATCCACGGCCAGTGGAGTGAGGAGCGGGAAGATCAGGTCCTCGAAGGTGGCCGCGATCTGGGTGGCTTGCTCGTCGGAGAGATCGGAGGGGACGAGGTGGCGGATACCTGCCTTGCGGAGGGTGGGAACGAGCACTTCGTTGAAGAGCCGGTATTGTTCCTCGGTCATGCGGAGGATGCGCTGGCGAAGGGCGGCGAGGTTCCTGGCGGGGCTGAGGCCGGAGGGGTCCGGGGATTTCATGCCGCTGCGGCGCATGACCATGAGGCCGCCGATGCGGACCTGGAAGAACTCGTCGAGGTTGGAGGCGGTGATGGCGAGGAACTTGACCCGTTCGAGGAGCGGGAGGTCGTCGCGGAGGGCCTCGTTGAGCACGCGTTGGTTGAACTCCACCCAGGAGAGCTCGCGGTTGAGATAGGGGAGGGACATGGCGTGCGTTGGCTGTTAGAGCGCGCCGAAGCGGCGGTGGCGGCGTTGGTATTCCTGGACGGCCTCGATGAAGTCGTTGCGGCGGAAGTCCGGCCAGAACTTGCGGACGATGACGATTTCCGCGTAGCTGATTTGCCAGAGCAGGAAGTTCGAGACGCGCATCTCGCCGGACGTGCGGACGAGCAGGTCGGGGTCCGGGATGCCTGCGGTTTGCAGGCGTGAAGCGAAGATCCCGGCATCGATGGCGGAAGGGTCGAGGGAGCCTGCGGCGGCCTCGGTGGCGAGCCCGCGCGCGGCCCCGACGATTTCCTCGCGGGCGCCGTAGGAAAGCGCAAGCACGAGGGTCATGGCGGTGTGGCCGGCGGTTTCCGCCATGATTTTGGCGAGCAGCTTGCGGGTTTTCTCGGGGAGGCGGTCGAGTTGGCCGATGGCGAGAAGGCGGATGTTCTGGCGTTTGAGGTCCTTCGCTTTTTCGGCGAGAAAGCGGTCGAGCAGGGCCATGAGCGCCTTCACTTCGGCCTCCGGGCGGTTCCAGTTTTCCGAGGAAAAGGCGTAGAGGGTGAGGTACTCGACGCCGAGTTCGATGCAGGTATCGGTGATTTCTCGAACCGATTCAGCCCCGGCGCGGTGTCCTTCGCGGCGGGGGAGTCCGCGTTCCTTGGCCCAGCGTCCGTTGCCATCCATGATGATGGCGACGTGGCGGGGGATGTCCGGGAACTCGGGCATGGCGGCGTGGCCTAGGGCGCGACGAGGGTCTGAAGGCGATCCGGGCCGACGCCGACGAAGGCGATGGGGGCACCGCAGAGCTCGCCGAGGCGGATGAGGTAGGCTTTGGCCTGTGCGGGGAGCTGCTCGTAGGACGTGCAGCCGGTGGTGTCGCATTTCCATCCAGGGAGCGATTCGTAAACGGGCACCGCGCGATCCCAGGCGGAGCGGTCCGCGGGTGGGAGTTCGTGAAGGACGCCGTCGATCTCGTATCCGGTGCAAATCTGGAGAGTGTCGTAGGCATCGAGGCCATCGACGTTGGTGACGGCGAGACCGGTGACGCCATTGACCATGCAGGCGAAGCGCAGGAGGACCGTATCGAGCCAGCCGCATCCGCGCGGGCGGCCGGTGGTGGCTCCGAACTCGCGGCCGAGGCCGTGAAGGTATTCGGAGAGCCCTTCATCGCCGGTCGGGAAGGGACCGGATCCGACGCGGGTGGTGTAGGCCTTGCAGACGCCGATCACCGAATCGATGGCGGTGGGTGGCAGGCCGGAACCGGTGCAGGAGCCGCCGGCGGTCGTGTTCGAAGAAGTCACGAAGGGATAGGTGCCGAAGTCGATATCGAGCAGGGTCCCCTGGGCACCCTCGAAAAGCAGGGTCTTGCCGGACTTCCACGCGGCGTGGAGGACCGGGATGGTATTGGTGATGTGGGGACGCAGACGTTCGAAGGCGGTGTAAACCTCGGTGATGACCTCTTCTGCGGTGAAGGTGGTGAGATCGTAGCGGGCGAGGATCTCATTGGCCTCGGCAACCCGCGCCGTGATGCGTGCGGTGGCGAACTCCTTGTCGAGCAAGTCTGCCATGCGCAGGCCGCAGCGGTTCACCTTGTCCGCGTAGGACGGGCCGATGCCGCGTTTGGTGGTGCCGATTTTCTGATCGCCGAGTGCGGCCTCGCGAGCGGCATCGAGTTCCTTGTGGAAGGGGAGCACGACGTGGGAGCGGTCCGAGATGAGAAGCTTTTCCGGAGTGATGGCGATGCCCTGTCCCTCGATGCGGGTGATTTCCTGAACGAGTCCGACCGGGTCGAGCACGACGCCGTTGCCGATGACGTTGATTTTATCGTCCCAGAGGATGCCGGAGGGGAGGAGGTGGAGGACGTATTTCACGCCCTTTGCGATGACCGTGTGGCCGGCGTTGTTTCCTCCCTGTCCGCGGATGACGACGTCTGCGGATTCCGTGAGGTAATCGACGATCTTGCCCTTGCCTTCGTCGCCCCACTGGAGGCCGGTGATGATGGTGTTCATGAAAGAGGAGAGAATGTTTCGAGAGACGCGGAGATGCGATCAGGCTTGCTTGTGTTGGTCGATCAGCGTGGCGAACTCCTCGAAGAAGTAGGCGGCGTCGTTGGGTCCGGGAGCGGCTTCCGGATGGTATTGGACGCTGAAGACGGGGTGGGTTTTGTGGCGCATGCCCTCGACGGTGCCGTCGTTCAGGTTGATGTGAGTGACTTCGACGTCCGGCGGGAGGGACTCCGCGTCCACGGCGAAACCGTGGTTTTGGGAGGTGATGGAGATTTTCCCGGAGCGGAGGTCCTTGACGGGCTGGTTGCCGCCGCGGTGCCCGAACTTGAGTTTGAAGGTCTTGCCGCCGAAGGCGTGGCCGAGGAGTTGGTTGCCGAGGCAGATGCCGAAGATCGGTTTCCTGCCGATGAGTTGGCGGAGTTCCTCATGGATGTAGCCGAGTGCGGCCGGATCGCCGGGGCCGTTGGAAAGAAAGACGCCGTCCGGGTTTTTGGCGAGGACTTCCGCGGCGGTGGTGGTGGAGGGCACGACCTCGACCTCGAAGCCAGCCTGGCGGAGGCGGCGCAGGATGTTGAACTTGATGCCGAAATCGTAGGCGACGATGCGGTGGCGTGCGGGCGGCAGTTCCTCGTAGGGGCCGGGTTTTCCGGTGGAGGTGTTAGGCAGCACCCAGTTGCGGGACTCCGCCTCCCAGTGGAAAGCGGATGGGGTGGAGACCTCTTTCACGTAATCCATGCCTTCCATGGAAGGAGATGCCTTGGCGGCGGCGATGGCCTGCTCGGCGCTCAGCTCGGTCGTGACGCAGGCGCGCATGGCACCGAGCGAGCGGAGATGCTTGGTGAGAGCGCGGGTATCGATGCCCTCGATGCCGAGGATGCCGTGGGCGGCGAGGTAGTCGGAAAGTGTCTGGGTGGAGCGCCAGTTCGACGGCACATCGCAGAGCTCGCCGATGACGAAAGCGCGGATGTGGGGTTCGCGGGATTCGGCGTCTTCGGGGTTGATCCCATAGTTTCCGATCTGCGGGTAGGTCATGCTGACGATCTGGCCGCGGTAGGAGGGATCGGTGATGACCTCCTGATACCCGGTCATGGAGGTATTGAAGCAGATTTCCCCGGTGGTGGTTCCGGTGGCTCCGAACGCGGTTCCTTCGAAACAGCGTCCGTCTTCTAGGGCAAGAATGGCGTTGATGGGCACGGCGCGCGAACGCTAGGCAGCCGCCCGGGGCGATGCAAGCGCTGGATTACTCCCGCGCCCGGCTATCCATCAGGATGGTGACCGGACCGTCGTTGATGAGGGAAACCTGCATGTCGCCGCCGAAGACGCCGCGGAGGACGGGGCGGCCGGTTTCCCGGGCCATCAGGTCGCAAAAAGCCTCGTAAAGCGGCTCGGAATGGGAGGGTGGGGCGGCCCGGAGAAACGAGGGCCGGTTCCCCTTGCGGGTGGAGGCGTGCAGGGTGAACTGGCTGACAACGAGCACATCGCCGCCGATTTCGGCGAGGGAGAGGTTCATTTTCCCGTCCGGATCTGAAAAAACCCTCATTTTGGCGATCTTCCCGCAGAGCCAGGAGGCGTCGGTTGCGTCGTCGGCCTCCTCGATGCCGAGCAGGATCATGAGCCCCGGGCCGATCCTGGAGATCGTTTCTCCGGCGATGGTGACGGAGGCTTCCGAAACCCGTTGGATGACGACCCTCATGGCGCGGATCAGGCGTGTCCGCGGCTGTCGGTGACAAGTTGCATGGCCTTGCGGGCGCTGCCGTAGGCCGCGGCTCCGTCGCCGCCGATGGCCCACTCGATGAGGGTGGTGGGCTGGTGCGGCGGGATGGGGCACTTCTGGTAGGGGGCCATGGCGCGCTCGGCAAATCCCTTGCGGACCTCGCCAATGAACCAATCGCGGAATCCGGTTTCAGAAAGTCCGCCGCCGATGGCGATGAGGCCGGGGTCGAGGATGCTGGCGAGGTCGCCGAGGCCATGACCAAGGACATTGGCCTGAAGCGCGAAAATGGAGAGGGCGAGGGGATCGCCTTTTTCCGCGAAATCGCGGAGCTGGAAGGCTTTTTCCTCGATGGGAGCGGGGGACTGGGCGAGCGGGTGGGAGGCGTTTTCGGGAGCGGAAATGGCTTTTCCGAGTTGGCGGCGGAGCGCCATGAGCGAGACCCAGCCTTCGAGGCAGCCCTTGCGTCCACGGCCGTCGAGGGGGAGGTCCCCATCCTCGAAGCGCGGCACCGAAAGGTCGCCGACTTCCAGAGCGAGGCCGTTGGAGCCCTCATAAAGCACGCCGCCGGGCAGGACCAGACCGCCGCCAAGACCGGTGCCCGGGGCGACGTAGAGCAGGCCGCCATTGTGCTCGGGCCGGTACATCCACTCGCCGAAGGCCGCGGCGTTGCAATCGTTGGTCATGAACACCGGCTTGCCCGTGGCTTTGGAAAACTCGCCGCGGATGTCGGTGCCCACCCAGTCTTCTGCGAGATTCGCGCGGCCCCAGACCACGCCGTTGGAGC
This sequence comes from Verrucomicrobiaceae bacterium, assembly GCA_027486655.1. GTDB lineage: Bacteria > Verrucomicrobiota > Verrucomicrobiia > Verrucomicrobiales > Akkermansiaceae > Luteolibacter. The sequence goes on along the minus strand of JAIXOR010000021.1, from coordinate 175,338 downwards.
AGGGTGCGGGGACGTCGAGTCCGACGGCTGCGATTTCCTCCACCGAGATCCCTGCATTGGCGGCAAGCGCGGACATGGCCTCGTTGAGCTGGCCGAAGGTCTTGCGGAATCCTTCCTTCACGTGGCTTTTCACCTCGACGATGGGACCGGCGGCTTCTCCGGCGGCATCGACGAGCATGCATTTGATGGTGGAGCCTCCGATATCGAGTCCGGCGAAGTGTGTTTTCATGGGAGTAGGGGATGGGGTTGGGAAAATCGCGTGGCGAGCGTTAGCAGGCGGCGCGGGCGACGGCAAGCGATAGCCGGGCACTTCCGTGAGATGTCGCGAATCGGTTCACGGTTGTTCACAACCTTTCCACACACTGCCACCATTGACCTGCCGGGCGGGACTTTGCCATGCTGTCCGCCCGACATGGCCGCCGATCTGAAACCAGCTCCCAATCCCGCACCCGCATCGCCTTCCCTCCAACAGGCCGGCCAGACCGCCGATGACGTGACGCGCGCCCTGCCCCACGCCCTGGGGCCGGAGAAGAGCCTGCTTTCATCGATGCTCCAGGATCCGCAGGAATACATCGGCGTGGCCATCGAGGAAAAGCTCACCAAGGAGCACTTCTATCTGCCCGCGCATTCGACCTTGTTCGGGTTTCTGATAGAGCTCTTCGAGGCCGGCCAGGAGGTGGAGCTGGTGTCGCTCGTGCAGCGTCTGTTAGACAAAGGCCTGCTCGACCGGGTGGGCGGTCCCGCCGCACTCACCGATCTTTACACCTACGCGCCGAGTCCGGGGCATTTCCGGCATCACTTGCTGCATGTGAAGGACAAGTTCGTCCTCCGCTCGATCATCCAGAACTCCAACGAGGCCATTGCCCAGGCCTACGATGCGCCGGATGAGGTGGCCTCGCTGCTCGATTCGGTGGAGGCCAAGATCCTCGCCATCCGCGAAGGCTCGGAGACCAGCAAGGCACCCACCATCAAGCAGTCCATCGAGGAAGTGCTCGAACAGTTCCAGGCGTTGCTCGCCGGGGAAAAGGGAGCCCAGGGGTTCTCCACCGGCTACGAGGAACTGGATCGCAAGTGCAGCGGACTGAAACCCGGGGAAATGTTCGTCGTCGCCGCGCGTCCCTCGATGGGCAAGACCTCGTTCATGATGAACATCGTCGAGCACATCTGCGTGGATCTCGCCAAGCCGACGATGGTCTTTTCCTGCGAAATGAGTTCGTTCCAGATCGTCCAGCGTCTGCTGTTTTCGCGGGCGCGGTATGCGATGAGCCAGATTTCCCGGGGCTACAAGCCGAACAAGGGCGACTTGCAGCGCATCCAGCGGGCGGCGGCGGAGATCACCCAGGCGAAGTTGTTCGTGGACGACACCCCGGGCATCTCGATCAACGAACTCCGTGCCAAGGCCCGCCGAAAGAAGCGGGATGAGAACATCCAGTTCATCGCGATTGACTACCTCCAGCTGATGAAGTCCCGCACCAAGCAGGCGGAAAACTCGCGCGAGCGGGAAATTGCGGAAATCTCGGCGGGCATCAAGGGCCTGGCCAAGGAACTGAGCCTGCCGATCCTCATTCTCGCCCAGCTCAACCGGGGGCCGGAAGGGCGGACCGGCAAGAGCCTCGGTGTGCCGCGCATGTCCGACCTCCGGGAATCCGGAGCCATCGAGCAGGATGCCGACATGGTGGGCCTGCTTTACCGGACGGCCTACTACGCCGAAAACGACGAGGAAAGGCAGGCCGAGGAAGGCAAGGCAAACCTCGTGCTCGCCAAGAACCGGAACGGCGAAACGGGCGATGTGCCGCTCACCTTCATTGCGGACCTGATGCGCTTCGAAACCGGTCCGCCGGCCCGCGAAGAGGGCGCGTGAGCCACGCCGGGGCGCGGTTCACTCGGTCTTCGGGCCGATGCGTTTGAAGAGGTGGAAGAGCTCGCTGTCCGAGGTGAGGACGGCGGTGGTGTCCTTGCCCAGGGTTTTCTGATAGGTTTCCAGCGTCTTCATGAACTGATAGAAATCCGCCGCCACCGGGCTGGTGCTGTAGGCGCTGGCATAGATGCCGGTGGCCTCGGCGTCCGCCTTGCCGCGGATCTCCTGCTCCTTGCGGTAGGCGGTGGATTCGATCAAACTCAGATCCCGTTCCTTGCGGCCGAGGATCTTGGCGGCCTCGCCGGCGCCTTCCGAGCGGAAGCGTTCGGCGATCTGCTCGCGCTCCGAGGCCATGCGGCTGTAGATTTTCTCGATCACGCCGGACTTGTAGTTGATGCGCTTGAAGCGCACGTCGAGCAGTTCGATGCCCCATGAGAGGACCTTCGGCTGGGCGGCTTTGAGGATCTGGTCGTTGAGCGTGCTGCGGCCGAAGCGGATGGGCGGCAGAGTGCCCAGGGTGGCGTCTGCGGCGGCCAGCGTTTCATCGCGTTCCGGCTTGCGGTCCTTTTCGCTGCGGATCACTTCGATGAGGTCATGGGCGGCGATGACATTGCGGGTCTCGCTGCCGATGATGTCGTCCAGCCGGGACAGCGCGCTGCGTTCGTCGCGGAGTTTTTCAAAGTAGGTCTTGGGGTCCGAGATGCGCCAGCGGGCGAAGTTGTCCACGGTGATGTAGAGCTTGTCGCGGGTTGGCATCTCGGTGGCCGGGCCGTCCCATTCGAGAATGCGTTTCTCGATCCGGTTCACCTGCTGGATGAAGGGTTTTTTGAAATGCAGGCCGGCCTCGTTCTTCGCGGGGTCCGCGTTGATCGCTCCGCCCACCGGTTTGCCGAACTCGGTGATGAACACCTGCTCGGCCTGGTCCACGGTGTAGGTGCTGCTGGAGATCAGGATGAACGCGCCAAGCGCGAGGATGGAGAAAAGAATCGTCTTCATGGCTGGGGTCTGGGTGCGGGCCGCGGGCTCACTTGCTGTTGAGGTTCATGAGCGGAAGGAACTGCTTGGCATCCTCATCGATGATGATCTTGGGCCCCAGCTTGGGGAGCACCTCGTTCATGGTTTCCAGATAGAGACGGCGCTTGGTGATGTCCGGAGCCTTCTCATACTGGGCGAGCAACTCCTTGAAACGCGCCACATCGCCCTGTGCCTCGTTCACCCGCTGCACGGCGTAACCTTCCGCCCCGGAGATCCGCTGATCGGCGAGGCCCTTTGCCTTCGGGATCACGCGGTTGTATTCGCCGTTGGCCTGGTTGATGGCGGTCTCGCGGTCCTGTTGGGCTCGGTTCACTTCATCGAAGGACCGCTGCACCGGCCCTGGCGGGTGCACGTTCTTGAGCTGGATCTGCTCGGCGGAGACGCCCATGTCGATCTGCTTGAGCACCGCGGTGAGTTTCCTCAGCGACTCCACCTCGATCGAGGTGCGGCCGATGGTCAGCACTTCATCCACGCTGCGGTCGCCGATGACCTCGCACATCACCGACTCGGTGAGGTCGCGCAGGGTGGACCCGGGGTTGCGGACTTTGAAGAGGTAGCGCTGCGGGTCCGTGATGCTGTATTGAAGGATCCATTCCACCTGGGCGGCGTTCAGGTCGCCGGTCACCATGTCACGTTCCTTATCCGGCTCGTCTCCGCTTTGGTCCGGGTTGGTGGCATTGGGAGTGCCGAAGCCGAACTCCAGCTTGAGCTGCCGGCGGATCGGCAGGATCTTCGCGGTGTCGATGCCGTAGGGCAGCTTGAAATGGAGCCCCGGATTGGCCGTGTAGTGGTATTTCCCGAAGCGTTGGACGATGGCCACGGACTCCGGGCTCACCGTGAAAAAGCTGGAGAGGGCCCCCATCAGCAGGAAAATGCCACCGACGGCGGCGAGGATCCAGCGGAAGGGAAAGCGGAACTGCGGGCGGATGAAGGTGATCTTGCTGTCCAGGGGAGGCGGTTTCATGATGGCGTTCCGTGATTCCGCGACGCGATTCGCCCCGCGGATGGATGCCATGCTAGGGAGAATTCCCGCGAATGAAACGTGGAAATTCTCCCGATGATTGGAAGCCTGCCCGGATCAATGCCCGCCACCGCCGGCACCCTTCAGGTAGGTGCCGTAGCCGATGATCACGGTCGAGAGAATGAGCGCGATGATGCCCGCGGCGATGAGTCCGTGGGCCTTCTTGCTGGAGCCCTTCCATTCGTGGAAAATCCAGCCCCACATCGTGGAGAAGATGATGATGGAGGCCATGTGGAGCGTCCATGAGGAGAAGCCGAACCCTTCGGGATCCGAGCCACCCATGCGGATGTGGCCCATCGAGTAGAAGAAGAACTGGAAGTACCAGGTGGTGCCGGCGAGGGCGGAGAAGAAATAGTTTCCAAGCATCGGGATGCGGAGATCCTCCTTGTCGATCTTCACCGCCGGGCCGCCGCCGCCGCCGTGGTCGCCACCGCTGGCCACCAGTCCGGCGTGCTCCGGACGGGCGTGGGAGGCAAGGTATTGATAGCCGGTCTTGTTTTTCAAATTGAGCAGCACGCACCACACGAAGTTGGTGGTGAAGCCGCCGAACATCACGACGATGAGGCTGGGCAGTCCGGACCAGAGGTCATCGGTGCCGGCCAGGACGGAGGCTTTTCCGATCGGCTCGCCCGCGGTGAGGCCGAAGCTGAAGCAGGAGCTCATCACGCCCGAGAAGGTCGCCACGAGAAGGCCTTTCTTGAAGTCGAACTCCTTCACCGACTTCTGTTTTTCCTCAGCGGGCATTTCCTTTTCCTTGGTGGCACCCGCCAGCGCGGCGATGCCGATGCCGAGGATGCAGACCGCGACACCCGCGAGCGTGATCTTGCCGGGGAGGGTGGCTGCGATCTGCCCGATGGATTCGGCGACCGGGATATCCGGCATGAAGGTCTTGAGGATGGGCGGCAGCAGGGTGCCGAAGGCCGCGCAGTATCCAAGGGCGACGCCCATGCCGAGCGACATCCCGAGGTAGCGCATCGCCAGGCCGAAGGTGAGGCCGCCAAAACCCCACAGCATGCCAAACAAGTAGGTCCAGCCCAGGGTGGACGCCTCTTGGCTGCGGAGCACGCCGACCACGTCCTTGGTGAGGATCGAGGCGAAAAACCACGGGCAGATGATCCAGGAGAACACACCTCCCACGAGCCAGTAGGTCTCCCAGGACCACTTTTTCACCCCTTTGTAGGGCACGTAGAAGGAGCCGGAGGCCAGGCCGCCGAGCCAGTGGAAAATGACGCCGAGTAAGGGATTCATGGATGGATTTTTCGGATGGTTTTTGCCCGGCGGAATCCGGGTTGCGGGCGCAGATCTAGCGGATCCGCCGCGGCGCGTCCATCACCCCGTTGGGTATTTCCCGTAAATGCGGACGGATTTCTCGCTTTTCGGGAAAAATTTTCCAAGGATTCCCGGACTGCCGTGTCTTCCCCCATGAAACGCATGAAGCCCCAGCCGCCGATTCATGGAAACCCGAGCCGTCAGAGTGATTCCCATGGCTGAAGCCGGCCACCCGCCGGTGACCCCGTCCCGAACGCCCATGGAGGACAAACCCACACTCCGGCAGGTCTTCGAGGCGGAGGAATCGCCGTTGCTGCGCTTCGCCTTCGGCCTCGTCGGCCAGCGGGAGGCAGCGGAGGACCTGGTGCAGGAGGCTTTTCTCAAACTCCACGCCCACTGGGAGGATGTCGCCAATCCCCGCGCCTGGTTGTTCCGTGCCGTGCGAAACCTTTCGCTCAACCACCTCCGCGACCACCAACGCGAAAACCACACCGACACCATGGACGAGATCGCCGCCGAGTCCCCAGGCCCCGCCCTGGCCCTCGGCCGCATGGAAACCCTGGGCACCCTCCAGCTCCTCGTTTCCGAACTCTCCCCCGCCGACCGCCAGCTCATTCAGCTCAAATACCGGGAAAACCTCAAATACGACCAGATCAGCCAACGCACCGGCCTCTCCGTGGGCAACGTCGGCTACAAACTCCACCACCTTCTCAACGGCCTCGCCGACTCGCTCCGCCGCATGGGCATCGACTCCGCCGGGGACTGATTCCGAATCCCAACTTCCATTGTTTCATGAACGACACCCCATTCCCTACCCATGGCGACGATGCGCTCGAGGCGCGGATCGTCTCCTGGGTGCTGGGCGAGGCCTCCGCCTTCGAGGCCGCGGAGCTGGAACGGCTCTGCGAGGAACGCCCGGAGCTTCTGGTCTTCAAGCGCCGCATGCAAACTCTCCATGGTTTGCTCGTTGAGGCGGAAACCTCACAGCCCGACGAGGACTGGAAGCTGCCCGAGGAAAAACGCCGGGCGCTTGACGAGTTGTTTGGCGATGCCGCTGTTCCCCAACAGGATGTTGAAAAAGACTGCCGCGTGAACCGCAGCGGCCGCCGCGCTTTGCTCGCCATCGCCGCGTGCGTGGTGATAACGATCCTCATCGGTCGGCTTCTCGTCCCGGCAGCGATCCAGAAATCGAAAAAGCTTCAGCCGTCGGAGATTGTCTCGACCGAAATGCGGGTATCGAAGCGAATGGAAAGCGATGAAAGCGATTCGGACCGGTTGCGGGCCGCCAACCCGCCCGAAGTCGCGGAGATGAAGCTGGAGAAGGGCGAGAAGTCCGATCTTGCGATCGCCAGTCCGCCTGCGGTACCGATGTCCTCGCCCGCACTGCTGGAAGCTCCGGTGGTGCCAGAGGTCGTATCCAAGTTTGATGCGGACTCCAGGGTGGTTTTGGGTGGCAATGTGGAGCTTGAAGGAGCGGCCCGTCCGGCTACCGCAGTGCCGAAAGATGCGGCTAACGGCGGCTTCGAACCAGACGGTGGGGCAATGGCCGTTGAATCCACTTTGGCGCGCCGTGACGAGATGCCCAGATATGCCCAGTCTCACATGCCCGCCAGTGGTGCCGGGTGGGGTGCCACAAACATGCGTGACGACTCTTCCATCGTGGCAGGCAATCGCAGTGGCGATTCTGCGATCACGCGGAACCCGATCGATTCCATCCTGAACGATTCGGATCGGGCGGTGGGTGCAAAAGAGACCGAAGGGCAACCCGAGCTCAGAGAACTCAAGCAAGCGGCGGAGTTGTCAGAGACATCCGCTGCGTCCGACGGATTCAAAGTGGCACGTTCCACCCTTCCTGGTGAACCTGCCGTGGCGGTGGATTCGCTAACTGGAAAAACAGTGATCGCTTCCGGAAAGATCGTTTTCAGAGAGATGAATCTCAGTGGGCCTGCGGCCGACATGAAGCCCGGGGCTTCTGGAACCACGGGAAGTGAGGCCGGGCAGGAAATGTCGGCTCGCATCGTGGAGTCGTCCGATCCGGGAGAACTCGCCAAAGCCATCCGGGATCAGGAAGACAAGCTCGAGGAGCGGCGCAAGGTTCTAGCGACCATCGTTCGCACCAAGGGAATCATCTACAAAGGGCAGGATTCCTTTTATGGAGGATCAGGTGTCGATGAAGATGCAGGAGCCAAAACTGCGCTTCAGGCACGTGATCAGCTGCAACAGGAAAAAATCCAGTTGGAAAGCCAGATTTCAGGTTTGCTCAAATACAAAGACGATCAGTTGATGACCTATGCGAGTGGGCTCGATCTTCCGGACAATTCAGTAAAGGTTTTGTATCCTCGGTTTCAGGAAAAGAAGCGGGAGTTGGAAACTCTGAAGGTTGGTGGTGTTGGCGAGGATCATCCGAGATTCAAAGCCGCTGCGAACGAATTGGAGCTCGTCAAACAACAACTCGACCAAGGAGTCGCCAATCTGCGTGAGTCCTTGAACGGGATGCTTGATCTGACCGGCGAGCGATTGAAGAACGTGGAAGCCTTCGGGGATGAAGGGCGTGCGGAAGCGATCCGGCGCGGTCTCGACTCGCAGGATTATGTGGATGCCAAGAGGGATTTCGAAAAAGATCAAATCCTGCTTCAACAGATGAAGCAAAGGTTGGAGGAGGTTTCCTCCATGGCAAAGCCCGAGTCTCCCGAGCCGGATCTCGACAAACGGTTCGAGGAAACCTCCACGGCCGAGGATCCCTTCTCCACGTTTTCCCTGAATGTGAGCGACGCCTCGTTTCAAGTGGCCCGCGCGGCGATTGCGAAAGGCGAGCGGCCGGATGCGGCATCGGTGAAGGTGGAGCAGTTTTACAATGCCGTGGACTACGGAGATCCATCGCCGGCGGCGGGTGAGCCGGTGTCGATGGCACTCGGGCAATGCGGTCATCCCATGGTGCCGGGCAGGAATCTGGTCCGCATCGCGCTCAAGACCGCGGCGGCCGGGCGATCCGCGGCGCAGCCGCTGCGGCTCACCCTTCTGGTGGATCAATCGGGCTCGATGGTGCGCGAGGACCGCCGCGAGGCGATGGACAAGGCGCTGGCGGATCTCGGCTCGCTGCTCACGGCGAAGGATGTGGTGAATGTCATCGGGTTCTCCCGCACTCCCCGCTTGCTGGCGGATGCGCTGCCGGGGGACAAGGCGGGAAACCTGGCCGCGCTGGTGAACCAGTCGGCCGGTGAAGGCGGCACCAATCTGGAAGAAGCCCTGCGCCTCGGCGAGCAGCTTGCCCTGCGCAGTCGATTGAATGGCGCGCGCAACCGCATCGTGCTCTTCACCGACGGTGCGGCGAATCTCGGCAATGACGATCCCGCAAAGCTGGCGGAGAAGGTCAGGAAATTGCGCCAGAAGGGCATCGCCTTCGACATCGCGGGCATCGCCGCGGACGGGCTCAACGATGAGCTGTTAGGTGAACTGGCGCGCCATGGCGACGGGCGCTATCACGTGGTGGGCAAGGCGGGCGATGGCGGCTTCGCCAGGCAACTCGCCGGTGCCTTCAGCCCGGCGGCGGAGAATGTGAAGGTGCAGGTGCGCTTCAACCCGGAGCGTGTGGCGCGCTACCGCCTGATTGGTTTTGAAAAAGACCGCCTCCGGACCGAAGACTTCCGCAATGATGCGGTGGACGCTGCGGAGCTCGCCGCGGAAGAGGCCGGAGTTGCGATCTATCAGGTCGAGCCGCTGCCTGGCGGAAAGGGCGAGATCGGCGAGGTCAGCGTGCGTTTCCTCGAAGTCGCCAGCCAGCGCATCGTGGAGCGTTCGTGGACGATCCCGCATGATTCCGCGGTTCCCGTGCTGGACCGTGCCGCGCCGTCGATGCAGCTGGCCGTGCTTTCGATGCTCGCGGCGGAAAAGCTCAAGGGCGGACCGCTTGCGGATGCGATTGATTTCAACCAACTCGCCCATCCCGCCGCGGCGGTAAGGCGCCACTATGGGGACGAGGGCCGCCCCGCGGAGATGCTCCGCCTGATCGAGGCCCTGAAGTGAGAGTTTACGAGGGATTTACCCAACCCAAACCCCGGCTCGTCGAGAGTCTGCGGGAGACCTGTGCCCCACCGATGCCATGAAAACGCCACTGATCTTGATGCTGTGCACACTGATGCTTCCCGCCCAGGAGGCGGAGGAGCGGGTGGTGCTTGTTCCTTGGACCAAAGAGCGCAAGGAAGTGCCCTTGTTTTTCTCCGCCGCGGCGCGGGTGAAGGCGAGTGTGGACCTGGATGAGGTCAAGGGCGAGCAGGAGATCGCATTCCGGATCCATCAAGGCAGGCCGGAAACGCTGACGCTTTCCCTAACAGGGCGAGGCGAGGTCACGGAGGTCCGCGGGACGGGCCTGAAGGATTGGTCGCTGCGGACGGCGGAGGATGGCGCGCGTTTTCTGGAATTGAGACCGGCGTGGTCGGGCACCGAGGTGCCGGCTTCGCTGGACGTGGTGGTGGCCACCCGGATGAAGGTGGAGGGCGGTGAGGCGGAGTTGCTGCTTCCCGGGCCGGGACCGGCCACGGGCTTCTCGCTGGATGTCGAGCTGGGAGTGGATCGCAAGGCGGGTTTGAAGATTCTGCGTGCGGAGGGTCTGGTGCCGGTTGAGGGCGGGGGATCGAGGAGATTCACCGGTCATGGGGCGGCGGCGTTGGGTTTGGGAATCTTCCCTGCCACGGCGGATGCGCGGGGGCTGGAGATGTTGGATGCCGCGCTCGAGGGGCGAGTGGCCGGGGATGGCAGCGGGGTTTCGTTTCGTTTCACCGGCAAGGCACGGTCGGAGGGACCGGGGGCGGCGCTCGAGTGGCTGGGCGGCGGCGCTGCGATCACAGGCGGTGTCTCAGGCGATGGCTGGCATGTCGCCTTGCGGCGCAAGGGCGATGGCTGGGTGCATGACCTGGTGGCCGAGCGGGCCGGTGAGATTCCGGTGGAGATCGCCTTTGAGGTGGCTGGCAAGCAGCAGGGAGATTGGCGTGTGCTCGACTTCGCACTGCCGGCGGGCGTGGTGGTCCCGGTGGGTCTGGAGGGGCTGGGGGATGATGTGGAGTTTGATCCGTCGCGTCCGGTGGTGCCGCAGGCCGAGGGCGGTCGTTGGAGGGGATATCTGCCGGCGAGTGGTCAGGTGTCGCTCGCATGGCATGAAGCGGACCGCGTGGCGGCGGGCAGTTTGTTTTTCTCGAGCACGGAGATCCGCGATGTGAGGGTGGGCAGCGGCTTGTTGAGGCAGCGCACACAGCTCGATCTGCGGGTGTTGCAAGGCCGCCTCGGTGCTCTGGCTCTCCAGTTGGAAGGGCCCGGTGAGGTGCTCTCCGTGGCCGGGGATTCGGTGCTCGGCTGGTCGGTGAGGGAAGACGCGGGCAAGCGGGTGCTCGATGTGCGACTGAACCGCCCGATTGAGGGTGCTGCGGGTCTGGTGCTCGAATCGCAAGCCGCGTTGGGAGCTTTTCCGGTGAAATCGGAGGCGTTGAGGATGACGCCCGTCGGATCCCTGAGGCACAGCGGCTGGTTGCGGGTGGCCAATGAGGGTGCGGTGCGTGTGGAAGTGGCGGATGCGCGCGGCTTGATCCAGCTTGCTCCGGCGCAGTTTCCGGGTGGGGTGGACGAGGCGCTGCGGCAGGTCTTTGTCTATCGGTTCCCTTCGGCGGATCACTCGTATGCGGTGAACGCCAGCGAGGTGCGGCCGGAGGTGGGGCTCAGCGAGGTGACGGTTTATGAATTCACTGAAACCGACCGCCGGATCACGGCGGATCTGGAGCTCGATATCCGCGAGGCACCGCTGCGTGAGTGGGAAATCGAGATCCCTGCCGATCATGCGGTGGCCTCGGTGAGCGGGGCGGAGGTGGCGGATTACGGAGTGGCCTCCCGGGTGGTGGAGGGCAGACGCGTGCTCAAGATCCTCTTCAAACAGGCGGTGACGGACCGCCAGTTGATCAGCGTGAGTTTGGAGAAGAACGAATCGGCCAAGGCGGGCGACTGGGTTCTTCCGCCGCTCGGTTTCCCCGGAGTGAAGACGCGGCGCGGATACATTGGTGCGCTTGGAGCTTCGGGTTATCGGCTCACCGCCTCCGGACTAGCCGGGGTGGCGGAGGTGCCGGTCACGTTTTTCCCGAAGAAAACCCCGGGGCTGCAACAGGCCTTCCGCGTGCGCGAAGACCGGTGGTCGGTAAGGCTGGCGGTGGAGGCGCTGGGGCAGAGCATCCAGGCGGATGTGTTCCACCTGTATGCGCTCAAGACCGGTGCGGTGTATGGCAGCGTGTTGGTGAATTTCTTTGTGGTGGGCGCCCCGGCGTCCGAGTGGCGGATCGCGGTGCCTGAGGGCGTTGGCAACATCGAGGTGACGGGGCAGAACGTCGGCCGTGATTGGCGGCGTGAGGGCGATGCCGTGGTGGTGCCGCTGACCCGGCCGGTGCTGGGCACGGGCACGGTGTTGCTGACCTTCGAGCAGCCGATGAGCGCGGGCGGTGGCTCGATTTCACCGGGTGAGGTGAGGCCGCTGGGGGTTCAGGCAGAGCGTGGCTTCGTGCAGGTGGTGAGCCCGCTGCAAGTCAACCACCGGGCGGTGGCGGAGGGCAATCTGCTGGCGCTGGATGCCATGGAACTGCCTGCCGAGTTCCGGCTTTTGAGCAGTGCGCCGAGTCTCGGCGTGTGGCAGTATACGGCGCGCGACTTCAAGATCGGCATGGACATCGAGTGGTTCGAGGGCGGGGAAACCGTGGCCCAGGTGGTCGATTTCCAAAAGCTGTCGAGCCGGATTTCGCGGGATGGCCAGTGGGTTACGGATGCCCGGATTTTTGTGAAATCGCGCGGCAAGGAGGCCTTGCGGATGACGTTTCCCGAAGGAGCGGCGTTGTGGGAAGCCCGGGTGGATGGCGCGGCGGTGAACGCCCGCTCGGATGGTGGCGAAACGCTGGTGCCTTTGCCCGCGAAGCTGGATCCGAATCAGGCGGTGGAAGTGAGCCTGCGCTATGGAGCAAAGTCGGGCAAGCCGGGGCGGCTGCTTCTAACAGCCCCGGTGATCGGGGCCCCGGTGGTGATCGGCGAGTGGACGGTGGCGGGCGACGAGGGTCGGCGTCTTGTGCCGCTGGGTGGAACTGCGGATCTGGTGAGGCCGGTGATGGAGGAAAGCGGCTGGGAATGGCTGGCGCGCCATGGTGGCTGGCTGGTGGCCCTGCTCGCTGCTGCGGGTGCGGCGCTGGTGTGGGGACGATCGTTTCCAGGAGTGGCCCGTGGGGTCCCTGCCCTGGTGTGTGGCTCGGTGTTTGTGGTTCTCTGCGGCTGGCTGGCGGTGAAAGCCGCCGCCTCGGCGACGACGGCGCAGGATTTGTTAGAATATGCCGCGCCGGCGGTGGCTTCCGGAGGGCGCGTCACCATCGAGGTGGCGAACATGCCGGTCTGGCTGGCACGCAGCGGCTGGCCGGTCTGGTTGGGATTTGCTCTCGGCACGGCGCTGGCCGTGCGCGGTGTGTTGAGGGGTGACAGGTGGTGGACGGCGTGCGGCCTGGCACTGGCGGTATCCGCCTTCCTTTCAATCCGCGGCGGCGCCCCGCTGTTCTTCGGGGTGGCTGCCCTGGCGGGCCTGTTCTGGTGCCTGCCACGTGGCCTGGCGTTGGTGCGGGGGCTTCTGCGGCCTGCCGCCAAAACCGCGGCGGTGGTGGCCCTGTGGATGATCGGAACGGCACCCGGGTCCGATGCGGACGATGGCCTGCGTTTGATGCCCGCGGAGTCGGTGGTGCAGGACTGGGTGATCCGGGACGGGCGTCTCCATGGTACGATGAACATCGTAGTAAGGGCCGTGGCGGGCGATCGTTTCCTTCTGCTGCGCGAGCCTGCCGTGCTGAGCCGCTTCGACGGCGCGGGATTGAACGTGGTGAAATCCGCTCCGGGCCTGCCTGCGGGGTATTGGATCGAAGCAACTTCGGCAGGGCGCCTCGAAGGGCGCGCGGAGTTTGAGATGCCGCTGGCAGACCCCGCGCAGGGCTGGGATCCACCGGGCGGGCCGGCCGCGCTGATGCAGGTGAAGGTGCGCTGGGATCAAGCGGGCTGGGAGTTCGCCGCGCAGGGAGCGGCGCGGATCGGGCCTCTGGATGGATTGAAGCCAGGTGAAAGCGGAGCGGTGATTCTGTTAGGCCCGGAGGGATCGGGGCGGGTTTGCGCGCGACCGATGCAGAGGAATGCGGGCGACGAGGAACCGCGGTTTTTTGCCGAGAACACGAGCCTGTTTCTGCCGGGGCCGGGCGTGGTGAACGGTCGTCATGCCGTCAACATCCGGCCGACGCAGGGCAGGGTGAGCGGGTTGACGATGATCGTGCCCGAGGGCTTTGCCGTCAGCGATGTGGTTCGCGGGCCGGTGGGGGCCTGGCGCTTTGATCCGGAGCGGCGTGAGCTGCGAGTGAGTGTGGAACCCGCGCAGACCGAGGCCTTCGGGTTTGTGATCGAGACCCAGCGGAGTGCCGCGATGCTGCCGGTGGATTTGGATCTGGAGCCGCTGCGAGTCGCCGCTTGTGCGGGGGAGATTGGTTTTCTGGGAGTGGCCTTCGGCGAGGACGTGCAGCCGGAATCGGTCACTCCGGACGGGCTGTCCCGGGTGAATCCCGGGGATTTCCAGCATGGGCTTCTACCGGTGGATTCCGAGGGTCGGCCAACGGCGGTGCTTCAGCATGCCTTCCGTCATGGTGCCGCGCCTGCGAGCTTGAAGCTCCGGGTGGCGGCTGTGGCTCCGGAACTCCGCGCCGAGTGGTGGCAGTGGGTTTCGCTGGGTGAGGACCGGGTGGTGGTGGCGGCGGATCTCATGGTCTCGATGACGCGCTCCGGGGTGTTTGCGCTGTCACTGGAGCTGCCGGACGAGCTGGAGGTCGAGAGCGCCACGGGCGAGGGACTGAGCCATTGGACCGAGGAGCGGGAACAAGGGAAACGTGTGCTCACGCTGCATTTGTCCGGCCGAACGCTGGTCCAGCGGTCCTTCTCGATCACGCTCGTGGGAAAACCCACCGGAGCGGTCGCATCGTGGCAGGTGCCCCGCTTGTCGCTTCGCGGGGCCTCACGCGAAACCGGAATGCTCACTCTCGTGCCGGAACGGGGCTTGCAGATTCGTGCGGTGAAGCGGGAAAACGTTTCCCAACTCGACCCCCGTTCGGTGATGGATCAGCCCCGCAAAAGCGCACGCGCTGCGGCGGCTCCCGGTGCACTTGCTTACCGGCTGCTGCAAGGGGACTGGACCCTCACCATGGCCATCACGCGCCTGGATCCCTGGGTCACCGCGCGCGTGTTTCACGATGCCACCCTCCGCGAAGGTCAGGTGAGCACCCGCGTGAACGTCGCTTACAAGATCGAGAATGCCGCCGTGAAATCCCAGCGCGTCAGCTTCCCGGGGCTCGATGAAAACACGGCGAAAACCCTGCGGGCCACCGGACCGGCAGTGGCGGACCTGCTGCCTGTGGATGGCAGGCCGGGAACCTATGAGGTCCGTTTTCAGCGGGGCATCGCCGGAGAGACCGAAGTCGATTTTGAATATCAGAGCGCCCGGGCCAGTGAGGATTCCGAAAGGATCGCGCCGATCGTGCTGGAAGGTGTGAGACAGCAGGAGTGCGTGGTCGCTCTCCGTGCGGGCGGCCGGCTGGAATTGTCCGCCGGGGAGCTTCCCCGCGGATGGCAGCGGGTGGATGGAGCGGTGGCGGAGGCCTCGCTGCGGCGGCCTGCATCGGCAGTGGCTCCCTCGATGGCCTTTCGCGTCGCCGAAGCGGACGGGCCACTGCCGGTTGTCGTGAAGCGTCATGAGCTTGCGAATCTCCGCAAGCTGAGGGTTTCCGAAGGTTCCTTGACCACGCTGCTTGCACCGACGGGTCAGGCGCTCACCGCCGTGAATTTGAAAATGGAAGTGGTGGACAAGACCACACTGCGCCTCCGCCTGCCCGCCGATGCGGCGCTCTTCAATGTCTTTGTAAACGACGAGGGAGCCACGCTGGTGCGCGAGGGCCGGGATTGGCGCTTCCACGTCGCGCCATCGCCGGAAAGCGGTCGTCCCTCGGTGCTGCGCTTTGTGTATTCCGCCTCGTCGCAGGGTGGCCGCAGCTTGAAAGGACCGGAGCTCGATGTGCCGATGGAGAATCTGGCCTGGCGCGTCCTCGTGCCGGAGGGCTGGACCCTCGCCGGGCATGGCGGAGATTTCGACCTCGTCGGGCAATCCGCGCTCGGTTCCTTCCGCCTCCAGGACTATCAGGACTTCGCCCGGGACAAACGCAGCCGGGATGCTCGCAGCGCCGTCGCCCTGCTCGACCAAGCCAACGCCTGGCTCGAAGCCGGAGATCAGGAAAAAGCCGGGCTCGCTCTCGGCAGCGCGGTGAACAACGGCCTGCTTGACGAAGCCTCCGGCGAGGACGCCCGTGTGCAACTCCGCGCCCTCAAGACCCAGCAAGCGGTGCTCGGCATCAACACCCGCCGGCAGAAACTCGTGCTCGACAACCGCTACGCCGCAAGCCAGGGCGACAACCCCCAGCTCGATCGTGCCGCCCAGGTCAATCCGGTGCTCCGCGGAGCCTCCAATTTCGACCCCAAACAATTCGACCGCTTCCTCGAGGGCAATACCGCCGATGAGAATGCGGCCCTCAAGGAAATCGCCCACCGCATCGTGGCCCAACAGCTTGCTGCGGATCCCGCGCCGGCCGCGCTGGATGTGACGCTTCCCGAACGGGGCACTGTGCTTCATTTCAGCCGCAGTGTGCAAACCGATGGCGCACGCCCGATGACCCTCGACCTTCGCCTCAAGCGCTCCGACCGTGGTTTTGCCTGGCTGGCCATCCCGCTCTGCATCGTGATCGGCGCGATGGGCGTGGCGGTTCGGCGCAGCTGAGCCTTGGCGGACCGCCCATCCGCCCTTAGGTTCCGCCCGATGATCAACGCCTTCAGCGCCCTCGGATTGCCCGCATCGCTTGTCTGCTCGGACGAGTCCCTCCGCAGCGCCTTTCGCGAGGCGGGAAAGGCCGCCCACCCCGACGCGGGGGGAGGGGAGGAGGACTTCGCTAGACTGCGCGAGGCCCTCGAAACCCTCACCAGCCCGTCCCGCCGGCTGAGGCACTGGCTTGAAATCCGCGGAACGCCGGTGGATCCCCGTGGCACGGTGGATGCGGGCCTCATGGATCTGTTCGGAAAGGTCGGCGAGGTCACCCAGATCGCCGAATCCATCGCCCGCCGCCGCCAAGCGACCCAATCCGCCCTCGCCCTCGCCCTGCTGGAACGGGAAACCCAGTCCTGCATCGAGGCTGTGGAATCCACGATGCTGCTCGTCGAAGCGGCCATCCGTTCCGCCACCGACCGATTCCCGGAAATCGACTCCGGCACCCTGGCCGATGCGGAGGAAATCTCCAAAATCGTCCGCAACCTCGCTTTCCTCGAACGGTGGCGCTCTTCGTTGCGCGGTATCCTTCCCCGCCTTGTCTGATCAACGACGGGACGGCTCCCGCACCGGGATCGCCACCGGCGGAGGGGTCTTCGGCATGACGGGAATCGCTTTCGGCGGTGCCGCCACTGTCGGGTTCGCAGGCAGCTTCCTCGAAAACTCGGAGGTCTCGCTCAGATACCAAAGGAGCCCGCCTCCGCCGACCACGAGGACGAAGGACATCAGCACCAGAAGCAGGCCCAAGCACGATTTCATGTCACCGAGCCAAACCGATCCCCGCCATTCCTCCAATCCGAAAAACGCGGGAACATCGATTCCGGATGCTCTCTTCTTTTTGCCCATTCCCCCAAAAAGGGGACGAGACATTCGGTTTCGTTTGTAAATACTTTGTCCAACGACAGTCCGTTCGCGGGATAGAGCCTGTGTCGGTTCTGCCGGAAACGGAATCCGGAAATTTTCAATTGTAATTACATTCGCAGGAGATACCCTGCCTGGGTCCTTTAGGTTTACCGCTCATGAAAATTCGAAGCAAACGCTCCTCGCGCCGGGGGTTCGCACTGGTTGTCGCCCTCAGCCTGATGATTCTCCTCACCATCATCGCCGTCGGGCTGCTTGCCCTCTCGAGCATCACGCTGAGATCGGCTGGACAAGGTGAGGCGATGGCCACCGCCCGCAACAACGCCCGCCTCGCCTTGATGCTCGCCATCGGTGAGCTCCAGAAAGGCCTGGGACCTGACAAGGCAATCTCCGCCAACGCGGAAATCCTCGCCGCCAATCCCGCCAAACCCAATACCATGGGCATCTGGGAGTCCTGGAATCCGGACAGCAACCTCAAGAACGCCGGAGTCAACCCCGTAAGTCTCGATTACGATGGCGAAAAACAGAACCGCTTCCGCAGCTGGCTGGTTTCCTCGCCCAATCCCGTGTTAGCCGCTTCCCGCAACTTCGGTCTGCAAGCCTGGTCCGGACGAACGATCGAGCTCGTCGGTAAAAACAGCCTCTCCGGAGCCGCCACCGCGGCCGATTCGGTGCTGGCCGGAATCGTGCCGGTGAAAAAGGACACCAAACTCCTCGGAAACTTCGCCTGGCACGTCTCCGACGAGTCCGCCAAGGCACGGATCAATACCTACAAGGACCCGGCCCAGAATACCAACCTCGCCCGCAAGCGGGCCCTCGCCGCAGGCCATCGTCCGAATCCCACTGTCGTCAAAGGCGTCGGAAACGCGGTCCTCGATTTCCTTCCGCAGGACCTTTCCCCGGAGGACTTCAACAAAGCGAAGACCTCGGTCGCCAAGGTGACCAGCAACTCGCAGATCGATCTGGTTTCCACCGCCGCAGGGCGCATCAAGGCTTTCCGCAACCACGTGACTCCTTACTCGCTCGGTCTGCTGACCGACGTCCGCAACGGCGGTCTGAAGAAGGACCTCACCTCGATGTTCGAGTTCACTGGATCGCTTTCCTCCACCACGCTTCCCGCCGAGTTCAACAACAAGCGCCTTTACGACACCACACTGGGTCTCACCGGTGCCTCGGATCCCTTCTGGAGCGTGCTCGCCGGTTACTACAACACCTTCCGCGGCATCACCACCGCTGACAGCAACCCGACCTACTACCAGCGTCCTGCCGAGGGATTCTCGGTCACCACCATCACTCCTCCCCGACGTTTTTACCCGGGCCCGGTGATCGCGAAGGTGGAGGCGCTCTTCAGTTATGTCACCCGGGACGCCCACGCGGGATGGGTCTCACGCCTTGCTGCCTTCGATCCCCAACTGAAATACATGGGGCACTTCGTTTACACCCCGCTCGTCACGCTTCACAATCCCTACAACGTCAACCTGTCCTTCGACAATCTCGAGGTGGCCATCCAGAATTTCCCGGTGGCCATGCGCATCGTCGTCAACGGTCGTCCTCAAAGTTCACGGCTGGTGTGTCTCAATGACATGTTCGTGTATTCGCAGGACTACTCCCGTGAGAAATCCTTCACCCTCAGAATCGCGAACTGGTCCTCACCCACCGGCAGTTCGACAGCCGGTCCGATCGTCATGAGGCCCGGCCAGACCATGATCTGCGCCCCTTATCTCGATCCGGGTGCCTCTTTCAACAACAACAAGGGGACTCCGTTCTTCGATTGGGAAAACAACCTGACCGGACAGAACAAGGACGGCACCATCGCAGCCGTGAAGGCCAAACCGGGATACTTCGGCCCGAGCGTGGGCTTCAGTGTGGACTGGGTGACTCCGACTCACGCGGGATACAACCTTCCTCCCGCTGCGTCCAACGACGACAACATGGGCATCTGCGGACTTCGGGCCACCGACACCTTCTTCATCGAGTATGGCCTTGTGAAGCCTCCGATCGGAACGAACAACGCCTTCCTGGTGACTGCGAAGCTCACCTCGCAGGGGCGGACCTTCGACTATGGCGGCCTCAACTTCGTCTATCAGGACCAGGCCACCCTCGACAAGCTCTTCGGCGCGACCCTCCGTTATCCCTCCAGTGGCGTTCTCACACAGGCCATGACCTATGCGAACAACAACGATCCGATTTCCAGCCACGCGCTGGCTCAGACGATCGGTGTGTTCTCCGCATACTCCCGCACGGCTTACGGCGGCGTGTATGAAAACGGAACCCGCAATCCCATCGCCGGGGGATTGAACCTCCGACTGGATGGCAAGATCGCCGGCAAGCCCTACCTCTTCCACAACCCGGCGCGGCCGCTGGTGCTCACCAACCTTCAGAAGGAAGCGCCATCGCTGCATTCGCACGAGCTCAACTTCCAAAGGCTCTTCGGTCGTCCGGACGACTTCCTGGAAGTGGACACCACCAACCGCACGCCCTCCATCGTCGGCAACACGACCTCGCGGGGCATCAAGTCCGGCAGCTATCTTGAACTGCCCACCGGGCCCATGCTCTCGATTGCCGACTTCCGCCGTTCCAACGCCCTGAACTCGTCCTACCTCCCGGGCTTTGTCATGCCCGTGGGCAACTCGATCGTCTCCCCGCTCATGTCCACCGACAAGGTTGTGGAACGGGACACCTCGATCGCGCCCTACGATCTGCTGGATCACTCGACGCTCGCCAACCAGGCGCTTTACGACCGCTTCTATTTCTCCACCTTCGCCACCGACGGCACCGTGACTCCCGATGTGACTTTCCAACGGTTCATGGATGGATCGAAGCCGCTGCCGCAGCAGAACTTCGAGCCCTACATCCCGTCCGGACGATCGGTGAAGTCCGCCAAGGAAGAGCTTTTCACCGGCACCAAGCCCAAGGAAAACGCCTATCAACTCGCGGCGGAGTATCAAATGGTCCGCGGACCCTTCAACGTCAACTCCACCAGCGTGCAGGCATGGAAGGCCGTGCTTGCCTCCATGAAGCGGAACAAGACGGTCACCCTTTGGGCGAGATCGGGCCAGGTCGAGGAGCGTGAATCGACCGACTCCCCGGTCATGTCGATGTCCCTCTCCAACGGCGGACTGGTCGGCTCTCCGGGATCGGCATCGAACATCGACAACCTCCGGACGAACAACTGGAACGGCTACCGCGAGCTCACGGACTCCGAGTTGGAGGCGCTGGCGACCAACATCGTCGATCAAGTCCGCACCCGCGGCCCCTTCCTCTCGCTTTCGGAGTTTGTGAACCGTCGCCTCGGCGGAGACTCCGAGTTCACCCGCAAGGGAGCCTTGGAAACCGCCATCGAGAAGTCCGGAATCAATGCGGTCGGCATCCAGGCGGTGCCCATCGCCGCCAACGACATCTCCGATACCACGGTTTACAACTTCAAGTCTCCCAAGGTGGTCGAGGGCAACCCTGCCGAAGGGGCGCCGGGCCTGGTCACCCAGGGCGATATCATGAAACTGCTGGAGCCCTCGGCGACGGTGCGCTCGGACACCTTCGTGATCCGTGTGGCCGGTGAGGCCGTGGATGCCAGGGGCGTCATCACCGCCAAGGCCTATGCCGAAGCGGTGGTCCAACGGGTTCCCGAATACATCGACCAGACGGACCGTCCGTCGGTGAATGTCTACACGGACACCGCAGCTTCGCCGATCAACAAATTGTTTGGACGCCGCATGAGCATCGTGTCATTCCGTTGGTTGTCCTCCAACGAAATCTGATCATGATGTTCTTCAAGCGTTTCGCCCTTCTCGCTGCTGTCTTCAGTCTCGCCTCGCTTCACGGGCAGGAGCCGGAGGTGGTGCCTGTTTCCGTTCGCGCTGTGTTGCACGATCCGATTCATCCGGTGGCGGATTTTTTCGTGCTCGATAAGAACGGCGTGGCCGGAAAACTCAATCTCATCCAGGAGGGACTGCCGCAGCCGCAACTGCTGATCCCGGTGAACGGATCGCTGGTGATTTACAAAACCGCGGCGATCGACCCGAAGAAGCCGTCCGAGGGCGTTGCCGCCACGGTGAAACTGCCGCCGAACTTCCGGCGTGGCATCGTGGTCATCCTGCCCGGGCCTGCGGGCACCGAGCCGCCGTTCCGCATGGTTCCCATTGATGACTCGCCGGCAGCCTTCCCGAGCGGGGAATCCCGGGTGCTGAGTCTGGTCCCAGTGGAGACCGCCATCGAGGCGGGCGAGCACAAGCTGCCGGTGAATCCCGGAAAAATCACCGTGGTTCCCCCGGTCAAGAAGATCAACGAATACAACATGGCCCAAACGAACTTCTATTACAAGGAGGGCGAGAACTGGGTGGCTTTCACCGAGCGTCAGCTTCAATACCTCCAACAGTTCCGGAGGATTTTCCTGATCCACGTGACCCCCGGTTCGCAGCAGCCGTTTGTGCGCACGATCGTCGACGCCTCGCCGCTTCCGGCGCGTTGATCCCGGGTGCTTGTTGCCCGGTCGATCATCTCCCGTGACAAATCGGCGTTCCGGCGGTTTATTCCAGTCATGAGGGCGCGATGGATGCTGTTGCTGCCGGGATTCGTGCTATTCGCGTTTCTCGGTTACTGGCTTGCCCGCAGCGCGGCCCCGGAGATTCCCGGGGAAAAGAAAGCGGCGCTTGTCCAGGAGACGGCACCGAAACCCCGGATGATCGAGGAGGCTCCGGTGAAGTTCCGCCGTGCCGAGCGTCCCCAGATTTCCGGAGATCCGGGAGCACGGGCGGCGGGGGCTCTCGAAGGCCAGCGGGCGATTGTCTTCAAGGATGCCACGGCCCTGGAGGACTTCCTCCGCAGGGCGGGGGACCGCATCCGGGTGCTGGGCAGGCTGGATGCCCTCAATGCGCTGCGGATCGGTTTCGACGACTATGATGATATCGCGGAGTGGCTGGAAGACGAGGAGGAGTCGTTCATTTTTCCCGTCACCGCACCCGCACCTCCGGAGGGCACGGTCCAGTCCGGGGCGGTGGCTCTCGGCAATCACCTGCGCGAGTGGCTCGGCATCACCGGTGACAATGCGTCCTGGGGCACCGGCGTGCGCATCGCCGTGTTGGATACGGGCATCGCGGCCCATCGCGCTTTTTCCGGAACCATTCAGTCGATCGATCTCCTCCAAGGCGGTTCCCCGGTGATCGCCAACGGGCATGGCACCGCCGTGGCCTCGGTGATCGCCGGCAGTGATCCGCTCACACCCGGGGTGGCACCATCCGCCTCGCTGACCTCCATCCGCATCGCCGGAGACGATGGCATGTCGGACAGCTACCTGCTGGCCCAGGGCATCGTGGAAGCCGTCCGCAATGGAGCCCAGCTCATCAACATCTCGATGGGCAGCCAGGGCGACAGCGCGATCGTCCGCCAGGCGGTCGAGTATGCCAGGCAGCAAGGATCCCTCATCATCGCCGCGGCCGGCAACAACGGCATTGACCAGGTATCCTATCCGGCGGCCAACGAAGGCGTGATCGCCGTGGGTGCGGTGGACGCGACGGGCAGCCACCTTGACTTCTCTAACAGCGGGCAGGAGGTGGACGTGTCTGCGCCCGGCTATGGCATCAATGCCGCATGGACCGGTGATCAGGCGGCAAGCATGTCCGGCACCTCGTTCAGCGCGCCGATCGTCACCGGCGCCATTGCCGCGGTGATGACCGCTTCGGGTGGCGGGCTCAGCGCGTCCCAGGCTTGGGAGAAACTGTCATCCCTGCTCAATGACAGCGGCCCGGCCGGGCACGATCCCGAGTTGGGCGCGGGCATGCCGGACATCGGCCGCGTTCTGCAGTCCGGCACCCGCGGGATTGTCGATGCGGCGGTGGCCTCCAACCGGATCCTTCCGCCGTCCCCATCCGCGCCGTACGGGCAGGTGGAGGTGCTGGTTCAAAACCGCGGGACGGAAACCCTGATCAACACCGCAGTCGAGGTTTCCGCAGGCGGATCGCGAGTGGCCTCTAACATCACTTCCCTGGCTCCGAATGCGGTGAAAACCATCACCATCCCGATCGCCAAGCCGCCCACGGGCTCGTCCGGTGTGTTGTCCGTCGATTCCCGGGTGTCCCTCACCGGTGGGGCGGCCGATGCGAAGCCATCCAATGACCGCCGTGAGGAAACCTATGTGGCGGGCGATGCGAATTGAGGTGCTGGCCGTGTGTTTTGCCATCGCGGCGGAATGCCCGGCCCAGGACTGGGTCAAGGCGGCCCCGCTGGAGGCCCCGGCCGTGAATCAACTGGCAGTGTCCGGAAATGCCTGCGGCCCGGCGGCGCTGCTCAACGCCTTCCGCTCCGGCAACAAGGACTGGGCGCGTGCCTTCGGAGCGGTGAAGGGGACAAACGACCGGGAGCGCATCCTCACGGTGATCCGCGGCGTCGGCATGCGACCCTCCGCCCA
Organism: Verrucomicrobiaceae bacterium; assembly: GCA_027486655.1. GTDB lineage: Bacteria > Verrucomicrobiota > Verrucomicrobiia > Verrucomicrobiales > Akkermansiaceae > Luteolibacter. Next base: position 151,991 of record JAIXOR010000021.1, on the reverse strand, counting down.
TGCGCCCGGTGTTGCCCGCTGGAGCCGCCGCGGAGTGAACGTGGCGGACCTCCGGGACATGGCCAACGAGACCACTGCGGGACTCTTCCTGCCCTCGCTCTCCGAAGAAGTGTTCTTCCGCCAGTCCCGCGAGACCCCGGAGCGCCTGCTTGCCCGGATCCATCAGCGTTTTGCCAAATCTCTCGCCAAGGGCCTGCCACCCGTGCTCAGCATCCGCAGATATGTGAAACGTGCGGGCCGCGACGGAACGCCGGCCTGGTCGGTGATCGATGCGCACTTCGTCACGGTCACCTCGTTGCCACGCAAGCTCCCGCGCGGTGCTTTGTCGTTTCCCGTCGCCTACATCGATCCCTGGGGCGGTCGCCGCTTGGAGGGAACTCTCGGCATCCCCGCCGAGCCCGTGTTTCCGGATGGCTCCGGCAGCACTTCATGTATCGAGGCCCGGTTTCCGAAATCCGCCGTTGGATCCTCGATGGTTCGAAAGAACGAAAAATCGGTGCTGGTCGCCTCCGCAGGCATCGGCCGCTGGTGAAAAGGCCGGGAGGCTTCATGCGGCGATCCCGTGCCCCGGACCGGCGGGTCCTTGTGCTTGCGGGGCGGCCTGGTCTGGGCCATCCTGCGCACCGCTCCTTCACGATGCCGGAATCCCCACCATCTCCAAACCCGGCGGCCGCGAGCTGGTATTCCGGCCCCCGCCTGTGGCGCACGCTTCGCAAAGCCGCGGTGGCTGCGGGGCGCAAGACGATCTTTTCCGCGTTGATTCTGTTTTATTGCCTCAAGGACAAGGACACCCCCACCTGGGCCAAAGGCGTGATCGTTGGCGCGCTCGGCTACCTCATCCTGCCGGCCGACCTGATCCCGGATATTCTTCCGGGCGCCGGTTATGGCGATGACTGGGGGGCGATTGTCGCCGCGCTGGGCACCGTGGCCGCCTACATCAAGGACGAACACAAGGCCAAGGCTCGCGAACAGGTGGAACGCCTGCTTGGCACGCCGAATGCCGCCGCTCCTGCGGATTTCATTGAATAAATCCCCGCCTGCCGGAGTATCACCGCGCGGGAACCCCCATCCCATTCGCCATGAAGACCGTTTTCCTCGCCATTGCCGCCAGCCTTGCCTTCGTGGTGAACGCCGCCGCCGAGATCAAGGTGGATGAGGAGGCCTTCGGCAAAAGTCTGGGCGGCTGGCGCAAGCGCGACAAACAAACCGCCGAGTATCCTTTGTCCGGTTCGGTGTACCGCACCTACAAACCGGAGATCAGCCCGACGCCCGAGGGGGGCATCTTCATTTCCGTGCGCATCGACCACGTGCGCGGCCTCTTATCCTCGGATGACCATGCGATGCTGGAGATTACCGTGAGCCCGCTAGGGGTGGTCACCGGAGCGAAGTCCAACATCGCCATCCAAGGGCGGTCGATTGCCAGCGATGTGATCCTGGGCACCAACGAGGCCGGACGCCAACTCACGGGGGGGGACCGCGCCGTGCAGATCGGCACGGATCTGGTCGCGGATCTATCCGCCAAGCTCCTGCGTGAGAACATCGTGGAAGCCGGCCGGGTTTCCTTCCCCGCCGCGCTCCGCCACAACTACAACCTTCTCTATCAGGCGCTGCGCTTGGATGGCGAACCGGTGCAGCCGCTGCTACCGGTTCTTCCGCCCGGCGCGGCCAAGCCCGCCACCACCGCGCCGGCCACGCCCGCCCCCGGAGCCGCTCCGGCACCTGCGGCGGATGGAAAACCCGCCGATGCCCCGGCGGATGAGCCCGCACCTCCGGTGGCCAAGCCGGTTTCCGGAAATGCGCCGCTGGAGATCCAACCCTTCGATCAGCCCGCCGCGGAGATTCCCGCACAATGAGCGGGCGCGGCGGCCTCCGCTCACTTCGCGGAGACGGCCTGGATAGCAGAGGCGTTGACCAGCAGGAGATCGGCTGATGATCCCTGGGCCACGGTGCCGCTGACCTTGACGGTGGCGAGCTTCGCGATGCCGGAGACGCCTTCCACGGGTTCCTTGAGCACGCGGCCGTCCTTGCCGAGAATCTGGATGGTGGCGGTGGCGCGTTTCTTGTCCTCGGGGGTGTCGCAGCAGGTGTCCCAGGGCGTCTCGCATGAGTCGCCGGGTTTGTCACTGCATGCGGTGAGCACGGTGGGATCGCCTAGGATGAACACGGCGCGTCCCTCCACAAACGGGTTGTCCGCGCCCATGATCCGCCCGGTCAAGGTGACCGTGTCTCCGGGTTTCAATTGCGAGCGGACGGCGGCGATCGACCGCGCCTCGCCCTCGGGAGTGGTGGCAAGCACGGCGGAAAGTTCGGGGCCGGGGCCCTTGGGAGTGGCTTCCGCGGTTTTGGCGGGGCGGTCCGGTTTGCCACAGGAAGCGAGGAGTGCGATGGCGGCGAGCAGGCTGGTGGTTTTCATGGATGTTAGGTTGGGGATGGGGTTTTCAGGACATGCGGAGAGCGGATGGAAGCGAGGGCTTGAGGCAGCGGATCGCCGGAGGCAGCGCACCTAACAACCCGAGCAGCGTCCCGGTGGCGAGACCGGCGGTGGCGGCGCGCGGCCCGATCTCCAGTGAGAACGCGCCGATGGAGAAAGGAACGTGGATGCCATCCAGGAGGACGAGCGCTGTGGCGGAGGCCAGCAGGGTGCCGGTGAGGCAGGCCAGCGTGCTTTCCTGGATCAAGCTGAAGAGCAGCGCGCCCCGGCCGAAGCCGATGGCCTGGAGTGTGGCCATCTCGCGCACACGCGGGGCGAATGCGGCGTAAAGCGTGTTCACCCCGCCGAAGAGGGCACCGGCGGCGATCAGTGCGGCGGTGATCCAGGTCATGGTCCGCAGTGGTTTGAAGAACTGGGCGAGGCGCGCGTAGTAGTCACTTTCCCTCATGGCGCTGAGCTCGAGATCGAGCCGTTGTTTGGCGAAAAGGTCGGCCTCGGAGAAATCCGCGGGATCGTCCAGCCGGATGACCACGCACGACAGGCTGTCCCGTTTGGCGATGGTGCGGAGGTCGCCGAGCGGGGCCCAGATTTCCGACTCGAGAACCGTTCCCGGAGCGGCGAAGGTGCCTGAGATGCGAAGCGGGATGCCGTCGAGGATCAGATCCGCGCCCGGGCGGAGATCGGATTCGTTCCAACCGAGTTTCCTCCATGCCAGGCGACCGGCCATGACTTCGCCGGAAGCTGGCAGCGCGCCGTGGAGCATCCGCAATCCGGGATGGACGTGGAGGGCCTCCGGGGTGAAACCACGCAGCACCGCTTGTCCGCGCCTGCCGTCCGGCAGTGAGAGGAAGTTCATGAAATGGATCTCCCCGGAAACCGCCCGCACGCCGAGGGCCTCCGAGATGCCGGGAATGCCGGACGAGGCGATTTCCACGGTTTTCTCCGGCACTTCGCTGCGTTGGATGCTTTCCTCCGAACCCGCGCCGAGGAGGATCACATTGTGCGGCGATCCGGAGGCGGAAAGCACCCGGGTCATGCCTTCCTCGATGGCCACGGCGGCCATCACCAGCAGCACCACCAGCGCGCTTCCGCCGATGGTTTGCAGCAAGCGCACCGGGGAGCGGAACAGGTTCCGGATGGCATGGGAAAAGGGCAGCATGTCAGTGGCGGAGGTTGCCGACGATCGGCTGGGTCATCGCCCGGGCGGCGGGCCACAGGGAGGCGAGGATGCCTAACAGAAGTGCCGCGCCCACCCCGGTCGCGACCACCGCGGCATCCGGTTGGATCGAGAGCGTTTGCCCCTCGTTGCCGAGGGTGAAGCTCTGCCAGCGCAGGAACAGGGTGGCCAGCAGTGTGCCGGCAATGCCACCGGCGAGGCCGAGCATGCCGCCCTCGCCGAGAACGAGCCAGGCGATGGCGCGGCCCGGGTAGCCGAGGGTGCGCAGCACGGCGTTTTCACGAACGCGCCCGCGCACGACGAGAAGGAGGGAGTTGGCGACCAATCCGCCCACGGCGATGACGGCTGCCACACCGAGCCAGCGGGTGAAGCGGATGAGCTCGATGAGCTCCGCGGCGGTTTCCGCGAAGAAGGCTTTCTCCGGGCGGGTGTCGGTGGGCTCCGGACTGCTGCGGAATCGTTCGTCGATCGCCGCGGCGACGCTTTCGAGGTGCTCGCTGCCGGTGACGCGCACGTTGAACTGCGTGACCACTCCCAATCCCGCGCGCGACGCTTGCTGGAGGAAGGGAAGCTTCACGTAGGCCACGTTGTTGTCCTGCGGAAAGGGTGAACTCAAGATGCCGGCCACCGTGATCGCCACTCCGGCGGCGGAAAAACGGTCGCCGGGGGAAAGTCCGCGCCGGCGGGCGAAGACTTCGCCCAGCAAGGCTCCGTCGTCACGTTTCTGCCAGGCTTCCAGACTGCCCTGGACGATCCGGATTTCCGGCGCGAAGCGGGTGAGCAGGTCGTCCGGTACACCACGGAACGTGACGACATCGAGCGAGGCCCCGCAGTTGTTGACGACGATCTGGACGGGCACCACTTCGCGCACGCCGGCCATGCGGCGGATTTCATCGGCGTAATGCTCAGGCAGTCGACTGGCCGAAGGACAGAACCGGTTCTGCCGATAGACCACGAGGGTGGTGTCTGCGGCGCTGCTTTCGGTTACCCGTGCCAACGAACGCTGAAGGGTCTCCACCGCGGTGAAGAGAAACATGCCGGAGGCGACGCCGAGGAGTGTGAGCAGAGAGCGCACGCGGTGGCGCGTGAGCTGGATCCAGGAAAGCCGGAGCAGGTTGATGGCCGGATTCATGGCTTATGGGTTTTCGAGGAGCTTGCCCTTTTCCAAATGAAGCGTGCGGTCCGCCACGGCGGCGGCCTTGGCGTCGTGAGTGACCATGACGATGGTTTTGCCAAACTCGGCGGCAAGCTGGCGGAGCAGATCGAGAATGCGGGTGGCGGATTCGCGGTCGAGGTCGCCGGTCGGTTCATCGGCCACCAGCAGCGGCGGATCGGCGACGATGGCGCGGGCGATGGCGACCCGTTGTTCCTGTCCGCCCGAGAGCTCCGCCGGGGTGTGGTGCATGCGGTCGGCCAGGCCGGTAAGGGCGAGAGCGGTTTCGACGCGTTCCCTGCGTTCGGATTTCGAGAGTGGCGAGAGGAGCAGCGGCAGTTCCACGTTTTCGAAAGCGGTTAGAACGGGGATCAGGTGATAGAGCTGGAAGATGTAGCCGACGTGTGCGGCGCGCCAGCGGGTGAGATCCCGGCGGCCCAGAGTGGAGATGTCCGCTCCGGCGATGACGAGGGATCCCGCGCTCGGGCTGTCGATGCCGGAAAGGAGATTGAGCAGGGTTGTCTTGCCGGAGCCGGAAGGCCCCATCAGCGCGAGGAACTCGCCCTTCGGCACGTCGAGATCGAGGGCTTCGAGCGGAGTGACGAGGGTGTTTCCCTTGCGGTAGCTCTTGGTGAGGCTGCGGCATTGGATCATGGGCGGGCTCATGGATGGGATGGGTTCGGGCGGATCCGCTGGCCATCGCGGAGGTTTCTGGCGGCGAGGACGACGTGTTCGCCGGGAAGCAGTCCTGCGAGGATCTGGCGGTGGCCATCCAGCAGTCCGGTGCCGATCTGCACCGGACGCCGCCGGACCCGCTTCGACTCCGGATCGCAGACCCAGACGGTTCCTTCGTTCACGGCGGAATCCGGAATCCACAACGAGACCCCGCCGGATTGGGGGGCTCCGCCTTTTGCGGGCCTGGCGGTGAATTCGACGCGGCAAAGCATGTCCGGCCTGAGTTCGGGGATCGGATCCAGGAGGCGGACCTTGGCCTGGAGTGTGTTGCGCTGGATGTCCGCCTCCCCGCCGGTGCGGGTGACTTCGCCGCGGAAAACCCGGTCCGGGAGCAGGCTGCAATGAATGCGGGCGGACTGGCCGGGGGCGAGCCCGGCGGCATCCGCGAGCGGGACATCCACCCGCACTTGAAGCTTCTCGGGTTGATAGATGATGGCCACGGTGGCGCTGTCCGGATCGTCCATATCAAGACGCTTCTTCTGTCCGGGCGCGGCAAGCAGCCGGAGGATCCGGCCTGCCACGGGGGCGACGATGCGTGTGCGTTCCAGGTCGAGCTCCGCCTGTTTCACCACGATGGCTGCGGCTTCGGCTTCGGCATCGCGCACCCGGTTCTCCGTCTCAAGCCTCGTGATTTCGGCAAGGGCGGCGTTTTGCTCCGCCTCGGCGGCAAGGCGCAGCAGACGTTCGCGATCGACCCGCAGACGTGCGGAGACCACTTCGGATTCGGGAATCGATCCGCCGCGCAGCCGCGTGAAGCGCTGATGCTGGTCGGTGGCCTCCTCCTGGAGGGTGATGGTGGCACTGGCTGCGGCGCAGCTGGCTTCGTGTTTGCGGCGTGCGGTGGCGATGGAGGCGAGGTGTGTCTGGCGGGCGGCGTCGAGTTTCCTGTGGTTTTCCCTGGCGGCTTCAAGAGCGAGGCGGGCATCGTCATCGATGAGGGTGGCCAGCAAGTCGCCCTTTTCGACCGTCTGGCCCTCGAGGACGTGCACGGCGGCGATCACTCCGTCGGTGAGGGCGGTGGCGCGCCAGGGCAGTGGGTCTGCTTCGATCCAGCCGCTGGCTTGGAAAAGCACTTTGCCGCCAGCGGCCGAGCCAGCGGATTGAGCCTCCGGCGCTGCGGATTCCTGGCGGGTGACCTTGACGGGAACCACCTCGAAGCGCGGGGCCGGCAAGAGCCTGTCCCGGAACAGGATCAGAAACAACAGGATGAAACCAAACGCGACGAGGAGCGGAAGGATCCACGCGGGGGCTCTCCGGCGGACCATGGGGCCGGGTGTGGCTTGGCTGAGGGAATGAAGCGAGGGAGTGGATTTCACAAGACGGCAAAACGGAGGAACGTCACAAGCCCATGAAGCATGGGCGGGGCAGACCCTCGCCACAGGCGCGGGTCACGATGCGGACGATGATCCGTTCTTCACAGTCTCCAGACTCCCCACTCGGCTCGGTGGGCCCCGGGTGGGCCCGTGCCCGCGGGATGCGTCTGTTTCACCACCGATGGAGGTGGCACGAGGTCCGGTGGCAGCTCGTCCTCAAGGAATGAGGGAATCTCGAACAATCTGGCAGGAGGACAGTGGAAACAGGGAACTGGCGCGGAGGAGTCCGGCAGAGGTGATATCTCGACGCAGCAGGGCGGATGGGGTGTGCTTTTCTTTTCGCATGCCTCGCAGCAGTCGTCGCCGGGTTGTGCCTGGACGATGGTTTCCTCCAGCAGGCAGACGCGGGCATGGGTGATTCCCGCCGGGAGGGAGATCCCGACGCAGATCATGGCCAGAAATGCCCAGAAAGCGCGCACGTAGATCAAGATCCACGCACGGACCTCCGCGTCAAGGTCAATGGCTGCGGTCAACCCCGCTGGTGGACGGGCTGCTGCTTTGCGGTTGAGTCCGCCCTTGCCGTGTCGCTAGGGTTCCGCCGGTTCCATGAATTCCGATTCCTCCCCCCTCGCGATGTCGCGGCGTTATGCGATGTTCATTTCCTATCGCCACGCGGACAACCTTGAGATGGGCCGCAAGTGGGCCACCTGGCTGCACGAGGCGGTGGAAGGATATGAGGTGCCCGCAGACCTCGTCGGTCGGATGAACCTCCGCGGCGAGGCCGTGCCCGCGACGCTCTATCCGGTGTTTCGGGATGAGGAGGAGCTGCCTGCGGACGCGGATCTATCTAGCAACATCGAACGCGCCCTGGAAAACAGCGGGCTGCTCGTGGTGATCTGTTCCCCGCGTGCGGTGCAATCGCGCTTCGTGGCCGATGAGATCCGTCATTTCAAGGAACTCGGAAAATGCGGGCGCATTCTCGCGTTGATCATCGATGGCGAACCGAACGCCTCGGACGACCCCGAAAAGGCGGCCCGTTTGGGCTCGGCCGCCGAGTGCTTTCCCGAGCCGCTTCGTTTCGGCGTGCCGGTGGATGGAGGAGGCGTGGATTGGTCGCGACGCACCGAGCCCATCGCCGCGGACTGCCGGCCGGGCGGGCGGGCGGTTCAAGGCTGGACCACAGCGGCGGCCTATCAGGATTGGCTCGAATCCCAGGGCAACCTGGGCCGGGCCGAGAAGTCCCTTTTGGTGAGTGAATACGCCGAGCGGCTTGAACTCGCAAAACTCAAGGTGATCGCCGGAGCACTCGGCCTTCCGCTGGGCGAGCTCACCCAACGCGACAAGGCAAGGCAGTTGCTCCGAGCGAAACGGAAGGCGCGCATCCTCACCACACTCAGCACCCTCTTTGCGTTGCTTGCCGGGACGGCAGGCGTGCTCGGCTGGTGGGCCCACGAGAAACGAAACGAAGCGGAGGCCCAACGACGCGAGGCCAATGCCCAAAGGATCGAGGCGGACTCGCAGCGCCTGCTCGCCGAAACCCAGCGACAAGCCGCAGACACGGCCCGCGCGGATGCGGAGGCGGGCCGAAAGCAAGCGGTCTCCGCCCTTGCTGCCTCGGATTTTCAGGAAGGTGTGAACCGCCTCGCCGACCCGAAGACCGCGCGTGCCGGATTGGCATTCCTCGCCCGCTCCGCCCGTGCCGGGAATCCGGACGCGGCGGACCGGATCTGGACACTCTATCAGCAGCAGCCGTTCTGGCTTCAGGAAAAGGTCGACACGCTGCCCGAAGTGCGCGCCGTCCGCAAGGTGGCCAGCCCGATTCCGACTGCTCTGGAAAAGGTTGCGTTCGAGGCGGCGAAAGTCTCACCCACCTGGCACGCCCAAAGCGCGGATGGCTTGCGCCGCGTCACCGTCCTCAGCCTTGCGGAAGCGGGTGAAGGCCCCATCGCATTCCGTTTCTGGGACAAGGCGGGCTCGCCCGTCGGTCCATGGCACCGGATCGAATACACGGGCGACAACTACCTCGCCGGCATCCCGGCCGCGGTTCTCAGCGACGATGGCCGTTTTGCCGCCATCGTTTGCCAGCCCTGGCGCGCGCCGCAGTTTGTGGAAATCTGGGATGTGGCCCGTGGCAGGCGCATCGGAAACCCGCTCGAAGCCGGAGGCGGGCATCCGAACGAGCAAGGTGCGGCGTTCCATGATCTCTGGTTCTCTCCCGCAGTTGCGGACACCGGCGTGCAGCACCTGGTCACACTGTCCAACCGTGGGGACGCCTGCGTCCACCGAGTGGATGTCTCCGTCGAGGACGGAGAGCTCTGGACCGTGGCGACTCACCGCCACGATCAAGCCGTGATCCATGCGGTTTTTGATCCGGCGTGCGCTTGCTTCGCCAGCTCGGCGGTGGACCAATCGGTGATCGTTTCCGGACTCACCGAGGGCATGGCGCCCGCATGGCCGATCCATGCCCCTGGAATGGTCGAGGGGATGTCGATCGATGCTCCGGACCGGGTGACCCTGCGCCACGATGGCGGTGGTTCGTCATGGCGGCTCTCACGTCCGCCCGCTGCACCGGTTCCGGCAGGGGCCGCCCTTGGTCGAACCAACGACAAGTCGCTTCTCAAATCCTGGGATGAACCGTCGGACCCGGTCACGGCACCGATCATCGCCGACCGTCGCGGATCGCTCGAGCTCCGCATCGTCGATGGCGCGGAGCTCGCGCTCTTCGATTCCGCCAGCCCCGGCTCGCCGCCTTCGTGGAGGCGCAGGTTTCCGGCGGCCATCGCCCACGCACGATTCCGCGATGAAGACACGATCGTCGTTCAAACCGCGTTTTTCACCACGCTGATTTGGAACCTGGCGAAAGACGCGCCGGAACATCCGCTCATCGATGAGTCCACCTTGTTTTCCGCGGACTCGCGTTCCGACACGGTATTGCTTTCCTCATTGTGCACGGATGGCAGGCGGGTGCTCACCCGCAGTTTCTTCTGGGATCCGCCGAATGTGGGCATCCATGCCTTCACCGTCTGGGATGCCGCCACCGGCAAACCGCTCTGCAGTCCGCTGCGTTTCGTCGACAACGTGGCTTTGGACACGGTGGCGGTGAACCACGCCGAGTTCAGCCCCGATGACCTGCATCTCTTCCTCGGCCGCGCCGGCGAAGGTGGGAAACCGGAGGTGATGTCCGTTCTCCAGCTTCATCCTCCCGCCGGAGTGCGTGCCATCATCGCGGATCTGGCGGAAGCGCTCGGTGGCTTCAGGCTCGGTCAGGATTCGGGCATCGAAGCCGTCGCTTCCCGCACGGACGAGCTGCTCAAAAAAACGGCCGCCGCCCTCGCCGGGGCCTCGGACTAACGGCGCTTGCCACCGCTTTCGCCCCATTCCCAAAGCTCGGTGAGCAGCAACCGCTCGGTGGCCGAGACCACATCCGCCGCCGTCACCCGGCTGTGTGCATGGGTCAGCGCCGCACGGTGCACTTTCAATCGATCCACCAACTTCTGATAGAGACTGGAACGCCGCTTGTATTCAAACAAGGCGATGGTCGAGACGCACCATGCCACCACGGCCGGCAGGATCACCGCGAGCAGATCGTCGGCCAGGGTTCGCACCCAGCCGGGGGCCCCGGTTTCCTTCCACACTTCGAGGGTTGCCGCCGCAGTGAAAATGACCGCACCGGCGGATGCGGTCTTGAGCACGAGATTCAGCCAGCGCAGACGTTTTGCGGCTTGGGCGGACTTTCCGGCGAGGTAGGCGGATTGACCGTCGATGCGCTCGTGGATGTAGCGTTTCGCATCCTCCTCCCACTTGCCGACGGAGCGGGGAGTCCTCCAGGCGGCACTGCGCAGGAAGGCTCCGTCTGTTAGAAAGAGATCCGCCGCAAAGGGCCTCAGGGGCGGCGCGAACGTTTGCGACGCGAGCAGTGAGCGGAGCAGCTCGGCCCGCACCCGGTCGTCGTGCCAGCGCCGGCTGAGTCGCTTGCTCCTGCCGAGCCAGGGGAACAACGCCGCGATGGAAACGATGGCCAGTTTGGTGATTGCCGAGGATTTTTCCGGGATCCCGCAGGCCACCAGCACACCGGCGATCAACACGGCGATCTGGTTGAGCGACATCACCCCGGCGGCCAGATAGCGGGTTTTTGGCGCACCGGCGGTCGCCCTTGCATCCAGCGCTTCGAAGAGCTCCCGCACGCCTCCCGCCGCGGGCAACGGTTCGAAGTCGGGGTCGACCCACGGCCACTTCGGAGGATTCTCGAAGGGCCGGATCTCCGCGTTTCGGGAATCGATGATCCGCAGCGGCAACCCGCGTTCCCGCGCTTCATGGACGGTCTCCGCCGTGCCTCCGATGCCCCGGGCCTCCTTGCCATCCCACACGAAGAGCATCGCATCGGAAACCTCAAGAACCCCCCGCGCCGCCAGATGATAGGCCTCAGGCGCTTCTTCGTGCCCGGGCGCTATTTCGACTCCCGCAGCGCCGTCGATCAGCGCCTTCGCCCGCTGCCACGCCTCGTCCGAATCGAAGTCCCCCCGGAACCTCTCAAGCGGGAAGGGGAGCACCACGATGTAGCGGATGCCCTCGGCCGCGCAGGCCTCCAGAAACATCAGGTCCGCTCCTTCGGCCGCGCTTGCCCTGCCCACCAACTCGCCCTTCACCCGGCTTCGGAAATCTCCGACCGCCTCGTGGACCGCCAAAGCCACCGCCCCGGGGTCCGGTAGGGCACGGTGGCCGGCGAAGCCGAGGATCCACAATCGTTGAAAGCGTTCGCCGCTGGCGCTGTTCTCGCACGTCATGGCCGGTGGATTCGGAGATTTTCAAGGGGGGAGGGCGGCTTCCAGTCCTGCTGACAAGGACCACCGGACACCTAGGAGAAAGCGTCGCAAGTGCCTTGTCGAGCCGGAAGCCGGAGCGCTGCCACGCGCGCCTTCGGGAAAACTTTTTGCAATGGCCCGGACCGGTGCTATCACCACCGCGGCTGAATCAAACCGCTGGATCGCTCCCCCCGTGCGGACGCGGTGGGCCAACCACCAGGAAAGCACACCTCAACACGTCAAATCATGGACAACCCGACATCCCCGAACCCATCCGCAGCGGGCCAATGCCCCTTCACCGGAGCCACCTCCACCCCGCGCGCCGCCGGCCGCGGCACACGCAACCAGGATTGGTGGCCCAACCAACTCCAACTCAACATCCTCCGCCAGCACTCGTCCCTCTCCGATCCAATGGGCGGGGATTTTGACTATGCCGCCGAGTTCAAGACTCTCGACCTCGCCGCGGTCAAAAAGGACATCTTTGATCTGATGACCCACTCCCAGTCGTGGTGGCCCGCCGATTATGGCCACTACGGTCCCTTCTTCATCCGCATGGCATGGCACAGCGCGGGCACCTACCGCACTGCCGATGGTCGTGGTGGCGCAGGAGCTGGCACCCAGCGCTTCGCCCCGCTCAACAGCTGGCCGGACAATGCCAGCCTCGACAAGGCCCGCATGCTGCTCTGGCCGATCAAACAAAAATACGGCCGCAAGCTCTCGTGGGCCGACCTCATGATCCTCGCCGGCAACTGCGCGCTCGAATCCATGGGCTTCAAGACCTTCGGCTTCGGTGGCGGCCGTGCCGATGTCTGGGAACCCGAAGAAGACATCTACTGGGGCTCCGAAGGCGAGTGGCTCGCCGACAAGCGCTACTCCGGAGACCGCCAGCTGGAGAACCCGCTCGCCGCCGTGCAGATGGGACTCATCTACGTGAACCCGGAAGGACCTAACGGAAATCCGGACCCACTCGCCTCGGCACGCGACATTCGCGAGACCTTCGCCCGCATGGCCATGAACGACGAGGAAACCGTCGCCCTCATCGCCGGTGGCCACACCTTCGGCAAAGCCCACGGCGCGGCCGATCCCTCGAAATACGTCGGCCCGGAACCCGCAGCTGCCCCCATCGAGGAGCAAGGCATGGGATGGAAAAACAGCTTTGGCACCGGCAACGCCGGCAGCACCATCACCTCCGGCCTCGAAGGCGCATGGACCACCACTCCCACCCGCTGGAGCAACAACTACTTCGAGAACCTCTTCGGCTACGATTGGGAACTCACCACCAGCCCGGCCGGCGCGAAACAATGGAAGCCCAAGGGCGGTGCCGGAGCGGGAACCGTGCCGGACGCGCATGACCCTAACAAGAGCCACGCGCCAATGATGTTCACCTCCGATCTCGCGCTGAAGCTCGATCCAATTTACGCGCCGATCTCGAAGCGCTTTTATGAAAATCCGGATCAGTTCGCCGATGCCTTCGCCCGTGCCTGGTTCAAGCTCACCCACCGCGACATGGGTCCCAAAGTGCGCTACCTCGGACCCGAGGTGCCCGCCGAGGAACTCATCTGGCAGGATCCGATCCCGCCGGTGAACCATCCGCTCGTCGATGAAAACGACATCGCGAAGCTCAAGACGGACATCCTCGCCTCCGGACTCCCGGTTTGCGAACTGGTCTCCGCCGCATGGGCCTCCGCCTCCACCTTCCGCGGATCTGACAAGCGTGGCGGTGCCAACGGCGCACGCGTCCGCCTTGCCCCGCAGATCTATTGGCAGGTGAATCATCCCACCCAGCTCTCCGCCACCCTCGACAAGCTCGAAGCCATCCGCGCGGCCTTCAACGGCTCCGCAGCTGGCGGAAAGCAGATCTCGATCGCCGACCTCATCGTCCTCGGCGGTTGCGCTGCGATCGAACAAGCCGCGAAAAATGCCGGCCACTCGATCACCGTGCCCTTCACCCCGGGCCGCACGGATGCTTCGCAGGAGCAAACGGATGTCGCTTCCTTCGCGCTTCTTGAACCGCAGGCCGATGGCTTCCGGAACTACATGAAGACGCTCTACACCACCTCCGCCGAGGAGATGCTCGTCGATAAGGCCCAGTTGCTCACGCTCACCCCTCCGGAAATGACCGTCCTCGTCGGTGGACTGCGCGTGCTCGGCGCCAACTTCGATCGCTCGAAGACCGGCGTCTTCACCGATCGCCCGGAAACGCTCACCAACGACTTCTTCGTGAACCTGCTCGACATGGGCACCACCTGGAAATCGATCTCGCCCCACCAGGATCTCTTCGAAGGAAGTGATCGTGTGACCGGCGCAGTGAAATGGACCGCCACCCGCGTCGATCTCATCTTCGGCTCGAACTCCGAACTGCGCGCCCTCGCCGAAGTCTATGGCTGCTCGGATTCGCAGGAGAAGTTCCTCAAGGACTTCGTCGCCGCCTGGAACAAGGTGATGAACCTCGATCGCTTCGAGCTCGCCTGAGCGCCGGCTCGGCAGGTTTGACTCACAAAAGGTGGCTTGGAAACGAGCCACCTTTTTTCGTGCCCGCGAGGACGGCCGATCATCCATTCTTGACGCCGGATTTCCGCATGATCGGATGCGGGGGCTCCGTAAACCGCTCATCCGCTCATGAGAATCCCATCCTGCACCGCCCTGGTCTCCGCCCTCGCCCTTGCCGCCGCCGCGGTGTTCGCCGTCTCGCCCGAGGTGCCGAAGAAACGCGTGCTCCTGCTCGCCGGCACCCCGTCCCACGCTCCCGGCGAACACGAACACAACGCCGGTGTCCTGCTCCTCAAGAAGTGCCTCGATGAAAGCGGCCTGCCAGTCGAGTCCAAGGCCTATCTGAATGCGGCCTGGCCCACTCCGGAGGAACTCGCCGCCGCGGACAGCATTCTTTTCTACTGCGATGGCGGCAACGGCCACTTCCTGCTCAAGGGCGATCGCCTCGCCCAGGTCGAAAAGGAAATGAAACGCGGCGCGGGCTTCGTCTGCCTCCACTACGCCGTCGAGTTCCCCGCAGACAAGGGCGGCCCGCAGGCGCTCGATTGGATGGGCGGATTCTTCGAGGCCAACTGGAGCGTGAATCCCCACTGGGTGGCCGATTACAAGGAGCTTCCCCAGCACCCCATCAGCAATGGCGTGAAGCCCTTCTCGACCAACGATGAGTGGTATTTCCACATGCGTTTCGCAGATGCCGCCAAGGGCAAGCTCACCCACATGCTCTCCGCCGTCGCTCCGGACTCGACCATGACCCGCCCCGATGGCCCGCACTCGGGAAATCCCACCGTGCGCGCCGAGGTCGCCGCCAAAAAACCGCAAACCACCGCCTGGGCCTTCGATCGCAAGGATGGCGGCCGCGGCTTCGGTTTCACCGGCGGCCACTTCCACAAAGGCTGGGGAAATGACGATCAACGCAAACTCGTCCTCAACGCCATCCTCTGGACCGCCAAGGCCGAGGTGCCCGCCACCGGCGTGAACAGCAAGGTCACCCCCGAGGATCTGGAAAAGAATCTCGATCCCAAGGGTCGTCGTTGAATCCATCCATCGTCCCGTTTCATCCCAACCCCGTCATCCACTCATGGCCAAGGTCGCAATCATCGGTGCAGGAAGCCTGGTCTTCTGCAAAACCCTCATGAACGATTTCCTCGCCACTCCGGCCCTCGCCGGCAGCGAGTACGCGCTCATGGCGCTCACCCACACCCGTCTCGACAAGATGCACGACTTCGTCGGCCGCATGATCCGGGACAATGGCATCGATGCCACCGTGACCAAAACCACCGACCGCCGCGAGGCGCTGCGTGGTGCGGACTATGTGATCGTCATGATCCAGGTGGGCGGCGTGGATGCCTTCCAGGTGGATTACGAGATCCCGATGAAGTATGGCGTCGATCAATGCATCGGCGACACGCTGGGCCCCGGCGGTGTTTTCCGGGCCGCGCGCCACATCCATGCCCTCATGGAGATCGCCGCCGACATGCGCGAGCTCTGCCCCGGCGCACTGCTCCTCAACTACGCGAACCCCATGGCCATCTGCTGCTGGGCCCTCGGCACCGTGCCCGGGTTGCGCTTCGTCGGCCTCTGCCACGGCGTGCAGACGACCATGGATCTCATCGCTTCCTACACGGGAAAACCCAAGGACGAGATCGATTTCATCTCCGCCGGCATCAATCACATGGGCTGGTTCACCAAGCTCGAACACCGCGGCGAGGATCTCTATCCGCTCCTCAAGCAACGCTTCGAACAACCCGAATACTACGTCAATGAGAAGGTCCGCGGCGAGGTGCTGCGCCACTTCGGCTACTTCATGACCGAGAGCACCGGCCATTTGTCCGAATACCTGCCGTATTTCCGCAAGAACCGCCACGCGCTCGATACCTATTGCGACGAGCCCTCCTTCGGCGGTGAAACCGGCGCTTACTACAAATACTGCGCCGATCTCGCGGAGAAGTTCTCGGTGATGGATCCGCTCTCCATCGAGTCCACCGAACTCCAGCCGCGCAGCGCGGAATACGCATCCCACATCCTGGAGGCCCACGAAACCGGTGTGCCCTTCCGCTTCAGCGCGAACCTCCGCAACGACGGATTCATCACCAATCTGCCACACGGCTGCTGCGTCGAGGTCCCCACCTACGTGGACCGCCTCGGTTTGCACCCGACCCGCGTCGGCGATCTGCCGCCGCAGTGTGCCGCACTCAAC
Source organism: Verrucomicrobiaceae bacterium (assembly GCA_027486655.1). GTDB lineage: Bacteria > Verrucomicrobiota > Verrucomicrobiia > Verrucomicrobiales > Akkermansiaceae > Luteolibacter. The sequence continues at coordinate 135,693 of JAIXOR010000021.1, read as the reverse complement.
ATGACCAACGTGAACGTCCAGGGTCTCGCGGCCAAAGCCGGTCTCGAAGGAGATCCGGAAACGCTCGTGCAGGCCGTGGCCCTGGATCCTCTCACAGCCTCGGTGCTCACCCTGCGCGAGATTCGCGAGATGGTCTCCGAGATGCTGGAGGCCCAGCGCCAGTGGCTGCCGCGCTTCGACGGCCGTGCGGTGCGACCCACGCCGACCATCACGATCCCCGCGGATGTGAAACCGGTGGACGTGCCCCTCGATCCCGCCCTGGCCATCGCCCACCGCTTCGGCAAGCTCGCCCAGGCCTGAGACTCACGCAGGAAGATGCATTGAATAGGCGTTGGTGCTGCGCGTCGAAGCGACCGCAACCCCAAACCGATTCGATGAAATCCATCATTGCGATCGCCACCGCCGCGCTGGCTTTGTTTGCCGCGGCTCCCGTCACGGAAGCGGCTCCTTGTGGACGCTCCTTGCCCCGCAGTCATGTGTATGTAAGCGGATACCGCAGTTGCGGCACACCGGTTTACACCGAGCGCTACTGCATCGGCTTCCGCCATTGCGGCGCGCCGATCTGGCGCTACCGCGTGGTATCAGCGCCGCGCCGGGTCTACTGCTCGCCCCCTCGTCCGCTGCCCTGCCGGCCGCGTTACACGTGCCCGCCGCCGAGGGGCGGGATTGTCATCCACGGATCCTTTCGTCTCTAACAGCCGCTCCGTTCAACGCGCGAAAAGCACCCTCGCCGCGGCTTCGATCGCCTGATTCACCCGGCGCACGTCGTCCGCATGGGGGCCGGATTTCCGACCCCGCTCCCAGGTGAAGTCCGCCAGCGCCTCATCCAGACTCTTGAGCGCCGTCGCAGCCCCCTTGGCCGCGGCGGCCTCACGGAGGAGGCGGATCTTCTCGAATCCCTCGATGCCGTCCCGCAGGCGCTCCCAGCGCACCGACGAGCGGTTCCCCGGGTAGATCAGGAAACAATCGCCGGAGGGCCACGAGGTGAAGTCCGTGGACACCAGCGGGTTTTCCACCCACGAATGATAGGCCCAGCGCAGGAAGCCGTCGTAGCCGTTTGCTGCGGCGAAAAGCGGAAGCCACTCGGACTCCGCAGGCGGCGAGAAGGTGAAGGTGTTCGGCACCGGCGGGCTCGTGCAGACGTAGAAGGTGGTCTTGCGCCCCGCCGCGCGGCGTTCGTCCAGCAGTGCCCGCGGCGTGCTGCCGGTGTGGGAGATGATCGGAGAGATGTCGTCCAGATCGCGTGTCAGCCCGCTCGGGTGGTTGATCGCCGAGGCACAGAGGATTTCCGGAGCATGCTTGTGCAGCGTGGCCAGCCCGGCCTTCATCAAGGCGTCCGGACGCTCGTCCATGCCGATGCGCATCCGCTCCAGCCAGCCTTTCTCCCGCAGGTGCCGCTTGAAGTCGGTTAGAAACGCACCCCAGTGCGCATCGTATTCCTCCGTGCCCGGCTGGAGCTTGGCATCCACGTAGGCGTGCTTCGCCTCGTCGTAGTAGCGGAAGGTGAGCGACCACGGCAGCATCGAATACCCGTGGATGCGCGCCTCGCCCATGCCGCATTCATCGCTGCAGAACGTCACCCAGCGGTCGAAGACGCGGTAGTCGTAAGTCCACGTGCCATCCGCCTTCTTCCGCCAATCGATCATCGAGGGAAACCAGTCATAGGTCTGCGCCCCCCACGGCTCATGGATCAGGCTGCACGTGATGGTCTTTTGGCCGGCCTTCGCCAGGCGGACCATCTCCGGCTTGAGCAGGGCGAAATGCTCGTCCGACCACAATGGCACATCATGCCAGCGCGCCGCCGTCTGCGGGTGCTGCCAGAGATCCAGGTGGATCTTCCAATCGGAGGGAGAGGGGAGCGTGGCGGCCAGAACTTCCAGTTTCACCGGAAACGAGACCGACGAGGCATTGGACCGCGCGGTGAGCGTACCCGTGTAGACCCCGGGTGCCGCATTTACCGGCACCTCCACCTGCACCCAGGCCGGGCGATTGCCACCCGCCGGCAGGTCCAACTGGGAAACCGTGTCCAGAATGTCCCCCTGCGGCTTGCCGTTGGCCAGGGTGTAGCGGACGAAACGCACCGTGCCCGGAATCTTCGCCGGGCCGCTCAGCAACAAGGGGTCGAAACGCAGACCCTCCTGCAAGCCGGCCGAGCTCAGGACAATCTGCGCGTTCACCGTTTCCCCTCGCCAGGCTGTCGCTTGAATCCCCGCAGTTGCTGGGGCCAGACCCTCGATCCGACCCTCGGGTGGGTATCGGTGGTCGATCCCTCCCACGCCGCCCGCCAGTTTCGTGTCCGGTGCGCTGGCGTATGCCTCGATCTCCACCAGATGCCCGCCGGTGGACGCTCCGCGCGAGTTGGTGAGAAACGTCGTCCGCACGTAACGGACCCGCGTGGACGGGAAACTGAAGCGACAGCCCTCGGCCGTGGTCGCAATCGAATTTGCCGTCATGTCCGCGAGCATCTTCCACATGCTCCCATCGAGCGAACCCTCGACCTTGAACTGATAGATCCGGCCATCCCCCCAATACGGCCACACCCGCAGCGCTGCGATCTCGGTCGGCTCCTTGAGCTCCACCTGGTGCCACACCGGCAGGTTCTCGCAGGCCCAGTGGTCCGCCACCTCCACCTTGCCATTGATCGCCAGATCGGGCCCGCGGTCGCTCCACTGGCCGCTCGCCGTGGCCTTGCCCCCGCGAAGCAGGTTCACCTGCGCCACCCCACGCACCCCCTCCAGCGGCTCATACGACGGATGCCGCGCCGGCGCGGCCATCCCCAGGCAAAACATCCCGAAAAAAGCGGAAATCATGCGAATCTTCATAAGGCAAAACGGTTGAAACCCAAAAACACAGGCCTCAAACGCTGACGCAATCCCCACATTTTCACCCACCCCGAAAAAAGCCAGGAATCCGGCCTCCAACTCATCCAGAACTTCGTCATGAGACCGGGGGGCGGTTTGGCGCGAATCCCGCCGAATGCGGAATCCGGAAAGCCGCCCTTCAGCAGATGGAGGTGTTCTTCCGACATCACACAGGCTCTTGAGTGGTTCTTGATCAGCGCGGAGAAGCGATGCTTCCGCGCCGGCCAACCTTCGATTCAAACTCTCTGCCTGAAAACTGAACACTGAAAACTAGCCACTCATCTCTTCCCCTCGTAGCTCTGTATCGCGTCCTCCGGGGTTTTCCGATACTCCTCGTCAACGTAGCTCTGGAGGTCTCTCATGATCTGGTGTGGTTTTCAATTCGGTGCAATTCAGCGAATTCTTCAACCCGATGGATCTTGTCGACGTAATCGCCGTAACCGCCACCTGCGTTCTTGAGGACGCGGGTGCCTGCCCGCCGTAGCTCGGAGAGCGAAAGAGGGTAGTTCCAGCCTGTCCGCCGCAGCATTGGCGAAGGAGGGAATTTGGAGACGATGGAGGCGGAGGTGTCGGGCATGAAATGGGCGCGGTGGACAGATGGGATGAAAAAGTGTAGCTTCTTGGGCGTCAGGACGACGGTATCAACGAACTGGAAGCCATGAAACCATCGGAAAAATTCAATCGTGAAGCACGCGACGCGGAGAAGCGTGCTTCCCGCCGTGCCGATGAGGAGCGGCTCAAGGCCGGTGAGGATCCCGCCGTCCTGCAGCGCGAGAACTCCATTTTTCCCGAAGAGTTCATTCGGAACGCGCGCATCTCCAATCGCAGGCAATCACTCGGGCGCTGACGGCGATGGAAACCCGAATTGCCGATTACCTCGACTTTCTCGGGGAGCTTGGAGCAGCGAACGCTCCTTATTTTCTCGAAGGCGGTCAGGCGGTCAACCTCTGGGCGGAATACTTTAGCAACAAAGGAGCGGGTGAGGCTATCGAGCGGTTCCGGCCCTTCACTTCGAAGGATTGCGATCTTTGGGTGAGTTTTGCCGCGCTTCGCCACATCGAATCCAACGTGCGGGGAGGGAAGCTCATCAAAGGAACTTCCCCGGCAGATGGCCAGATCGGCATTTTCACGCTTGAGGGGGAGCGCCCTCTCCGGATCGACCTGATGAGCAATGTCTATGGAATCCCACAGGACAAAATTCCGAAAGTTTTGGAACGGGCGATCATCATAGGCGGCATCTCGATCATCGATCCCATTTCCCTCTTCCAGAGCAAATGCCACTGCCTGCTTGGCCTCGACCAGGCAGGACGCCAGGACGAGAAACATGTTCGGATGCTCTGCCAGCTTCTGCCCGAGCATTTCCTGGACGCGCTTGGGGACACTCTCTCCGGGCTCAGCACCCAACGGGCACTCGTCAACGAACTCAAGCTCCTCAAAAAAATCCTCAAGCTCCAGAAGGTGCGGCAGGCGCTGCAAAACATTGGCACCTACCCCGCGACCTTGTTCCCCGCCAAACAACTCCGATCCTGCGGCCTTGCCACCGTCGAGGCCTTTGCCTCCTCTGCCTTCAAGGAAACTCCTTAGCTGACAGGTCCACGCTTGCTCATCTCACAGCTTTCCACGACGGAGCCCAGCGAAGCCCGGTTGAGTTTGAGGATGAGCATGCGCTCGTCACGCGAAGGCCCCTTGTCGGATTTGGTGAACCATTGCCCACAGAACATCGACCTCGCCAGCGGTGATCAGTGAGAGCGGAGTCCTCCGATCAAAGGCGGCGTTCGGTTTCTGAAGCCACTCCTTGAGCGCTGCATTGTCGCCGGCCAATTCCTCCAGTGCCAGAATGAGGCGTATCGATTCCTCAACCGGGCGTGAGAATTTTGCGGGAAGCCGGGCTTTTCCCTCGTAGGTCGCCAGCGTGCGCTCGGAACAATCGGCGATCTGGGCAAAAAGGGGGCGCGTGATACCGCGCCCTTGACGCCACATTTTCAAAGCAGGGCCGCTTTTGATGGCAAAGGTCTTGTTGGCGGGACTCCGGAGGGCGCGCTTCTTTGCAACCTTCTTCTTGGTGGTAGTGGTCGTCATCGCTTGGTGGATCCTTAAGCCGTGGCAGAGGGCTGCGCAAGCAAAACCTGCAAAATTGCAGGTTTTCAGCGCGGCCAGTCGATTTCGCTGAGAACCTTGAGATGGGATAAGCCCCTCAGGTTGCCGGGAAACACAATCAAGTTCGAGCCTCCCCGATTTGCCGAGCTGGGAACGATAAAGCCCTCCACGCCGGACTCGTGAAGTGCCCAACCCCAGGCCTGGGTGATCGCTTCCTTACCGTTGCGGTTCTCCTTTCGCCAATCGGTATCGAGAATGGCGGATTCCGCGATGCGCAAACGCTGCCGGTTCTTCCCGTCACGGAGATCGATCACCTGCTTCAGCTTTGCCTCAGCGGTGACGAAGACCAAGGGTGCCGATTTCGCGTCTGGAAAACCGTAGTAGCGGGTTGAAGCGAGAGCCTCGGCCAATGCCGTCTCGGGGAGAAGTGCCGTATAGGTTGCAAGACAATGCCCCTTCGCCAGCCAGCGCCCGTCCGCATAAAGCGGGCCTTTCCCCGCAAACATCTCATCGACGTCAGAATACTTCGGCGCAATGAATCGAAACACCGTGCCGGTAAACGGCCCGGCCAACTCATCGAGTTTGCTGGCAAGCCGCTTGCCAAGAGCGGAGCGTTCCGGGTGGGCAGTCATGCGATGATAGTCCGTGACGGGTGTTAGGAGGGATCGAGATCCAACTCGGGCATCTCAGGGCCTGTTTGCCCTCGACCCGTCGAGCGGGACGAGGGAGGGGCGAGCTTGAGGAAGAGCAGGTATCCACCGGATTGAGCGCAAGCTCTGCGAGGATCCGTGACGCAGGACCTCCTACGGGCAATCCGTAGGAACGAGTCTGAGAGAACTTTGAGAAGAGGATCTTGATGCGTTTTGGATCTTCGGTTGCCAACCCCAACCGTAGCAGTTCGTTCTCCAGTTTATGGTGCGAAACTCGGGGGTAGAATTCAGCGACGTCGGCAACCAGAACGAACGGATAGGAATGCGACATTTCGAGCGCTCTCTTCTTGTAGTCCCTCCAAGTAGAATCGCCGAAAAGGTGGGCAGTGTTTGGATCGGGTCGAAAGCGGTAAGAAAATACCGCACGATCAGACTCCGGAATTCGCTTGGCCTCGATCGACTCAGCGACAAGAAGCACAAGCGCCAGATAGTACAGATTCCATAGCGGGTCAATCTGTGTCGCCCAACGAAAGGCCGTATACCCCAGGGGGGCGAGCGCGTTGATGTTCTCGGGAGGGCGGCTGGCCAGATACTGATGGAAAGTCCTGTGAATCTCCTTGAGAGCCTTGACGACATCATCGATTTCGTCGGCGCAAGTGAATCGATCAAGCGGCGAAGGGAAAATGTCCGTATCTCCGAAGGCGGCGACGTTTTTGGCCGCTAGCTCAAACGCTTCATCTGGTGTCATTGGATAAGTGCTCTTGTTAATGCAGCTGTGAGAGTGGATTGCCGGAGGCGATTGGACCGGGCGATTTGGCGGTCTAGCTCGGCTTCGAGGTGATCGATGGCGGTGGTAAGGACTTCGACTGCGGTGACGATTTGGTTTTGTTTGGCGAGCGGGGAAATTGGATTATTCATTGCTTGAATCCGTTTTTTTATCCAACTATTCCGACAAATTCTCCGATCACACGGAACTCATTCATCGAGTCCGGTCGGATAGTTAAAGTTTTGAATGCAAAATCCATAGAATCGGGCTCGAGTCGGATACTGCGATGCGACCATGAGTCTTCCGTCTCGGCCTTCTCACTTCGATAGATTTTCACGGTGTATTGTCTGCCTGTATCCGGATCCCGGATGTCGCGGCTCTGAACGATAACGACCTTGCCATTCCTTGATCCGTCGGACGGTTCGCGGAAGAGGCACCATGAGCCGTTGGGGGGAGAGATTTTGAATGCTGAATTTTGAATGTTGGATTTTGAATGGGTCATGTGTCGCCTCCATTCTGTTTCCGTTCGATGACGCGGCGTTCGCGTTCGAGTTCGGCGATGAGTTCGGCCTCGGTGGGAAGGACGGTGCGGTATTTGGAGGCGAAGAGTTGTTCGCTGCCTTTGAGGACGGAGTATTGGACGATGGTTTCGTCCTTATCGGTGCAGAGAATGAGGCCGATGGTGGGATTGTCGTCGGGGCCGCGTTTGAGGTCGTCGAACATCCTCACATACATGTCGATCTGACCGATGTCCTGATGGGTAAGCTTGGTGGTCTTGAGGTCGATGATGACGAAGCATTTCAAGACGTAGTGGTAGAAGACGAGGTCGAGGTAGAAGTGGCTGGTCTCAGTGCTGACGCGCATCTGGCGGGCGACGAAGGAGAAGCCATGGCCCATTTCCAGGAGGAAGCTCTGGAGCTGGGAGATGATGGCGGACTCGACTTCGGTCTCGGATTCGGCCGGATCTTCCGGCAGGCCGAGGAATTCGAGGACGTAGGGGTCCTTGATGAAGTCGCGGATGGAGGGGCGGGGTGCGCTGAGCTCGGGAGTGCTATGGGGCGCTTGGGTGTAAAGCAGGCGCTGGTAGCTGCGGATCTCGATCTGGCGCTGGAGCTGGCGGACGCTCCAGTTCTGCGCTTTTGCCTCTTGGAGGTAGTAGAGACGGGTCTCGGCATCTTCTTCCCTCATAATCAAACGATTATGGCTCCATGACAAAAGGCTACACAGTGTGTAGCTTTTTTCCCTGTCCGGGAACGTGAGGTAGAATTTCCTGAAATTCTTGAGGTTGGCGAGCGAGAAGCCCTTGCCGAATTCCGCGGTGAGGGCGCGTGAAAGTTCCTTGAGCAGGCCTTCCCCGTAGTTGGCTTTTGCCTGTCCTCCCTGCTCTTCCTCCACGATTCGTCGGCCGATCTGCCAATAGGCGGCGACCATGGCGGAGTTGACGGCCGTGTAGGCGGCCCGCCGGGCATCGGCGAGGATGGCCCGCACGTCCGTGAAGAAATCGGAGGATGGAGTGAGTTCGTCCGACATGGTTCAGGCGACGATGCTGGGGATGGGTTTGGGGGGCTTGATCACCGCGGTGCGTTTCCCGTCCGGGCCGGTGCCGGTGAGGATGAAGTCGATGCGTTTGCCGGTGTTGGGGACCTTGAACTCGATGGCCACGCCGGTGTCGCCGGGGATTTCATCGTCGTTGAGGACGCGGTCCATGAAAGGCAGGGAGTTTCGCCAGGACTTGAGTTCGGCTTCGCCCACCGTTTTGCCGACTTTGCGGATGAACTCGGCGTGCACCTTCTCCTCGATCCGTTTGGGATCGATGTCGGCCCGGCATTCGGACTTGGTGGCGAGAGCGACGAGCATCGGTGCAAGCCCCTATCAGGTGCTGGCTGAGGGCGCTAGTCTGAATGATAGAAACCTCGGAAAGTCAGAAGAAACAGCATATCAAATCCGCTCTGATCCTGGAATCCATATGCACCCTGCCAGATTCTGGATGGATGACGTGGGAAATCAGCCGTGATGGCCGAGGGTTCGGGCTCTGGAATGACCCCTGAAATCGATCCAATTTCCAACGGATTTCGAAATCTTCGACCGTGCAGGACGATGGCTCATTCGAGATCAAAGCATCCGCAGCCCGTTCGTGATGATTCCGTGCTTGCCGAGTCGGACGAGAAACAAAAATGCCGACGGATCGGTTGAATGGCGGAGAGGGTGGGAATGGTGTATCAATAAACATAAAATCAATCAGTTGTGGCAATTCACAGGAAGAATACGGTGAAATTCCACACAAAATTCCACACAAGTTGACTCGAACGCCGGGGGCGATGATCCGGAAAAGAAAACGTCGCAGCAGTGTCGTGGAGATCGGCAACGGCCCCACGAGAGTCAAAATCTACACCATCACCCGCAAGGATGGATACGATCAGTTCACCCTTGCATGGAAGGAGGGCGGTCGTCGAAGGACCCGCACATTCGCCTGCATGGACGAGGCAAAAATGATCGCCCAGCAAACGACCGTTCGCCTGCAAAACGGTTGGACGATGGGTGAGGAAGCGACCAGACGTGACCTCGAAATACTCCGCCATTGCGAAGGGATGGCCCAACGATTTGGCGTCACACTCGCAGCAGCGGTGGATGAGTGGGTGAGTGCCAGAAGCGTGGTTGAGGGAATCACCCTCTCCGACGCTGTCCGCTTTTACCAAGCGAATCGAAGCGACCTGCTGGCCGTCCGTTCCATCACCCAGGTGGCCGGCGAGTTCATCGAGTCACTCAGCAGCAAGGGCGTGAGCGCCATTTACGTCCGGAACTGCAAACATCACCTGAAGCGCTTCTCAGAAAAGGTGAAGGGTAATATCGCCGATGTCACGGTGGCCGACATTAACCAATTCCTGACCGGGCTGAAAAAGCTCGGGCCAGTCAGCAAAAATGGCATCCGCCGCAACATCGTGACCATGTTCGGTTTCGCCAAGCGCAACGGCTACCTTCACCCCGAGCGAAAGACTGCCGCCGAATTGTCGGAGTCGTTCAAAGAGCCGGAAACGGAGATCCAGATCTTCACCCCGGAGGAAATGGAGAAGATCCTCCTCGCTGCCCACGCCCGCATCTTGCCGCTCATCGCCATCGGAGGCTTTGCCGGAATCCGGTCGGCCGAGGTTGAACGACTCACCTGGCAGGACATCAAGTGGGATCGCGGTCACATCGAGATCGCCGGTCACAAAGCGAAGACAGCAGCGAGGCGGATCGTTCCCCTCCCCGAGAACCTCAAGGCGTGGCTTGCGCCATGGCGCGAGAAAACCGGTCCGATCCTTTCGATCAGCGATGTATCGGGTGCCTTGGGCGATACTGCCGTGAAGGCACAGATCCCCGGCGGATGGCGTCAGAATGCCCTCAGACACTCGTTCATCAGCTATCGCGTGTCCAAGACCGGTGACGTCGCTCGGACTTCTCTGGAGGCTGGCAACTCACCGAAAATGATCTTCCGTCACTACCGGGAGGTGGTGACCGAGGAATCCTCCGAGGCGTGGTTCGCGATCATGCCGCCCGAGGGATGGCAGCCACCCGGGCTGGATTGGGCGCTTCGGGATCGATGGCGGAAGTTGGCCGCACGTCGGAGTAGTCGGCGCATTGACACGGATAACGCTGCGTAACCATGAATACTATTGAACCAACCCTCATTCAGAAAAAGGAACTCGCGAAGCGCTTGTCGATCAGCCCTCGAACCATCGACGGATGGGTTGCTAGGCGGGTCATTCCCTGTATCAAAGTGTCCTCGCGCTGCAACCTCTACGAGCTCGAAGCAGTCCTCGCAGCTCTCAAAAAGCTCTATCAGGTGGACGCCCGATCCTGATTCGAAACAGTCCAAAACGAAAAACCCCGGACGGTGAAAGCCATCCGGGGTTTTTCATTGATTTACTTCCGCCGCAGTTTCCTCGCCATCGCCACCAGCGACATCAAGCCCACGGCCAAGCCGACAAGCAGTGACGCCACGCGCAGGTGCCATTCGATCTGCTCCTGGAACGACGTGATGACGCCCACCACCGGCGACGCGATGCCGACAATGGCCTTGGAAACGTAGTCGAAGTCGATGTTGATGGGCTGGCGCATGGTTCTGTGGCCGGTGTCAATTCCCTGTCTTGAGCTTGTCCCAAAGGCCCTTGTAATAGGCACCGTAGGCGAGCATCAGCCCGGTGAACTGGGAGGTGGTGACGGTGTGGGGCTTGCCCTCGATGTCGGCGACGGTTTGGGGCGTGTTGTCGTTGATGACGCCCTTTTCCTTCGCCGTGTTGATTAGAACGAGCATCTGGGTGAACGCGTTGCGGTCGGCATCACCGATGGCGAGTTTGAATCCCATGCCGGTGTCGAAGCCATTCTGGATTGCGACGTTGAACGCGATGCGCTTGGGATCACTCTTCGCTGGATCTGGCGCATTCGCGGGTTTGGCGGGTTCGCTCAGTTTCTTTTCCAGTTCCGCGAGGGCCGAGACGTTCTCATTGGTGGGACCCTCGCGGTTGATCTTCGCAAGCAGCACGTTCGCCTTTTGCCCAACTGCGGTTCCCTGATAGATTCGGGCCTTGATGGCTTGGAGCCTCGCGGTGATGTCCTGGTTCTGGAGGACTCCGCCAACCTCACTGTCGGGGATTTCGATAGTCTTGCCGTTGATTACCACCGTCTCCGCAGAGACAGGCAGGACGGCGAGTGCGATCATGATGAAATGGAGCGTTTTCATTGGAGTTTGAGTTTCTGGTCGAGGATTTTGCGGAGGAACGGAGCGCTCTTGGCATTGGCTTCCACCGAGCGCAGCAGTGCGTCGTAGAAAGCAAGGGTTTCCTCGTTGGTGGCGGTGGTGAGGGAAAACGCGTCAAAGAGCGCGGATGCCTGTGGGAGTGGCAGCGTGCCCTGGGTGCCTGCGAGCAGGGTCATGATTTCGGAGTTCACATTCTGGCCGGTGGTCGAGCGCATCAGGACTGCGGAAACTCGGGTTTGGGGCTTGTCTGCGGCGACGACGGAATCGACGGCCGACGCGAGCAGGACGTTGAACGACTCGGCGTTCAGGGCCCCGGCTTTTTCCGCCGACCTCTGCCACGCCGCCGCCAAGCGCCACGCCGTGTAGTGAGTCAAATCGCGGTGGTCCCGGAACAGCACCTCGACATCCGTCCGAACATCCTGCCCATATTTCGCCCGCAGGTGAAGCAGTTCAGCATTGCGGACAGGCACGGTTGGGGCGGCCTGCACCCACTTCCCCACGCAAGTAAGGGCTTCGTCTCGGTCTCCCATCCGGTCAGCCCAGATGTATGCGAGGTGCCACGCCGCACGGGCCTTGGCATAGTCGAATGCCGTGGCGAACGAAACCTTGCGGGCCATGAGCTCCGTGGTTCCGGCGATGAGTTCGTTCTGGAACTTCTGCTCGTAGGTCAGGTTGTCGCCCTCGTTCCATGGCGTCGGTGTCGCGGCTTTCGCAGCTACCAGGGTGTCTGCCACCTCGCGGGGCGATGGCAGGGTTTGTTTGTTGAGTGTGCCGACGCGTTGCAGCAGGTCGGCAGGCTCCGTGGTTTGAGCGAGGATGTTTCCCGCGAGCAAGGCCGCGGCCATCATAATGACGAGTGTTGGTTTCATGGATGTCGGATTCTGGTGAGGTGTCAACGGACACGGCGGGCGCGGAGGAATCCGGTGGCCGTGAGGGTGGACGTGGTGAACCCGGCGCGGGAGACGAGGTAAATCGTGGTGTAGCCGGTTAGGTTGAGGCGCACAATGGGCGTCATGAACGCGGACGGAATCACATCGGAAATCGCGGCGGCTGTTGCGGTGAAGGTTCCGGTGCCGCCGAGCGTGTTGTTGGTCGTGCTGATCCCCTGTTGGGTGTAGGTGACGACGGTCGTTGCCGCCTTGGTGTAGGTGGCGACACCCTCGATGTCCCAGTCGCCCGGTGAGAGCGTTAGCGAATGGATCGTCTTGGCCGTGGCCGTGACCAGTGACGTGCTGGACCCGGAACTCGCAGCGTATTCACCGACCTCGCCACCGTTTGCGTCAGTTCCGTTGGTGACGCCGTATTTGGCCATGAAGGTATTCCCCGCAAAGCTCTGGGTGATGAGCGCGTTGCTGTCGGTGTATTGCTGATACGGTGCGGTCACGCTGCCGTCGCTGCCGATGGAAAGCACCACTTCGCTCTGGTTCTTTTTGAACTCGGCAATCGGCGTGACCGTCCAGTTGGCCGGCGTGCTGACGATCAGTGTCGGCGAGGTCGGCGGCGACCACCAAGGATACGATGCAGCATCCCGCCCCAGATACACCGTGGGCGAACTGAAGTTGTAGAGTTGGACGAACTTGCCCGCACAGGCACCGGTTTCCGACAACCCGATGACGGCGATGCCCGCGTTGCCTTGCGTGCGGGAGAGCAATCCGTGATAGCCATAATCCGAGGACAGAATCGAAGTGAATGCCGATTGGCCGTTCCAATCATCGGGGTAGGAACGACCCAGCAGGATCGGCGTTTGCGCCGTTTGCAACGTGCCGTCCACGCGCAGGGTTCGGCCACCCGGCATGACGAGATCGCCGGTCAGGAAGTTATTGGATGGGTTCTTGGTGACGGCGGCATTCTGGGCGAACGCACTGCCACTCAAGAAAAGGAGGATGGCTAGAATCGGTTTCATGGGGATTTCAGAGGATTTGTTTCCAGACACGGGGGTTGGTGGTTGGGTCATAGTCGTTGGGGTGGACGATACCGGGTGCCGCATTGGTGTCCGTGCCGTCGATGATCTGGTAGAACGAGAGCGTGCCGCCGACCACGACGCCGAGCACCCGGTCGAAAGGCAGCGTGGTGGAAACGATGGCGGCGAGTGCGTTGGTGCCGGTTCCGGTGAGCGTGGTTATGGTCGGGTCGATCACGATGCCCCCAGGAAGATAATCGACGGGCATCTTGCCGGATGAGTCGAGCGGGGCGTATCCATTCGGCACACCCTTGTTCGACTTGATCTCGATACTGGTGGCCGCCGGGTAGGCTGGTTCAGCGGATTGTGGCACGCCTTCGGTTCCGCGGTTCACGTCGTTTTCGACGACGACCAAGAACGTGCGGGTGGATGTCGGTTGGCCATCGCCTTCGCGCCAAGTGATTTCCCCCATCAGGGTGATTTCGGAAAGCTCGGTGCCGGTGGAAGATCCAACGCCGAGCGCGGAGTCGAGTTCCACCGTGTTGAAGCTTGGCGAGCACTGATAGACGGGCGACTCCGCGTCGATGGCCGGCATCGTCCAAACCGAGTCGTGAACGAGATAGCCGATGTCATAGCGGTTGCGCGGCTTGATGCCGAACTGGATTTCGAGCGCCATCGGGTTGCCGATGCTGGCTGCCGTGGATCCGCCTTCGAGGAATGTCACCTCAAGCTGGGCCGCGTCGCCGCGTTTGAAGCGCAGCGAAGTGATCGGATTGCGGAATCCGGGGCCTTCAATGAGTTGCAGGGTTTCCAGATCGACGTGGAGCTTCACGCCCCTGATCCGCTGTCAACCGCCCGCCACACGTCGCGCAGGGAATCACCAAATCCGTTCCCTGATAGACCGGGCCGTCGTCGGCTCCCTTGAGCTTCATGCGGATCTTGGCAGCTCTCGGGCGGGGCGGTGCATCGGGCGACGCGGCGAACGGATCAGGCTTCGTCGGGATTGTAGATGCGGAAGTCTTCATGGACTTGTGGTTTGGAGCCAAACTTGGATTCGTAGCAAATGAAGCGGACGTTGCAGATTTCCGTGTGACCTTCAGTGGCGGATGGCACTTTGACCGTGTTGGAATACGCGGTGAACCATGAGGCGTGATTGTAATCCGTGGCATTTCCCGGCCCTGTCCATTCGACAGACTTCGCGGTGAGCGTTGGCTTGGTCGGCTCTTCGCCGGGAGCATCCGGCTCTTCGGGCTCAGGTGGTTTTGGAACTTCTTGTGACTGCTCCCACGCTGCGTGGGCTGTTTCCCAAGCCTTGTGAGCGTCATCCTTCACTTTCCACACCTCCCATTCCTTGGTGAAAAAACCCTCGTCCCACCAGAGCTTGAACTTGCCGCCCTTGTGGGAGAACGGAATGCGCCAGCGATAGCGCCCGATCATGTGAGCTGCACCCGTGACCCGCATGTCGTCGTTTGCTTCATCGGCCCGTCCCACCACGAACGAGGCGATGGTGGCCGACGAACCTCCATTGGACCACTCGTTGTCGGCTGGATCCGGCGTGGTGATGGCGGCGAATGCTGTTTCCTTAGTGTGCGCGTCCTGAAACAGAACAACGAGTGTGCGGCCGAATCCCGAGACTTCGTGTTTCAGGCCCGTGCTCTCGACGGTGGTGGTGATGGATTCCGGCACGTTCCACCAACTGCCACCCCAGATGCCCCACCAGGCCGGACCGTAACTCCAGTGGGACTCACCCGAGCCGCTGTCTGCCGGGTTTCCGTCCTCGTCAAAGGTCTGATAAGTGTAGGTGCCGTTGCCAGGCGTGGCACCAAATGGTGTGGCGAGAGCGTTATTCCAACTTCCAGAATCCGAACCTGTCTGCGTGACGTGGCCGTCTCCGTTCTTGTTTTCGTATTGAGATGTCCATGAACCGTCGATGCGGGTCTTGCTGCAATAGTAGGCGGGAACTCCGACCTTGTTATCCTCTGATGTTTCAGGGTTCTTGGAGAGAGTAACTTCGTAGCTGCTTGATCCGCTGCCTGAGTCGTTGTTGTAACTCGACGAATCGGTCACATGCATCTTCTGATAGGCGACATAGGCCTCCTTGAGCGGCACGCCTCCATTTGTGGGGTCGAAATTCGGTGATGGGTTGCCGATGTGATACTCGCTCGGACTGGCGGTCATGGCGCACAGTGTTCGATAGACGTATTGGCTTTGGGTCGATGGGGCCGGACATTCCGGCATCGCGCAGCAACCGCACTGACTCAGCCGGTCATTCCAATCCTTGAGCGTTTCGATGGCCATGGCGTCAGAGGCGAGTATGTCCGAGAATTCCCGGGCAATGGTTGATGCTGATAGAACCGCAGCCCGCCTTGGCGAACGTGGCGCTCTCGTCCTTAATGGTGAGGATGCCCGCCGCGATGATCGCCTTGCCAGTGCCAGACGGTGCTGTCGGGATCGTTTGGTTTGGATATTGGCCGTCGCCACTGACCTGCTTCCATTCCGGCGCGGTGGATGTCTTGATCCCTGGCAGCAGCACGCCATCCTCCACATTGGCGGTGACGCCCACTTCCAGCCAAACCTTGAAGGTGCCGGTGGCCGTGAGGGTGAGTGCCTTGTGATCGACGTTCCAAACCTTGTCGCCTGCATAGACAACGCCGCCGCGGATGCCGGTCTTGATGGTGTCGCCGTCCTTGAACGAGAGAATTTCACCGAACGGACAGTCATCGGAACTCGAACCCGATGCGGAGGTCTTTCGCACCCGATAGGTGAATCCACCCGACGTGAAAACCAACTCAACACCCGAGCCTGGTTGCGGGGTGCGGGCGGCCAGCGCGTCGATGAGCGTGTTCCAATCGCTGGCAAGGATCGGATTGCCTGGACGCTTTTTTGGAGGCAGGCGCATGATGGTCAGTCGGTGTAAATATCCGTGTCCCATCCGCCCCGGTCGCTGGCGATCCACTCGCGCTCGATGCGGTAGGATCCGCCCTCCTGGGTTTGGGTGACGCCGTTGTAGAGCCAGTTGCGTCCGTCGCTTAGGGTCGGTTGCCTGCCGTCCGGTTCGTCGATCTTGCCGATCTTGCGCACGTCGGAGGATGCTGCCGACGCCTTGCGAACGGTGGCCTGCCGCCAGGTGACTTTCGGGGAATAGTAGGAGGTCTGGCCGCGCTGGATCTTTTCGAGCGCCTTTTTGCCAAGTGCGCTCTTCACCTTGTCCTTGTAGGGCGATCCGGCCGCGTCCTTGTCCTTGCCGCTGATGATGGCCTGCAACGCCTCCACTTCGTCCGCGTCCAGATCACGGAGCTTCTTGTGGGACAGCAACGGCTCCTCCGAAAGCGAAAGTCCGAGCGTGTAGGTGGTCTTGTTAGGATCGTTGTCGCCGTTGTCGGTGCCCGCGTAGTTGCAGGTGATCTGAGCGATGTCGCCCTCGCTGACTTGGGCCGTGGCGTTGTCCACCGAGATGAACGAAATGTCCGGGTGCGGCGTCCCCGGTCGCGGCATCACCTGGGTGATCGAATTGCGGTGGCAGAGGAATACCTGTGTGGCCGTCCACTTTCCCTCGCGGTCCACGCTGAGGCTGTAATCCGGCTGTGGGTAGAGTTTGCCCGGCTGAATGGAAACGTGTCTCGGCATCTTGGCCGGGACGTGACGTCAACCGAAGGTTTGAACCGGTCGAATCCGAAACTCCTCAATCAAATCGAGAACCTCTTTTCCAAGATATGGGAAGTGATAGTTCCCACCTTCATTCCATGCGTCAGTATTGGTGATCCTGCCCTCTCTGGAGAAATTCTCCAAAGCTTGATCGTGTGGATAGAGAATCACCTGATTTTCATGCATGAAGCAGATCCAAAGATCCTTACCCACGTATTTCTTGCTGAACGATAGTCGCCCCTTGAGCTGGACTTTCAGAAACGATGACCCGTCGATGTGCTGCGCAATAAAATCGGCTCCCTCCCAATCATCTGAAAGACGGATCGAGGTGAAACCATAATCGGCCAGAATTCCTGCGACCTTGTGAAAATTGTAGGTTTCCTGCTGACGGGAATTCAGTTTCGAATAAGTGATCGGTTCGAAGCGCATGTTCTAGTGCTCATGATTTCACCGTATGACCCTCGATGCGTCAACCGAATGCGGGGACGAACTTGCCTGTGCCTGGTTTCATACGCTCGCTCATGTCCCGCAGAATCCGGTTTGTCTCACTCGTCAGCTTGTTGTTCTCGCGCTGGGCGTCGAGCGTGCCGGACGAGTATCCGCCGCCACCGACCTTGCCGAGAGACGTGACGACGGGGGCGAGATGGGATTCCTTGTCGATCATGGGCGTGTTCTTGGTCTGCGCTGCTGCGGTTGCCGCCTGCTTCACGACTTCGGGCTTCGGCATGGAATCACGGATCGAGGCGACCACCTTGCCGAAGCTGTCGCGCAAGCCCGTGGTGTCGATGAGTTCAGCGCTGGTGGATTCGCCAGCCTTCCGAGCCGCTTCCGCAACCCGTTCGCCGAGGGCCGGTGCTCCAGACGACATAAGATCATCCGCCTGTTTGGCGAGGTCTTTCATGTTGAAGCCGAACAACTCCGCGCCTGTTTCCTTCCGGTCCTTGAGGATCTTGCCGAAGTTGGTTTCCACTGCGCTTTCATCGAAGCCTAGCAGGTCGGCCATGCCGGGGATTTTGAGCAGTCCCTTGAGCAGATGGGCCACCACCCATTCCATGCCCGCCTGGAGATAGACGATGGGCGTCTGGAACGCATTGAGCAAAGCCGCGCCGAAGCCGGCCACCAGTCCGAGCAAGGTCGTGCCGAGGCTCTTCCACATCGCGCCGTCGGTAATGAGGTTCCAGAAAAACTCAACCGCCAACCGGAAGCCATTGACCAGCGTGTTGATGCCGATGGCGAAGGCAAGTTTCAGCGATGACGCCACGAGGTCGAGAATCTGGCCGCTCTTGAACGCGGTGATGATGAACATGATCGCGTCCTTGATCCGATTGCCCGCCTCGACCGCTAGGGGCGTGAGTTTGGACACTAGGCCGATGGCTTCGGCAACCAGGGGGCGGATCGCATCGTTGATCGGTTGGCCGAGTGATAGAAACACCTCGTTGACCGTGTCCTTGAGCGTGGAAAACAAGCCATTAGTGGTCTTGCTCTGCGCTTCCATCATGCCCGAGAACTTGCCGCCTTGGGACGTGAGAGAAATGAACGCCTTCTCGACCTGCGGAAATCCAACCTGTCCGGATTCGACCAGTTTCTTCACCTGAGAATCCGAAACGCCGAACTGTTTCGCCAGCTCGCCGATGATCGGAATGCCCCGGCCTGTGAGCTGGTTGATGTCCTCACCGAAAAGCCGTCCCTGGACTCGCGCCTTGCCGTAGATTTCCGCGATTTCGTTGATCGGTGCCTGGATACCAGCAGAGATGTCGCCGATTCGTCGCAGGGTTTCAGGCACGGTGTCGGCATTCTCACCGAATGCGATCAGCTTTCGGCCGGCATCCGCCAGTTCGGGGAATTCAAACGGCGTCTGGGCACCGAGTTCGCGGAGTTTCGCGAGTGTTTCTTCCGCCTTGGCCGCATCACCGATCAGGGTGGAGAACGCGACCTTTGTCTGCTCGAAGTCGGCGGCGGAAGTGACGGCCTTCACCCCGACGCCCATCGCTGCTGCGCCACCTGCCAGAGCTGCGCCGATGCCCGCCTTGAGTGCGACACCCGCGACCGAGAATCCCTGGCTGAGTGCTGCAGCCCCACCTTTGCCGAGTCCCGCCAGACCTGCGCCGGTCAATTTGCTCATGCGGCGGGCCGACGCACCGACGAGTTCCGTGGCACCGGCCATGGCCCGCTTCAAGGCGGTGATGTCGGCTCCAAGGGTGACTGTCAGGGCGCTCATGCGCCGGGGGTCGAGTCAACCGATTCGGAGCCATTCCACATGGTTCTCAAAAATCATTCTTGATCTCCCAGGCGCTTCGAAGTAGGGCTTCTCCGTCTGGAGAGTCTTAGGGTCGCGAAGTTGCAACCAAAAGCCTCCAAGCCAACAACAACAAAGATAACGAAAGTAGTTATATGATAGCAAGTACTAGTAAATTCAGCGTCCACGACATCGTTTACAACAAGGGTGGATTCGCAATCGCACGTGGCCATTGGGAAGGAAGTGCCAATTTCAGCCTGGCTTGCCGATGGCATGAAGAAGATGGAATCGGCTACCCGCAGACATTCGGCAAACCTCAGTGGATGCTCTTTCCTGGAGCGGCATCCATTGAAATAGTGGGCTCGCTAGACCCAAATGAAACGCGCGTTTCGATCACATTAGACTGATCTGAAGCACCGAAAACAGAATACACTTGGGGCAAAATCCCAAGTGTATTCAATCCTCCAGTTTATTCGAGGGGGCAGAGTCATCACCTGCCAATCAACCTCAATTTTCGATTTTTGGCTACAATCTTGTTACTAGAATGTCCCCCAATCGCTGAGTCTCTGTTCCATTGTCGTAGCGATGATCGTCCCATAGCCCATACAAGTAATCCCCTCCGGAATTTTCATACTCATTTAGGTAGAATCCGTAGGTATCCAAAAAGAGCTGTTCTAGATACTTGGCTATACGATTTTTGCATTCAAAGAACGTAATGTAAATCATTTCAGACTCCGGCCACTTTTCTTTGATGTGACTTCTAATTCTAGTGCCTACAATACCCTTACCGACGTAAACACAAATCATCTTGTGCAGCTTGTGATCCGGGCAATTTTCTCCAGAATCGACCCATAGGTGATACAATCCGACCTTCTGACTCAAGGAAGATAGATAATCGTTAATACTAAGAATTTCAACTTCTTTTACTAACGGAATACCGATACAGAAATCACTTGAATTAACAATATCGTCAGCTGTTAAAGCAATCGCCATTTCTTTGGCAAGCGTTTGATCGAATATCGAGTAGTCGGCTAATAGATTGCAGGGGGTGGTTGCTGATGCGCACTCATTCATGATTTGCCACTGGGTGTCAGGGTTGAAGTTCCTTTGTTCACAGGCTCGGGCGGATACCCCCATCAGCAGACTGGCTGCCGCAGGGTAATCTACAATGTCTGCTTGACCTTAACCAGAGGAATCTCTGGACGGATCGCTTCGCCGGTGACTACGGCAATTCGAGATGCACAACGAGCGGACAACTCAAATTGAGCCGGAATTAGTTCATCATGCATTCGCTTCAATCTATTCTGACTAGCGGTCCACCAAACTGCACCCGCAAGGCCTCCAACTGATCGCTGAGTCCGACCAGCTCCTGTCCGATACTACTCCACCCCGTCCGCACCCCATTCCGCCGCAACAGGCAGTGCTGATACTGCGCCAACCGAGCCAGTGGCATGAACAGAATCCGCTCCTCGGACCACCCGGTTTCTGCGGCGACGGCGAACACCTGGGCGGCTAGGAATCCGGGTTCGTCGCAGGGAGGGGCTTTTTTCCGCCGATGTCCCCCATGGTCTCGACCTGGGCCGCCTCCAGTTCCCGGCTTTGTTCTTCGAGGCGCTTGAACGCGGTCTGGAAATCGGCTGGGGTGAGTCCACCGCAGAAGATCAGGGCGGATTCGCGGAATCCTTGGTCGTTGAATGATGCCCGCACGACTTCCGGCCACGGTGCGCAGTGGGCAAAGACAAAACCCATGATCGACGACGTGAAATCGGGGGTGCCGTCCGCAGGCATTTCTCCCCTTACCAGCGGGTTTCCGGTCCGGAGCAGCACGTCGTAGCTCGCCAAATTGAGCGGGCGCATGGCGTAGCCTCCGACGATGGTTTCCGCTTCGTGGAAGGCGGTTGATAGAAGAGTTTGGCGGTCGATGTCGTTCATGGGATCTCAGAGGTAACGAAGGAACATTTCTTCAGTGTCGGGTGAGGCATCGAGCGGGATGAAGGCGATTTTGCCCCGGCGTTTCACACAGGCGAGAGGCACGTCCTGCTTCACCTTGTCCACGAGACGCTGGCGGTTGAGCAGGGCGCACTTGATGTAGGCGAACGGATGCTCCGGGTTGGCGAGGTGCCATCCATCGTCGTTCCACGCTTCGATGAGTTCCTTGGTCTGGAAACGATTGTCCGCGCTCTGCGGCTCGAAGAACCAAACGGTGCGCTCGCCACGGATGCCATCGCCGACAACGCGGACGAAGGGTTTCTCGGCGAGCGGGATGCCAACTGCCGTCAAGGCGGCGGCGAGGCAGGTGTTGCTGGTGGCGGTAGATGAAATGTGGGTGATGGAGTTCATATCGGTATATCAGGTTGAAAAGGTTGGTTCACGATCCACCACCACCGGAAACGACCAGCGGATAGTTGGTGGCGGTGATGTCGATTTTCTCGAAGTCCTCGTTGTTGAGGGCGCGGCTGATCTGTTTGATGACCGTGGTGCCGCCGCTGGCCTGCATGTGGGCCGGCATCGCATTGGCGAGCGTGAGGGCCGCGCCGATCTTGCCGGTGAATGGGCCGGTTTTCTTCACGAGGCCCGATAGCTTGATTTCGACCTTCTCCTGATAGAGCGCGAGGCCGATGATTTCACCGCCCTTGTCCAAAACCATTTTCTCCTGGTTGGAGTAGTCGAAGGACAAGTCGGTGATGATGATGCCAGCTTCATCCTGGGGGATGCCCCAGTTGCCGGTGATGCCAAGGAAAGTCGCGGCCATTTGACCGCGTGTGGCGTGTCAACCGCGTCAGATCGCCGACACCACTGCCTCGTAACTGAGAACCGATTCACGTCCTCGCGCTTCGTCCGGCGTGGTCACGCTTTCGCGTTCTAGCAGGTCATGAAGAACAAAGGTGTCGGAATCCAATGCCGCCTGGATTGCCGCCTTGCCGCCGAGCAATGCCACTAGCTTTCCGGCCCATTCCGCGTGCGTTTCGGCGGGCGTGTCGTCCACTTGGGAAAACAGATGCACGTCGAGCTTCACGCGGGCGGTGTGGGGCATGGCTGGAATCGGCTTTGCTTCGGATGGATTGAGAACCACGCAAGGGCGGGAGCGGATTTCATCGCGGCGGGCGACATGAATTGGCAGGGCGGTTGAATCCGGAAACTCCTCGGGCCGGTTGGTGTCGATCCACTCGGCCAGAAGTGATGATAAGCGGTCTTCGATCAGGTTGGGCATCTTGACCGTGAATGCGAGTCAACCCGCTTTCCGGAAGGATCGGTTCGCCTTGTCGTTGATCTTCGTCAATGACGTGAACAACGCTTTCCGCAGCCGCCCTGCAGCCACTTGAAGCGCGAGGTTGATTCCGGTGTAGGTGGAAACCTCTTCGATGTAATCGAGCTTGTTGATGAGAGTGACAGATGCCTTGTCGCCGGTCTTTACGGTGGCTGTTCCAGGGGACTGCTTGTGACGGGTCACCCATTGAACGGAACCGCGAACTCGGCCACCGATGGCCTTTGCCGCGTTGATCCATGTGCCTTTGGCGAAGCCGACGCGCTTCTGGATCTTGGCGATGTAGGTATCGAGCGCCTTGCTGCTGGTGACGATCTGCTTCGGCTTGTCGCCACCCAGTTGCCCCCACTTGTGAAGCTTTGGATCGAGACGCCCGACGGTTAGATCCTTCCAGCCGGAGCTCGACGACCGAAGCGCAGTTTCGGCCCTGGAGAATCGCCGGTTCTGGATGTTCGACCAAAACCTGTCTGCCGCTCCCGGGTCGGACTTGCGGATTTCCTCGAAGGCGGCGGATGGCAGAGCGAACACGCCGCTGATGTCCTTGGCCACCGCACGCTCGCCCAACTTTTTTGCCTTCTCCGAGAATCCAAAGGGCCGCGTATTGCGTGCCAGTTCGACGGCGAGTCCGCGGGCTTCCTGCTTCACCAGCGATTCCATGGTGCGGCCCACCTTTTCCGGATAGCGATTGAGCAACCTCGCCACGTCGCTGCCGCCCTTCATCTTGGCGGTAAAACGCACGTCACTCATCGGTGGTGGAGAGGCTGAGGGTGAGCAAGGGCGAGCGCGGATGACTGGAAACCTGAGAGATCCGGTATTCGGAACCGTCCACCTCGATGCGTTCACCGAACTTCGGTAATACGCCGAGGAATGCCTGCTTCGGCACGCGCAGGCTTAGATCCGGTGAATCCAAGAAACCGCCCATGTCGATCTGCTGGTCATTGCGAACGCGGCTGACGAGCACGAGCAGGCCGATGCCCTTCCACCGCGCTTTCACTCCATGCTCTGATAGAAGCTGCCGTATGTCAGCGAGGATTTCCGATTCTAGGCTCATGCCAATGCTGCGCTGTCAAAAATGAAACACCCTCTCCCGATTTCCCGAGAGAGGATACTTTAAGATTGGCCAAACTGCCCTTGCTCAGCCAGGCGATGAAGGTCTGATAGTGGACGCCGTGCTGGCGGGAGAAGCTCATGGCACTCAGGCCGCTGCGGACAAAGGCGTCGAGCAAGTCCTGGCGCTGGGTTGGCGAATAGCGAAGACGACCATCACTGCCATTGCGGATGATGGAGGACTCGGAGGCAAGGTCGGATGGCATAGGTTGCATACAGGGGTATGTATGCTGGTGATGCCAGGGAAAGGATAGTGGCCCACGATTGACCGCTTACCGACGAGAATGCGCTCCCTGCTTTCAGAACGGTCCACAGAAAAAGCACCGCCGGAATAGCTTTCATGCCTTCCTATCGCCTTTACCGTCGGCTTGGGAACGGGTGGTCCGTGGAGCGCTTACGCGCGAACACTGGATTTTCGGAACCGCCCCCTTTAGAGACGAACCCCATCGGCGTTTCATCCAAGTAACAGGCAAAGGATGATCATGGAGCAATACGGCTTACAGATTCGAATTCGCGAGGACCGACCCATTCAGATGCTATTTCGACTAATTTTAAATTGACGTCTTGCCAGTTAGAACAACATCCAAAAGATTGACCGAAGCCGACCACGATATACTCATCGAAACCCTGATCTTGTAGAATGAGGAGCTATTAAAATCCAGGCTCAAATTGGATATTTTACTTTGCATTCCGGGCGCAGCTGGATCGGTCGGCAGCATTCTTGTAACTTCTTTGAATACGATTGCCTCCGACCCATCTTCCTTATTCTCAATAATGCTAATGTCGAGATCTGCCCCACCATTTGAATAATAACCTCTTCCCATTGCATACTTAAAATACAATGAATTCAGCGAGCTTATTGGTTGAGGTATAACGCATTCTCCACGTATTCCGTTATTGTTATTTGCTCCTCCAAATGGCAATGTAGAAGATCCACTTCCGTTTTGATATGTTGAAAAAATTTCAGGCCTCCATTTTATAGTTTGCGGCGCCAATTTCTCTGCTGTTGATGCCACTTTAGCATATGCCGAAAACGGCACTGCCAAAACCCGCTGCCGAGTTCCCTGCGTAACTCCATCCACGCTGATGGCCATCCAGTGCTCCGCGCCACTGCTCAGAGCCCCGGTGATTCCGCTCGTGCCATAGCGGTAGGTGGCTGTGATCGTTCTTCCTGCCGCAGGTGCTGGAGAATAAGTGGCAGTAATCGCGCCGCTGCTGTAATCCACGCGGAAAGGAATGACCGGCGGAGCAATCGTGATGGTCACCGCTCCCGTGTAGCCACTTCCGGCACTGTTGATTGTGATACCCGTCACCACGTCACCCGTAAGCGTTGCCGTGGCAGTTGCGCCTGTTCCAGCCCCGGTAATGGTCACCGCAGGAGCACTGGTGTAACCGGAACCTCCATTGGTGATCGTGGCTCCGATCACGAAGCCTACAATCGTATTGGCTGTCGCCGTCGCGCCCACGCCCGGATTACCCACCGACTGGCTCCACGAGTTCGTGCCGTCCGTGACTGTGATGGAATTCGCAAGGACCGGAGTGTTCGAAAGTGTCTTGGTGTAGGTCAGCGTGGAACCCGCCGTGGTGCCGATGGTCTCCGTCACCTGCGTGTTGCTGGTTCCAGCATTTCCGAACTGGAAGCTGTAGACCCCATTGGAATCCAGGGTCACCGCGCCAATCGATTCCGAGTAGAGCAGATTTCCTGCGGTGGCAGCATCGTAGATGCTGATGGCGAAAGTCTTGCTGCCGGTGACCGGTGCCCCACTGGAATCCGTGAGACGGCCTTGGTAATTGATGAGACTAGGCACATCCGCAGAAGCGATCAGGGCTCCTGCCAGCGTGCAGATGGCTGAGGTGAGTAGGGTGCGATTCATGACTAGGCGAAGTAGGGTGAACGATTGAAAATAGATGGATCAGGGAATGACGACCTGAACCCGGAAAAAGTAATGGGATGGATGGGTGGCGGAATACAGAGGGCCACTGGTGATGGCGGTCTCGTCGAAGCTGAAGATCTTCTGCGTGCCGTCACCCGTGAGGGTCTCCCGCAGCGTCCAGTTGCTCAGATCACGCGAGACCCAGACCTTGTAGTTCCGGCCAGTGACCGTCTGGAGAGGCATGCTGTAGGTGTTGCCTGTCAGGGTTCCAATCGGCTTGAAAGCGGACGACCGCAGCGTGGGATTAGTCCCCGCCAGATACTCCAGCAGGTTCGAAACCCCGTCACCGTCTGCATCCCCATTCGGATTGACCGACTGACCCGGGAAATACTGCTGCTCCCAGGAATCCGCGATCCCGTTGGCATTGCCATCCGCTCCTGGAATGGCTCCGGGATAGAGCACCTCGACCAGACCGGAGTGGTTGGTGGCGCTCCCCACAGAAAAGGTCCCAGTGGCAAAGGCGGAGCCGAGCGAGGCCTGATTGGTCATTGAGCCGATGGTCGCCCGGCCTCCACCCGAGTCGATCTCGGCTTGAAGAACTCCGACCATGGACAGGAAGGAAAGCGTGATGCGTGTGCTCATGATTCCGGACGAGATGGGAAGCCGACCAGCAGCGATGGGACTAGAGTTCTACCTCTGTCTGCCAATCGAACTACCGTTGTTAGGGTTCTCATCTACCCGCCCCCGTCAATCACGCAAGGAGAAAGTTGGTCATGAACGATTCGTGCAAAAGCTGCATAAACACCCCCTCTGGTTTCCCGGAGAGGGTGAGTGTTATGCAAACGGACCCAAAAGAATGCTTACGCCGGGCGGGTGATGCGTTCGAGGACCGGCTTGCTGCCAGTGGCGAAGCCATACATGAGCGTGAAGCTCACCTCCTGCTTGCCGAGGCGGCCGTCGTAGCGGTCGCGGACCTGGACGGAAAGACCGGTGCGCGGATCGGTGACGACGCGGATGACGGTGTCGCCGGTATTGGCAGGCACATCCGGCACGCGGGCGGCCATGATCAGTCCCTCGCGGATGCCTGCGAAGCCGACAAGCCGTTCGCCATTCTCTGGCAAGGCGGCATATTCGATGACGGTGAATCCGTTCACGTCCGGCAGCGTGCCGGAAACCACCACGTTGCTTGCCGCGGGAGTGATGTAGGCTTTGTAGAGTGCCTCATCCTTTTGCAGGGCGTTGTAGTAGTCAGAGTTGACGAACATGAAACGGCCCATGTCCGGAATGAACCGCTTGTTGAGCTTGGTGCCGATGTCCACCACCGTGTTGCGGCTGAAGCCGGCCACCGCGATGTCGGTCTTGTTAGTGAAGTTGGCGTTGATGATGAGAGCCATCATGTCGTCGCAGACTTTCCGACCGAGCGCATAGGCCACCTTGTCGGCGTAACGCTGGTTGAGGTCGATCTGGCTGGTCGAGCGTTCGACGTCGGTGATCGCGTAGCCCGCATAGGCGTGCTTGTCGATTTTCACGCTGACATCCACCTGTGCCTGGTCGTCAGGAACGTAACCGGTCACCGGATTGAAATCACGGGCGACGGTTGGCGTGACGATGTGCGTGACGATGTCCTGGTTGAACTTCACGCTCGCCGCACTGAAGTCGGTGGCGATTTGTCCGAGCAAGGGAAAGCGGGCCAGCAGCGTGTTGAGCGCGGTCTGGGCGATGATGGCGGAATTAACCGTGGCGTTGGTGTTAGACATGGTGGATTAGCGGGTGAAGTGTTTGGCGAGGTTCTGTTGGAAGAAGGCTGCGGCCTCTTCCGGGCGGCGCTGGGTGACGAGGCGGTCGTAATGGGCGACCATGTCATCCAGGGTGGCGTTCTGTGGCAGGACGTTGTCGTCGCCTGCGGGAGTGACGCGGGCCGGAAGCGTGGTGCCGGTGGAGGCCACGACCCGTGCGACCTCGGTCTGGACGCGCCGGTCGAAATCGGCCTGCGACGCCTGGAGATCGGCGATGCGGGTCTGCAGCGCGGTGGCGTCGCCCTTCGCCGAATCGCGTTCGGCTTTGAGGGTGTCGATTTCAGCGGAAAGCAGTTCCACCTCGCCACGAAGTGAATCGAGGTTGGTGGACGCTTCGGTGAGAAGGTCGGTCTGTGCTTGGTAATTCCGCTGGAGGTCGGTGACCTGGGTGCGGGCTTCGGCGAGTTGGTCTTCGAGAGCGGTGCTCATGGCACGGGATTCCGTGTCAACCGACGTGTGATAGACGCGGAGTCGGCGCATCGCTTCGGCGCGATCCGGGACCATGCCCGCCAGATTCAATCGCTGGGCCTGGCGACCGCTGAAGGTCTGTCCTTCCATCGCCTCTGCCGGGATGGCGCGACCACGCGACAGCACCGCCGCGTGAAAGTCCTGTGCGATTTCGGCCAGATTCGTGCGGATCAATTCCCGCTGGTCGTCTGTTAGCGGTGTTCCGGGTGCGCCAATGGCCTTGTATTTCCCAACGGAAAACACCTCCACCTTGATCCCCTCCTTATCGAGCGCGGCGGAATCGTCGATCACCGCCTGGACCACTCCGATAGATCCGATCTGGGCGGATGGCGTTGCATAGATGGCGCGGGCCTGGCTGGCGATCCAGTAGGCCGCCGATGCCATCAGGCCGGACGAGAACGCATAGACGGGTTTGCGTTCGTTGAGCGAGGCAACCGCATTGGCCAATTCCGGCGTGCCAAGCACGGTGCCGCCCGGTGAGTCGATGTTGAGAAACACGGCCCGGACGTCGTCGCGCTGGCCTGCCTCGCGGATGGCGGCACCAATTTCCTCCGAGTCCGTCGCGCCCATCAGCACGCGGGCGAAGATGTCCGGCTTGCGCAGGATCGGACCTTCAATCGACACCGTGCCGATGCCGTCCTCGACATTGAGCAGCGGATTGGATGCAGACGATTGGGGCAGCACGCCGCCGCGATCACGAAACGAACGAGCTGCCGCCGCCATCGAGCGCAGGGCTTCCGGCTGGATCAGCCATTCACTGTTTTGAAAGAGGAGCGGACTCACGCCCGGTCTGCGGTGTCAACGCCGCGCCGGACGGTTTCCAGAGCATCTCAACCGGCACGCCGTATTTGAGCGCCGTTTCGAGAATCATCTTCGCATCGCTGGCACGGCGTTCGATTTCCTCGCCGAAGTCGGCACCGAGTTCCTGGAAGTGGTCTGATAGAGTCTTGAGTCCCATCTCCACGTCGGCGCGGTTCTGTTGGGCTTCGCGTCCGGCATCGACGGTCACACGCTTTGGCGGCACGGAGGAAATCTTCCACCACCCGGCCATGGGCGGCAGAAGTCCACGGTTGATCGCGTCGCCGATCACGTAGGTCCACACCGGGCGGATCAAGCGGCGTTCGAGAATCATCTGGCGAAACGAGAACCGGCGATCCGCCTTGGCCACGATCAGACGCACACCCGCGCCGCCGATCTTGCTGGAATCGGCAGCGAATTCGAACGGGATCACGCCGAGTGCCGCATCACGTCGCAGGTGTTCCAGAAATCCGGTGAACGTGGGTGACGGGCGGTTCGACTGGAAGCTTTCGAGCGACTCGTCGGGTTTGAGTGCCACCAACTTGCCGCCGACGATCTTCTGCAACGAAACCGGATCACTCGGATCATTGTTGGTTCCGGGCCCGCCGACCACGAAGTCACCGTTGTCGTCGATTTCACCTCGGGCGGTTTTCAGAATGCGGGAAACATCGGCGTTGTCCTTCACCGCATGTTTCTCCAGGGCGAGCAGTTCGATCTCATCGAGGACGTGGTTGATCGAATGCTGGATCGTCGGATGCGAGCGCACACCGCCCGCCCATTCCGGCTCGTGGATATGCAGCACTGCCTCCGATGGCAGATCGCGGGATTTGCTATCGTCCTCGAAGATCCGATAGAACACCGGCGCTCCCCATTCATCGAGTCCCACGCCGTCGATGGTGTCTTTCGATCCGAACTGGTCGCCGACGCGGTGGGATTCGATCAACTGGATTCGCGGTTCGCCATCGGCATCGCGGGTCTTGTGGACGAAGTATTCGCCGTCGATGTCCATGCCCCGGCAGACGAGCGCCTGGCATTCTTCAAACGAAAACCGGCGCGTGATTTCGCAGCGGGCGGCCCACAGGGAAAAGTATTCCTCGGCTGCACGGTTCCATTCCGGTTTGGGCGACTGTGCCTGGACGCGGATGCCGTCGCCGGTGGAATAAATCGCCATGTTGGCGACCAGCTCGCGCATGAAGCCGCTGTTTTTGTGGAGGTAACGCGACTTGCGGACCAGCTCGGAGCGGACTCCCGGTGTGAGTTCCAGCCGCGCATCGGTCGGAGCGAATCCGGGGACCAATCCCCTCCTCGACGACCAGTTCGCCGCTTCGAATGGAGAGCTCCATGCTTTCGGAAGAAAGACCGGCGGCAGCCAACGCATGGCGATGTGTTTGAGGCGGATCATTTCGGGAGATAGCCGGAGATGAAGGATGCGGCGGCGATGCGCGGCCTGCCGTAAGTGGCCGGGTCGAGGATGCGGAGTGCGTGGCCGCATTCCTCAAGCACCTGATCGACGGGCATGGTGAACTGCTTGGCGGTGGAAGTGTCCGCGTCGTTCCAGCTCATGATCGTCTTGCCTTCGAGGAGCATGTCCTTCGCCCGCTGCTGGATGGCGAGCACCTCTGAAACTGTGAATCCGGTGATGAAGAGTCCGCGGGCCATGCACGGCGGTGGGTGTCAACGCGATCAACTCCACCATTTCCCCGAACTGACCATTTGCCGCGCTTCAGCCAAGGTGCAGTCTTGTTTGAGCTGAATGTGAGGGATGTCTTGAAAGCTCTTCCAACTGCCGCCCCATTCGAGTCCAAGCGACTCGGCAATTCGTCCGCAGCGTTCCATAAGCGGGCTTTCCCACAATGGTTGGTCGTTGGCGTCGAAGACGACGAAATCCCAGCCAACGCCGAAGTTGTGCCATGAGTATCCGGGTGGCGCGTTGGTCACTTTAGGACCCGGTGCCGTGCGGCCCTTTGCGTAAAGCGCGGCCTGCTCCTGATAGGTTCGTGTGCCGGTGATGATCTTTACATTGATACCCGCCTCCAGGCACTTGAGCAGCCACTCGCGGGCTTTCATTTGCGCCTCGGGCTTGAGGGTGGCTATGTTGGCTGCGGATCGCGGATCAATGGTGGCACTGGATGGAGTGGCCGCTGGTGTGGCGGCATCAATTCCAAGTCTGGCTGCCACGGCCTGAGCGGTCTGATTTCCCGGAATTCCATCGGCTGTGATTCCGAGGAATTTCTGGATTCTTGTCCAAAGCGTCGCGCTCATGGTTCGTGGCTCCTTGGGATCCAGGTTCACTTGCCGGTGCGTGGCTCGACGATGATTTCAAAGTGGCCGTCAGGGTGGACCTTGATTTGTCCGTCCTTGCTGATGAACTCGCCGGTGATGGCGGGCGGCGTGGTGCAGGACACGAGGAACGGAAACGTTAGAATTGCCAACGCGAAGCAAAAGACACCGACCTTGAACGATTTGTTGGGCTTGCCGTCGTCGAAGAGATCGCCAAGCACGACGACGAGCTCCTTCACCGCAAGCGCGGCGGGACCCACAGCGAGCAGGTATTTGGCGGTGGTGGGATCGAACATCTGGGCGATGCCGGCCAGATCGAGAGCGGCGAGAGTCGAAAGACCGGAAGCCACGGCGGTGAGGAGACGGAGGATGGTGACGTTGTTCATGACTCCCCGTCCGCGCTGTCAACGGGCAGTGCCGCCGCAGCCTCGCGCCCGACGATCTTGAGCATGGTGGCGGCAGCAGCCTGTTCCGCCTCGCAGTCCAGGTAGTGATTGGGGCGGGAACCGATCTGCTTCCACATCCACTGGCCCTTTTCCTTGATCCGCTGCTCGCTTTCCATTTGGGCGAGATAGTCGTCGTCGATGTCGTCGGGCACTTCCCACGTCGGACCTTGGGACGCGTCCTGATTGCGACGGAGGCGGGCCAGCGTGTCCTTGATGTTGAGGTTGCTCCAGTAGTGGACGTGGCAGGACTGCTTATGCGAAAGCACCACCTTGCGGCGTGGCGAATAGAATCGTTGGACGGTTTTGCCGTCGCGCCCCTTGTGGGCATAGACCGGGCGGCGGTCGCCGATAAGCGCCACCCAGCCGCGCTTGGCGCATTCCCGATAGACGTCGTAGGTCGCATAGCCGGCGTCGAGGAACACGAGACTTGGATGCACGTCGAAGCGTTCCTGGATCACGTCGATGTCGGTGAATGTCAGAATTCGCTCGTTCCACATCAGGCGGCTTGATCCCTCGGCCGACCACGAGCGGACTACCAGGAACAGGTGATCCATCTGGCAATCCACCGTGATGAAACGGAGTGGGATCAGGCCGGTGCGCTCAGGCAATGGAGCGGCGAGGATGCGACCGGTTTTTGGATCAATCGCGCCTTCCTCTTCCCATGTCTCGCCGCGCTTGTAACCGGACTTGGTGATTTCGAGTTTGTAATCCTCGACGTATTCACGCCACGGCAGGCCGAGCCGCTTTTGATAGAACTGCTGGAGCAACGACACGTCGCCCTTCCGCGCCGCTGTCTTCGCCCGCAGATAGAGTTCAGCGAGTTGGCCCCAGCTCATCGCGCAAAGGGCATTCCAATGGAATCCGACATTCTCCTTCGACGCCTTGGGATTCTTCGCGACGAATGCCCCGGTGGCATTGAGTTCGCGGCGGGTGCGCTCGCCATCGTTGAAGTAGTGGTTGCACGACTCGCAGCGCATGGCGGTGGTGCGCCGGACTTCGTCGAAATCCCAATCGCCGAATTCATCCCTGGCCGATTTGCTCCACTCGACGCATTCCCATTTGAATGCCTGGCGGTGACCGCATTCCGGGCAGGCAAACGTCCACTCACGCTGGTCGGTGGTGAGGAATTTCCGGTGGGTGTCGTCATCCTCCTCGCCGCCCTGGCTCATGAAGATGCACTTGCCGAGCCAGCCGAATGCGGTGACGCGGGCCTCGGCTTCCGCCATGTGACCTTCCGGCCAGCGCCATGTTTCGTCACCGACCAACCAGCGGATCGACCGGCGCTGCAGGTTGGTCTTGTTGTGCGCCCCCAGAATCCACAGCACCATGCCGTTGTTGAAGTGGATGGCGTTGTTCTTGCGCTTGTGGCGGTGGATGCCGGTGGGCATGAGCCGCGCCACCGGCTGGCATTGGTCGAAAAGTTTCTGGAGCCGTGCTTCGGAATAATCGCGAGCATCCTCGTCGGTCTGGTCGAGCCAGAGCGTCGGCCCGGGAAGGTTGGTGATGATGTAGCAGAGCGTCAGCTCCGGAGCCGTGGTCTTCGACGACTGAACCGAAGCGATAATCGAAACAAGCCGGATGCGTGGATCGACCAACGATTCCATGACCTCGCGAATCCACGGCGAGTTCTCCGACCGGAAGCGTCCCGGGTTCGGTGAATACGGAATGCCCTCGATGTGATCCTCACACCATTCCCACGGCGGCCTGCGGTCGGGCGGTTGCCACGCTTCGCGCCAGATTTGCTTGAGAGCACTCATGATTCGTGGAGGCAGCGAAGAACCTCGTCGATTGCCTTGCGGCATTCCCGTTGGATGCCGGTGGCGTCGAGTCCTGATAGGATGGGCGGAAGCTCATTTTCAAATTTGGCCCGGAGGATGGATGTCGCTTGGGCGACCAGGCCTATCCATTCGCTTTGCACCTGATAGATCGGAACGTATTCGCCTTTTTTCACGGCGATGCGAAGTTCACGCTCCTCGACCTCCGCGAGTAACTTGCGGGCCTTGAGTGCTTCTTCATTGCCGACCGGCACTTTGCCCGCTTTCAAGCCTCGCAGTCTCACGAACTCACGCCAGTCGGCCACAGGCCACAAGCCATTCGAGAGCGGCTTCGGAGAACCTTCCATCTTCTGCCAGGTGGTGAGCGTCCTGCGAGTCACGCCTAACACGGCGGCGAGTTCGACCAGGGTTTTAGCATAGGCGAGCGATTCCTCGCTGCCGGCCGCCCGAGACTCGATGCGCGCCCGCTCGGCCACGGTGAGCGGCTTGCCCGCAGCCACCTTGCGAACGACGTTTTGAAAATCCGCGTCGAGGATCTTCTCCGCGACATCGGCTGGCAACACGGGTGATGTCGAATTCCCTTGGCTCATGGTTTCACCGCCACCCACCCGGCGAAGTTCAGGTGCCGCCAAAAGCAATCGACCGACGTGAAACCTTCCTGATGGAGAAGCTCCTCGTTCCAGCGGGCAGTCACCGGCACCAGCACGCCTTCGAGTGACAGCCGCTTGCGGTCGATCTGGCTTTCGGAATAGCCGTTCTCCCGCTTGATCTGGAGGAAGAGATTCACGAACGCCTCATCAAGCTTGGCGGTGGCACCGAGAACCTTCTCCACCAGGATGAAGGCACCGCCTGGAGCCAGCGAATCGAAGACGCGGCGAATGATCTGCTGGCGGTATTCGATGGGTGTGAACTGGAGCGTCAGCACCGAGAGCACGAGGCTGGAAGTCACACCAGGGAACTCGTGGCGCAGGTCGGCAGACTGGATGCTGACGCGATTGCCGTGCTGGTGATAGTTGAAGTTCTCCCGCGCCGCCTCGATCATCGGTTCGCTGATCTCCAGGCCGATGTAATCGTTGGCCGTACCGAAGTTGGAAACGAAGGGAAGGAGCGCCTGACCGCGTGAGCATCCCATGTCGATGATGGCGGTGCCGGGTTGCACGAAGCGCCGACCCACCTCGAAGGTCACCATGCGCATTGCGTTGTATTGCGGGATGCTCCGCTGGAGCATGTCGTCGAACACTGCGGTCACTTCCTGATCGAACTGCCAGGCTCCGCGTGGAATCACCTCATCACGTTGGGCTTCATTCATGCCCGCGTGGCGGATGTCAACGCGGCAGGCGTTTGACGATCCGCGTTCCTTCGGTCAGGCAGGTGCCTTCCGCCGTCACCCATAAGCAGGGAATGGAGAACTTCGCATACATCTCGCGAGTCCGAGGGTTGCTCTCAATGGCTAGGTAGCGGGCGTCATCGCCGTGAACCGGGAACACGTCCTTTTTCAGCAGATGCTCTTTGATCGCCGGGGGATTCCACCAACCTTTGGGCGCAAAGCACGCGTCCTGCGGTCGCCAGCCGGTTTGCTCCTCGATGCGGTCAAGCGTCTTGATCGTCCAGGTTTCCGGGCGGGCGGTAATGAGAACGACAGTGTGAGGCCGCACGAGCTCCACCAGCCACTGGCGATATTGCTCATTGGCCAATCGTTTCTCCATGCGCTCGGGCGTGGTGCCGTGCTTGGGCGAGTTCGCCACCAGCGTGTAATTGAGATCTAGCAGTATGATCATAGGGTAATCTGAAGACGTTGGGAGAAAGAGTCCATGGCGCATTTCACGAGATCCATGCGCGTGCCGTCCGGATAGGGCAGATCGAATTCAAACTCGATGGCGGCACGCAGTTTGTTGGGATCAACCGGACGCGCCGACGCGCAGGCCGCGTTGATGTTGTTGGAAAAATCATCGACCTTCACCGAGCGGAAGAAAGTGCCGAACAGGTCGCGGAACTCCGAAACGGTGTGATACTTCTGGACCTTCGGTTTGTCCTGAAAATCGCCGATTCGGATGCCCGGTTCGTAGTCGAGGCGGAACGCGATATTGCCCGCGTTGGATTCGTTCATGAACGCCTTGCCATTGACCTGTCGCCAGCCGGATTCACCTGCGGACGATGCACAGGCATAGACTTTGGTGAACGGCTTGCACAGGGCGGAACACAGGCAGGCGATATGTTCGCGGTCTTCACGGAACGGCACGGAGTTCAGCACGCTGGCGATGAAGATGCTGGTCCACTCCTTGCCCGCTGCGACTTCTGCTAGAAAGGCGCGTGCCAGTTCCACGCTCTCCGCCTTGTTGATGCCCCCTGGTCCGAGGCGATACGGCTCGAATGGCGTGCAGTCGATCCCGGCCTGGCGCAGCAGGAAGGTTTCCGTCAGGTGGCCGGCACCGAAGTCCAGAATGGTCGTGCCGTGTTCCTTCACCCACCGCGCCTTGTCGGATGCCTTGCCGATGTCGAAATCCTTGCACGGCTTCGCGCCGTGCGTGGCGAAGATGAATCCGTTGCCAAGCTCACGCCTCACGCGGCGTGCGCGGCGGAACGAGTTGAAGCGCAGCATGTCGGCATAGCGCGTGTGGATGTCGAAATCCATCGAGAGCAGATTCATCATGGCCCGGGCGAATTCGGCTTCCTCTTCGGTAACGAACACGACCGGCGCGAACGCCGCGCCCTTTTCGGCGAGCATTTCCAACCTGCCGATGCCGTTGATGACGGTGAGGTCCTCGCGGCAGACGATTGGCATGAGGATGCCGTGGCGATGCAGCGTGCGTGCGAGGTTGCGGGCATACTGGATCCAGCGGCCCGAGTTCACTTTGCAGAGATCCTTGACTGCGACTTCCGCGGGCTTGAGGCAGCGCAAGAATCCGTCGCTGCCGACTTCCTTGTCGGGAATGCGAGCGGCGAGCGCTTGGATGTCCAGCGATTGCAACTCGCTGGTGACTCTGCTGGGCGTACTGTTGAAATCGAAATCGTTGGTCGCCCGGTTGAACACGATGTTGAGCGCCTTGCGCTGGTCGAGATCAAGCGCCTTGGTGCGGAACACTGGGACGTGGGTGGCACCCATGCGCGAGGCGACGAGGTGGCGCTGGTGGCCGGAAAGGATTTCACCGTCCGAGTCGGCAAAGATCGGGGCGATGAAGCCGAGCTTGCGGAGTGATAGCTCGATCAGGTCAAGCCGCTCGGCAACCGCCGACCGTGGGTTGTAGGTCGAGGGTCTAACGGCGTCGATGGATTCGAGAATGATGTTCATAGTCCGAGGCGGCTGCGGATTTCGTTGAGCACGCTTTCCTTGTCGAAACCGGCGTCTTGTTTCACGCGGTCGCACCACGCGATGAATTCTTCCTGGGTGATGCGGAACCGATAGAGGCCGACCGCGACGGTGACGTCGCTCTTGTCGAGTTCCTTGTCGTGGCGGTCGTCGTCATCCTCGTCATCGTCATTGCCACCCGGATTGAGCAGGCCCTCGATGTCGGCAGGCTCGAAACCCGCAAGGATCGTATCGAAGTCGATGGCCTTCCACTCGCTCGCGATTTTTTCGAGTTCGTTGAGATCGACCGTGGAAAGTTCGGCCAACCGGTTATCTGCCACCAGCACGGCGAGTTCGTCGTTCTCGCTGGCGAAGTCCTGATAGTCCACCGGCACGACTTCGACGCCGAGGTGCTTGGCGGCCATCAGACGGCCGTGGCCGGAAACGATCAGGCCGGTGAGATTGGAAACCGTGATCGTCTGCCGCCATCCGAAATAGCGGATGTTTTTGGCGAGCAATTCGATCTGCCGCTGCGGATGGGTGTTCGGGTTGCGCGGGTTGGGCTTCAACTCGCCCACCGGCACGAGCTTGTCGAAGCTGCACCAGACTTCGATGCCATTGGCGAGAGTGCGGGCTTTGGGAGAATCATCCGTCATCGCCGGTTTGGATCGTGTCAACGGCATGGGTGACTTGCGCGAGCAGCGGGAGGATTTCCTTCCACGCATCGGGCGGGCACCATCCGAGAGCGAACCATTCGCGGCTGCCGGCCACATCACGCCATTCCACCGTGACCGGGGTTTCCTGTCGCATGTCCGGAGAGCGGAAGCGGAACACGGCGCGTGCGAGGCGACCGCGACGGTCGAATGACAGCCGTTGGAGACGCGCTTTCATGACAACCCCTCCGCATCCAGCCAGGATTCCAGATCGGCCAGTGCGGCCCGGACGCATCCGCCGCTGCCGACCGCGATCCGCAGGGATGTCGCTTCATCGACGGGCCAGTGGCGGCGCAGCATTGCTGCAATTTCCTCGGTGGACGGAGCGGCGAGTTTGATCGACTGGAATCGCGTCTGGAACCGCTCGGTGAGCAGGTCGAGTTGTAGATTGCTGGTGCCGATCACGGCGCGATCCGGTGGCAGGCGGTCGAGGTAGCTCAGAAGCAGGTCCTGTGCATCCCGCGTGCAGCGGTCCATTTCGTTGATGATCCGAACGGCATAGACGCCGAACAGCGAGCAGGTGCCGAGGCTGGACATCCATTGCTTGACCACCTCGACGGTGACGAGCTTGCCGTTGAATTCCTCGACTGCGAAACGGGTGCCTGCCAATGCGTCGGCCACCATGTCGGCGATGCTGGTCTTGCCGACACCGGGCGGGCCGTAGAGCAGGATTTTTACCGGGACGGCAGGATCGTCGTGGAGCTTGCGGGCTTTGGCGACGAGGCGGTTGGCGACCGTGGCGGCTGGGCCGCAGAGGTCATCGGGTCCGGTAGGTCGCCACGCCAGCGGTGGGCTTGCGGGGCGTGGCGGCGGGGTTGGGAGAATCTTCAAGGATCGAGACATACGAATGTGGGATTGGGTTGGTGATGGCCCGGGCTACGGCCACCGCGCCTTTGCGGTAGAGGGTGACGGCGAGCAGTTCGCCATCAACGATCACCGACCAGTAGCGCGTGGCGTAGCCATCGGGTTTGCGGTATTTTTCGACTGCGACCTTCATCAGAAGTTGTAGTCGTGGAAGTGATGGCGACCGGAAACAACCCGTTCGCCGTTGGTGGTGCGGAGTTTGCCGTCCTTGCGGACGCTGGCGCGATGAATCGCACCCTGCGGATTACGCTGATAGACATACCGCTGCTCGGAGTTGTTTACGCAATGGCCGGCGAAGCCCCCGGCGACGAACTCGGGTTTCCATCCGTCTAGAACGGTGCTGTCCTCCTGCATCCAGACGGTCTTGCCGCTGGGGCTGACGCGGATCACCGTGCAGGCGGTTCGGTCGGAGTAGTGGCAGACGGTCGCGCCGTCACCGACGGTCGGTTTCCAGTCGGGCGCGCTCATTTGTTCCAGCCCTCCCTGCGGATGCGGGTTTTGAGCGTGTTGGGCGACAGGCCGAAGTGCTCGGCGGTTTGCTTCACGCTGCGGCATTCCTCCCAATGGGCCCGGACTTGCGACCAGTGCTCATCACCGAGGCCGGGATTGCCGACCTTCTTGACGGGCTTGGATTCCTTCGCCTTGGGTGGCGTGGCCTCCACAGGCGTTGGTTCAGGGTCAGCCGTGTCAGCGAACGCGTCGTAACGTCCCGGGCTGGCCTCAGTCGCTGGACGGGTGAGCGGCACGATGTTCGCGGCGGGCGCGACGTTGCCGCCATCGCCTCCGGCGAGGATTTCCGCGACGATCTCGCGGATCAGTGGCACCGGGATTTCGGTGATGGTGAAGACCAGTCCGTTGAGCGTCTTACGCCCGATGGACTGCTTGAGGAATTTCAAGGCTTCGCCTCGGGTGCGACCCTGATAGCGG
Source organism: Verrucomicrobiaceae bacterium (assembly GCA_027486655.1). Taxonomy (GTDB): domain Bacteria; phylum Verrucomicrobiota; class Verrucomicrobiia; order Verrucomicrobiales; family Akkermansiaceae; genus Luteolibacter. The sequence goes on along the minus strand of JAIXOR010000021.1, from coordinate 97,201 downwards.
CCTTCAAATACGTTGGTTTCCTTGTCGTCGCAGACGATCCAATACAGTTTGTTCATGGTGGTGTTATGGTTTGGTGTTGGTGACGTTGCCGTCGGTGTCGATCCGGACGCTGAACGCCAGCAGTCCGGTTTTGGTTTGCTTGGCGAAGTCGGCGCGGAACTCGCGGGCATGGATGCCGGCCCTCGGATCGACCGGCAGGATGCGCCGGGCGGTGAAGCCGTTTTTCTCAAGTCCGCGAATGCCTTGCTGCATCGCCTTGGTCAGGCAGTTGTTAGGAATGGATGCGGTTGTCATAGCATCCCTCATCTGCCCGTCTGATTGGGCGCGTCCATGTCTTTTTTCGTCTTTTTGTTGGATGGTTTTCATGACGGAAGCGGGCGGTTGATTTGGATGGTCCGGCCTTTGGTTTCCCCGGCGACATAGCTGCCGGAATGCAGGCGGCGTGAACGGGTGTTGCGATTGCGGAGCTTGCCGTAATGGTCCTCGACGTAGCGGGTGATGACCGCCTGCTGGTCCACGACGACCAGTCCGTATGCCTGGCGCTGGTCGCTGGCGTAGGATTGTTCGGCCCGTTGCTTCGCCGCTTTGAGTTCGGCGTTTAGACCATCGCGCAGGCCCCGGTAGTAAGATGCCTTGTCCGGGTTGGCATGGGTCCGCTTGAACTCGTTCCAACAGCGGAAGAATGTCTGCCGCAGGAAGTTGAAGGCATAGATGGCAAAGTCGATGTCGGCGGCGGCACCGATGATGTCCACTGGTGTTCCCCGGCCATCGGGCATCAGGATCGTCTTCACGTTGAAGTGCGACTGGAGCAGCGACAGGATCATGATGTCCGCGGGGTTGAGAGTCTTCGGCAGATCGACTTTGCCCTTGTTGACGGTGAACGACCCGCCGCCGGATTCGCCGCGTTCCATGCGGAGCAGCGCCGAGTCGATGTTGTGGCGGGTCATTAATTCCTGTGCCTTGGCGAGCGCCACCTTGGCTTCGTTCTCGGTGGAGCCGCGGGAGCGGTCGGCCAGTCGCAGGAGCTTGCGGATTTTATCGAGGATGTCGGATTCGGATTTCATGGGATCTCAGTGTTTGGTTGTTGGGTTCTATTCGTAGTTGCGGACGGCAAGGAATGTTGGGAATCGCGGGACTCCATCAGGAGTCAGTTCGAAGTAACGGACAGTCACGATGGCACCGATGGGCGGCGGGGTTTCCCTTTCAGCGTCGGTGAACCCGGACCCGGCGCGGAACGTCGTTCCATCCCGGAGTTGGCAGACCAGCGCTCCGAGTCGTCCTTCGTGTTTGCCTTCGCCGTCCTGGTGGCCGATCACGGTGGCCTCGTCGTCGATGAACCGCTTGAGCTTGCGGAGGTGGCCAGACCGCTTGAATTCGTAGGGTGAACGCGGGGCCCGGAGCATGACGCCCTCGCCCTTGCCGTTGAGGATGGAACGCTCGAAATCAAGCAGGGCGTCGTCGGACTGACAGAGCACCTGCTCGACTATCGAGACATGGCCGGGGAGTTGCAGGGCCAGCAACGTGCGTTGCCGGTCTTCGGTCGGGCCGTCGGCTTGGACATCAAAGACCAAATACCTAACTGGCGACCAGTCGGCGGTCATCGACCGAACGATGCTCACCGCGTCGTTGAACTTCCCTCGCCCGACGAATAGCTCGCCGTCCAACGGCAGGGCGGGCAGTCCCGCTTTGAACCATGCCGGGGCGTGGAAGATGTTGCCGCCCCGTGAGCGGAAATGTTCGCCGTCCCAAATGGCGCGGACTCCGTCGAGTTTCTCTGACATCCACCAGCCTTCCGGCCGCATGGTCTTGTCCCAATTTTTCGCCAACATCGGCGGCTTCGTTGTTAGGTTCGGTGTGTTTGCTTTCATCATCCCTCATCTGCCAGTCTGACAACTTGAGTCCATGTCATTTTTCGTCTTTCTTTCGCGGCAAATCGGACTCGCGATTGGCATGTGTTTTGAGTCACACGATGCGTGCCAACATGGCGTTATTACGCACCGTCTATCAGACAAAGGATTGGCATGAATCATGGGTGCCACGATGCGTGCCGATTCTGTCTTTTTTCCTCTAACTCCACTTAGCCATGGACGTGAGGTGGCACCATGGCAGATATTACCCATGACAACGCCGACCATGTCCCGCCGCTTCGGAGTCGAGATTGAATTCCTCTCCACCATCACCAAAGAGCAGGCCGTCATGAGCCTGAGAGCCGCAGGCATCCGGGTCGAATCCTCCTACTACACTCACGACACCACGCCATATTGGAAGATCATCACCGACGGCTCCTGCGGTTTGGAACTAGTCTCACCGGTTCTCGAAGGCGAGGCCGGTATCGAGGAAGTCCGCATCGCCGCCGCCGCACTCGAAGCCGCTGGTGCCCAAGTGGATAGGCGGTGCGGACTCCACGTCCACTTCGATGCCCGCTCGATGAATCTCAAAGCGGTGAAGAACCTCTTCAAACTCTGGCTCAAATTCGAGGACGTTCTCGACGCCTTCCAACCGCAGTCGCGCCGGGGCAATAACAACACCTACTGCCGCACCAATCTTGAAGGCGGCATCTCCGACAGCGAGGACCACCGGGGCCAGTGCTTCCGGGTCTATCAGAAGATCGACGCCTGCAAGAACATGGATCAGATGAAACAACTCTATCCCTGCCGCTATCGGAAGCTGAACATCCAATCCTACTTCCGCCATCAAACGCTGGAAGTCCGTCACCACTCGGGAACCACCGATCCCGCCAAGATCACCAACTGGGTGCGTTTGATGGCCCGACTGTTCGACGCCGCCGAAGCCGCCGCCACCGTCCGCAACCGCCCGGTGGACACCGGCCTCGGGATGAACCGCATGAAGTGGTTCTTCCAAGCCATCGACGCCAAGGGCCTCACCAAATTCTACACTGAGCGGGCAAAGAAGCTCGCCGCCTGATTTCCACCATGCCAAACGAAACCATGAACACCGAATACCACACCATCGACGGGGCGACGTTCTCCGCCGCCGATGCCACCGACCTGATGACCAAGCTCCGCCAGGACAGCTTCAACCCGGAAGCCGACCTGCCGTCCTACTGCCGAGCCACCGCACGGGCATCGAAGATGCAGACCGGCAAACCGCATCGCGCCTGGCCGCCCAAGGCGCTGGTCGAAGACATGCTCGCCTCCGGCCTGATCGCCACCGGCAAGCGCCACCCGGAATGGGGAACCACCAACGACTGAACGGCCATGGCATACCGAATCATGGAACCACGCTTCCCGCTGGGGCAGACCGTGGCGACTCCCGGAGCAATGGCACTCGGCATCGACCTGGCATCCTACATGCACCGCCACCACTGCGGCGATTGGGGTGACCTCTGCGACGAGGACAAGCAGGCGAACGAGGATGCCCTGACCCACGGCGACCGCATCCTGAGCCATTACAAGCTAGGTGGCGGTCGGCGGATCTACATCATCACGGAAGCTGGTCGCCAATCGACGTGTGTGATGCTGCCGGAAGAGTATTGATCCACCCGACGATCCGCTCGATGAAGTCCAGGTCGAGCTGGCGTTCGGTTAGGCGGATGACCGTCCAGCCCGCCAAAACGGCTTCGAGATACTTCTCGGCGTCATTGGCGTAACCCGCTCCGCGAGTGTGCCGGCCACCTTTCGCCATGAAGATTCCGCCCTCGATTTCGATCAGGGTCCGGCTTTCGATGTGTGCGAAGTCGGCGCGCCACCGACGGGAAGTATGAAACTGAACTTCCCGCTCCAGGGGAGGACCTTGCGCAACGCGCCAGAGGAAGAGAAACCTTGATTCCAACTTGGATTGAGCCATTTCTCTGGCACCTGGAGTCAACGTCCCGACGATCCGTTATGTGGGAAGTCGCGATGGCACATTTCACGGGAAATGGACACGGGTGCGGACCTCCCTGCCGACTGTCTCGGGTTCAATAGATTCCTTGATGGGTTCGAATCCATCTGAACCCGTTTGAACCCCGTCCAGCATGGCGATGATGTCTGGCGTCACGTCGATGCTGGTTTGCCCTTGTTGCACTGCTATCAGCCGCGCTCCTTCGCGGAGCATGCGTGTAACCCTGTGGATTGGCGTCGTGGCGTTGAGGGGCATGGTGATCGTGAGTGGTTGCAGGGGCGGGAATTGAACCCGCAGAGGGCGAGGGTATGAGGCTCGCCTGGGACCGTCCCTCCCTGCGTTTGGTTAGAGCGCCTCGTAAATGTCGAGGACCAGCTTGAAGTCCTTCTTCACGTTCTCGCGCTGTTCCTCGTCCCACTGATCGACCGGATCGTCGGCAGTGGTTTGCTTCCACCAGCGGATGAGTCGATTGATGAGAGCAAGGTGGGTGATGACTCCCTTGTCGGCAGGATCGCCCTGGACCTCCTCCTCAGTGGCGAGTCTGCCGAAGTTGATCGACTTCTGGAGGCGGCGCTTGCCGAGACTGTGCTTGTCGGCCATATCGAGCCAGTGTTGTTGCTCGGCAGGGTCTTTGATTTTCGCGACCGTGGCGTGGATGGTGTAATCCAAATTTTGTTTCCGGAAACAAAATTGGACCCGGCGGGCGACATAAGCGTAGTGAGCCAGTGTGGTGTAGGCGAGTCCCGTGCGTCCAAGAGCTTCCTCATATTTGTTGCCCCATCGACTTTCGCCGTAGTTGATCCAGTCTCCGATGATGAACCCGATGGACTTGCCGATAGGTGCGAGTTTCTGGCCGAGTGCGTCCCATTCGTCGAAGCTCAGGTCCTCGTTGAATTGAATTCCGGTGGGTGTGATCGAAAACTTTGGGTCGTGAATGGCGAGCATGTTCATGATTTTTGTGAGCGGTATCGTTTGAGTTGTGAGCGCTGATAGATGTTGCGTGCCTTCTCGCTGCGCATAGCTCGGGATGGTGGCAGTTTCAGCCTCTCGGTGATGTCAACGCAGCGCTTCGAGACAGCGGCCCGGGTAATGCCGTGGCGCTTGGCGATATGGGTCATGCTGTCGCCGGCATAGACCCGCAGGCCCAGGGCAATCGAGAGGCAGTCGATGGTGAGGCGGGTGTTGTCCTCCGAGACGATGTCGGCAACCAGGCGACGCAGGATCTCCGTCGCACTCCCCATGGCGTGGGTTTCCGTGACTTCGTCGTCGTGATCGACCAATGCCGCGATGTCCGGCGTGTGGCTGGCCGCAGGTGAGTCGGCCATGTCGTGATCCGGCGCACCGTTGCCATGTCGTTGCAGGCAGGGTTTGAGCAGTCCGAGCTTCTCCGCCTGCCGACGTTCGTCGAGGGTCATGGACTTCACCCATGCCTCGTAGTCCCGTTCGTATTGGGCATCCCGTTTCGTCTGCTTTTTGGCGTAGTCGTCGGAGTTCATTTTGAACCCCCTTTCAGCCGATCTAAAGCTGATGGCGCTGGTTCCCTCAAGGGTGAACCAGAGCGCGCGAATCTCGGTTTACCGATTCGCGCTCTGTTTACCTTTAGGTAAACCATAAGCATTATAGTAAGGTGCCTTACTATAACCCGACCTAGGCTGTTAGATTGGACGGGTTCAAATGGGTTCAAACCAATTTGCACCCGAGGTTCAAACCCTGTTGAAATGACGGGTTCAAATTCCATGGCGCTGCCCCCTCCACAGGCGAGTTGCTTTGTCGAAAACGAAGGGTGATCCCTTCTTCATGTTGGCGAGGCAGTAGAAGACGCGCTGTGCTTCCTTGAGCGTGCAGTCGCCCTCGACCTCGGCGATCCGGTCGGAGACATACGCCAGCACGGCGGACTCCTGGGGGACCTTGCCATTGGCGAGCGGAGGCATGGTTTCGACGGCGCTGGCGTAGCGATCTGCAGCGCTGCCCATCTTGTAGGTGGCCTTCGCCTTCTCGCTCTTGGCATTGCCCTGGGGAGCTTTGAGCTGGGCAGGATCAGCGTTGCGGTCGGTGATGAAGATCGACTCGCACCAGCGGACGACGAACGGCTTCACGGGTGGCAGGGCGCGCAACGTGAGGTCGATGACGTGGGCGTCGTCTTCCTCGTGGGGCGTCATGGTTAGAATGACATCGGGGTCACGAGCGAACACACCCGAGCCGCCAATCCGGTCGATGGACTCTTTGCCCGCCTGGTTGCCCTTGGAAAAGTGCGCGCCGAAGACGGCTGCGGCTCCGGACTTCGCCGCCAGTTGCTCGACTTCATTGAGCAGGCTGGCGATGTCGCCGGCGTCGTTTTCGTTCCGTGCGCCGAGGCCCTTGTAAATCGGGTCGATCAGGATCAGCGAATAACCGGTGTCGCGGATACGCCCGAGGATTTTGGGGATGAGCGCGGAAAAGTCGGTGGCATGGCCGCGGAGGTTCCAGATGTCGAAGCCGGTGAAGTCGGAAATGTCCTTTGCCGCTGCGATCCGGGTGATTCGGTATTGGAGCGCGAACGGTGGAAGCTCGAAGTTCAGATAGAGGGCACGACCGGGACGCGTTGGAAATCCCCACCACGGCGAGCCGGTGGAAACCGAGAGCATGAGGTCGATCAATGACCAGCTTTTGCGCGCCTTCGACGGGCCACCTAACACCATTTTCGCTCCTTGGTGGAGAATGCCATCGACGAGCTGCGGCGGTTCAGGCTCCGGCTGGCCCATAAACGCATGGCCGGGGAGAATCGGAGGCAGATCGGAATTCGAGTGCGCCGCCTCCCATGCCGTCCACGACTCCGCGCCGAATTCCAGCGAGAGAAGAGTCTGCCGATGGGGCTGACCATCGACCGTGCGCCAGCCGTCGGGACAACGCGACAGGCGTGATGGATTCCGGTTCTGCTTATCCAGGTTGATCCCTGAAAACCATTCCCAGATGATTTCGACCCGGCGCTTGTATTCCTTCTCGTCGGGCGCATCGACCCGGATCCAGGCGTGCAGACTCTTGTTGCCTGAGTCGATCAAGGCCGCGACCGGCATGCCGCTGGCGACGACCGCGTGATATTGCTCCTCTTTGGGAATCGGCTTGCCGGCCTCGTCGCGGTCGAACTCGACCAGCACATGGCGGAACGCGGTCACATCCTCGTTTTTCGCCCCGCCCTTGGCCATCGGATTGATGCGCAGGAACAACCCGAGCTTGGTGCCGAACACACGGTCGATGCCGCCCTTGGCCGCCACCTTCGATTTCCATTCGGTGGCTGTGAGCGTGACACCACGGCGGGGAACGATTCCGCCCTCTTCGTTTTCCGCCGCCGGGGAGATGGCGACGAACTCATCCGGTTGGAAGCACGCGTCGATGAGCCTAACAAAGCCATCCTCGATGGTGACCGGCAGCGCCATGGTGGATCGCTCGCGGTGGACCGGCGCGGGCGTGGTACGCCGTGGCGCGGGTGACGGCGCGGCAGGCAATGGCCCGGACGCACCGAGCGGTTCCCTGGAGGTCCGTGCATAGACCGAGCGGATGGTATGGCGCGCCTCGGATTCGGTCAGCCCGTCGGCCAGTGCGCGGGCTAACAACTGCGCTTCCGTGTCTTCCAGCGGGTGGCCGGCGTCACGGAACTGGCAGGTCGCATCGAAGAGTTCGGCGTTGCGCATGCCCTCGGCAGCCCCGCGTTGCAGGTAGTCGAGGGTGCGCCGGGGCAGCGATAGCCCGGTGGATCGGTATTTTGGCATCTTGTGGGTGAGTGTTCAGCGGTTGGCAAACTGGGCATCGAGGAACTGCTTGGCCTCCTCGAACGTGGCGGTTTCCGGGCGGCCATGGCCGTAGCGGCGCATCACCCGGACTTGTTTCGGCGTCGCCAGACCGAGCTTTCGGCGAGTGATCAGCCGGTCTAGCAGCAGCGAGGCGTGCCCCTTGCTCAGCACACCCATGGTATCGAGGCCGAACTTCTGCAGCACATCGAGCTGCTTGGACGTGGGGGACTGCGCCTGCCACGCCATGGTCGGAACGTATTCCGCCAGGGCGGCTTCGTTGAGCGTGACGGCGAGCTCCAGGGGATCGAGCACGCTGCCGCGCCGGGTCCGGTTCTGGCTGAGTCGCTCGGTGAGTGATCGGGTGCGATCCGCATTCACTTCCTCGCGGGCTTCTTCGAGATCGCCCTCGCCACCGAGCTTTTCCGTGAGAGCCTTCGCATCCGCCTCGTCTTCGGCGATCAGGTTGGCCGGCCGCATCAGGCTGTGTTCCTCGGCCTGCCAGAGGAAATCGAGCACCAGCAAGTGGTCCTTGCCGCCATACATCCGGGTGCCGCGTCCGATGATCTGCGAATACAGCGCCCGCACCTTGGTCGGCCGCAGGCACACGACGCAATCAATCGACGGTTCGTCATATCCTTCGGTGAGCAGCATCGCGTTGGTCAACACGCGGATCTCATCCTTGCGGAACCGCTCCAACGTCGCTTGCCGCTCGGTGGTCTGCCCGTCGATGTGTTCGGCTAACAACCCACGCTCGCGGCAGATTTCCGCGAAGCGTTTCGACACCGCGATGAGCGGCAGGAACACGAGCGTCTTGCGGTGCCGGTGTTCGACCAACACATCCGCGATTTGTTCGAGATATGGTTCGAGCGCATGGCCGAGGTCATCTGCATTGAAATCTCCCGCCGTGGTGCGCACGCCCCGGAGATCCATGCCAAGCGGCACGGTCTTCACCTTGATCGGTGCGAGCCATCCTTGCTGGATCAATTCGAGCAGGCTGATTTCGCAGGCGATGTTCTCGAAGTAGCGACCGAGGTTCTTTTTGTCCCCACGGTCAGGCGTCGCGGTGACGCCTAACACTTTCGCGTGATCGTGGAAATGACCCAGCGTGTTGAGATAGCTGTCGGCCAAGGCGTGGTGCGCCTCATCGACAACCACCAGGCCGAAGTGGTCCCGCGGCCACCGCTCGCGACGTTTTTCACGCATGAGCGTCTGCACCGATGCCACCACGACTGGGGCATCGAGTGACGCACGGTCATCGCCCATCTCCACTTGAGCTTCGAGGCCGGTGGAACTGCGGAGCTTGTCCACCGCCTGGGTGATGAGTTCCTCGCGATGGGCGAGGATCAACGTGCGCTGCGGCTGATAGTCCTGCGCCAAGCGGCTGAACAAAATGGTCTTGCCGCCACCGGTTGGGAGCACGCCGAGCTGGCGGTCGAAGTCCTCAAAGCCCTTGTGGATCTCCTGCCGGGCTTTCATCTGATAGGCGCGGAGGCCCATTTTGGGAGATTCGTTCATACGCCCCTCCTTTCTTTGACAGGGAGATTCAACGAAATCCTCTCGCAAAACGTGCCGATGACCTTGCCACCGATGATCAAGCGCTTCGGCCGCGGGCCGTGCCAAATGACCCGCTCCACCATGATTCCCATTTTCTCAGGAGACATGCCCTCGCCGAGAATGAGGCTTGCACCCTTGGGTTTTCGCTTAGAACGGTTCATTGGATTTGCGGGGTGCTGGTTTCGCGGTGGACTTCGGCGCGGTGGATTCACCGGGCTTTTCAGGCAGCCACGCGGCGACCTTGTTGCTCTTCTTTCCGTTGTATTCCTCGACGCTGAGGCGGGCCTTGCCGGTGCGACCGATCAGGTCATCAGCGGTGATTTCGACGTCCTCCTCTGGTGAAACCTTCTCGCCGGTTGCGGCGCGGAAGCTGTCGATCTTCCAGAAGGCGGTCGGGATGAAGACGAGGAAATCGTAGAGGTAGCTGCCAGCGGATGTCCGGAGCTTGAGTTCGATCATCTCGTGGCCGGTCTTGGAAACCGTCTCGATGGCGTCGATGACTTCGACCTGATAGTCGCCAGGATCAACGAAATCGGGGCGTTCGGTCGGTGTGGATGCGGTGTATGAGGGCATGATGTTAGTTTGGTTTGGTTTTGGATTGTTTGAGATAGGTGGAGGGCGCGGCGTGCTTCACCGCTTCTTCCGGGAATGGTTTTTCGCTGGGCATGCGCTGGCTCCACAGGTCGCGGAACTTGGCGGCTGATAGATTGCCGTACGCATTGAGCACCGGGCCGAAACCCATGCGCTGGATGTGGTGGCCGACGGTTTCGCAATCGACGAACTCGCTGCCCTTGCGCGTGACGAGCTTCCAGCCGGGGACCACGCCGCCGGTCTTGAGTCGCTCGGTGGCGATCTTCTTCGCCCGCTCGCGGAAGTCCTCGACCACCGCGCTGGCAGCTAGAAATCGTCCGAGCTTTTCCGGATCAGCGAGCAGCGCGTCGAAATCGAAGCCGGGTTCCGTGACTGTCAATGTCTCACCGACCATCGCCAGCCGCGCCGGACAGGTATCCGCCTTGGCGCACCAGCCGCAGTATTCACACGGATTGGGCTTCTTCGCCGGATCGTGGAATGATTTCACGACCTGATCGACGATGGCGTGCGCCTCCTCGTAGGTGAACTTGTGCGTCTCGATTTCCCGCTGGTCGCAGAACAACAAGTGAGCCGTCCACGACGAGGCGAAGTGCGCGCCCATCAAGCCGAGCGCGTAGGCCGCCATCTGCTCGCGGTAGTTCCGCCGCGCACCGGTCTTCAGATCGAAGTGGGTGAACTTCATCGGAACGATGGCATCCGCCGTGCCGGTGAGATTGAGGATCTTCACCCGGCAGTCGTCCTCGCGGGCAAGAACGCGCTCGCGGCCCGACATCGCCCGCACCATCGAGACCGACCAGGAAACAGCAGCGATCTCGTCAGCCGTCAGCTTATTGGCGATCACGAAGCGTTCTTCGAGTCCGAGCAATTCGGCGCGGAACGCGGTGTCTAGCAGGGTGCCGCGCTCGGCAGCGGGGCCGGCCACAGGATTGCTCTCGTAGCACGGGCACACCGCGAGCTTCGGCAGGTTGGATGGACGAAGGGCGCTCACGGCGTTCCCTCCTTCTCCTTGACCCATTCCGCCACAGCGGCGACGAAACGATCAGGCTCACCCAGCATCCGGGCGGCGTATGCCGGATCCAGATTGTCGATGGATTCCAGCTGCCCTTCCTGCGTGTAGCCGAGCTGGCCGCGGGCGACCAAGAAATCGACCACGTTGGCCATGTCCGCCATGTGCTGGAATGCGGCGAAGACTCGGTCGGTCAACGAAGGTGCCGGTTCTGCGGCTTCCGGTTTCGCGGCGACGGAGCCCCCCGACTCCGCCACCGCGCCGAACACCGGGGCCAGGGCCTCGATGGTGAACGGAAGTTTGTCCGGAAGACCATGGCGGTTTTTCGCGTCATAGGCCGCCGTATGAGTGGCGAAGAGCACACGCTCCTTGCCGCCGACGCCGCGCATCTTGCCGTTGTCCTTCTCGGCGACCTTGGTGACGTAGTTGGCGAATAGCACCACGTCTGCCCATTCCTTGAGCAGCGGAGCGACCGATTTGCTCAGTTTCAGTTCGAAGCGGTCGTAGCTGCCCGCCTGGTCGGGAGCCTCGAATTTCTTCACCGTCGCGTGAGCCAGGAAAACGACGTGCATCCCGCGGGCAAGCAGGCCATCGAGCGAGTTGAGGAATCGGGCGAACTCTTCGGTGAGAATGACCCAGCCTTTGCCGTAGCCGAAATCTTCGATTGAGTCCTTATTGGACTTCCGGCACAGGTGCTCGGCCAACCGCTTTTCCAACCAGTCCGCGGTGTCCACGACCAGCGTCTTGAACGGATGATCCGCCTTCGCGAGTTGGGTGACGGCGGCGGTGATTTCCTCCCAAGTCGCCACTGCATCGAAGCGGGCGACATCGAGGTGGTGGGTGCCGCCCTCGGTATCGAGGAAGACGGGGTCCGGTGTCTGGCCGGCGAGCGTCGATTTGCCGACGCCTTCGGGTCCGTAGATGACGACCTTCTGAGGTCGGGGGATTCGGCCCCGGCGGATGGTCAGGGGATTGGTGGATTTGGTGTTGGTTTGCATCTGGCGAATGCGGCGGGGTGTCAATTGGCCGCCGTCACCCCCTTGCCCGGACATGTCCGGAAACAGTCCGGAAAAGTGTCCGGGAATCCCTCAAACCATTGATTTACAATGGTAAAAATTTCGGAGATTTTTCAGTCTCGGTTCCGGACATGTCCGAAAATCCCAAAAACCGTCTGGTTTTTGGCGTGCCCACCGGGCATCCTGAATAATGTTTTGGGTTTCCGAAACATCCCGAATTCACTCAAGGGGTTCATTTTCCGTGGGTTCAAATTTTCGGGTTCCCAAGGCACGCATTTTTTTGTTCATGAGAACACTTAATCACTCGCCGCGTATGCCTTCGATCCGCACTCCCCGCATTGTCCGCCCTGGCGTTCTTTCCAACCTGAAACCGTCGAGCGTCTTGTCCCTGCTTTCCCCCTTCGCCGCTTACTTCGCAGCGCGGGGTGCCCCGCTGAATTGCCTCGACGCTCAGAAACCTATTCTCGACGAAATCGTGTCGGTCATCACGTCGCCGGTAGAATCCACTCCATCCGAACTCGTCGAACGCTTGGAACTATTAGATCTCGTTTCCGATCCCCAGAGCGGCATCAATTTTGAGGACGGCTATGAAGCGCTCGTCAAGCGCCTGAGAGAAAATGACGACAGCGATGAGGATCTGGCGGTCAAGATTCTCATCCACGCGCCGGACATCGCCTGGCGGGAGTTCGACCGTCAGGCTCTGCAAGCGAAGCGCTCACTGGCATCATTCACCCATAACCCTGTCTTGAAGTTCCTGCCTTCCAACGAGCATCGCATCGCTCAGTTAGAAAGTCTGCTCGGTCCGTGGTTTGAGGAAAACGCCCGATCCGGGATCTGCCGCATCCACGTTCGCGTGGAGCCAAGCGGCACTTCGTTCGTCATTCGGCACGGCGACCTGCTCAAGCGCATAGGCGTTTTTGACGAGGATGGCAGTTCGTCATCAAAAATCCTCCGTCCCGAGCGGGTGGACGTCGCCCACTACCGCCACCTCACCGGCGAATGGCAGATTTCAGGCATCGGCCGCCGTTTGCAGGAGTTGTATCGCCAGGCATTCGGCGCGGTCTTCCACGCGTCCTCCAACGCCCTCGTTCACTCCAAGCGCTACTCGCTCGAACCGCTGCGGGAAGGCCCGTCTATCCTCAAATGCGACCCCGCATCGCGCATCCAGTATGCCGATCTGGCGTGGATCAAGATCGAGCTGCCCTGCGGCAACCAGGTGCTCATCACCCGAGGCAACATCTTCGCCGGTATCGCGGAATTGAGCCCGTCACTCCTTCGAAGCGCCATCCTTCTGGAGGCTCGAATCGATTTCAAGATCGCGGCAAAGCGCCGCCTCGTGCCCGTGATCCTCAGCCCACACCGCGACAAGATTTCCGGTCTTCACCTTGATGAAGCCATCGAACCGTGGCTCGCCGAGCGCGGTTTTTCCAATCACAGCCATGAGACCATCATTCTGGAAAGCGCTTGAGGCACTTGGGGCCTCTGGCTCGGCGCTCTGCAATTGGCGGCATCACCTCGGCGACGATTGGGAGACCTGCGTCTCATTTCTGAAACCAACCGGAAATCCGGGACGGCGTGTCATCGACCCGAGACCCCCGCTGCGGATGCTCGAACTGATGGTGGATGGCGACGAGGATTTCGTGGCGGTGGATGACTATGGTGACGTGCCGCCGATTCCGTTCAAGGCGGCGGACGTGGCGGAAATGCAGCCGCGTTGGGATGCCATCGCCCAGGCCTTGGCGAACATCATTGATTTCGATTACGGCGCTTGGGAAAATCAGGGAATTCTCCGCCGCATCGGCTCAAGCCAAGACCCCTTCGGCCACGTCAGCGCGGTGCTCCTCTTTCTGCCGCCCGGCCACCTCGGCGACTACCATGGGCTGTTCCGCGAACTCTCCTCACGCACCGAATCCACCGTCCTTTTCCCTACTTCTCGTTGGTTTACGGTGGAAATGGAGGCATTGCGGGTCCGCAACCACCTCGAATTCGTCGATCTTACGGAACGTCTTGCCAAGATCGAGGCGCAACCGGCAGTCAAGGTGCCACTGCCCGCCATCATCAAACCGCGCGGGCCTGCCCAACCCAGAATCCGGGCCGTGCTCCACGCCGGCAACGGCCTGACCTGGAGCCAAGTTCGTATCGAGATCGCCGGCAACCAGACCATCCACCTCAAAGCTCCAGGCCAGGAAGGCGCACACTCGTTCTCGAAGCGCAACCAACTGGGCCCGGAACACCCGCTTGGCATCCTCATGACCCTCGCCGCCAAAGGTGAATGGAGAAACCCGCACGGTTCCTCACCGGATTACGACCGGGTTTCCAAGGCGTTTCAGCGGCTTCAAACGCTCCTCCGGACGCTTGTGCCGCTGCCCGGAAACCCCTTTCGCAAGTCCGCCGGAGCCTTCGTCCCGATCTTCCAGATTCGCATCCACCCGAAGCTACTCGGCGGAGGGCCATGAGCATCGGACGTCGGCCAGCAGACCATCGAAAAAAATTCAGGAATTTGGACCCTGCCCCCACATTTGTCCGACCCCATCAGCTACAATGGCGCTGTTATGAGACGGAATTCCCCGCGTGCCGACTGCTTTTTCTCCATCAATCTGATCCCAGATCCTCGTCAAATTCGCCATGAATTCCGTGTTTTCGAGCATTTGGCGACTTTGACGCGCTCTCAAAACGGCTGAGCTCCGCCCCCGCCCAAATCCCCTGCGCCAATCTGACGCAGATTTTGCTGTTTACCCTTCACCCTTATCCAAATTTCCGCTTTTCTCATGGCGTCCGCTGTTCATCCCCAATGCCTTCAACGCAAGAATCCGAGCTAATCCAGGCTGCTGAGAGTGCAGAAAGCCTGTACCACAGGCTTGTTCTTGTCGTGGGGCCGGCTGGAACGGGCAAAACCAACCATTTGAAGGCCTTGAATCAGCCCATCCACAACGTCAATTTGGCGTTGAGCGCCGCAATGCTGGATCTGCCGCTACGTCGCCGACCTTTGGATGGCCCTCGGTTGCTCTCCGATTTGATCGGCTCGGCTCCAGCATCCCCGGTCGTTCTCGATAACATTGAGCTGCTTTTCGATACTTCCCTCCAGCTTGATCCCTTGGCTTGCTTGAAACAGGCGTCCCGAAACCGCACCATTGTTGCGTCTTTCCCCGGCGTTATTGAGGATGGCCATTTGATCTACGCTGAGTCGCAACACCCAGAATACCGCCGTTTCCCTGCTGACGACCTTTTGATCGTCAACCTTTCTCCCACAGCCGCTGCCTAATTTTCATGAAATACGAGGATCTCATCCAGTTTGACCCCATTGAATCGGTTGTGCAGCTCCGGAACGCGGATGCTGCCAGCGAGGCGGCACGCCTTGTCTCCTCCTACGTGATTTCCGACCAGATGCAGGACACCCTCACAGGGATGATCATTCCTCAGCTCCAGTTTGAGAAGTCCTACGATCCCAAGGGAATGCTGATCGTGGGCAATTACGGCACCGGTAAATCTCACCTTATGTCGGTCATCTCCGCCGTGGCGGAACGTGGTGACCTCGCGGCCAGTCTAACCAACCATAAAGTGGCCGAAGCTGCCGCTGCCATCGCCGGAAAATTCAAAGTCATCCGCACAGAGCTGGCGACGGAAATGGATTTCAGCGACTTTATTTGCTCCTACCTGGAAGAATCGCTAGCTGGTTGGGGAGTCGCTTACAGCTTTCCGCCGAAGGACCAAATCAAAAACTGGAAGAGCTGTTTCGAGGACATGATGGGCAAGTTCGCGGCCAAATATCCGGATCAAGGGTTGCTGCTCGTCGTTGACGAACTTCTCGACTACCTGCGGGGACGTGACGGCCAGGCCGTCGTCCGTGACCTGAATTTCCTCCGCGTCATCGGCGAAGTCTGTTCCAGCCTGAATTTCCGATTCATGGCTGGCATCCAGCAGGCGCTCTTCGACAATCCGGTCTTTTCCTTCGTTTCCGATTCCGTTCGACGTGTGCAGGAGCGGTTCGTTCAGGTTCTCATCGCCCGGAACGACATCCGCTACGTGGTTTCACACCGTCTGCTTCGGAAAAATGCCGAACAACAAAGCCTCATCCGGGAACACCTCATCAAGTTCGCGCCTTTCTACGACGGCATGACCGAGCGCATGGATGAGTTCGTTTCACTCTTTCCCATCCATCCTGAATTCATCGCCACTTTCGAGGAACTCAAGGTCATCGAAAAGCGCGAGATCCTCAAATCACTTTCATTCGCGATGAAGCGCCGTCTCAAGGACGACGTTCCCGAGGACGCACCGGGTTTAATATCCTACGACACCTATTGGGAATCTATCACAAAGAATCCCTCCTTCCGATCCATCCCCGACGTGCGCCAGGTGCTGGAATGCAGCCAGACTCTCGAAGGCAAAATCGAAACCAATTTCACGCAGAAGCAGAACAAGGGGATGGCAAGGCAGCTGATCCACGCGCTGTCCATCCAGCGCCTGGCATCGGGCGACATCTTCACACCAATCGGCGTGAAACCGGAAGCATTACGAGATGGGCTATGCCTGTATGACCCCACCGTGGCTGAACTTGGTGGCGAACCATCGGAAGACCTTCTAGTCACCGTTCAGTCGGCACTCAAAGATATTGTCAACACCGTCAACAGCCAGTTCATTTCCGTGAACGCCGAAAACGGTCAGTATTACCTCGATCTGAAAAAGACCGACGATTACGACGCCTACATTGATCGCAAGGCCGAGTTACTCTCCAAAGACCAGCTCGACCGCTATTACTACGAGGCCCTGAAGCGGGTCATGGAATGCACCGACCAGACCTACGTCACCGGTTTCCGTATCTGGCAGCACGAGTTGGAATGGCGCGAACGCAAAGCCTGCAAACTTGGCTACCTGTTCTTTGGCGCACCCAACCAGCGCTCAACCGCTGTTCCGTCTCGGGATTTCTATCTCTTCTTCATTCCTCCATTCGATCCACCGAACTATAAAGATGGCAAAGTCAGCGATGAAGTCTTCTTCAAGCTCACCGGGATGGACGCCGATTTCGAGGCTTCCCTTCGCAAATTCGCCGCCGCCACAGAGCAGGCTTCCACCGCGTCCGGTTCGACAAAGAACGTCTATGAATCCAAGGCCAATGGTTTCATCAAGGATGTAAATCGCTGGCTCCGGGAAAACATGACAAAAGCCTTCGAAGTCACCTATCAGGGCAAAACCAAATCTCTCATGGACTGGCTAAAAGGCCAGACCATCGGCCAGATGGCCAACATGGCCACCCGGGATCTCATCAATCTAATCGGTTCCGTCTGCCTCGCCCAGAGTTTTGAAGAGCAGGCACCGGATCACCCGGCATTCTCCGTGCTCATCACTTCGAGCAATATCAGTCAAGCGGCACAGGACGCACTTCGCTGGATGCGTGGCGGCACCAAGTCCCAACAAGCTGTCGCTGTCCTGGATGCATTGGGGCTACTCGATGGTGATCGCGTTGCTCCGATGAATTCCAAGTATGCGACGACGATTTTGACAAAACTCAAGGCCAAGGGCCACGGGCAGGTGGTCAATCGAAACGAAATCATTGAAGAAGATGAAGGCGTGGAATACATGGACAAGGATGGTGCCCGGCTGGAACCGCAATGGGTTGCCGTTCTCCTTGGCGCACTCGTCTATCACGGCGAGATCGTCATCGCCATCCCGGGCGACAAGCTCGATGCCGGCAAGATGGACAAACTCGTTACCACACCGGTCGAGGAACTGATTCACTTCAAGCACATCGAACAACCCAAAGACTGGAACGAACCTGCATTACGTCGGTTGTTCGAGATTCTGGGCGAAGGGGCGGGCAATGTTCAGCTCATCAAGGATGGCAAATCGGAGCCGATCCAAACTCTTGCGCTCCGAGTCCAGCAGACAGTGGAGAAACTGGTGACCGTTCGCCATCAGATGGAGAATCCTCCTTCGCTATTCGGCAAGCCACTGTTGTCCGAAAGCGAGCTTTCCGCCATCAAGACGAAGCTTGATGACGCAAAAACCTTCTTTGAATCTGTCCAAGGATACAAAAATCCGGGACAGCTTAAAAACTTCAAACATGGAGTCCCCGAGGTCGAAGCCCAGGAGCAGAACCTGAAAGCACTTGATGCGGTGGCATCCCTGCAGTCGCTTGCGACGGATCTTGGCCCGGTCTCCAGCTATCTTGCCCATGCTGAAACCATTCTCCCTGCGGAACATCCATGGATTGGAAACCTCCAGACCAACAGGGCGGTCATCATTGAAAAACTCGCCAAACCTGCCGAACGCAACTCGGCTACCTTTCGCACACAGACGGCAAAACAACTGGGCGATCTGAAGCGCGATTATATCAAGGCCTATATCGTCCTTCATACCAAGGCCCGACTCGGAGCATCAGGAGACAAGAAGAAGGCAGCATTACTATCCGATCCACGGCTTCAGCAACTGAAGAAGCTCGTCACCATTGAGACACTTTCCAGCAGCCAACTTGCCGATCTCCAGCACCGTCTGGCCGACATCCGAAGTTGCTGGTCCCTCACAGAAGACGAACTCAAGGATAGCCCCGTCTGCCCGCACTGCGCATTCCTCCCGGCCTCCGAACAGATTGTCGAATCCGCCGATGCCCGATTGGCGAAACTTGACGACGAACTCGACAACCTCGTCACCGCATGGACCAAACGTCTTCTTTCCGATCTGGAAGACCCCACTGCTGCGCAAAATCGGAAACTACTCCAGAAGGACGCGCAGAAACTTGTCTCCGATTTTCTCGCAGCTAAGACATTACCTGACGAAATCACCGCAGCTTTTCTTGCTGCCATTCGCGATGCACTAGCTGGCCTAAAAGGCATCGAACTCAGTGTCACTGATCTCGCGGCTGCTCTCGGGAATGCCCCTGCGACCGTGCAGGACGTAAAGGACCGCTTCGATACTTTCCTTGGCTCCCTCACCAAAGGAACAGATGCGTCGAAAGTTCGTATCATCATCCGTCCTTAATCCAAGAAACCATTATGCCTCGCAATTCCAAACCAACTTCTGTGCCTGGTCTCTTTCAAGAAGAGCAGACTGACATGTTGGAAAAGTCCTTTCAAGAGGCACAAAAGGAACGAGCCAAACTTCCTGTAGAATGCCTTGGCATCGCCTTTCCTAACGATTCGGCACGCAGGGAGCACTTCCTTGGTCTTTTAGCGGAGAAACTGAAAGACCCCGAGTTCCGAAAAACTGAAGGATTCCCAGTTGGAAAAGACGAAGACATTTTAGCGATTTCTGATCCTCCGTATTACACAGCATGCCCAAATCCCTGGATTGGTGATTTTGTTAAGTGCTACGGCACACCAGATACCGCAGATAGCACGTATCAATGTGAGCCATTTGCTGCTGATGTGAGCGAAGGGAAGACCGATGCGATCTACAATGCTCATAGCTACCACACCAAAGTGCCACACCGCGCCATCATGCGGTACATCCTCCACTACACCAAACCGGGGGATTTGGTTTTCGATGGTTTTTGTGGTACTGGAATGACCGGTGTGGCCGCTCAATTTTGTGCAAACGCTGCGATTGTCACTTCTCTTGGCTACAAAGTGACAGCCGATGGCACCATTTTATCAGAAGAAACCGATAAAGATGGAAAGAAATCATGGGTTCCGTTTTCAACACTCGGATCACGTCGCGTGATCCTGAACGACCTCTCTACAGCGGCGACCTTTATTTCTTATAATTATAATGCTCCGGTCGAGACCAAAGATTTCGAACGTGAGGCGAAAAAAATTCTAAAGGAAGTTGGGAGCGAACTTGGTTGGATGTACCAAACGCGCCATACGACCGAAGATGGAATGGGGGAAATTAACTTCACCGTGTGGAGCGAGGTTTTCTCGTGCCCACACTGTGCAGCCGAAATAGTATATTATGACGAAGCTGTGAACTCCGTTACTAATGGCGTTCAGGATCAATTCCCTTGTCCTCATTGTTCCGCAACACTCAACAAGAAGGGACTCACAAGACTGTGGGACTCCTATTTCGATAAGCCTCGAAACACCACACATAAGCTCGTCCGATACAAGCCCGTTCTCATTAGCTACGAATATGCAGGTAAGCGATTTGAGAAGAAACCTGATGCTTATGACCTAGAAGTCTTTAATCGCATTGAAGGCTTCGAGATCAAGGAATGGTTCCCGACATTTGAAATGCTTGAAGGAGAGCGGAAGGGAAAGGATGGCTATCACCTGAAGGGCATCACACACCTACATCATTTCTATTTCCGCCGTTCACTCGCCGCATTCGCATTTCTTTGGGAAAAACTGAAAGGGAAGCCAATTCCCTTTGTCAGATTTTTCATGCAAGGAAGTAACCTTGGATTCACTAAAATGAACCGTTACTCGGCGAATCATTTCTCTCAGGTAAATCGTTACTTTTCAGGAACACTTTTCGTTGGCTCGCTTATTTCCGAAGTTTCGCCTAGGTATTCGATGACTAATAAATTGAAACGCTTAGCAAAACTATCAATGCCCGGAGTTCGAGGCCAATCACTGGTGACTTGCCAATCGACAACGAACATTCAGGCGCTCCCTAATGATAGCCTTGATTACATCTTCATCGATCCTCCGTTTGGTAATAATCTTCACTATTCTGAATTGAATTTCTTCTGGGAATCATGGCTAAAAGTCCTCAGTCATCGTGAAGAGGAAGCGGTAATGGACAAGGGACGCCAGCGGAGCTTGCACGATTACCAGTCACTTATGGCATCGGCTTTCCGAGAACTCTATCGTGCTTTGAAAGCGGGGAGATGGATCACCATTGAGTTCCATAACTCCAGCAACAATGTCTGGATGGCGATTCAAGATGGGCTGGAGCAAGCGGGATTTGTGGTAGCGGATGTCCGGACATTGGACAAACAACAAGAGACCTACAAGCAGGCAATCCAGAAACTCGTAAAACAGGATTTGGTCATCTCTGCTTACAAGCCAGCGACTGCGCTCGTTGAGCGATTCAAGCTGGAATCTGGCACCACAGAAGGTGTTTGGGATTTCGTTCGAAACCACCTGCGGCAGCTGCCAATTTTTGTCGCGAAAGACGGGGAAGTTGAGGTTGTAGTTGAAAGACTAAACTATCTGCTTTTTGACCGTATGGTGGCGTTCCACATCCGCAGAGGTGTTATGGTGCCGATGAGCGCAAACGAATTCTTCGCTGGCATGGATCAAAAATTTTCTTGTCGCGACGAAATGTATTTTCTGTCGGAGCAAGCACTTGAATATGATCGCAAACGCTTAACTGCATCCAAACTCAGACAAATAGATCTATTTGTATCTGACGAGGCCACAGCAATCCAGTGGTTGCGGCATCTATTGAAGGAAAAGCCTCAATCTGCTGCCGAAATCAATCCGCAGTTCATGCAACAATTGGGGGGATACAGCAAAAACGAGCAGATGTTGGAGCTAACCACATTGCTGGAACAGAACTTCCTCCGCTATAATGGCAATGGGCCAGTGCCAGAACAAATTCACGCTTATCTTTCAACAAATTGGAAAGAACTGCGAAATCTTGAGAAAGAATCAGCTGCGTTAATATCGAAAGCAAACGACCGGTGGTATGTTCCCGACCCGAATAAAGCGGCTGACCTGGAAAAGGTTCGCGAGCGTGATCTTCTCCGTGACTTCGACAACTATCGCAACAGTAAGGAGCGAAAAATCAAAAAGTTCCGCATCGAGGCTCTACGTGCCGGTTTTAAGAAGTCATGGCAGGAAAAGGACTATCAAACCATCATCGCCGTCGCTGCTAAAATTCCAGAAATCGTCATTCAAGAAGACCCTAAGCTCCTCATGTGGCACAGCAACGCCTGCACCCGTGCCGGAGTGGATCAATAGAAAGGACTGTTCATGCTTACCAAATGGAAACTTTTTAACTTCAAGGCCATCCGGCAAGAAACGGAACTTGAGTTTAAACCCCTCACCATCTTCGCAGGCGCAAATAGCAGCGGCAAGAGTACTGTTTTGCAATCAATTCTTTTGGTAGCGCAGACCCTTGCGAGCAGAGTCACTCAGCATCCAGTAGTTCTGAACGGGGACCTAGTGAAGCTTGGTGAATTCAGAGACATCAAGAGCCAAGATAGCGAGGCCAATGAAATTACTGTCGGGTGGGAACTTCAGGCGATTGAATCCCAAACAGGCGAAATGCGGAGACGAAGTTCCCTGCCGGCACTTCGTTACTTTTACGATAACGAAGATATGATCCGTGGAACAGCTTGCGAACTTTCGTTTGATGTGATTTCAGGTGGTGCCACACCGGAGGTCATGCAATTGCAGCCTGCTTTGAAAGCTCTCTCACTACAGGCATTGATTCGGACCTCGGATGGAACACTCCGACCAATAGCAATTGGATTGAATCCGAGAAACTCGCAAGATGCCGGCATTGACGGTGAAATGACTGAGGCTGCTTCACCTCGGTTTCAGAGATTGGACAATCAGGCACTTTGTGTTACGTATGATGATCAAACTGAAGAAAGCCAGCAACTCCGTTGGTTTCCTCACGAGAATGACGGAGTATTCCTAAAGCACTTTCTTCCATCCCAAACCGTTGGTAAGTTTGATACCGTCCAGGTAAATGTTGAGGCAATAATGCGGGCACTTTCCGGGGACCCCAAGTTCTATTCAAACCGATCAGGTTTTCCCCAACTCGCAGAGGCTGTCTTGGAAGCGCCTCTTCTACGGGTGATCCGTGAGAATTTGAAATCTGATCATCCTCTTGCCAAGTGGCTCGAAGATCAGATTTCTACGGGTCGACAGATTAAGCTCCAAGAAATAGAGGGCTACAATAGAAGAGTTCGTTTATCTCAAAGGGCCAGGGTGAAACCTGTGGAGAATGAAGATGCCCTCAGGCTTGAGCTTGAAGCAATAATGTCAGCGGAGACGAATGGCGCAGTATTCCGGCATGTTGTACAACTTCCAGATGACGTTGAGGGTGCTTGCAAATATACACGGACCTGGTTTTCAAACCAGGTTAAGTATCTAGGTCCACTTCGCGATGAACCGAAAGCAATTTACCCTCTTGTCTCAAATGTAGATCCTAATGATGTAGGCCTCAAGGGAGAGCACACGGCGGCAGTGTTTCATATTCACCGTGATCAAGTCGTTGATTATCTCTCTCCGCAAAACTTCAAAATGCCCCGAATTGTGCCGAAGCGGAGTCGTAGAAGTTTGAATTTTGCTGTAAGCGAGTGGCTTGAATACTTGGGCGTCGCTACTTCGCTTGAAACCGCGGACCGTGGAAAGACCGGGCATGAAATGCAGGTTTGTCTGCACGACGGTGATAAGCCCCATGATTTGACGCATGTCGGAGTTGGCGTTAGCCAAGTGCTTCCCATCGTCGTTTCGTGCCTTCTAGCGGAGCCGGATACCATGTTAATTTTCGAACAACCCGAACTGCACCTTCATCCAATGGTTCAAGAGAGGCTTGCCGATTTCTTCCTCGCCATGGCAATGCTCGGCAAGCAGTGCGTCCTTGAGACCCACAGCGAATATCTAATCAATCGCCTTCGTTTTCGTGCGGCAGCGGCCGAAGGGAGCCAGTTGGTGGAGACCATTCAAATTTACTTTGCCGAGAAGGCAGGTAGCCAATCGTCGTTCAGGCCCATCGTTGTGAATGAATACGGTGCTATTCTTGACTGGCCGGAGGGATTCTTCGATCAATCCCAAGCCGAGTCTGAAAAGATTATCCGAGAGGCAACCCGGAAGCGGAAACAGCAGCAAAAGGAGGCAGAAAATGGCTAGCATCACGCTTGATCCAAGGCTGCTAGCACCTCCAGAGACCTCCGCCAGCGCTGAAACCTTTCGAGCTTATGTTGAAAGGCTTCTTGAATGGAGCGCCTTTGCCAAGGAGAAGGGATCCACAGTCACAATCAGTCGCCACGCCCAACAGCGGCTTATGGATGACAATGCTTATCCGCTAGCCAGCGAACTCAGGAACTGTCTGCAATCAAAAGGGATTATTGAATACGATTTGAAGACTCTGAAGGATTTCTGCGAAGGTTTCTTCAGATATGAGCCGTGCTTCCAAGACTTTGTTGCGGTAAAAGATGTGTACCATGACAAACCAGTTTTCTCGCCAAACATCCCCGAGATTCCCTCTCTCAAAAACTCTAGCATGGAGGCGGAAGAAAATCTTGCAACCCTGGTTGTTCTTAATCACTGCCAGTGTAGCACATCGAATATCGGCTTTGCTTTGCAAGCATCGGTTGGCACGACCCAGGTGTCTGGTCATTTCGAGCTTCATGACATCGAACATACACGGGATGATCTGACGTCCTTAGGGGTCCTGCCAAAGTCTGTCGCCGGTAATGTGACTGTTTGTTCGAATCTCTCGGACTACGTTTCGAGTTGCAACTGGGGTGAACTTTTTCAGACCTCGAACGAGGATAGCATGCGCCTTTTCATTAAATTGGCTATCTTCGGAAGTCGAATATCGCGTGGCATAGATGTTGATTGGATGGATCTGCCACGCATTCGAATTGGAGCTGAGTTTCTAAGTCGTGCCCAAGGGGTTGGTCAATTGAAGTCAGGATTAGCTTCAAACATTTTGGAGGCAATCGTTGATGCCTACGAGGGTATCAATGAAAAATTGACACATCCCATACGGACGGGGGCAGGCGGGGGTGCGCCACAAAAGACTAGCGGCACATTTGGCGCATGGAGACGGGACGTGGCAAGTGATGTGCATCTGCACTATTGGAAAGGCGCTGGCGGAATTATTGAACTTTCCTGGATTTCCCATCCTCACGACGATTTTCACATTCCTCAGCCCAGTGGAAGGTAACCTGACATGGAACTACAGCCTTGATCACCGTCAGCCATGCAAGGTGGTTGACGTAGAAGAGGTTTGGGGCCGTCGATTCGCACGGGTGTGGTTGCCGCAGCAGGACACAGTGGTTCGGGTAGCCATGGATCGTCTTGCACCGATGAGCAGTGCTCAACGATCAAATGACCGAGATTACTTGATCTACGTTTCCACTGCGGCGAAGCTCGCAGACTGTCTCAACCACAATACGCTGCTGGCTCCCGCTGCATCCCGCGTCATTCCTCTTCCTCATCAAATCCGAGCGCTTCAGACGGCTGTTGCTGGCGAACGTGTGCGGTTTTTGCTAGCGGACGAGGTCGGACTCGGAAAGACCATTGAAGCTGGACTCATCATTCGGGAGTTAAAAATGCGTGGCCTCGTGAGGCGAGTATTGGTGGTCGCACCAAAGGGTCTATGCCAGCAATGGGTGAGTGAAATGGACGTGCATTTCAGCGAGAACTTCCGGCTTCTAATGCCAGACGATCTGAAGTCGCTTCGGCGACTTGGTATCGGTGGCGGTGATCGGTATGGTGAAAGCGCGAACCCTTGGCGTACATTCGATCAGGTGATTTGCCCGCTCGATTCCGTGAAACCGATGGACAAGCGCAAGGGCTGGTCGGCGCAAAAGGTGGCTGAATACAATCAAGAACGTTTCGATGACCTGATATGCGCTGGCTGGGACCTGGTGGTGGTGGATGAGTCCCACCGTCTGGGCGGCGCGACCGATCAAGTGGCCCGTTACAAACTTGGGCGGGGACTTGGAGAAGCATCGCCCTACCTGCTGCTGCTTTCCGCCACCCCGCACCAAGGCAAGTCCGATGGATTCCGACGGCTGATTTCACTGCTCGATCCGGAGTCCTTCATGGACGAGGCAAGCATCAGCCGCGAATCGGTAAAGCCCTATGTCATCCGCACCGAAAAACGCTTCGCAGTGACGGCCGAAGGACTTCCGCTTTTCCAACCCAGGCAGACGAGGATGGTGGCTGTGGAGTGGGCGGAACGCCATGCTGCACAGCGGACGCTTTATGAGGCGGTGAGTGAATATGTGCGCCTTGGCTACAATCAGGCGATGCGGGAGAAGAAGACGCATATCGGCTTTCTACTCGTGCTGATGCAAAGACTGGTGACCAGTTCAACCCGAGCCATCCGCGTATCATTGGAGCGAAGGCTTGAGGCACTGAAAGGTCCGGAAGAGCAATTGACGTTTTTTCCCGCATTCGACGAGGACGAATGGAGTGACTTGGACGGTCAGGAGCAACTCGACACCCTGCTGAAGACCCGGTTCAAAGCCATGAAGAACGAGCGTGCTGAAGTAGCGATGCTACTTGATACGGCTCGCAATGTGGAAGCCATGGGAGCGGATGCCAAGGCTGAAGCATTACTGGATTGGATTTACAAGCTTCAGCAAGAGGAGACGAATCCCGATTTGAAGATTTTGATTTTCACGGAGTTCGTCCCGACCCAGGACATGCTCGCTGATTTCTTTGGCGGCCGAGGCTTCAGCGTGGCCCGCCTCAACGGCTCGCTGGACATGGATGAACGAAAGCGAGTGCAGCAAGACTTCCGTTCCAATGCACAGATGCTCATTTCCACTGATGCCGGCGGCGAGGGATTGAACCTTCAATTCTGCCATGTGGTGGTGAACTTCGACATTCCATGGAACCCCATGCGCATGGAACAGCGGATCGGCCGTGTGGATCGCATTGGTCAAACGCATCCGGTGAAGGCTCTGAATTTAGTGCTGTCCGACACCGTGGAATATCGGGTGCGTGAGGTGCTGGAACAAAAACTTGCAGTGATCCTGACTGAACTTGGCATCGACAAGACCAGTGATGTGCTGGATTCGGCAGACGCCGAGGCTCTTTTCGACCAGCTCTATGTCGATGCCTTGCTGGAGCCGGAGACGATTGAAACCAAAGTGAGAGAAATGGCACAGGGCCTATCCGAAAAGGCAAGCGACGCCGTGAGCACTCGCAGTTTGCTGGGTGGCGATGTTCCTCTGGATGGGGCTGCCATCGAAGAAATGCGATCCCGCCCCATCCAACCGTGGGTGCGTCGCATGACCGCCGCCTACGTGGGATCCAACGCCGGGCATTGGGCCGAAAGCCCAGGCAAGATTGAATGCAGATGGCCGGATGGGACAGCCGAAGAGTTCTCCACACAGGAAAGCGGAGAAAATCCCTTGGATCTCCAACATCCCCGAGTCCGGGAGCTATGCCATCGAATTCCACTGCAACTGGAGTCAGGAGAGACCACGAAAGTGACACTCCCCGACCTGCCGCAATCACTCGCCGGCACTTGGTCGCTGTGGCAAATCGTGGTGCAGGGACGGGAATGGCGGAGACATCGGTTGATGCCGTTGTTTATCACCGAAGCCGGACAAGTGCTTCATCCTTCCGCACAGCGGATCTGGGAACAGATCATCGAGGGACGATTTGAGATTCACGCTACCAGCAGAAATAGCGATCCAAATCCATCGCTTCGTAATCTTGCGATGCGTGAAGCCACGCCACTCTTCAATGAAGTTTGCGCCGAATATCGCCGCCATCTCGCATCCGACGCCGCCCGCCGCGAGAAATCGTTGGCAGCGAGACGCAGACTTGCGGACCGGGTTGGGTTGGAAGCGGTCCGTGCGCACCGACTGCGGGCAATCACCGACGAGGAAAGAGAGTGGAGAAGCAACATGCCGTCTCCAGAAGACACGCTACCGGAATTCAACTCGGTGATCACAATTCAAGTGCAAGGAGGAAATCATGGCTGATTGGCGCGATCACATTTTGAAGGAGTTCACGCCGGAGCTTTCGCGGCTGACGCTGGTCGCCGACCCGGATGGCCTTCTGATTGAGGAAAGCATCCAAACCGGCATCAGGCAGCGAGGTTTTGAACTCATTACCTTCGATGATCCCATCGCTTTCCGTTATGCTTATGAATCCAAATACAGAAGCCTATGGGATGCCGGACAGAGCACGGAACTCGTGGTGGCCCTGCGGGCGGAATCGGATTCACTTCGGCATCTGCCATTCGATCTTCTCAAGGTAGGGCGAACACTTGATTTTCGTCTCCCACAGATTTTCCCTAACCTCAGCTACCCCATCGTACAACTGCTGAAACCGGCGGAATGGGATCAGCTCTATCAAGCTCAGATCTCCCATGGCGGGAACGTGCTGGGCGACCGGGGGACGATGGATTTCATCCTCGATCACGTCTTTGACTGCCTCCCCAAGCACACTTGGACCGCCAAGGATTTGTTACGGGCCATGCTGAGGCACCATTACTTGCAGAGAGATCTGCCGCCCGCTTTCGCAGAGCGCGTGGTGGAGATTCTCCGCCCGAATAACGCATTTCAGGGGTGGCCGCTCGGCAAGATTGTTGGACAAAGAGTCGCATTCCTGCAGTTCCTCCAAGAGCAATGGCCGAAGTTCGTGAAGAACCACATTTCGAGTGTCGTGCGTGATTTTACGCCCGGAGACTTGAATCTGCCATTCGATCACGAGGATGTGCGCGTTTATCTGGATAACTACTTCGCTGAAGGTCTCTTGACGCCAGTTCAACATGACATCGATGGACTGCCTTCCCCTGCGTGGATGCAGCTAGGCTTGGAGAGTGATCCCGTGGCGACTCTCAACCGCAGGCTAACAAAAATAGCGGAATTATTGAGCAGCGAGCTTCCCTCTCCAAACGCGGCATCCAGCATTTGGCAAAGCTTTGCCTTTCGCTGGTCCGAGTTCAACGCCTTGTCCATCGAAGCGGAGCGACTGGGAATTCCACGAA
The DNA here is from genome assembly GCA_027486655.1 of Verrucomicrobiaceae bacterium. GTDB lineage: Bacteria > Verrucomicrobiota > Verrucomicrobiia > Verrucomicrobiales > Akkermansiaceae > Luteolibacter. Next base: position 68,849 of record JAIXOR010000021.1, on the reverse strand, counting down.
CCGGGAATTTGGATGCAATCAAGGCAACCGTCGACGCTCGTTTCACCGACTGGCTTCAAGAACGTTATTCGACGCTGGCCTCGCAATCACCTTACCCGCCGGTGATGGTGCATCACATCCCAAGGTATTTGGCTCGAATCCGAGAGGAACAGAAGCAACCCGTGGCGCTGATCGTGGTCGATGGCCTTTCGCTTGAACAATGGGATTATCTACGGAAAGGCATATCGAACAGCAATCCAACTTGGAGCTTTGCCGAAAGGTCCGCGTTTGCCTGGATTCCGACACTGACTCCGATTTCGCGGCAAGCCATCTTTGCCGGAAAGATTCCTTTCTTCTTCGGCCCCTCCATCGAGACGACAAGTAAAGAGCCGGACCATTGGAAGGCATTTTGGAGCGATCATGGCGTTCCAGAGCATAAGTCCAGTTACGTCAAGATCACCTCCAAAGCAGAAGACGCAGACTGGCAGACCCTGCTGCCTTCGCTGAGCAGCACCGAGGCCTTGGGAATCGTATTGACCGCAGTGGACGAGGTCGTTCACGGAATCGTCCTCGGGCCCAATCAACTTCATTCATCCGTCCGTATCTGGCAGGAGAAAGGAACACTGACTACATTGGTTAGAATATTGCTGGAAGCAGGATTCCATGTGGCTGTCACCTCGGACCATGGAAACACGCCAGCCAAAGGCATCGGTAGCCCCAACGAAGGAGTCTTGGCTGAGGTAAGGGGAGAACGAGTGAGAATTTACCCGGATGAAACGTTGCGCACCAATTCCACCGCCACGGTCCCAGGATCGCTCCCGTGGACACCGGCTGGCTTGCCTCCGAAAATGCTCCCGCTTTTTGCCCCGCCGAATGAAGCATTTTTCGACAGGGGAGCTTCGCGGATTTGTCACGGCGGCATTTCGGTAGAGGAAGTGCTGGTCCCGTTCGTTGAAATCACAAGTCAACTCAGTCTCAAGTAATGCAAATTGGATTTAGTCAGCCCATTGAACTCTCATGGATGGAAGCCGCGGCACGTCTCGTGGCGGAAGGTCACACTACGAACGAGATCCGGGAATGCCTTGACCAACTGCTGGGCCAAACGATCGCAGTAAATACCACATCCAAAAAGAGCAGTCGTTACAAGCGGCTGGCAATTTTGATGACCACTTGGGTGATTCCGCGCCGCGAGCTTGGTGATTTTCGGAACAATGCGTTGTCGATCTTAAAGGACGCCACAGGGAACGAACGTGTTCTGGTTCACTATGCGATGCTTCTTGCGACCTATCCTTTCTTCGCCGTCGTGGCGGGGCACGCGGGGCGTTTACTTCGCCTTCAGGATCAGTGTTCCATGGATCAACTCAAAAGACGTTGTCGAGAAGAGCTGGGGCAAAGAGACACGGTCAGTTTCGCGGTCACACGCGTCGTCAGGACGCTCATGGACTGGGGGCTGATCGCCAAGGGGGCCCGCACGGGGATTTATTCGCAACCGCAGCCGATCAATGTGATTTCACCGGGAATGATTTCACACCTTGCCGAAGCAGTTCTCATCGCATCCAGCGAGGAAGACGCTCTCGCTGAATCGACGCTCGGGTCACCATGCCTATTCCCTGCCAAACTCGCGGAAAACCCGATCTTGATGATCGCCCAATCCAGCAGGCTCTCTTTGACGAAAAGCGACTACGGTGGCTACCGGTTGAAGAGGGTGAAATGAATTCGAGAGCAAGTATCGAAACCAACTAAACAGCAAATGGCTGAGATCTCCGGCCGAAACGCCCTTGATCGGCGGCACCGATCTGGCAGAGGTATGACGGATGGACGAGAACCTCAACAGCCACGCCAGCTCCCGGATTCTGGGCAATGGCCCGATTCTGTCGGGATTCAAAACCAGACAAATATCCGCGACAGAATTTCTCGAAATTCCACACGGATTCCACACAAACGGCCCGCAAATGGCGCGAAACAGTGCTAGGACGGGGAAAAACACGAACGCAATAACGCCCATGAAATCAAAGAAAAACGCGCAACCTACTCAGAGTCAAGAAGATGGCGGACAGGGAGGGATTCGAACCCTCGGTGACATTTCTGCCACACACGCTTTCCAAGCGTGCTCATTCGACCACTCTGACACCTGCCCTTGGAGGGCGGGACGCTAGAAAGCGGATGGGGGCTTGGCAATCCCTTTTTTGCGAAGGATTTTTTGGCGGTGGAAACGGAAGCGTCTTGCTGCGTGGGATGGGGTTTCGCAGGGTGGGTGGGATGAATCGTTGGTTGGCATTCTGGACTTGGTTGGGAATTTGTGGCGCTTGGGCGCAGGTGGTGCCCTTGCCGTCGGAGGAGCGGGCTTTGGAGGGAGTGCTTGAGCTGCGGCCCGGGAGTTTTGCGGCGGTGCCGGTGGATGGCGGGCCGTTTTTCTTGGAGACGCTGAATCGGGCAGGGGCCGGGGTGAAGATGGCGCCGGCGGATGCGGGGGCTGTGATTCAGTTTTTGAGTTTGGATTCGCTGCCGCCGGGGCATGCGGTGCCGGGGGAAGGTGGGTATGTCTTGAGGATCACGCCGGAGGTGGCGAACGTGCATGCGGCCACGCCGGAGGGACGGGTTCACGGGTTGATGACCCTGGTGCAGTTGATCGAAGCCGCGCCGAAAACGGATGGCGGACCCTTGAAGATCGCGTGTCGGGAGATCGTGGACACACCGCGGTTTGGCTGGCGCGGATTCATGCTGGATGAGTCCCGTCATTTCACGGGGGTGGACGGGGTGAAGCGGTTGATCGATGCGATGGCGCGCTACAAGCTGAACCGCCTGCATTGGCATCTCACCGATTCGGCGGGGTGGAGAATCGAGATTTTGAAGTATCCGAAGCTGGCGAAGGTGGGTGGGCGCGGCACGGAGACGGATCGGCGGGCGGAGGCACCGGCGGCGTATTACACGCAGAAGCAGATCCGGGAGATCGTGGCTTATGCGAAGGAGCGGGCGGTGGTGGTGGTTCCGGAGATCGACATGCCGGGTCACGCGGATGCGGCGGTGGCGGCGTATCCGGAGCACGATGGCGGCGGTTACGAGCAGAAGGGGGATCCACGGAAGTGGCCGCGTTTCACCTTCAATCCGGCGAGGGAGGAGACTTTGAAGTTTCTGGACGACATTCTGGCGGAGGTGGCGGACTTGTTTCCGGAGGCCGGGGTGATCCACTTCGGGGGGGACGAGGTGCATTTCGGCTGGAAGAAATGGCCGCAACTGCCGGAGGTGAAGGCGTTGATGGAGCGTGAAAAGCTCAAGGATCTTGCCGGGGTGGAGGCCTGGTTCAACCGGCGGATGGCGGGAACGATCGATCGGCTGGGCTTCAAGACCGGGGGCTGGGACGAGATCGCGGCGCGCGGTCTTGCGACGGACAAGACGCTGATCTGGTGGTGGCACCATGACAAACCGCAGGTCTTGAAGGAGGCGCTGGCGGCGGGCTATCCGGTGATCCTCACGCCGCGGCGGCCTTGTTACTTCGATTTCCTGCAGGATCCCGGCCACAAGGTGGGACGGGTCTGGGGTGGGATCAATCCGCTGGCCGATGTCTATCAGTTCCCGGCCTCGCTGGGTCTTACGGCGGAGCAGGAAAAGGGCGTGCTGGGGCTCCAGGCCTGTTTGTGGACGGAAACGACGGTGACGCAGGCGAGGCGGGACTTCATGACCTGGCCGCGCTTGGTGGCCCTGGCGGAGGCGGCGTGGACGCCGGCGGCGAGGAAGGATTTCGCGGACTTCGAGCAGCGGCTGAGGCCGCAGATCGCGTGGTTGAAGCAGCGTGGCATCGCCAGCTGGGATCCTTTTGAGAAGACGTTGGAGGTGACGGATGCCGGTGCGGCACCCGAGTATCCGGATCTGCCGGAGTAAGCGGTGAAAGCCGGTGTTTTCCATTGGCCGGGCGGTGCATTCTGATAGCTTCGTGGCATGAAACCCCTGAAAGCGGAGGATTGGCCGCGGCTGGTGCGGCCGGGCAGCCGGGTGTTCATCGGGGGCGGAGCTTCGGTGCCCTTTGCGCTGGTGGATTCGATGCTGGAGGCGGCTCCGGGTTTCATGGACGTCGAGTTGGTGCACATCCACGGGCTGGGGGGCACGCCTTGGATCGATCCGAAGTTCTCCGAGGTGCTGCGGACCAATTCGTTTTTCCTCACGCCAAGCATCCGGGAGGCGGTGGAGCGGGGGCAGGCGGACTACACGCCCTGTGCGATGTCCGAGGTGGCTTCCTTGTTTGAAAACGGCCCGCTGCCACTCGATGTGGCGTTGGTGCAGGTGAGTCCGCCAGATGCGGAGGGGTGGTGTTCCTTTGGCGTGAGTGTGGACGTGGTGAAATCGGCCGCGAAGGCGGCGCGGGTGGTGGTGGCGCAGATCAACCCGAAGATGCCGCGGACCTGCGGTGACTCGCGGATCCGGGTAAAGGAGGTGGATTACTTCATCGAGCATGCCGCCGCGCTGCCGGAGATGGAGAAGGCGGTGATGGACGCCCGCCACGAGCGGATCGGGCGTTATGCGGCGCAGTTGATCGATGATGGATCGACGCTCCAGCTCGGGCTGGGCAACACGCCGGAGGCGGTGGCGCGCGCGCTGCGCAAGCACCGTCACTTGGGCATTCACAGCGGATTGTTCAACGATGCGCTGATGGATCTGGTGAAGCGCGGGGTGGTGGATTCTTCGATGAAAAGCTACCGGCCGGGACGGATCGTGGCGAGCCATGTGTTGGGAAGCCGGCGGCTCTATCAGTTTGTGGATGGGAATACGGAGATCGAGTTGCACCCGAGCGATTGGGTGAACGATCCCTGGCGGATCGCGCGCAACGACCGGATGGTGGCGGTGAACGGGGCCCGGGAAATCGACCTGACCGGACAGGTCGTGAGGGACTCAAGCGGGCACCGGTTTTACGGCGGGATCGGGGCCTTGCAGGACTTCATCCGCGGGGCTGGCAAGAGCCGGGGCGGTCGGCCGATCATCGCGCTGACCTCGACCTCGGACGAGGATGGCCGATCGAGGATCGTGGCGGGATTGGAGAGTGGCAGCGGAGTGTGTACGGGGCGGGGGGATGTGCATTACGTGGTGACGGAATTCGGCGTGGCGAGTCTGCACGGGCGCAGCATCCGGGAGCGGGTGGCGCGGCTGGTGGAGATCGCCCACCCGGATCACCGGGAGTCGCTGCTGGCCGGGGCGCGCACGCGTGGGTGGTTGCCGAGGTTTTTCACGATGCCGCCCACCGAGACCGGGGTGTCGGACGACGGGGTGGAGAGCGTGTGGGTGGGATTTCAGAAAGAGCGGTATCTGCTGCGGCCGCTGCATCCGAGTGACATGCGGGGATTGCAGGAGTTTTTCTACTCCCACGATGAGGAGACGGTGCGGCTGCGCTATGGATACCACCGGGAGCGGATGAGTGGCGAGTCCGCCTACAAGCTGGCGGCGGTGGACCAGGGGAGGGATGTGGCGCTCGGATTGTTCGAGGAGGCCAAGGGCAGGCAGGAACTGCGGGCGATCGGCCGGTATTACCTCGAAGAGGGCGGGGCCAGGGCGGAGGTGGCGTTTGTCGTGCATGAGGAGAAACGTCACCTCGGCATGGCGGGCTTCCTGCTGGGCGAGCTGGCGGCTGTGGCCAAGCGGCGCAAGGTGCGACGGTTCTGGGCCAGCGTGCTGCCGGAGAACCGGGCGATGGCGGGATTGTTTCTTGCCGCGGGTGGCCTCGAATCGAAGGCTGGTGGCGATGGCGATCGCGGGTTTGAAATCCCGGTGGACCGCATCCTGCGCTCGCGTGGGGCCTTTCTCACCCGGAAAAACATCCAACGGATCGATCGATGACGGCAGCAACCCGGAAAGTGGGCGTCCACTATGACGCCATTTATGAAAAGCATGACACGGGCCCCCATCACCCGGAATCGGCCAATCGCTACCGGGTGCTGCGTGCGGCGCTGGAGGAGCTGCCGGAGGAGGTGATCCGGATTCCCGGCCGGCGTGCGGGGGTGGCCGAGGTGCTGATGGTGCACGAGGCCTGGTATCACGATGTGGTCTATCAGGACGTCGAGAGTTTCGCGGAGCGCCTGCGGACCGGGGACACGGCGATCTGCGAAGAAAGCTACGACGTGGCCATGGAGGCATGCGGGGCCATGTTGGCCGCGGTGGATGCGGTGATGCGGGGCGACTTGGACTCGGTGTTTTGCGCGGTGAGGCCCCCCGGGCACCACGCCACGGCGACGCGGGGCATGGGGTTCTGCATCTTCAACCACGTGGCGGTGGCGGCGGTGCATCTCCTGAGGCGGCACGGGCTTTCGCGAGTGGCGATCCTGGACTGGGATGTGCACCATGGGAACGGGACCGAGGAGATTTTCATCGAAGATCCCGAGGTGCTCTACATTTCGCTGCATGAGAAGGACATTTACCCCTTCACAGGCCCGGCCACCGAGCGCGGCCGGGGGGCGGGGGAGGGGTTCACGCTGAATCTCCCGCTGCCCGCGAATTCCGGGGGCGAGGTGGCGTTGGCGGCCTGGGACGAATGGATCACGCCGGCGATCGACGCGTTTCAGCCGGAATTTTTGCTGATTTCCGCGGGATTCGATGCCCGCGAACATGACCCGATCGGCGGCTTGCGTTGGACGGACGCGGATTTCGCGGAAATGACGCGGCGCTGTGTCGGCCATGCGGAAAAGTGGTGCGGCGGGCGGCTCGTCTCGATGCTCGAGGGGGGCTACAACCCGGCCGGGCTGGCCGCGGCGGCGCTCGCCCACGTGGCGGCGCTTGGTCGTGGGGCGGGTTGAGGCGCCGTGGGGAATTCGGGCTTTCCAAGCCGGGCGGCTGGTTCAGACTGCGGGGGAGATGCCTGAGTTCGCCTCGTCCACGATCGTCATTCTGCTTTCCTCGCTTTTGGGGGTTCTGCTGCTGATTTTCGTCGTTTTGGTGGGGATTTCGAGAAATCTGGCGAGGATGGCGCGCGGGCAGTCGGAGTCGCAATCACGGGAAGAACCGCCGGTCGGATCTCCGTCGGCCGCGGAAACCTCCGCCGGAGGGGCCTTCGAGACGTTTCTGAGAGAGGATCCCTCGCGCCGTAAGCTGCCAAAGGCCGAGCAGTTCGCCGCCTACCGGAAATGGCGTCAGGAAAACGGCCTGAACTGGACGAATTCGTGAAAGCGGCGGACAGACTTGGATAGGTCTTACAAATTCCCGCAGATTTTCTTTTTTCCGTTGCAAGGCCTGCTGTCGTTTGCATCCTCCCCGCGCACCCAGACGGCCTCCGTTTCTTGGTGCAATCAGGGGTCCCAAACCTCCAAACGACGCCTCCTCCGCACTGTATCGCCCTCGCCATGGCAAACATTTTTCCCCGCTGGTCCAATCTGCTGCCACTGAAAATCGCCGTCTGCGCCGGGTCCGCAGCAGCAGGAGTCGCCCTCGCATTCAGCTACTATGCCACGCCCAAGGCATTGAACGTCGGCTACCAGCCGTCCCAGCCGATTCCGTTCTCCCACAAGATCCACGTGGACCAACTGGGGCTGGACTGCCGCTATTGCCACTCTTTTGTGGATGTTTCCGGGCACTCGAACGTGCCGACCGGCAGCACCTGTTGGAACTGCCACCAGCACGTCCAGCGGGAAAGCCCGAAGCTGGCACCGCTTCACAAGTCCATGAACCCGACCCACCCGGGATACGACGGCAAGCCGATCGAGTGGGTGAAGATTCACAAATCGCCCGATTACGTGTATTTCAACCACTCCGCGCACGTGAATCGCGGGATTTCCTGCCAGACCTGCCACGGCGATGTGAACAAGATGGAAGTGGTCTACCAGGCCCAGCCGCACTCGATGTCGTGGTGCCTTGACTGCCACCGCGCGCCGGAGAAGAACCTGCGTCCGCTCGAGGAAGTCTACAATTTCAACTACAACGCGGAGGACTACGTTTCCAAGCACGGAGCCGCCCTCGGCGTGAAGACCACCGAGGAGCTCGGTCTCAAGCTCAAGGAGCAGTTCAAGGTGAAGCCCAAGGAAAGCTGCGCCACCTGCCACCATTGATCCTGTCCTCCGTTTTCCAATCCCCACTCCTTTCCGATCTCGAACATGAGCAAGCGCATCTGGCAACATCCCGAAGTCCCCGCTGGCGAAACCACGGTTTCATGGCGCAGCGTGGGCCAGCTTGAGGATACTCCCGCCTTCCGCGAGTGGCTGGACCGCGAGTTCCCGCAAGGCGCCGCCGAAATGGCGGATGAGTCCGAGGCGGAAACGTCGCGCCGCTCGTTCCTCAAGCTCATGGGGGCCTCCACCGCACTTGCAGGATTCGGCATGGCCGCCTGCCGCCGCCCGGAGACCTACATCGTGCCTTACACCAAGGCTCCCGAGTGGGTCATTCCCGGCAAGGCCACCTACTACGCCTCTGCCATGCCCCGCGCCTGCGGTGCCACCCCGCTCGTGGTGACCACCTTCGAAGGCCGCCCCACCAAGCTGGGTCCGAACTCGCTTCACCCCGACGTTTGCGGCACGGATGCCTTCGCCCAGGCTTCGGTGCTCGACCTGTATGCGCCGAATCGTTCGCGCCGTTTCCTCAGCTCCGGAAAACCCGCGAAGCGTGCCGATTTCGAAGCGGTTCTGGCCGGACTCGCCGCCAACAAGGCAGCGAAGATCGGATTTCTTTTCGGTGCGGACGACAGCCCGACCCGTGCCCGCCTGACGAAGGAGCTGGCTGCCAAATTCACGGCTGCGAAGTTTTACCAGTATGAGGCTCTCGCCGGGGAGGCGTCCAAAGCCTATGGCGATGGCGCGAAGCCCGTGGCGGATTTCTCCAAGGCGGACCGCATCCTCTCGCTCGATTGCGACTTCGCGGGCGTCGATCCGCAAGGAGCCGTCACTCCGTTCTTCGACCGCCGGAAGCCCGAGGGCAAAACCTACGAGCAAACGCCGGACGAGTCCAAAATGAACCGCCTTTATGTGGTCGAGTCCGCCTACTCCCTCACCGGGGGCATGGCCGATCACCGTCTGCGCGTGGCTCCCACCGAGGTGCTCAAGGTCGCCGGCCAGATCGCCCGCGAACTCGGCCTTCCGATCGCCAAGGGCGTCAATGAAATCAAGGACGCCAAGACCCTTTCCTGGATCAAGCCGATGGTTGCCGATCTCAAGGCAGCCGGGGGCAAGGCCGTCGTTCTTGCAGGTTCCCGTCTTCCTGCAGCCGTGCACCACCTCGCCCTGGCCATCAACACCGCGCTTGGAGCCATCGGCGAAGGCAAGCCGCTCGCGGTCGTGCAGACCGACGCCAAGGGCCTCGGTTCGCTCGCGGACCTCAAAGCGGATCTCGACGGGGGAGCGATCGACACCCTGGTCATGCTCACACCGGCAAACCCCGTCTACGATGCCCCCGCAGACCTCGGTTTCGAGGCCTCGCTGGCCAAGCTCAAGACGAGCATCCACCTTGGCGAACGGACCGACGCCACCGCCCATGCCGCCACCTGGCACGTGCCCGCCGCCCACTACCTTGAGGCCTGGTCCGACACCCGCGGAGCCCGCGGTGCCTACACGATCGTCCAACCGATGATCCTGCCGCTCTATCAGGATTGCGTTTCCGAGATCGAACTGCTGCTCGCCCTGCTTTCCGATAGCGGCAAGCTGATCAACGGTGAGGGCGAAAAGGGCGCACCTTCTCCCGCCTACGATGCCGTTCGCAAAACCTTCGCCAGCCTCGGCGGGGGAGGGGAGGCCGCTTGGAAGACCCTGCTTCGCGATGGCTTCCTCGCAGGATCCAGTTACTCTCTCGCCGCGGCCAGCCAGGCTCCGACTGCGGAAGCGGACATCGCCGCCGCCAACATCGAGGCCGGAAAGGCCGGTGAACCCTCCAAAGACTCTCTCCAGGTCGTTTTCTCCGCGGATTCCTCGGTCTTCGACGGCCGCTGGATCGACAATGCCTGGTTGCAGGAGATTCCCGACCCGATCTCGAAACTCACTTGGGACAACGCCGCGCTGATCGCGCCCAAGACCGCCAAGGAACTCGGCATCTACGACCAGATCGTCGAAGTCGAGCAATACTCCGACGCCGTGCCCTACGTGGTCCCCGCCCAAGGCAAGTTCGCCAAGGTCGGTCCCGATGGGGAAGGGGAAAACCGCAAGCAGCGGATGATCGAGGTGACCGTGAACGGAAAATCCCTGGAGCTCCCCGTGCTGATTTCCTTCGGACAGGCGGAGAACACGATTGTGATCCCGCTCGGCTACGGCCAAGGGTTCGACAAGGATGACGAACTCGGCCGCAAGACCGATCAACAGGGCCACGTCGGCCTTGTTGGCGTCAACCGCGGTTTCAATGCCTACCCGCTGCGCACGTCGGCCACTTCCTACATCGCCACCGGAGCCAAGGTGAAATTCCTTGAAGGGAAGACCTACAGCCTGGCCCTGACCCAGGAGCACAGCTCGATGTATGGCCGCGCCCTCGCCCGCGAGGTCTCGACCATGGAGGACGAGCACAAGGGCTCCTTCAAGCAACAACTCGCCAACGTCAGCAAGCAGGGCAACGATTCCCACGCTCCGCCCAACGTCTATCTCTACAAGCCGGAAACCTCCAGCACCTGGCACCCCGGTCCGGATGGCAAGGCCCAGCCGCTCATCAACGACCCGCTCCACCAGTGGGGCATGTCGATCGACCTCTCTTCGTGCATGGGCTGCGCCGCTTGCTCGATCGCCTGTCAGGCGGAGAACAACATCCCGGTCGTCGGCAAGGAGCAGATGGCCCGCGGCCGCGAAATGCACTGGATCCGCATGGACCGCTACTACGCTACCCAGAAGGACAATACCTTCGATGCGGACAACCCGGCTTTCGTTCCCCAGCCGGTCGCCTGTGTGCAGTGCGAATCCGCTCCCTGCGAAACGGTTTGCCCGGTCAATGCCACGATCCACACCGAGGACGGCCTCAACGCGATGGCCTACAACCGCTGCATCGGCACCCGCTACTGCGCGAACAACTGCCCCTACAAGGCCCGCCGCTTCAATTACTTCGACTACAACAAGCGCAACCCGCTCATCAAACACAACCTCTACCACGGCCCCTTCGGCACCAAGGCTGTGGGCGATGCGGAGCACCTCCAGAAGAATCCCAACGTCACCGTCCGCATGCGCGGCGTGATGGAGAAGTGCACCTACTGCGTCCAGCGCCTCAAGGACGCCGTCATCCGCCAGAAGCGCGGCCAGAAACAGGAAGCCCTCGTCGCCGGCAAGCCATCCACCGAGATGGAAGTCACCACCAGCACCCTGCGCGTGCCGGTGGACTCGATCAAGGTCGCCTGCCAGGAGGCCTGCCCGGCCGATGCCATCACCTTCGGCAACCTCCTCGACAAGGAGAAGTCCGCCGTCGGCCGCACCAAGTCCATCGAGCGCAACTACGACCTGCTCAACTACATCGGCACCCGCCCGCGCACCAGCTATCTGGCCCGCGTGAAGAATCCGAACCAGCACATGCCGGACGCGCCCTTCATCGGCAAGTCCACCATCCACATGGTCTGATCCCGGCATCCCGCCCTCAAGTATCCCAGCATTTACCCCACCATGGCATCCACCACCCAAACCGCTCCGGAGACTCAGACGGGAGTCAAGCTTCCGGTGCTTGAGCGCGAGAAGCTTATCCTCAACGGCCGGTCCTATCATTGGATCACCGAGCGGATCTGCGGCGTCCTCGAGAACCGCCAGCCCTTGCTCTGGTGGTTGTTGTTCATCCCCTCCGCCCTCATCGCCATGATCGGCGTGGGTGGCGGCCTCACCTATCTGGTCTCCACCGGCGTCGGTGTCTGGGGCATGTCAAACCGGGTGTTCTGGGGTTTTGACATCACCAACTTCGTCTTCTGGATCGGTATCGGCCACGCGGGAACCCTCATCTCCGCGGTGTTGTTCCTGACCCGGCAAAACTGGCGGACCTCGATCAACCGCGCCGCTGAGGCCATGACAATCTTCGCTGTGATGTGCGCCGGCATCTTCCCTGCCTTCCACGTCGGCCGCGTCTGGTTCGCCTGGTTCCTCGCACCGGTGCCCAATGCCAACGGCATCTGGCAGAACTTCAAGTCGCCCCTGCTCTGGGACGTCTTCGCGGTCTCCACCTACTTCACCGTTTCGCTCATCTTCTGGTTCCTCGGCATGGTGCCGGACCTCGCGACCATCCGTGACCGCGCGAAACCCGGCCTCCGCAAGACCCTCTACGGCATCTTCGCCCTCGGCTGGCGCGGTGGCAACCGCCAGTGGAGCCACTACGAAATGGCTTACCTGCTGCTCGCCGCCCTCTCCACCCCGCTCGTGCTCTCGGTGCACTCGGTCGTGTCCTTCGACTTCGCCACCTCGGTGGTCCCCGGTTGGCACACGACGATCTTCCCGCCCTACTTCGTCGCCGGCGCCATCTTCGGCGGCTTCGCGATGGTGCTCACGATCATGGTTCCCGCCCGCTTTATCTACGGGCTTCAGGACCTGATCACCATGAAGCACATCGACAACATGGCGAAGATCATCCTGCTCACCGGCACGATCGTTGGATACGCCTACCTGATGGAGCTCTTCGTGGCCTTCTATTCCGGTGCGATCTACGAAATGGACGCCTTCAAATATCGCATCGCCGGTCCCTACTGGTGGGCCTACGCGGCGATGATGTCCCTCAACGTGCTCTCCCCGCAGGTCTTTTGGTTCAAACGCTGCCGCGAAAACCTCTGGGTCATCATGGTTGTGGCGATGTGCGTGAACGTCGGCATGTGGTTCGAGCGCTTCGTCATCATCGTCACCACCCTTGCCCGCATGTGGCTGCCTGGCGACTGGAAGACCTACTCGCCCAGCGGCGTCGAGCTGATGACCTTCGTCGGCACAATCGGCATGTTCCTCGCTCTCTTCCTTCTCTTCCTCAAGTTCCTGCCCTGCATCAACATCGCCGAGGTGAAGTGGACGCTGCCCGAGTCCGATCCGCACTTCGACGACAAGGAACACCATCCCGACCACGGGGTGAAAAACGAGGCCGCCTATCAGAAGGAACTGGTCTGATGCCCGATCCGAACTTTCAAATCTCAACTTTCAAATCCCGACAGTGAGCACCACCCGCAAACGCGTTTACGGCTACCTTGCCGAGTTCAAGAGCGCCTCCGCCCTCTACAAGGCAGCGGAGAAGGTCCGCGACGCCGGCTTCAGGAAATGGGACTGCTACTCCCCTTATCCGATCCACGGATTGGATGGAGCGATGGGCATGAAGCGCTCGATCCTCCCCTGGTTCGTGTTCTTCGGAGGCATCACGGGCACCGCGACCGCCTTCACCCTCGCCTACACCACTCAGGTGGTGATCTACCCCACCGTTGTCCAGGCCAAGCCCGCCAACATCTTCAGCGTTCCGGCCTTTTTCCCGGTGATGTTCGAGCTCACGATTCTGTTCTCCGGTTTCACGGTGCTCTTCGGTCTGCTCGGCTTGATCCAGCTGCCGCGTCTCAATCATCCGCTTTTTGCCAGCAAGCAGTTCCACCGCGCCACCGATGATGCCTTCTTCATCGCCATCGAGGCCCGCGATCCGAAGTTCAGCCCCAATCAGACCAAGGAACTCCTCTCCTCCATCGGCGGCGAGAACATCGAACTCGTCGAGGAAGAAGACTGAGGCGGCCCCACCCTTTCCAATCCCAAATTTCACCACTCCTAATGCGCTACTTTTTCCTCATCTACGCGCTCATCGCCCTGATCGTCGTCGGCATCTTCGGCGTCCGCGGCCAGAAGTTCTCCAAGCCTCCCGTCCGCATCTTCCCGGACATGGACGAGCAGGACAAACTCAAGGCCCAGAAGCCGGATGCATTTTTCGCCGACGGACATGGCGGCCGTCTTCCGGTCGCCCAAACGCAGCCCCGCGGTTTCAACCCGCAAGGTGAGAAGTCCATCGGCGGCATCCCCGAGTATGAATTCGGCGGACAAACCGGCTACTACTACACCGGCCACGTCGGCGACTATTACGGCGTCGGCATGCCGGAGGAGCTCAAGCTCACCAACGAAAGCGCCGCCGAGCTCATCCGCCGCGGCGAGGAGCGCTACGGAATCTATTGTGCGGTCTGCCACGGCGCATCCGGCGATGGCAATGGCATCACCGCCCAGTATGGCGTGCCGGTGGCAGGCAACCCGAACGCGAAACTCAACGCGATTTCCGCGGAAACCTATCCGGACGGCCGCCTGTTCGAAGTCATCACCGCCGGCAAGGGCCAGATGAGCGGCTACGGTTACAACATCCCCGTTCGTGACCGCTGGGCCATCATCGCCTACATCCACACGCTTCAAGCCGCGAAAGCCTCTTCCAAATAATTCCAATGGGCCACCATCACGTCACTTCCGCAGACATCGCCATCAATGGCGATCACCTGGATCCTTCCAAGGTTTCCAAGGTGAAGACCGCTGCCATGGTCATCGCCGCCATCGGCACGCTGGTCAGTATCTATCTGCTTTTCGTCGGATCCGAGAAGACCCGGGGCACCTATGCCTATTCGTGGCTTTTCGCCTTCTATTTCTTCCTCACCCTCTCCATCGGCGGATGCTTCTGGACCCTGCTCCACAACGTCTCCAACTCGGGGTGGGGGACCTCGGTGCGCCGGACCTTTGAAAACCTCGGCTCCACCTACCCCTGGATGTTCCTTTTCGGCATCCCTCTGCTCTTCCCGCAGGTCCAGCAGTATCTCTACGAGTGGATGAACATCCATCGCGAGGCTCACGGCAGCGTCAAGGAGCACCTGCATCACGCGGACCACCTGCTTTACAACAAGTATTGGTTCATGAATCTCCCGTTCTGGTATGCGCGGGTCATTTTCTGGGGCGTCGGCCTCAGCCTCGTGATCATTGGTCTCAGAAAACTCTCGACCGCCCAGGACACGGACCCGAACCCCGGAACGGCCCGCCTCTTCAAGGCCCGCTTCCACTCGACTTACACCCTGATCATCTTCGCCCTCACGATCACCTTCACCGGCTTCGACTTCATGATGGGTCTGGACTACAAGTGGTTCTCCACCATGTGGGGGGTTTACCTGTTCTCCGGCTCCGCACTCAACTCGATGGCCGTGATCATCCTGGTCTGCGCCTGGTTGAAGAGCCAGGGCCACCTCAAGCACGTCACCACCGGCGAGCACTTCCACATCATGGGCAAGCTGCTTTTCGCCTTCACCGTTTTCTGGGCCTACATTTCGTTCTCCCAGTTCTTCCTGATCTGGTATGCGGGCATCACCGAGGAGACCTCCTACTTCCTCATCCGCAACACCGGAAACTGGAACACCGCGATGATTTTCCTCGTCTTCGGCCACTTCGTCTTCCCCTTTGTCATCCTGCTCCAGGCTTGGCTCAAGAAGAACCCGAAGGCACTCTCGATCATGGCTGCCTACACCCTGGTGATGCACGTGCTCGACCACTACCTGATTTCCATCCCCGAGCGCGGCATCTCTCTCGGCAACATCAAGCCCGGCGTCTTCGGTGAGATCCAGCCCGCCATTCCCGGCGCGTTCTGGGGCGACATCCTCGCCTTCGTCACCATCGGCTCCGCCTTCATCTTCTTCCTCCTCCGTGCCATCGGCCAGCACTCGCTCTATCCGAATCGCGACCCGCGCATCCTCGAGTCCGCCAACCTTTCCAACTGATCCTTCTCCTTCCTTCACATGGACCACACCCGTGACAATCCGATCATCCGCTTCGGCGCCTTCTGGTGGGGCCTCGGCACCTTCCTGATCTTCGCGCTGCTCCTCGCCGTGATCTGGTTCTTCAACCGCAAGGATCCCGAGACCCTCGAGGACGTCGCCGCCAAGGCCCGCTACGAAACCAAGGCCAAGGTGGAGAAGGCGCAGACCGAGAGCCTTCCGAAGGAAGCGATCCATGCCGCCATCCCCGCCGTCGCCGCGAAGCTTGCCTCGTCGAAACCCGCCGCCGTCGAAAAACCGGACCAAGTGGTCGCCGGCAGCCCCACCGCCGCGAAACTCGCCGCCGCTCCGGCCGTGGATACCTCCGCCGTCGACAAAGCCGCTCCGGCCGATGGTCCGATCGATCCCGCCGTCATGGAACTCGGCAAGACCCAATTCGTCACCTGCGGAGCCTGCCACGGCATGAATGGCGAGGGGGGCCCGATCGCTCCGCCGCTCGCCAAGTCCGAGTGGGTCACCGGCCCGATTTCCAACCTGATCCGCATCCAGTTGCGTGGTCTTCAGGGGCCCATCACGGTTGCAGGAAAAGAATACAATTTCCCCGCGGGCATGGCTGCCTTGTCGTATCAGACCGACGAGCAGATCGCCGCTGTCCTCACCTACGTCCGCAATAGCTTCGGCAACAAGGCCTCGGCCGTGACCGCAGATCAGGTGAAGGCCCTCCGCAGCGAGGTGGGCAAGCCACCGCTCACCGTGCAGGACCTCGCCAAGCCCTGATCGCCCATTCCCACTTTTTTCCTAACGCAGATGTCTTCCGTCACTTCCACCACCACCGATCAGGACGCCCTACTCCGTGCGGGGATCGATCGTTCGTTGCGCCACCCGGTGATGTTCTTCCTGACCAGCGGTGCCGCATGGCTCGCCGTGTCGATCCTGCTGGGCGTGATCGCCTCCGCGAAGACCCACCATCCCTCCTTCCTTGCGGAGTGTGCGTGGTTCACTTACGGGCGGGTGTTTCCGGCCCACATGAACGCCCTGATCTATGGCTGGGGCATGCAGGCGGCCTTTGCGGTGATCATCTGGTTGATGGCCCGCCTTTCCCGCAAGGAGTGCAGCGCTCCGGGCACCATCCTCGCCGCCGGACACGTCTGGAATCTCGGCGTGGCTTTGGGTGTGATGGGGATCCTCGGAGGTCACGGAACCGGCATGCCTTGGATGGAATTTCCGGCCTTCGCCTGGCCGGTGCTGTTGATCAGCTACTTCGCCATTCTCATCTGGTCCTTCATCCAGTTCCGCGTGCGTCCCGAGGGCCATGTCTACATTTCCCAGTGGTATCTTCTCGGCGCGATGATCTGGTTCCCTTGGATCTTCATCACCGCCAACACCCTGCTCCACTGCCTTCCCGGCCATCCGGTGATGGGTGCCGGCATCAACGCCTGGTTCCGCTCCGCCCTCCTCTTCCTGTTCTTTGTCCCGGTCGCGATCGGCACCGCCTATTACCTCTCTCCGAAAGTCACCGGACGCCCTGTCTTCAGCTACTCGCTGGCCAAGCTCGGTTTCTGGTCGCTCGCCGTGATCGCCCCCTGGGCAGGCATGCAGAAGCTCGCCGGTGCTCCCGTGCCCTACTTCCTTCCCTACGTGGGTGCCGCAGCCACCGCGCTGTTGTTCATCCCGACCTGCTCGGCTGCCGTCAACAACCTGCGCACGATGATGGCGGGTCCGGATACGCTGGCCTCCAGCCCCTCCCTGCGCTTCACCGCGGCGGGTCTCGTGGGTCTCATCGTTCTGGCGATCAGTGCCGTCCTGCTCAACCTTCCGGGTTCCACCCTTCCGGTGACCCAATTCACCCTTTCCGGCTATGGCTTTGATATCCTCGCCATCTACGGTGTGTTCTCGCTGATCATGTTCGGTGCCACCTACTTCATCGTGCCCCGTGTGACGCGCCGCGAGTGGCTGTCCCGCCGCTTGATCAAGATGCACTTCCTCTTCTCGGTCTACGGCACGATCTTCGTGGCGGTCGTGGCTCTCTTCGGCGGCCTGCTGCAGGGCGCCGGCCAGGAAACCTGGCAGAACGCGTGGTCCAATTACGCCCGCCCTTACGCGGTGACCATCACGCTCACCTGGGGACTCATCCTCTTTTCGAACGTGTTCTTCTTCATCCACCTCACCCTCATGTGGCTGCGCCTCGGCCGCCGCAGTTCGCACCCGACCTTGCTGGTCTCCCAGCATCACACGTCCAGCCCGCACGGCGAGGAAGGCGACATCGACAACGCCGGCCCGGGCCATGCCCATGCGCACTAAGCGATCCGTCCGCACCTCCATCACTCCAGACTTTCTCCAATGAGCCTCCGCACCTTCATTCTCGGTCTCACCGCCAGCTTCGGCGCCGCCTGGCTGGCGATGGTCGTGGTCCCGTATTTCAAAATGCGCGACCTCGCCCCCATCGCGGATCCCGCCGCGAAGAGCGCGACCCCCATCTTCTATCCGAAGCGCACGGGCCGCGTCGCCGACGGAGCCAAGGTCTATGCCGAGAACGGCTGCTATCTCTGCCACACCCAGGTCGTCCGCCCCACCTATGCCGGCAATGATCTCTACCGCCCGGATTGGGGTGGATTGAAGAACGACGCGGACCGCGGCGACACCCGCCGTGAGACCAACGCCTTTGACTTCATCGGCGAAAATTTCGCCCAGATCGGCACCAACCGCATGGGCCCCGATCTTTCCAACCTCGCCCGTCGCGTGGAGACCGAATACGCCGTGGGCAGCGATCCCGCGGCCTGGCTATACGTCCGCCTCTACAACCCCACCGCCAACCCGAAGCTCTGGAATTCGACATGCCCGCCGCATCCCTTCCTGTTCGAGAAGCGCGAAGTCAAAGGCAACCCCTCGAAGAGTGCTCTTCCGGTGGATGTGGGTGCGGGATTCGAAGTGGTTCCGGGATCCGACGCACGCGCCCTGGTTTCCTACCTGCTCTCGCTCAAGAAGGATCACCCGGTTCCAGCCGCCCTTGATTTCGCTCCCAAGAAAAAAGCGGGAGACAGTTGAATCCCTGAACATTCCATACACTTTCCGACATGTCTCTGCCCAATCAGAAGCCTGACCTCGAGGACTCGATCAACGTGACCGAGGCCCATGGACGCGTGGTGCGCGAGGCCGCCGCCTGCGCCCGTGAGAAACGGATTGCCGAGAACGGCTCCGAGCCGATTTCGCTTTGGCTCATCGTCGCTTGCGGACTGGTCGTCGCGACTGCCGGCGGTGTGCTCGGCAGCGTTGGCAGCGGCCTTTCCTACGGAACCATGTTTCGCGAAGGCTACGTCCGCACCCCTCCTCCGGGTGGGGGAGAGGAAGGGCCGAAACCGAAGGAGGCTCTTGCCGCCTACAGCGCCAAGGGCGCAAAGATCTACTCGGCCAAGTGCAACGGTTGTCACGGATCCGATGCCAAGGGCGATGGAGCGAACTTCCCTTCGCTTGTCGGATCCAAGTGGGTCCTGGGTGAAACCGAACGCTTCGCCATGGTCATCCTCAATGGTCTCCAAGGCCCTACCAGCTCCGGTAAAACCTATGGTGCCGGCGTCATGCCTGCTCAAGGTGCCGGCCTCACCCCCGAGGACCTTGCCGGCATCATGACTTACGTGCGCAACAACTTCGGCAATGCCAAGGGCGACGTGATCACCGCGGAAATGGCCAAGGCCGCGATGGAGGCATCCGATAAACGCGCGAAGGCCGGTCAACCCGTTACCGGCACCGAACTCGATGCCGACCACCTCAAGAACCTTCCCGGCGAACCCCTCGATCCCAAGCAGTTGGTCGATCCCATCTCCCTCGCCCCGGTGACCGCTGCAAAGCCCTGATTTGCCATCCCGGCCCCTACGGGCCAACCCCCTTCATCCATCCCTTCCTCCGATTTCAGCTTCAACCAGACGAACGACTCCAATCCTTCATCATGATCCCAGGTTTGTGGAAATGACCACGCATTTTTTGCTATTCACTTCTCGCAATCCGGATTAACCAACGCCGCACGACGGAACCATGAGCTCTCACGCCACCACGCACTCCGGGCACGACGCCCACCACGACGACCATCACCACGATCCGGGATTCATCCGGAAATACGTTTTCTCCACCGATCACAAGATGATCGGCATCCAGTACGGAATCACGGCGATGCTCTTCCTGGCCTTCGGTTTCTATCTGATGATGGTGATGCGCTGGAGCATCGCCTTTCCTCACCAGCCGCTGCCCGAGTGGATGAGCTGGGTGTTCACAGACTCCTGGAAGGCCCGCTGGCTTCAGGATGGCAAAGTGACCGGTGAGACCTACAACATGTTCGGTGCCATGCACGGGACCATCATGGTCTTCCTTGGTATCGTGCCGCTCGGCTTCGGTGCCTTCGGCAACTACGTCACTCCGCTCCAGATCGGAGCTCCGGACATGGCCTTCCCGCGGCTCAACATGATGAGCTACTGGATCTACCTCGCCGGTGGTCTGGTCATGTGCGCCTCGTTCTTCATGGAGTCCGGTGCGGCCAAGTCCGGTTGGACGAATTACTCACCGCTCGCCGGCTTCGCGGATGGGCAGATCGTCAATCAGTGGCTCGCCGGCCAGACACAGTGGCTGCTCGGTCTCGTCCTGCTGATCACTTCATCGCTGCTGGGATCGGTCAACTTCATCACCACCATCATCAACCTGCGTGCCCGTGGCATGACCTGGATGCGCATGCCCTTCTTCGTGTGGGCCATGCTCGTCACCGGATTCCTCCTTCTGCTTGCCTTCCCGCCGCTTGAAGCCGCCGGCATCATGCAGCTGATGGACCGGGTCGCCCATTCCTCCTTCTTCATGCCTTCCGGGCTCTTCACCAAGAGCGAGGGCCTTGCCGATCTCTCCGGCGGCGGATCGCCGCTTCTGTTCCAACACTTGTTCTGGTTCCTCGGCCACCCGGAGGTGTATGTGCTCCTCCTCCCTGCCTTCGCCTGCGTCTCGGAAATCATCCCCGCGAACACTCGCAAGCCATTGTGGGGATACAAGTCGATGGTCTACTCCGTCCTGGTCCTCGGTTTCCTCTCCTTCATCGTCTGGGCCCACCACATGTACATGACCGGCATGGGCGCTGCGGTGTCCACCTTCTTCCAGACGACCACGGTTCTGATCTCGGTGCCCTCGGTGGTGATCATCACTTCCATGCTCATCTCGCTCTGGGGCGGATCGATCCGCTTCACCCCGCCCATGCTCTGGGCCTGTGCGTTCATTCCGATGTTCGGAATCGGCGGTCTCACCGGTCTGCCGCTCGCGTTCAACCTGGCCGACCTCCA
The DNA here is from genome assembly GCA_027486655.1 of Verrucomicrobiaceae bacterium. GTDB lineage: Bacteria > Verrucomicrobiota > Verrucomicrobiia > Verrucomicrobiales > Akkermansiaceae > Luteolibacter. Next base: position 47,969 of record JAIXOR010000021.1, on the reverse strand, counting down.
CTTGCACGACACCTACTACGTGATCGGTCACTTCCACTACGTGGTGGCTCCGGGCATCCTCTTCGGTTTCTTCGCCGGTGTGGTCCACTGGTATCCCAAAATCACCGGCCGCTACATGAGCTCGTGGCTCAACCACCTCCACTTCTGGCCCAGCCTGGTTTGCATGAACATCATCTTCTTCCCGATGCTCTTGCAAGGCATGGCCGGTTTCCACCGCCGCTGGTACAACGGTGGCGACGCCTACCTCGCCAAGGCCGCGGACAGCGCCAACGTGTTCGGGAAAACTGTGGCTGCTCACATCGACATGAACATCCTGATGTCGATGGGTGCCTGGACCATGGCACTTGCCCAGATTCCTTTCATCATCAACCTATTCATTTCCTGGAAGACCGGCCGCAAGGTCGAGAGCGACAATCCTTGGGAGGCCACCACGCTTGAATGGGCCACTCCCACGCCTCCGGGTCATGGCAATTTCACTTTCGATCCCGCGGTTTATCGGGGTCCCTATGAATACAGCCGCCCCGATTGCGACAAGGATTTCCTCCCGCAATGGATCGAGCCGAAGCGCGAGGAGTCCGCGGATGCCGCGGATGCCGCGAAAACCCCTGCGGCCCATCATTGATCCGCATTCCGAGCGCCACCCCATTCACTGACCCAGGCCCCACCTTTTTCCATGGAAATTCCCTACGTCGTCACTCCCCGCAAGGACACCGGACTCTTCAATTCGAAGATCGCCATCTGGCTGTTCCTCGCCTCCGAGGTCATGCTGTTCGGCGGGTTCTTCTCTGCCTACGTGTTCCTCCGCCTGGGTGCGGACTATCCGTGGCCGGAGCGCACGCTTCCCGTCCTTCCAGGTCTCATCAACACCTTCGTGCTCATCGGTTCTTCGGTGACCGTGGTTTTCGCCTGGGCGGCTCTCAAAATGCGCCAGTGGAACAAGTTCCGCATGCACATGACCATTACAGTGGTCTGCGCGGGAGTGTTCATGGTGCTCAAGGGCATCGAGTATTCCGTCAAGTTTCATCACCAGGCGGTGCGCCTCCATGACTACACGGTCGTCGAGGGCCACCTCGGATACGAGATGGAGGACGGCAAGCATGTGCTCGATCACCACGGCCACCACATCGAGGAGAACCAGATTCGCATCGAGGCAACCGGTCTCACTTTCAGCACCGTCCGCTTCCATGCCGATTGGGTGGAGGAAATGATCACCCAGGCGGAGCATCGCAAGGCGAAGATCACGCTGGCGTCCGACATCAAAGCCCGCACGGAAGAGGGTTCCTCCGAGGAGGTTACCATCGCGAAAGCCGGTGAGCCGCTCTCGGTCGAACTTCTCAAGCGGGTCCAGGATGCCCACCTCAAGGCCCGTGCCCACAACGGCGCCCTGCGCACCGCCGCCCTTCGTCAGGAATGGGCTGAGGCAAAGGCCGCAAACCCCGGCAAGCGTGGCTGGCAGCTGGCTTCCAACGTGAACATCGACGTGAAGGCCTTGGAGGACTCCAAGCGCATGCTTACTGAGATCTCGACGGCTTCATTCAAGGTCGAGCCCGCCGCACGCATGGACTTCAAACCCCGCGATGTGAAGGAGGGGGCCACCCAGTCCCGCCTTCGCGATGACACGGTCATCGACGGCAAGATGCTTGCAAGCCCGATGGTGTTTCACAACGTCGATGCCATCGACTTCCGCCACCTGGCGATGAAGGCGGTTGAGAAGGGACAGGATCCGATCGTTGCCATTGAAAACTCCTGGTTGATCAAGAATGACGAGTTCGCCCGCAAGGCCTGGGAGTGGAACAAACAGGAAGTGGCCAAACTTGAGAAGAAACTCATCGACGAATACGGCATCGACGAGAAGACCGGAAAGCCGAAGCGCGAACCGACCGCCAAGGAGCGTTACCGTCTTGGTTGGCAGGACCTCGCCCGCAAGGCCGAGTCGGAAGGCCATGGCAAGCTCGGCGCGGTCGAGCGGATCACCGAGGAGTTCAAGGGGCCCAACTACGAGGCTCGTGGCAAGGAGACATTCCCGGAGCTTTCGGTTCCCCGCGAGGAAATCCGCTTCGCATCCAAGTTCACGCCATCCTGGAACACCTACTATGCCATCTACTTCACCATCACCGGGTTGCACGGTCTTCACGTGATCGGTGGGGCTCTGGTGCTCGCCTATTACCTCCTGTTCGGACGCAAGATGTATGAAACCAATCCCGAGTGGCTTGCCAACCGGGTCGAAGTCGGCGGTCTCTTCTGGCACTTTGTCGACCTGGTCTGGATCTTCGTCTTCCCGATCTTCTATCTGATGTAATCCCGGCGTCTCCGCAACCAATCACTCCATCTCCAACGTTTCAAGCTCATGGCAGACACTCCAGAAGCCGTTCAGAAGTCCATCCGCACCTACATGTTCGTCGGTGGCGTCCTCTTCCTTGGCACCATCATCACCGTGCTGGTGGCCTCCGTGCCATGGCTCGATGTGGGGCACCATGGATTCGATGTGATGGACGCCATCCTCGGTCTGGCCATCGCGGCCACCAAGGCCTCTCTGGTCGCCGCCATCTTCATGCACCTCAATCACGAGAAGAAGGCGATCTACTGGATCTTCGGCTCGGGTTTCATCTTCGTCATTGCGCTCTTCGGTCTGACCGCACTCGCGAAATACGATCCCATTCACGACAATTTCTTCTACGACGGAAAGCCCGCTCCGGCGGTGGAAAAATAGGATTTCCGACGTAGTTTGCCAACCAAGCTCCTCCAAGGCCATGTCGCTCAGAAGTTTCCATCTCGTGTTCGTCACCGTCTGCACGGTGTTGTTCGCCTTTCTGACGCTCTGGGCCTTCCTGATCGCCGAAGAGCGCTCCGCGGTCACCCTGCTCATGGGCTGGGTCGGTTCCGCCGGACTTCTCCTGATGCCCTTCTACGGCTGGTATTTCCTCCGCAAGGCGAATGCCGCCGGCATTTGATCCCCAATCCCGCTCACCGTCATGCAACTCTTTAACCTCGTCGCTTGTTCCACCTGCCGCGTCTCGATGATCGAGGGCGGTGGTGATGCCGCCGGTTGGTCGATCTTCGCGCTGCTTGTCGTGATTGTCGCCATGCTTTCCGGGGTCGCTTTCTTCATGATCCGCATCGCGCGCCGCGAACGCGAGCACTTCGATCCGACCTTGTCCGACGATTACGTTCCCTCGAAATCCTCATCCTGATTCTTCGGCCGCGACGCCTTTCTGCATTTCATTTATTATTCCAATGAGTCCTTCCAAGTTCCTCGGTATCCCGGAAAACTTCTCCGCCCACGGCAGCCAGGTGGACCACATGATCGATGTGGTTCACTGGTTCATGTTCGCGCTGTTCATCGGCTGGACGTTGTTTTTCTTCTACTGCATCTTCCGTTTCTGGCACCGCAACAATCCGAAGGCTTCTTATGAGGGTGTGCGCAGCCACCTCTCCAGCCACCTCGAGGTGGGAGTCATCATCATCGAGGCGGTGCTCCTGCTCGGATTCGCCTTCCCGCTTTGGGCCGAGCGTGTCGACAGCTGGAAGGAAGTCCAGAAGCTGGATCCGGTGCGCGTTCGCGTCGTCGGTTGGCAGTTCGGCTGGACCTATCATTACCCCGGCGCGGACGGCAAGTTCGGTCGTGTGGATGCCGCCCTGATCTCGGGCTCGAACGACTGCGGCATCGACTATCAGGATCCGAACGCCCTGGACGACTTCACCAGCCCCATTCTGAAGCTGCCGGTCCAGCGTCCCGCCGTTCTCAACATCGGCACCAAGGACGTGATTCACAACTACTCCATCGTTCCGATGCGCATCCAGCAGGATGCCATTCCCGGACGTGAGATCCCGATGTGGTTTACGCCGACCAAGGCGCTTGAAACCTATGTGGTCTGCGGCCAGCTCTGCGGTGAAGGTCACGGCAACATGGTGGGATCCATGGAAGTGGTCGCCACCGAGGAGTATGATACCTGGTTCAAGGGCCAGACGGAAGGAGCGCTCAAGGCGAACAAAAAGTAAGCCGCCTTTTCCAGGTCTCACGGTTTCCGGCCCGCCACCAGAAATGGGGCGGGCTTTTTCGTGCCGATCATGGCGTATTTGGCAACGCGCCATCCGTGATCCGTGAGTGAGGTGACCCACGTTTCCACGCGATCCGCCTCGGTAGCTCCCTCCGGATGCCCGGGGTAACAAAGGATCGAGAGGATCCCGCCCGGGCCGAGCACGCGGGTTGCGGCTTCGAGAGCTCGGATTGTCTGCGCCGCCGTGGTTGTCAAAGCGTGATCCTGTCCGGGAAGATACCCGAGATTGAACATGACCGCCGTGGCCGACTCGGGTGCGACGAATTCCTCCATCCGCGTGTGACAGATCTGGTGCAGGGTGACCCTGTGGGCGAGATCGAGGGAGGAAACCTTTTCAGACGTAGCATGGATGGCCTCGGCCTGGACGTCGAAGGCGAGCACCTTTCCAGTTGGTCCCACACATTGCGCGAGGAACACCGTATCGTGGCCGTTGCCCGCCGTTGCATCGATCACCAGATCGCCCGGTCGGATGACTTCCCGCAGCAAGGTCCAGGCAAGGTGGGTGGGTCTCGGAGGGAAGGGCGGGTTCATGCGTTTCCTTGAGGGTGGAACTTCCTGAAATCCATTTCCTCCCCGGGCTCGATTCCGGACAACAACCAATCGGCGAGACGCGACGCCATGCCGGGGGCATAGAGCGAACCTTTGGAGCCCAGACCATTGAACATCCAGCCACCCTGCGGAAGCGGTCCGATCAACGGTTCGCTGCGACGGAGAATCGGACGAATCCCGGCCTCGTGGGCGATGATTTCGAACTCCGGGCCGCCGAGCCGTGAGGCGATTTCCGAGACTCTGGCGAGTCCGGCCGTGGTGGGATGATCATCCAGTTGTTGCCACTCGTAGGTGGCTCCGGCTTTGAACCGTCCGCCGCCGAGCGGGACGAGCCAACCACCGGCGCCGATGCGGATGTGGGTCTCGTCCCAGCCGCTTGCGGCGAGTGTGAGAATCTCTCCCTTGGCGCAGCGGTGCGCACCATACCGGTCCGCCATGAGTCCGCGGGCTCCTTCGCACCAAAGCATGTGGGGATTCGGCGGCTCCGTTTGGATGTCTGATTTCTGATAGATTCCGCGGCTGAGGAAGAAGTCCCGTGAGCAATCGAGAAACGTTCGGGTATCCAGCCGGCCGCCACCCGTGAGTGCGATCGCACCTGACCAGCCTTCGATGGGTTCCAAGGGCCGGCCTTGGTTTCCCAGCCACGGAACCACGGTGGGGAGCTCCCGTTTGGAAAGGATCTTGAGCCACTCTGCGGGGGTGGAAGCGAGACGGATGACCGGCAGTGGATGCCAGAAACGGGTGCCGAGAAGATCCTCGATTTTCCGATAGAAACGAAGTGCCTCAGGAAGAAAGACGTCGATTCCTTTGCTGGGTTCGAAGTTTTTTCCCGTCACCGGATTGATCAATCCGGCGGCAACACGGGACGAGCCCCCTTGTTCCCGATCGATCAGGGTGAAGGGTTCGCCACGTTCCCAAAGCGTCCATGCCAGGCAGGTGCCGGCGAGTCCCTGTCCGACGATGGTCCAAGGCGCGCCGCCCTTCAGGCCTGCGGCATCAGGGGCTCGTTCGGATCGGTCCACGTGTCGCTGTAATTCTTCGCGTAGTTGAAGAGATGGCGGTGAAGGTAGGGTTGGAAATCACCGCGGCGTTCTTTGGGCAGGCGCTTGAGGATGGCGTCGTTCAGAGTGCGTGTGACCTTGAGCATCATGTGCAGGGTCAGCTGGCGGCCCTTGCGCGCCTTCTGCACCTGTTTGTGGTTCAGCTGTTCCACCGACTCGTCCACGAGCTGGTGGTTGCTCAGTTTCCACCGGTCCATCAGTCCGTCGAGCGGCTGGGGTCCGTGATCGCGCATGTCGTCTTGCATGGCCGAGGTGTAGCGGACAAAGGACCCGGCACTAAGCACAAAATCGGATTTCCGCGAAGCTCGTTCCGTGCGTCCCGGGGGCGGATCCATCACTCCGAAATCACCGTTTCCGCGCGCCAGGGTCCGTTGAGAGGTCGGTCGAGTGCCGACCAGAACCAGGCGGGGACATCCGTCCAGGTGCTGCCGTCGGTTTCGCTGACGATCCGTTCGTGCACGGTGAGTCGCATGCCATCGCGGCTGGCGGTGAAGCGTGACCACGAAGTGCCGTCGGCGAGTTCGACGGTCTCTGCCTCGCTGGTGCGGTATCCTGCCGCGCGCAGGCAGTCTGCGGATGGATGGAGCTTGCGGGTGGCTTTGGAAACCCGGCGCAGGATGACCTGTTTGTCATTCCAGCCGAAGGTGGCGATCGATCCGGGAAACGCGCGGGAAAATGCGTTTTCCTCGTCGGTCGGTGGCACGGGTTCCAAGGGGAAGCTGAGGCCATCAAAAGTGAAGATCCCCGCCGCGGCCGGTGGCAGGGTGACATTTCCACCGGGGCTTGTTTCGCGGGTGAGTTGCCAGGGAAGCATGAGGCAGGCGAGAACCAGCAGCGCCTTCGCCGCGATTCGGCTCCGGTCGCCGGCCGCTTCACCAGAGCCCACGGAACCCGCCTGTCGCGGAATGAACCAGGCCAGTGGGATCAGAAGGATCAGAAAGGCGAGCAGCCCGATCATTCCGTGGCTCAATCCGGACGGAGTGATGCGTCCCGATTGTTCCAGCACGAGCCACAGCGCGCGGAAGATGTTGGCCGGTATCACCAGTGCGAAGGCCAGTGCTGCGGCTGTTAGAGTGCCGCGCCAGGAGATCCGGTGATAGGCTCCGAGCAGCATGGCGGCGGCAAGGGCATTCCACATCATTCGGACTCCCGCGCAGGCCGGGTCGACGCCGATGAATTGTCCGCCGATGGAAATGCGCACGCCATCCACCGCAGCGGTGATGCCGCAGAACTGGAGGATGTTCACGACACCATGGGCGGTGGCGATGCGCATCGGCCAGCCGGCGTAAAACTGCAGCGAGGCGACGACCGGCAGCGACAGCAACAGCAGACCGAGAAGGCCCGGACGGCGGAAACATCCGGTCAATGCACCTGCTCCACAAACCGCGAGGGCCGCACGGATCATGGGTGGCCAGAGCCCGATCCCCAGCACGGAGACGAGGACCAGGCTTGCCCCTGCGATCAACGAAAGTGTTCCCGGTTTCGCCATGGCCCGGTCCCGCCAGCCGATGGCGGCGGCGAAGGCGAGGGCGACGAGGCCCATGGGTTCGTCACTGCCATCGTTGAGCCGGCGAATGTACCAGATCCATACCGGAAGCATGGCCAGCAAGGCGAGTGGCAGCAGGCCCACCTGTCCCGCGATCTGTGGGAAACGCGGGCGCTTGAAGCATTCCGAAGGAATCATGCGCGGCAATGTCAGCGGGTGCATGGCGTGTGGGTTTCAACGGCGGCGCTGCAGGGCGAGCAGGACGACCAACAGGGAGACTAGCCCGATGGCACCGGGTTCCGGCACCGAGCCGCCCTTGATCAAGGGGCCGCCCACCAGATTCGAGGAAGCGGATGCCCCCACACCGGCTGGAAGGGGAAGTGGCTGCCTCACGGTGACGGAATCCCCGGCCGGCGGCCGCGGTGTTTCATCAATCGCCACAAACGATGTGTAAGGGGTGAGCAACGAGTGCTCCAGGCCAAGCCGGGTGACTTCGGCGATCACGGATGCACTGCGGTCGGATCCTTCTAACAAGCCACGCACTTGTTCCCGTGCCCAGAGGACCGGCAATGCGGGATGATCCGTGCCGGTGCGTGCGGCGGCTTCGGAGAGATCGACCGCTTTCACAAACTCCCTTCCTCCGCCGGCCACTCCGCGCACGATGATCCGGCCGCGTGCCTCGCCCGTCCAGGTGCCGCTGACGACCAGCGGGCAGTCCGCGAACAAATCGGCAACCGGGTGCGGTGTGAGCTGCCTGAGCTCGATGCCTTCGCCCTCGATGCGGATCTGTGCGAGCACCGGATTGGAGATCTTGTCCAAAAAGTCCCTTGCGGCGGGCCCTGCGGCGGATCGGGTGGTGACGATGACCGGTTCGCCCTGACCCGCGCGGGCGATGGATTCGATGAGGTGGCGGTTGACCGAGGAGCCGATGCCGAAGCTGAACAGGTTGGCGCGGCCGATGTGGCTGCGGATAAGGCGGGTGGCCTCGTCGTCCGCGGTGATGTAGCCGTCGGTGACAAGCACAAGGGTGCGGGAGCGGTCTTCATGGCCTGGCAGCGCGAGCGACCGTTGAAGCGCGCCCAGCAGCTCGGTGCCGCCACCGGCGGACTGGTTGTCGATGAAACTCCGCGCGGCTTCCAGATTCCCGGGCGTGGCGGCAAGCGGTGTTTCTGATAGAAGCCCGCTGCCGCTGGCGAAGCAGACGACGTTGAATGTGTCGCCCTCCTTCAATCCTCCGACGAGGTCGGTGAGGAGTTTCTTCGCCGTGTCGAGCGGGAATCCGTCCATCGATCCGGACACATCGAGGATCAGGACGTAATCCCGTGGCGGAAGCTTCTCGGGAGTGACCCGCGCGGGTGGTTCGATCTGGAGAAGGAAGTGGTTCATGTCCTTGCCGCAGTGAAGCAGGAGTCCGCCGTCCACTTCCTCACCTCCGAGTTTCCAGCGGAGGATGAAGTCGCGGTTGGCGGCCTCCTCGCCTTCACGGGAATCGAGTTTCACCTTGGCCTGATGAGCCGAGGTGAACTCGACCCGCGCCGGATGGCTGGTGCAGATCGCCTCTTTCAGGGGCAGCGCGGTGGTCAGCGAAAGCTCGATGCCGAACCGCGCCGGGTTCTTCAAACCGGGGGCCAGATGCGGATTCCCCGCCCATGCGGCGGATGTGGACTCGCCGCTGCCGGTGTCATACCGCGGACCGACGACGGTTGGGAAAACGAATTCGCTGGTGCCGTCCCGGGAGCGGATGGTTTCCGTCCACTCGACTGTGACGTCGATGTCATCTCCGGGAAGCAGGTTGGCGACGGACATCTGGAACACGTTGGGACGGTGTTCTTCTAACAGTGCCGCGGTTTTCCCATCGGACTTCGCCTCTTGATACTCGGCCTTGGCCTTCACGCTCTCGCGGATCCGTGCGGCGGTCACGCGGCCGCCGCTGGCGAGAGTCATGCCATGCACGGCCGCGCCGGTGGAGGCCGGGAACACATAGACCGCCTCGACCGGGCGGGAGCCGGTGTTGCCATACGTCTGGCAGAGCCTGACGCGGGCGATGTTGCCCTCGATGGAGACCGAGGCCTGCGAGGATTTGAGCGGAAAGCCCTCGTCCGATCGCTGATCCGCTCCGCCTCGGATTTCCAAGCGCGGGGATTCACGGCCGGATGCGAAGGCGGCGAGCAATCCATAAAGGATCACAAGATAGGCAAGGCGGGATAGTGCGTTCATGGTTTCGCGTGGGGTTGACGCGGCCATGAAGCCTCTGTTGTGTGAAACGCCGACTCGATCTGCGTGAAAATCCCGGGAAAATCCCGATCAGGCGTGCGGCAGGGAAAGCCGGGCGAGGGTGCCGCCGCCGTCCGCGGGCGAAAGCTCGATCGCTCCGCCGTGCAGTTCCGCGGCTTCCTTGACCAAGGTGAGCCCGAGGCCGGTGCCCTTGCGGCGGGTGTTGTGATGGCGCAGCGAGTAGAAGCGGTCGAAGATCCTTTCCCGGGCGTAATCGGGGATGCCGGGACCATGGTCCCTGATGGTCAGGTCCACCGTTTCCTCGGTGCGCTGCAACGAGATCCGGACGGGCGAGCCCTTGGGGGAGAAGTCGATCGCGTTCTCTAACAAGTTTGTGACCGCGGCGCGGAGGATGAAGGCATCGCCACGGACCTTCGCGGGGATGCCGCCGTCCTCGGCGAGGAGCGGCACGTCCGCGATTTCCGCGAGGGGGCGGGCCTGGTCGATGGCGCGGGCGACGATGTCGCCGAGGTCGATGTCCTCGGCATGCTCGAGGCGGGTGCGGCTTTCGATGGCGGAGAGTTCCAGCAAGCGGTTGATGAGGCGCTCGGTGCGGGCGGTTTCGGCGCGGATGTTGCCGATGAAGCGCCTGCGGGTTTCCACGGGCATGTCCTCATCGAGGAGTTCCGCGGCGCCGCGGATGGCGGCCAGCGGGCTTTTCATCTCGTGGGTGAGTGTCTGGATGTAGCGCTCCACGTAGTTGCGGTCCTCCAGCGAGTCGCGCATGGAATCGAGGGCGTGGGCGAGGGTGTTCACCTCGCGGCCGATCCCGATGCGGGGTTTGGCGGGGCGTTCGCCGCGTTCGATGGCGCGGGCGTATTCGGTGATCTTGCCGATCGGGTGGAAGAGCCAGAGGAAGACGACTCCGATGAGGAAGGCGATGCCGCCGCCGATCAGGCCGCAGGCGGTGTAGATGATGCGGCGGCGTTCGCGCACCAGCGGCATCACATCGAGTTGCGGTTTGAACACGGTGAGCACGCCTGCGGGCTTGGCGGGATCCCCGATGGGGGCGGCGACGTAGAGCACGGAGGTGGTGCTGTCCTTGGGATTTTCTCGGCTGCTGCGTGCCCCGTATCTTCCGGCGAGGGTCGAGTTGACGTCGAGCTTCGCACGGAGGTCCTGTCCCTTGCGGCGGCCACCTTCGGAGTCGAAGAGGACGATGCCATTGGCGTCGGTGATGTAGGCGTGGATGCCCACGGAGGTCTTGAGGTGATCGAAGATGCGCGCCTTCATCCGCCGTTTGTGGGCGTCGTCGAAGGCCCTGGCGAGTTGCTCGCTGTCGGGAGTGCCGTCCAGGAAATCCTCCTCGACGAGTTCCGCGAGCAGGTTGGCGGTGTCCACCATCATTTCCTCGGTGGCCTGGAAGGTCTGGGGCTCCACCTCGGCGAGGAAATGCCGCGCGAGTTGATAGAAACCCAGCGTGATGATGAAGGCGATGAAGAAGAGGGTGACGCGGGTGAAGCGCATTCAGCAGTCCGGGTTGAGCGAGTAGCCGAGGCCGCGGCGGGTTTCTATCAGGTTTTCCGAGCCGTCCCTGGTGAGGCGGAGCTTGGCGCGGATCGACTTGATGTGGGCGTCCACGGTGCGGTCGGTGACCGCGCCGGGATCCTGCCAGGCGTGGTCGAGCAATTGGTCGCGGGTAAAGACCCGGCCGGGTTGCCCCATGAGGACGAGCAGGAGTTTGTATTCGTGGGCGGTGAGGTCGAGCGGTGAGCCGTCGAAGTGGATGCGCATGGTGGATGCATCGTGGTGAAGGCCGCCGCGTGCGGGTGGCTGCGCCGGAGCGGGTGCGGGGGCGTGGCTGCCACGGCGGAGGATGGCACGCACGCGGGCGACGATTTCACGGGGGGAAAAAGGTTTGGTGACGTAGTCATCGCCGCCGAGTTCAAGTCCGAGGATTCGGTCCACCTCGCCATCGCGTGCGGTGAGGAAGAGGACCGGGATGTCGGAGGTTTCGCGGAGTTTGCGGCAGACTTCGAGGCCGGTCATGTCCGGCAGGCCGATGTCGAGGATGGCGAAAGCGGGTTTTTCGCGGGCGGCTGCGGCAAGGCCCTCGCTGCCGGTCAGTGCGTGGGTCACGGTGAAACACTCGGTTTCCAGAGCGTACACCAGGGTGTCCGCGATGGCGGGTTCGTCTTCAATCAGGAGGACACGGGTCATGGCGGGAGTTCACCGGCTGGAAGTGAAATGCCGGTGAAGGAAGTGTGAAATCTCAAGGGATCTGTTTGCGGTTGAGGATGCCGTCGATGAGGGCGCTGCGGGTGTCGATGGGAGTGACGCTTCGTTTTGCATCCTGAGCGGCAACGATTTCCCTGAGCCGCATCATCGTTTGTCCGCCGGATTGGGCGTCGTAGGAGTTCATGGCGATGGTGAAGCGGGCGTCCTCGGCGACGGCTTTGCCCTTGTGTTCGAAGAGGGTCACGTCGCCGGCGCGATTGAGCTTGAGTTCGAAGTGGCTGAGGATGCGGTCGGACCTGCGGAGCGAGCGTTCCTCCTTGAGGATCTCGATGATTTCCCGGGCACCGAGCGATACGGTGGTGAGCAGGTTTTCGTAAGGAAGGAGTTTCCAGCAATCGCCGATGGTGATGTCTCCGGGTTCAAGGTCGCCGGTGCCGAAGGTGCCGTGAAACACTCCGTCGACCGGTGTCTGGTTGCGTTCGAGCGCCTCGGAAAACATCGTGCAGAAGAGCTCTGCGAGTTCGTTGTCGCGGCCCTGTCCTTGAATCTTGCGGGTGACCTGGCCGATCGTGCGTGCCAATTGTTCGGCGCTTTTGCGCAGGTCAGGGGCTGCGACGTCGAGCACGGCGGGGTCTTGCTCGACCGATGAGTCCATCAGCGAGGTGGTGGCCTCGCAGGAGACGAGCTTGCGGGTGTCCGGGTCGAAGTGGAGGTCGAGTTTGCCGCAGTGGATGCCGTAGTAAGAGGCTTGGGAGCAGAGGACGCTTCCGGTTTTCCACGAGGGTTTGTCCTGGTGCGTGTGGCCTGCAAGCAGGACGTGGGCACCGGGGGCCTTGCGCAGCATGTCGCGGATGGGATTGGCGAAATCATCCTGATCCCGCCAACCCATGTGGGCCATGAGGACGATGGCGTCGGCTTTCTCCGCGGTGGCCTCGGCGATGCAGCGTTGAAGCGCCTCGGCGGGGTGGGCAGCCTCGATGCCGCCGAGGGTTTCCGGAGCGAGCCAGTAGGGCAGTCCCGGGGTGACGATTCCGATCAGGGCGATGCGGAAGCCTGCCACGGTTTTCATGGTCCAAGGTTTCACGGACTCCCAACCGTCGCCGGCACGGGCCACCGGTTTGCCGGCCAGGCTGAGGTTGGACGCAAGCACGGCGGGTTTGGATAGCGCCAGGTTTTTCCGGATGACGTCCGGTCCCCAGTCGAAGTCATGGTTGCCGGGTGTCCACGCGTCGTAGCCGAGGCGGTTGAAGAGGCCGACCATCAGGGCTCCATCGTTCGAGTGGCTCTCCGCGGTGCCCTGATAGACGTCGCCGATGTCGAGCAAGAGCGATTCCGGATGTTCGCGGCGCCATTGCCGGATGCGGGTGGCGCAGCGGGCGAGGCCGCCGACGTTCTCGATCCCGGTGTAGGTGCGGGTGGGCAGGATGTGCCCGTGCAGGTCGGTGGTGTGGATGAGGGAAACCGTGACCGGCGCCCGGCCTTGCGCTTGCAGGCCCGCAGCGGATGCTCCGAGAAAGGCTCCCGTGCCGGCCAGGAATCGTCTGCGGGATATCGGTCCGTCTGCCATGACTTCATGCTGACAGCATCCCGGTTCAAAGCAAGCCGCGGGGAGCTAGTCGAAATCGAAACTCCGCCTGCGCTCCTGCCGCAGTGGATGCCGGCCGCCGAGTGACTGCCGGATCGGGTCGAACACCGCGTCCATGCCGACTTCCTTGATCTCGCACACCTGAGCCATCAACTCGCCGAGCCTGCCTTTGGGAAATCCGCGGTCCTTGAACCAGACAAGGTATTCCACCGGCAAATCCATGATCGGCACACCGGAAGGCGGATACTCCTTGATGCCGAATTTTCCGAAGGGCATGCGGGTTCTCCCGATCTCGACGAGCAGGTTGCGGAAATCCTCGCGATCGATCTCGGTCAGGTCTGCCATGCAGGCGGAATGGCATCTTCGCCCTGCGAAGGGAAGCCCGGAATCCGAAGAGACATCTTCGTTCAGGGATCCAGAGCCAGGCGCAGGAACGCGCGCGAAGCGGAGGATCCCGCGGGGAAGGTGTAACGGACGGTGCGGTCGCCGTTGGGGTGGGTGGTGAGGGTTTCGATGCTGAGTGGATCGTTGCGTGTCCAGATGAGGCAGTTTGCGGAGATCTCCCCGCGGAGGCCGGACCATGCGGCGCGGCTGTTGAGGCGGAGGGTGTGGTGCAGCAGTGGGTTTGCGGGAGTGCCTGCGAAGGTGCTGCTGCCTGCGGAAGCTCCCGCGACGAGCGGGTCGCTGCCGGTGAGAAACTCGATGGCGTTGGGAACACCGTCCGAGTCGTCATCCGCGTTGGCCGGGCCCAGTGATCTCTCGCTGGCGAGCAGGGAGTAATTGTGGATCACGGTGACGGTGGCGGGAGCGCTGGAGGTGGAGAGGGATCCATTGCTGGCGACGCAGTGGTAGGTGGCGTCGTCGTAGGAGGTGAGAGGCTGGAGGGCGAAGGTGGGCTGATTGGCTCCTGGCAACGGGCTGCCGTTGCGCAGCCATTGATAGGAGGTGGCAGGCAGTGCGGACGCGCTGAGGACGAGCGACGAACCTGCCGGCACGCTGCGTGAGCGCGGATGGAGACGGAAAACCGGTGCGGGACCACCGGCAGGAATGTTGGAGGCCCCGGGAGTGGGCAGCAGTTCGGAAATGGCGCTGCTTCCATCCGGTGAGCGGCCGAGGGAACGGGTGGCGCTTGCCAGTCCGAAGGAAACGGAGTCCACAGTGGCGTTGTTGTTGGAAAGGATGAGCATTTCACCGCCGCGGCTCAGGTTGAAACCGATCCGCGCGGGGTCGTTGCCACCGGTGGATGGCAGAAGCAGCGCGTGGGATGCGGGGCCGATGAAGCTGAGGGCGGGAAAACGCCACTTCCGCAGGTCCGCCTCGCCGGGGCTGTCACCGAGCCAGAGTGAAGTGAGATCGACGGCCAGCGATGACGGATTGAAGAGTTCGCTGAACTGGCTGACCACGCCTCCACCCGGATCGATGTCCCTGCCGGTCCATTCGTTGATGCGGATGACCGTGGCCGGACCCAAGGTGGCTGTCGTCGAGTTCGCAGTGCCGCGTGTCGGGGTGACGAGGAGTTTCCAAACGCCGGTCCCATCTCTGCCGATCGACTGGTCGGGGACTTGCAAGCCCCAGGTGATGCGGTCGGCGATGCGCCCGTCCGGCGTGACGATCTCCAGGCCCCAGCGGGAGTAATCGTGCTCGGTTTCGCTATCGATGCCGAGTCCGCAATTGAGGTGGGCGGCGGGCTGGGTGGAGCGAGGTGCCGCGGGATCCGCCCAGATCGGCAGGATCGCGCCGGGCTCCATCGAAAGGCCGGCGGGAGCGGTCCATTCGTCGGAGTCGTCACCGATGCCGCGAATGCGCCAGCCGGTCAACGAGATGGAAGCCGCCGAGGGATTCCGCAGTTCAAACCACGCCGATCTGCCGGCCCATGGATGGATGTCTCCGCTGCGGTTTTTCACCAGCACTTCATGAAACAGAGGCACCTCGGTGAGCACTCCGTGGTTGGGGGCGGCAGGGCTGGCGAAAGGAAGTGGGGCGAAGGTGCCGGTGGCGTTCGGCAGGCGTCCTTCGCTCCGGTCCTCGGTTTGCTGGGTGTAGCTTCGGGAGTCGATGACCGGTCCGGAGACCCTGCCGAGAACGAGTGTGCCTCCGGTGGCGGGCAAGGATGAATCCAAGGTGTCTCCGCGATCGCTGTTCGCGGCGATGAAGAGTCTGAGGTGGGAGCCGGGTGCGATGGCAGTGGGGCAGAGGATTTCCCGAAGGTCCTCCGCAGGGCCGGTTCTCAGCCCGCCCAGATCAACGGGCATCGTTGAAGGGTTGGCTATCTCCAGCCAGTCCTCGCCGCCGGGCACGGGGTTCGCCAGGAATTCGTTGAGACGGAGAACCGCGGGATCCCCGGTGGTGGCGGCCGTATTCGCCGCGCCGGGCGTGGGTGTGGAGAGTCGCCATGAGCCGGCGATGCGGCTGAATCCATATCCCGCGGCCTGGGGGCCGTAGCGGGTGCCGTCGCGCGGTCGACCGCTTGGGTCTAACAGAATCAGCGCTCCCTGCGTGGAATCGAGCGGCATCGGGATGGCGAGATGCTGTCCCGGCGCAAGGGAGGCGGAGGCGATGGGCAGTGAGGACCATGTCTCCGAAGCACCTGAAGTGCGGAGCGACCACCCGCTGGTGCTTGCCGGGCTGGCCGATGCATTGATGATCTCGATGAATCCTCCGGAGCCGCTTGTGAACTCGGAGAGGATGAGAGTCGCGGCCGGCCCTGGTGCATTCGGCTGGCCGGGGCTGCCGTGGTTTGCGGCGCTGGGCTGCCAGTGGGATGCGAGTGCGGGATCAACGGCTCCAGGAACAAGTTCCAGGCTAGGTCCTCCGCCGTCCGGAGTCGTCGGCCATGGCGATTGATCCCGGTAGTGAACCGAGCAGACCGTGTTTCCCTCACGGTCGAGCAGGCGGATGCGTTCACCGCCGTTGTCGAGGGATCCGGAGAAATATCCGTTCACGATCACCGTGGGATAGGCCGCCGCGAAGGCGGCGGGATTGTCGTTGTTGGCGATGACAAGCCGTGCTCCAGGCGCGAGGCGGGTGCCAAACGGGATGATGAATCCGATGCCTTCGAAGCGCCACAGCGACAGGTCTGCGGCCGTGCTTCCGGTGTTGAGGATTTCAATGAACTCGCGCGAGGTGCCGCCGCTGGACGGGCGATAGTGGATTTCCGAAATCACGATGCGTGGTGAGGCGCTTCCCACGGTGAACGTGTTTTCACGAAGGGCGCTCCAGGTGCTGCCGTTGAGTGCGCGGGCCTTCACGGTGACTGTGGAGTTCAGCGGGAGGGGGGCGGTGTAGGCGAGGGCGCCCGGAGCCGGCGTGCCGGAGTTGTCATAAGCGGTGCGGGGATCGCTGCCATCGAGGGTGTAGTAAATCGAACCCGCGCTGGTGGTGCCCGAGGGGGCAGGAGATGGCAGCCGCATTTTCAGGAGAAATCCCGCGGGAACCTGCCTGGATCCGGTGGGTGCATCGTCGGAGGCGTTGGCGAACTCCGGTGCGTTGAGCGCCGGATAGAGCCCCGCGCTGCGGAACTGGCCGAGCACGTTGTTCGTTCTAACAGGAAAGTAGGAGTTCCGCATGCGGCCGATCTCCGCGAGCCAGTTGGTGCCGGTGGTGGCACGCGCGCCATTCTCGAACCACGATCCGTTCCAGGTGTAGATGACGTTGGTGTCGTTGGCATACACGTGGACGCGGTCCCGGTAATCGCCCCAGCGAGCGGATTCGAGGCACATGGCATCCGCGTTCATGATCGCGCTCCAGCGGTCCAGTCGGGAGATGCACGCCGAGGGCAGGAGAGCCCCGTCCGGGTTGATCATGTGGAGATTCACCCGATCGGCGAAATCCAGAAGGTACTGCGGGTTCTTGACGAGCCGTGGCTGGATGGCGGTGGGCGGATAGGTGGCTCCGCTCACCCGGTTGAGGGTGGGGGAGTTCATCACGTTTTCCATGTCCCACGGAAGGTATCTGAATTTGCCGCCGGGCGGGCGGACGGCATACCAGTTTTTATCGTAGGCGGCCTGGGTTCCCCAGTCTTCGTGGCCGATGAAGTAATGGAGAATGGTGTAGTCGCAGTGCCAAGGAACATCGAGGTGCTGCTTGATCTCCTCGTATTCGGGATTGGTGAACGACGAGGCGAGCTTGGTTGCCGAGGGAGCGGTGTTGTAGGTGGGCGCTCCGGTCCAGCCGAGGATGCGTTTGATTTCCCGGTAGGTGGTCCAGCTTCCGCTTTTCAGGTTGTTCTGCTCGATGACGTCCTGGGCGGACTTGTCCCCGCCGAAGTAGCTTGCCGAGAAATCCTCGTCCTCATCCTCGGTGATGTCATAGGTTCCCCAGTAAACCCCGTTGATGAACAGGTTGACGAACCTGGAGTGGCCGGCGATGCGTCCCATGTCCCGGAAGCTGTCTTTGCAGAAAGGATCGCGGATGCGGATGCCGCGCGGGCGCTGGAGGTTGCCGTCCCAGTGAAGCCAGGAGAAACCGAAGTCCGCACGGAGCACGAACTTGTCCCACTCCTCGACCGGCGAGTCCGGAAAGACCGCGCCGTTGAGCCGACCGTTGCCATAGCGCCCCTTGAAACGCAGGGTGTATCCGTGCTTCGGGTTCTTGTAGGGATCCCGGCTGGCGTTGCCGTGGTTGTCGATGCCCGCGCCGCTGATGAAATAGGTGTTTCCCGCTGCATCGAACATTTCGAGCGAGCAGGGTTTGGTGTTGTCGGTTTTGTTGGTGGATGAGGATGTCGGATAGAGTCCGTTGCCTCCGAACATGTCGTTGTTGTCCATGACCACGGAAAGCACAGGCAGCTTGCGGAGACCGGCGCGGATGCGTTCGAGGTTGGTTTTTCCGGATGCGTTGAGATTGCCCGCGTCATCGTAGCGGTTGGGGTCGGCATGGATTTTCGAATCCATGCCATAGTCCGCCGGGATCTGGTTGGCGGCGAGATGGGTGATGAGCCCGGGGAATCCGAAGCCGCTCTGGGTGCCCCAGGTCTGAGGGAGGGTCTGGTTTCCCACGGCGGGCGGCGCGCTGGCACCGGTGTAGGGAGGACTCATCTGGTTGGTGACCTGGTCGGCAAACAGATAGGTGCGCGTCACCGCGGCGCTGGGAACCGAATCGCTGGCGAAGGCTGCAAAGCGCAGCACCGTGGTGCCTTGGATGGAAATGGGCGCGGTGTAGACCGGATCCGTTGCGAGAGGTGCCGATCCGTTGGTGGTGTAGCGGATTTGCGCTCCCGCTTGTTCGCAACTGAGAATGACGGAGAACGCCGTGTTGAAAAATCCGTGGTCCACGTTTGCGGTCGGCTCCAGGGCGATGGATGCGAGTGCGCTGTTAGAGTTGGCCGCACCCGTGGGGACCTCGGGCGGCGCCGGGCTTGGGTTGGTGCTGGTGGGCAGCGTGTAGGCGGACTGGTTCACCGAAGGCGGGCTGAAGTAACGCGCGGCTCCATCGCCCGAGCGTGATCCGTAACTGTAGTCATGGCGTTGCGGTGGATAGCTGGAGACACTGGGATGGTTGGCCGGGAATTTTGAAACCGCCGCACCGCCGGGTTGATCCGGGCGGTGCAGGGCGAGATAGCCGCCTTCCACATCGAGGGTGAAGTTGGTGTGCAGATGGCCCGAGGAAGGCCGCCGGTTCTTGCCGCTCGCCCAGACAACTAGCCGGGCTCCGGCGGCGAGCGTCCTCTGGGGAAAGATCCACATCGCGGGATCGTCGGCATCGTTGGTGAGGGTCCAACCGGTGAGGTCCACCGCCGAGGTGCCCGGATTGTGGAGTTCGATCCACGGTGACAGGTCGAAGTCCTCGTCCCGCGTGCCATTGGTGGTGGTGGAGGACGCTCCGCCGTTGGCGGCAAGGAACTCGGAGATCACGACGGTGCCTGGGGCCGCGGACTTGGTGACCGACCATCCATCCGGCACGAAGGCGTTGCCGTTGGCATCGATGATCCCGGGCGAGGTCATCCACGAAAAGGTCACCGGTCCGTCCGGAGGCGCTGGGAAGACAAATTGGTAGGGACCGTGTTCGTTTCCGCTCACGCTGGTGGCCGCGTTTCCATTGATCCTGAAATCCGCGGCATCCACGCCGGTCACCGCTTCCGTGAAACGCACGGTGGCCTGGGTGAGGGTGGCCACGGTGGAGGAAGGTGGTGGGGCCACGTGTTTCACCGATTGTCCCGGCACGGAGGCCTGGATCAGCGCGATGGCCGGAGCGATGTTGTCGACCAGGGTGTAGGCCCAGGCGCCCAGGGGTTCGAAGGGGCCCGTGCCGATCCCCGAGATGCCATGATCGTCGGTCCATTCGAGCGACACGGTTCCTGGTGGCGGGGTGGTGAATGAGAAAACGTAGGGGCCCGCACCACTGCCGGAAACGCTTGCCGCGGGTACCCCCTGAATCCGCAAATCCGCCGCATCGACTCCGGAGACCGCTTCGTTGAAGGTGATGGACACCGAACCCAGCGAGCCCACAAGCGCCGAGGGGGCCGGCGAGGTGGCCGTGACGATCGGAGCCGCCGTGGCACAGCCTGTCAGGCTGCAGCAGGCAATCACCCGCAGCAGCGTCTCATGGGTTTTGGTCATCCGGGTTTTCGGGGGTGTGGGAGTCCTATCGTTCGAGGGACCCCGGGGTCAATCGAAGAGACAATGGCATGCCGCCGCTTCACGTAAACAAGGGAGTTTGTTTCCGCTTTCAGGATCCCCGGGCGCGATGGATCATTCTCAAGGTTCCGCGAAAGCGGCTTGTCCGTCTCAAACCCATGATCCGCCCCATCGTGATCCTCCGCAGTGTCATCGCCGGAATCCTCCTGACGGAATGCGCGACCGCCGTGATGTACAACCGGGATACCGGAAATGCGAAGTCCCAGGACCTCGCCGACCTGACGCCCTTCGACAGCCGGGCGAACATCCCCGGATGCTCCGCGGTGCTCATCGCGCCCAACGTGCTTCTCAGTGCGTCCCATTGCGTGAACTACGCCGGCAGCGGAACCGTCACCGCCACGTGGAACGGACAGTCACGAAGCGGTGCCGCATTCACCAAGATCGGTGCGGATCACATGGTCATCGTCACCAGCACTCCGTTTACCGGAACACTCGGCAAGATGAGTGCCCCTTACTCCGGATCTTCGGAAAACGGGCGGCTCGCCTGGAAGATTGCGAGCGGTGGACATGGCGTGATCGGATATGGAAGCACCGGTCCTTTCTACGACGGGGTTTTCAGAGGCATGACCAATCGCATCGAGGTGAACAATGTTTCCAATCCACCCAATGCGGTCACCAGCGACTGGCTGTTTTATGACAACGACGGACCTCCCTCGCGTCCTAGCCGGACGACGACTTGGTTTGAGGGCGGCACTGCTCCGGGCGATTCCGGCGGGCCGCTGTACATGTTTGAAAACGGCCGCTGGTATGTCATCGGAGTCACTTCCGGTCCGGATGCCGGATACTATCGGGATGGCCGAGTCCGCACGGACATGTCACAGATCGAGAGTCTCACCGGTCATTCGTGGGCGAGGCCGGTCACTCCGGTTCTGGAAATGCGCTGGGTGGCCCAGGATCTCGCCGCCACCCTAACAGACGGCGCCGCGGTCGCAAGTTGGCCGCGCAATGGTGGCAGCGACGCGTGGACGAATGCCACAGCCGATGGTGGCACAGGCACGGCGAGTCTCGACCTTGCCGCCACACCCAACGGCACCGCCGCAGTGGACTTTTCCGGGTCGGCCCGGCTCGGGCTCGCCGCCAGCTCCAATCCGGTTGCCACCGAGTCGGCATTTACGGTCGCCATGGTTGTCCGCGCGGATGCCGCTGGAGTCGGTGCCGAAGGAAACTGGTTCGATAATACAGGACTCATCGATGCCGATGAGAGCGGAGTGAAAAACGATTGGGGACTTTCGCTCGCCTCCACTGGCAAGCCGGGCATCGGCATCGGAAATGCCGATGCCACCCAGTATGCCGGAAGCACCATCCATGATGGGCAATGGCGGGTGGTCGTGGCCACCTGGGATGGATCCGAAGTCACCGGTGACGCTTCGGGTTCCGATCGCAACACGTCGATTTACGTCGACTCGGTGACCAACGTGACCCGCAGGCAGGGGCCCGAATTCCTGAACGTATCGCGCACGGGGGTGAACCTCACTCTCGGTGGCAGCCGCAACGCGGCACGATATCTCGATGGAGCCGTCGCCGAGTTGCGGCTCTACCGCGGAGCTCTCGACGACTCCGCAGTCGACGCGTTGATCCGTGAACTGCGCAATGCCCACATCGGCCCCCAGCTCGGGCTGGATCTCACCCGCCCTGTGACCGGCCGCGCCGCCGTGCCGCTGGGGCAGGGGGTGGTCATCGACGGTTCCGTGACCGGGGCGACCTCTGTTTCGATCACCCAGACCAGCGGGCCTTCCGCTGCGGTGCTCTCGAGCAGCGTTTCTCTTCCCTCCCACATCCAGTTCAACCATGCGGGGGTCTATCAGTTTTCCATCACGGCCACGCAGGGGGCGTCCTCGCAATCCAAGTCCGTTCTCATCGAGGTGTTGCCCACTCCATCCACCATCCCCTCCAGTCCCGGCCTGAGTGTGGGTGGGACCTGGACCGCACAGAACCTTGGCGACGCCTCCACTGCAGGAGCCCTTTCGACGGGGGCCACCACGATGTCGTTGACCGGCGCGGGCTTGGGATTCCAGGAGGTGAGTGACTCAATGCGCTTCGTTTGGAAACCGCTCACCGGCGACGGGTCGATCACCGGACGCATCACCGGGTTCTCCGCGAACAATGGCGGCAAAGCCTATGGCGGGCTCATGCTTCGCTCCTCGCTCCGGCGCGAGTCCGCCAATGTCGCGGCCACGGTGGTTAGCGGAGGCGGACTCCAGTTCACCCGGAGAAACGAGGCGGGCTCCTACACCGAGCCATTCACCCACTCGCTGCGTGCGCCCTATTGGGTTCGCGTCGAACGCATCGGCAATGTCTTCACCGGCTACCGCAGCGAGGATGGCGTGACATGGACGCAGCAGGGTTCTCCCGTCACACTCACCCTGCCCGCATCCGCCCTTTGGGGGCTGGCGGTCACCTCCCACGCGGAAAACTCGGTGTCCCAGACCAGTTTCACCAATGTCCTTCTGGAGCCTCTCGGCGGGCAGGCGGCTCCTTCTAACAGTTGGACCGGCGCGGACATCGGCTCGCCCGTGCCGGCGGGATCCCACTCCGGCAGTGGCTCAAGTTTCAACGTGAATGGAGGTGGTGCCGATATCTTCGGAACCAGCGATTCCTTCCGTTTCCACTCGCAACCTTTCTCCGGAGATGCCCGCATCACCGCCCGCGTCGCCAGTCAGGACCGCACGGATCCCTGGGCCAAGGCCGGGGTGATGGTCCGCGCGTCTTCCGCGGCGAATGCCGCGAATGCCTTCATGGCCGTCACTCCGCTCAATGGCATGCCGTGGCAGACGCGCGCCACCGACGGCGCATCCACCGGATCCATCAACTCAGGCACCACCGGCTTCACCGCCCCCTACTGGCTGCGCCTCACCCGCAGTGGCAACAACTTCACCTGCTTCCGCTCCACCGATGGCGTGAACTGGATCCAGCTCGGTCCCGTGGAAACGATCGCCGATGCCCCCGCCACCCTCCATGCCGGCGTGATGATCGCCTCTCTCAACAACAGCGGAAACTCGGTCATCAACCTCGACAATCTTTCGGTCGTGGAAAGCGGAACGACGCCCGTCCTTCCATTCATCACCTGCGCCGCCGGGCAGAATCCGTCGTTATCTAACAATTTCACACTCGCCTCCTCGGTGGCCGGCACCGCCGTCCGCACCTGGCAGAAGGTCTCCGGTCCGGGGGATCTCACCTTTTCCGCCCAGAACACCGCGTCTCCGCAGACCGCATTCACGCAGAACGGCACCTATGTCATCCGCACCACTGCCGAGGTGTCCGGTGCGATCACCTTTGTCGACCGCTCGCACGATTTTCAACTCGATGCCCGCTGGGATTTCAACACTACCGGCAGCACCGAAGGATGGTCACCCCTCAATGCGACGGCCAACGCCGCCGGCGGGTTGCTGACCGGAAGCGTCACCGCGGGGGATCCCCAATTCTCGAAACTCAATGCGGTGTATGTCAGCGGCAGCCTCGCCCCTCATTTGCTCGTGCGCTACCGGTCCACCGCCATCGGCACCTGCCAGCTCTTCTGGGGCCGCGTCGGCGCGGGGAATTTCTCCGGCAGCCGGGTCGTCAACCTGAACTCCTACTCACCCGCCAACGCCTTTTCCGGGCTCATCGCCAATCCCTCCGCCCACTCCGATTGGAACTCGCGGATCATCACCGACTTCCGCTTCGATCCCACCGGTGGCGCGGGATCGACTTTTGACATCGACTGGATGGCCTTGTCGGATGGCGATTACGACAATGACGGCCTCGCCGACCTCACCGAGGGCGGGGCGGATCCGGACAACGACTCGTTGCCCAACTTCGCCGACACGGATTCTAACAACGACGGGCTTCCCGACAGTCCGCTTCCTCCGGCCGACGTCGATGGCGATGGCTTCGCCGATGCACTTGAAACCCTCCGCTACTGGAATGCCTCGCCGCTGAGCAAGACATGGCAGGTGGCTTCCACGGATTGGAACACGGGCCCGCTCGGGACCGGCACGCAGTCCGCATGGAATCCGGGCGATGATGTGGTCTTCGATCGGCCGGATCCTTACACCGTCACGCTATCCGCTGCCATGCTGCCGGGTCGTGCGACCTTCCGGGCCGGTCAGGTGTCCTTGGCTGGAGCGGGATCCATCAGTGCCGCCACCCTTGCCATCGAGAGCGCGGCCACGCTCACCGGCGATGGCGATTTGCTCTTCCGCGCGGGCAGCACCGCATTGACGCTCGACGGCACGCTCCATGCCGGCAACCCGGCATCACCCGGTCGCTCGGCGGTTCTGCAGGGTGGGGGACAACTCGCATCCGGGACCCTGCGGGTGGCAGAAGGATCGTTTTCCGGTGTACTCACCGGCTCCTCATCGTTCATCAAGACCGGCTCAGGCACGCTCGTGCTCTCGGGAAACAGCACGACCACCGGAGCCCACATCATCGATGGCGGCGTGGTTCAGGCAGGCACTGGTGGGACCACCGGTTCGCTCGGGTCCGGCAGCATCAGCCACTCGGGCAGCCTGATCATCCAGCGCTCGGACGCGGTCACCTGGAGTGGCTCGCTTTCGGGATCCGGCACACTGTCGAAGCCCGGCAGCAATTCGCTCACCCTGACCGGGACGCTCACCCACAGCGGCGGCACACAGATCGGCGGTGGCATGATCCAGATCGGCGATGGCGGCACCACCGGTTCGCTCAATGGCGGCCCGGTCTCGAATTCCGGCATCCTCCGGTTCAACCGCTCCGACCTGTCATTTTGCGATGCCGTCATTTCCGGTGGCAGTTTTTCCAAACTCGGCGCGGGCACCCTGGTTCTATCAGGAAACAACAGCTTCGGCGCCGGAACGCTCACACTCGGAGGTGGCACGCAGAATGTCGGCTACATCCGCCTCGCCCACCCGAAAGCGCTCGGCAACCATTCGAAGATCTATCTCGCCTCCGGCACCAGCGGGGTCTCCGGCATTGAAGTCTCCGGCGGATTTTCCTTCCCTTATGCCATCGACACCGTGGGCCGCAACACCAACGCGGGCAATACCTTCCTCCGCAATGTCTCCGGCTTCAACCTTTGGGAAGGAAACATCACCATCACCAGCGGCGGCGGCTCTTATGACATCGAGTCCCTCGCCGGAGAGCTCACCATTACCGGCAACATCGGCGTTTCCGTGCCCAACATCAACAGCCGCGCTCTCAACGTCAAAGGGGCTGGAAATGTCAGCTTCGAGGGCATCGTCTCGGAAGCCACAGGCACCCCGGTCTCCATCAACAAATCCGGAAGCGGAACCCTTAGGATTGACGGCGCGAACACCGCCACCGGAGCGATTGCCGTCAGCGGTGGCACCCTGCTGGTAAACGGCTCCGTCACTCCAACCATCCAGGTCGCGGCTGGTTCCACCCTTGGCGGAGATGGCCAGATCGGTTCCGCCACTCTCGCCGGTTCCTCCGCGGCCGCCCGCGCCGCGCTGGCACCGGGTGACGATTCCGTGGGCTCGCTCACTTCCACGGGCAGCCTGACTTTCGGTGTTTCCACCATCTATCCATGGCAGTTGTCATCCATGGATCCGCAGGCTCTCGCCTACGATTCCGTCTCAGCGGCTGCGATCTCGATCACCGCCACGGCGGCCAATCCCCTCGTCATCGCCATTCTTCCCACCTTCACTCCCTTGGCATCCGCCGCCGCCGTGTTTCCCATCGCCACCGCCTCGGGATCCCTCACCGGATTCACCACGCAGTCCGTGGTGCTCGATGCCTCGTTGTTTCCCGCTGCCATTGGCACGTGGCAAGTCCGCCAGAATGGAAACACCATCGAGCTTGTCTTCAGTCCTGCCGGATACAACGGCTGGATCGCCGGGTTCCCAGGCATCGCCGATCCCGCGGAAGGTGCCGATCCTGATGGCGACGCTTGGAGCAATCGTGATGAATGGATCGCGGGAACCGATCCCACCCATCCGGGCTCCCGGTTTTCCGCGACCATCACGCCGACCCTCGGCATCGGCTTCCAACGCGTGCCGGGGCGTTCGTATGTCGTGGATACTTCCGTGGACCTGAACCAGTGGACCGTCCATGCGACGGTGCCGGATGGCTCGGGTCCGATCACGCTGCCTCCCCCGGATCCCGCCGGTCCTAACAGATATTACCGGGTGAGGATCGTGCTGGGCCAGTGAGCGAATGACGGGTTGCGGTCCTTGATCGGAAGACCGCTCCCTCGATCCGGAAACCCGATCCATCGGATGGCGCGGCTTGTCCGGGCTACTCGGGCTTTTCCTTTTGCTCGATGCGTGCCTTGAGAATGACGCCCGATCCATCGGGGGCCAGCGTCGCGGTGCCGCTGAGCGTGTAGCTGCTCCGGTCGTCCGAGGTCATCTGGATGGTGAAATCCTGGCCGGGCTCAAGCAGGACTTTGGGGGCTCCGAGGTTCTCGCTGTCCGTGGAATCCCGGAGGAGATCCATCGTCGTGGATACATCGGACTCCTCCCAGGACTCCGCATGTTGGAGCGTGTTTCTGGCCTGGGTCGCGAGCGTGTCCAGCCCGGAGCGGCGGGTGTCCTGCTCGCTCATCGCGATGAGATGGGAATCGATTTCGATCTGCTCGCGCCCGGAAGCGGTGCGCACCACCTTCGGCTTGAGGATGGTGAACTGGTTGCGGCCGTCGGCTGTGCGATAGCCGCCCGTCACGATGGAACGGCCGTTCTGGATCTCGGCCCGGAACATCGTGCTCATCATGTCCTCATTCAGCGGGGCGGAGATTTCGGAAAGTTGTTTCTCGACGGCGCGCGTGTGCTCCTGCCTTGCCGAAGCGAGTGGGTCCTGCCGGGTGCGCTGGGTCCGCGTGGGAAGTGCCTCTCCATCGCCACCGCCCGGTGTCAGGGCTCTCCCGGGCCCGGCGTGCAGCGGGGAATCCGCCTCGCGGCTTTTCTCCTGCAGTGTCTCGATCCTCGCTTGTTGCCACGCGATCACTCCTAACAGAATGATCAGGACCATGGCGGTGATCCAAAGCGGGAGTCGGAGGCGTGGTTCAGGTTCCTGGGACATGTGGGGCGTGGTTGTGTTGCGGGTTCTCGGATTTGAAAACCGTTGGACGCTTGCAAGGAAGCAAAACCGCGCGCCATTCGATTTGTCGCAGAACACGGATATTCCGTTCTTGGATTCGTCGATGGCCGATCCGTAGCCGTGTGGATGGCTTGACCGTTCGGTCGCTCCCGTGCATGAAGGATTCCGGTTGTTTTCAGGTTCCGCACCCCATGGATGTTGTGAATTCCGTCCCAATGCCCTGCCGCACGAGCGCTGCCATGATTTCCCGCAGGTCCTTCCTGGGAATGGCGGTGGCTTGTCTCGCCGCTCCTCCGGCAAGTGTTCACGGCGCGGCTTACTCAAGCCGGTTTCAGGAACCTTACGATCAACTTGCGGTCCGCATGCGCCGGCTCTATCAGGCGTGCCGGATCGAGGTGGATGGATTCCAATTGCTGCGCCCCTGTGACCACTCCGCTTACCGCGGGCTGTGGCATGACGATTTCACCTGGCCCCATGTGGGCTTGCCGGAGCTTGCACGCCATCCGCAGATGAAGGATGCCGTGGCGTGGCTCACCGAGGCGATGGTCCGGCTCCCTGTGGTGGCGGACCGCGTCGAGTTCGATGGCACCGCGGTGATGAGCCCCGGGGCTGCGGGAGCGAGGCCGATGAGCGAGGCGATGCCCATCCACCTTCCCGCCGCGTGGACGCGTCTGCTCAGCCATGCGGAAGCATCCGGAGTGGCCATCCCTCGGAAGAACGAATGGGCGCAGTTGATCCGCCGCAGTTTTGACCAGGTATCGATGTCCTTCGGTTTGGTCTGGAACGATCCGCAGCGCCGGATCGTTGCGTTCGGTTTTCAGGACAGCATCCGCCTCACCGGACTGCTCCTGCTCACCAGCCTCGTTGTCAAACGCGGTTATGAACGGGCCTCCTCGTTGTTCGCCGGGGATTTGCCTGCCGAAGTCATTGCCGATTGGAAAAACCGTGCCCGGGACATTGGGGATAACCTCCACCGCTTGTTTGACGGGAAGTCCGGTGGCTTTCTCGGCGCGACCGTCGCCGGACGCACCTTCGACGTCTGGGGCAACGGCCTGGCATGGCCCCTGGCCAGCACCGATCAGCGGAAAGTGATCGCAGCGACCTTTCAATCGAACCGCCAGAGGATCTTCCTCAAGGGATGCACCCGCCAGATCCTTGCTCCAGGAGGATGGCCGGGGACCGAGGCCGGGATCGGCTATCAGAATGGCGGCTATTGGGGCGTTGGCACCGGATTTGTTCTTCCGATGATCGCCGAGATCGATCCCGATTGGGCGCTCGAGCTAGTTCGCGAACTCATCGCCCATCTCGATGCAATCCATGGTGCCGAATGGATCGACGGGAACGGAGACGGAAAAGGAGCCCTCGATTTTCTTGGCACGCTTGCAATGCCCCTGATCGGGCTGCGCGCCATCATCGAGGGCCGACACACGCTCGACTATCTGTAAGCCTGTTCCACTCTCGCTCAGAGGCTCACTTGGATCGCGGCACTGGCTCGCCGGGCTTTTTCCCGGGCTTCCTCCACATCGCCGCCCCTCGCGAGGGCCACGCCCATGCGGCGCTTGCCGGCCACGCCGGGTTTGCCAAACAACCGGATCTGGGTGTCCGGCTCGGCGAGGGCTTGTTCCAGCGCGCCGTAGCGGATGTCACGGGATTCGCCTTCCACCAGAAGCACCGCCGATGCGGAGGGTCCGTGCAGGCGGATTTCCGGAATCGGTAGCCCGAGAATCGCACGTGCATGCAGGGCAAACTGGCTGAGATCCTGCGAGATCATCGTCACCATTCCAGTGTCGTGCGGCCTTGGCGAGACTTCGGAAAAGAGGATCTCATCCCCTTGGACAAACAACTCCACGCCAAAGACCCCGAAGCCGCCGAGAGCCGCTGTGACCGCCTCCGCGCAGGCCCTCGCCCGCTGTCGTGCCAGGTCGCTCATCGGCTGGGGCTGCCAGCTTTCCCGATAGTCGCCATCCACCTGGATGTGGCCGATCGGTTCGCAAAAGGAAGTGCCGCCCGCATGGCGCACGGTCAGTTGGGTGATCTCGTAGTCAAACTCCACGAAGCCCTCGACGATCACCTTGCCCTTGCCCGCGCGGCCGCCCATCTGCGCATAGTCCCAGGCCGCCGCAATGTCTTCCGCCCGGCGCACCGTGCTCTGACCCTTGCCGGATGAGCTCATGATCGGCTTGACCACGCAGGGCAGCCCGATCTCCGCCACCGCGGCGTGATACTCGGCCTCGGTCGCTGCAAACCGATAGGGTGAAGTCCGCCATCCGAGTTCCTCGGCCGCGAGCCGCCGGATGCCCTCGCGGTTCATCGTGAGCTGCGCCGCACGGGCCGTCGGGATCACGATCGCCAATCCCTCAGCCTCGATCTCCGCCAGCGTGTCCGTGGCGATCGCCTCGACCTCCGGTACGATCAGGTGCGGACGTTCTTCCAGGATCACCGCCCGCAATGCCTCGCCATCGAGCATCGAGATGACCCGTGAGCGGTCCGCCACCTGCATCGCCGGCGCATTCGCATAGCTGTCCACCGCGATGACCTCGACGCCGAATCGTTGCAATTCAATGACCACTTCTTTCCCGAGCTCGCCGGAACCACAGAGCATGACGCGCGTCGCGCCATCGGTGAAGGGAGTGCCTATGCTTGCCATGGAGGAAACGCTAGCGGCCGGATCCGTCACACGGGAACTGAAAAATCGCGGCATCCGGTCCCGGCCCGCTCAGGGGCCTGCTGGGGCATCCACGGCGATCTTTGCATGAAAGTCCTCGATCATCAAACGGGTGTCGATCCCCGTGTAAACCCGGATCTTCCTCGCTCCGGCTGGCCCGGCGTAGCATCCCTGCCCGTCGATGCGGGGTGCCGCGGTTTCGAAATACGGACTCGATGAGGGGTCGGGCTCCCAAGAGGATTGCAGCGCGGTGAGCAGCACCAGCGGGCTGTCTCCCATCACATAGGTCTCTCCCAGCGAGCCTCGGGCGCGTTTCATGAGGTCCTCCAGCCGCTCTAACAAATACCTGGAGGTGGGGCTGCGCTCCGGAGCCATCCGCCGCCTCAGCTCCGCATGGGAAACCAGGGCCTGCCGATAGGTTCCGCGGGGCACCTGCCAAAGCGGGAGATCGGAATCGTTGAACACGACCTGCGCGGCCTTGAGGTCGATGCTCAGGTTGTACTCCATCCGCGGCTTGCCGGGAGGCGGGGGCGTTCCCGGATACTCGGGTCCGCCGATCCAGATGAGTTTGAGCTTCCGTGAAATCCGCGGCTCGTGGAGCCAGGCCCCTGCGGCGTCTGTGAGGCCTGCCCCGCAAACCAGATACAAGGGGCTCTTCACATCCTCGCGCATGGCTTCACGGACGATGAACTTCACCGCTTCCGTCATCACCGGTGCACCGGTGTCCGGCATGCGTTCGGAAGCTCCGCGGATCACCGGAATCCGGCCTTTCAGGTTCATCACCTCGAGAAGCTGCTCCGCCATCGCCACCGCATGTTCCGCCGTGCCCGGGTGGCCGTAGAATCCTTCCGGATGATGGTGCGAGCCGATGATCGCACGGACATCCACCGATGGAGAAAGAAGGTGATGCGCGAGTTGGAACAAGCCGTCCGGATCGCCGCCGAAGTCATTGTCGATGATCACCCGCACCCTCTTCTGGATCAACGGTGCCGCTTCCTCCGCCTTCTCCGCGGCGAAGCCGGGTGCGAAGGTCAGACCGATCGCCGCTGCTGCGGCTGCCATGGGATGCACGCTCATGCTCCGGAAGGTGAAGTCCGGAGGAACCCCTGCTCAAGCCACATTTCGGGGGACGAACGCGGAGCCGCCCAGACGGAAGGCCTTTAAGAAGACGAATGCCGGAAACACGGACTTTGCTGCGATGACCGGTGCCCGTTACCCGGGATTCCGATCAACGCTTGCGGCGGCGGATCCAGCAGGTGGTTCCGAGCCCGAGCAGCAGGAGAGAAGAGGGCTCGGGGACCGTGGTGATGTTGATGTTGTCCAGGAACACGTCCTGGTTGGCAGCGCCGGTGCTTGCTGCGAAGGCGAAGGTGTCGCCCAGGGCCGGCTTGAACGATCCGGTGCTCAGGTTGCTGAAGATGCTCTGTCCCCCATAGCTGACGCTCAGCTTGTTGTTCGTCCACTGGATCGACACGCTGCGGAAGCTGGCGAGATCGAGGTTGTTGGACACATAGGGGGTTTTGCCGGCGGTGGTGCTGTTAGCGAGACTCGTGCCGTTCAGGAAAACCTGGATCGAATTGGGATCGTTGCCGTTGTCGTAGGTGTCCCAGACGATCGAAAGCACCGGTCCAGTATTCGTTCCGCTGCTGTCATACATACCACTGTCACTCGTGCCGAAGTAGGTGTTGGTGGTCTTCATCGTGCCCACGTTGAATGTGAGGGTGTCCGCCGGAGTTCCTTCGTTGTTCTTGATGAGCAGGTCGAAGGTGGCGGAGAAGCTCGACATGGTGTGGGTCGGCTCCAGATTGGGCAGGAAAAAATTCGAGTAGGTGAAGTTGGTCGTGTCCTGGGTGAGACGGAGGGCCTTCCAGTTCGAACCCTGAAACACGTTCGTCACCCCGGCATTGTTGGTACGGATGACCGAGCCGTCCCCGATGTTGCTGGATCCATTGGTGATCGAGTTGAAGTTCTGCACGTAGCTTCCGGCGAGTGAGGACTGGACGAGTCCGCAAACGAGAAGGAATGATCCGGAAACCAATCGATGGATGCGTGAGGAGCGGTGTTTCATGGTGGAGAGAAAAGGGACGTTTTGTTTCGAACCGAATGGCGTTCGGAAATGAACGCGGGAAACGTGCTTGCAGGTATCCACGAGGCTCAAATCGAAAATGCAGTGCGATCGTGCAAGGTTTGCATCAATTCGCCATGGGATGGATGCGGCTTGCCTTCGTGGCGGTTCTGGTGCAGCGATGCACCGTGATGAGGAGATGGGAAGCATCGACGCGGATCTGGCTCGCGGGTATGGCGCTGGCGGTTGCATGCCAACCTGCCTGCGGGGCCACGCTGACCCTGCCTGCGGTGGCGGACACCGCCTTGTTCGAAGGCAAGCCGGATGCGGATCTGGGAGGATCCACCTTGTTGTCCGGCACCAACCAATTGTTCGCCAGGGGGCGGGCATTGTTCCGCTTCGACCTCGCCACGCTGCCGGCCGGAGCGGTGGTCACGGCGGTGGAGGTTTCGCTGTATGTGACGCGGCGTCCGGATCCCGATCAGCACGGCGGGCCGGTGGATTCGGACTTCAGTCTTTACCGGATGTTCGTGAGCTGGGGCGAGGGCGTGGGAGCGGATGCGACCGGATCCGTGGCGGTTCCCGGTGCGGCCACTTGGAACGAGCGCCACTTTGGCGGGACGGCCTGGGCGAGCCCGGGCGGGCAGATGGGTTCGGATTTTTCCAACACGGCCAGTGCAACCACGCTGGTGAGCGATGTGGGTTCCTACGTCTGGGGATCCTCGGCCGAGTTGATCGACGACGTGAGGGCCTGGGTCGCCGATCCGGCATCGAATCACGGGTTCATCCTGATCAGCCAGAGCGAGTCCTCCCTGGGTAGCGGCCGCCGTTTCGGCTCCACCGAGCAACCGGGGGGCTTGATTCCACCTGCGACGCTCTCGATCACCTACAATCTGGTGCCGGAGCCCTCGGTGGCGGGGATGGCCGCGTTGGCGTTGGTGTTCGGTCTGCGGCGCAGGCGCGGCGGGAGCGCGGGCGCTTCAATCGGTTAGATCGTCCTCGTTCCAAAGAACACGGTCGGGACCGGCGGAGCGGATCTCCATGGCCTCGGCGGAGAGTTGGTGGAAAAAGAAGGGAGTGCCCCAGCGGTCGAGCAGTTCCCCCTGATCGTTGAGAACGAGTCCCTGAGGCGGACCGAGGGTGGCGCTTTTCGGATTTCCGCCCATGACGGCCTTCATGATTTCCGCCGGGGTGCCCACCGGGTTTTCGCCGAAGAGATCGCGGTAGTTCCGGAACATCCGTTGGATGCGATCGAAGTCCGCAGCGGCGTCCGGATCGACATCCGCCACCGGGCGGGCCGGGGTGGGGGAGGCGGAGGGCTCCGGAACCAGCGGTGGCGAAGCAGGCGGACGAGGGAGCGGTCGCGCCGGAGGCGGAACGGCCGCCGCCGATGGTGGAACGGGGGGCGCTGGAGGAGGCTGAGTGGCTCCGGGCGCTTGCAATGCAGGTGGCGCATCGGGCTGGACGCGCGGTGGTGGCGTTGGGGCGGATGAGGTCCCGCTGGCAGGTCGGGGCGTGGTCCGCCACAGCAGGAAGAACCCGGCGGCGGCGATGAGGAACGCGATGAGGCCAAGCCCCGCAAATCGTCCGGAGGGCCGCATGATCAGATGAAGCCGAGATTGGATGAATTGAAACGACCGATGTTGGGGAAGACGGTGTCGAGTTGGTTCGAATCCAGGCCAAACCACGTGGCGAGGGTGGCTGCGTATTGATCGACCGAGGTGGTGGGGATCCAGCGGCCGGTGCTGGTATCATCCGGGCCGTTGACTGCGAGCGTGGGGAACCTGCCATAGGTGGCTCCTCCTTTCACGGCACCGCCCATGACGAGTTGGTGGCCGCCCCAGCCGTGGTCGCTGCCGTACCCGTTGGCGGGGAAGGTGCGTGAGAAATCGCTGGCGGTGAAGGCGGTGACGCACTCGGTGAGCGGACGGGACGCCCCGGCGGGGATGCCGATGTCATTCATCGCCTGATAGAGCGCGTTGAGCGTCTGGCTGAGCTCGGCAAGGCGGTTGGCATGATCGCCGAGGATGACCTTGGCATTGTCCACCGTGGTGCTTCCCGCGTTGTTGGTTTGGTTGGTATGGGTATCGTAACCGCCCACCTGGATGAAGAAGATCTGGCGTCGCATGCCGAGACCGCCGGCGGAGACCGGCTTGCTGCCGAGGTGGATGAGCCGGGCGACCATCTTCATCTGGTTCATCAGGCTGGAAGAGAAACTGGCACCACCGTTCGGGGTCACGACGCTGCTGGTGAAGCGGGAGAGCCAGGAAGCGCTGGCGTTTCCGGCGAGGGCGGCGCTAAGGATTTCCGCTTGGTCGATCGAGTGATCGAGCACCTCGGCATAGGCCTTGGTCTGCAGATCGGGCGAGGCCTTGCTGGAGGCGAGCATGGATTCCATCGTGGTCTTGCGGGCTCCGGTGACTCCGCTGAGGGTGACGGCACCGCCGGTGGTGATGGCGTATTGGGGGGCGGCGTTGACGTTTCCGACCTCGAAGATGTTGGATCCGGCGAGGGTCACGGCCATCGAGATGAGGCCGCCGGCGTTGATGTCCACCGGGGATGTGAGCAGATCGGCGAGGCGGCCGCCCCAGCCGCTGGTGTAGGGCTGGTCGGGCAGGGAGGTCTGCCACTGCGTCTGTTGGTCGCTGTGGGAGAAAAGCTGCGGCGGGCGCGGCACGCTGCCGGAGCTGTATTGGGCCTTGGTGAGCGGGAAGCTCAGTGTGCCGACATTGAAGACCGGGGCGACCACACCGGCATTGAACAAGGTGCGCAGCTCGGGCATGGCGGGGTGGAAGCCATAGGTGTGGAAATCATTGGCGGGGTATCCGTTCTGGCCATTGCGCGAGGTGAGGGCCAGAGCGCTGGCGGGACCTCCGTCCGCATTGGGGATGGCGAGGACGGAGGAGCGGATGGCGGCATAACTGTCCCACTCCGAAGGGATGGTGGGAATGATCATGTTGTTCGAATCATTGCCGCCGTTGAGGAAGACGCAGATGAGCGCCTTGTAGTCCCCGGGCACGGGGCCCTGGGCCATGGCGTTGTTGAGGATGCCAAGCTCGCGGATGGTGCGGGAGAGCACGGACATGCCGACGGTGGCGGATCCGAAGCGCCGGAGGAAATCCCGGCGCGAGACGTAAGGAATACGGATTTCGGGTTTCATGGCCGGGTTTATTTCTGGATGGCGTAATCGGAGGAGGTGACGATCAAATGGATGATCGCGCGGACGCGGTTGCGGATTTCCTGAGGGGTGGGAGTGGTGAGCGGGAAGTTCGTCGTGTTCGCCACGTAGGCGATGATCGAGGAGCGGGACGAGGCGGAGAGGTTGCCGCCTGTCAGCAGATTGCCGAGCGAATCGACGAGCGCGGGGATGGCGGCGTTCGTGGTTTGCGCGGCGGTGAGGTAGGTCGAGATGTCCAGCGTCACCGCGCTGCCGCCGAAGAAGCTCAGGTAGGTGGAGGTGCTGCCGCCGTTGTTGGTGAGGGACCCCTGGGTGATGGTGTTGGTGAGGGTCATCGTGTTCGAGTCGTTGGTGAGCTGGAACTCGGGCGTGGTCATGCCGGCGCGGGCCATTTCCCCGGGGAACTGATAGTCCGGATAAAAGAAGTTGAAGACCGTGGTGGAATCGAGCGGCGTCTGGATCAACGTGGAGTCCGTGTTGCCCGCGTTCCAGGTGCTGGGGTCGAGGGTGGTGGTGCCGGAGCGGGTCCATTGACCGGCCTTGAGTGGCAGGACGACCGAACCGCCGCTGCCCTGCGAGCCGCTGGAGATGACGGTGGGCCAGGAGACGCGGAATGAGTTCGGCCCGGGGACGGAGGCCACCGTGTAAACACCGCTCTGGGCGGCTGTGCCGGGGTTTCCTAACAGGATTTTGATCTGGACCTGGTCGCCCGCCACCAGGTTGTGGCCGCCGGAGGTCTGGAAGAGGACGGAGGAGGTCCCGCTGCTATTAGACACCGAGTATCCACCGGTGAGGCGGGGGACAAGGACGGTGCCGGTGGAGTTCGCCGGGGTGCCGGCGACGTTGACGGTGAAGTTGGAGGCGGTGGCGGATGCGATCGTGTAGATGCCGTCGAGCGACGGGCTTCCGCCGGAGAGTCCGCCGGTGACAAACTTCAGGTAGAGCTGATCGCCTGCGGCATATCCGGCGGAGCTGATGACGACCGAGGAGCCGGTGTTGTTGTAGGTGAGGGAGCTGGTGGCGTTGTTCTGGATGGTGAAATGGTAGGGAGTGTGGGCGCTGCCGGTGGGGGTGCCGGTGAGGCCGGTTCCGGGAAGTGAGATGGTGAAGTTGGTGGGGGTGGCGGACTGCACGGTGTAGGTCTGCACCGTGTTGTAGGGCGAGGTGGAGCCGAGGGTGCCCGAGGTGAAGCGGATGGGCACACTGTCCCCGGCCTGGTAGCCGGGGGCGGTGAGGGTGACCGTGGCGGTGGCTGTGGCAAAGCTGTAGGCCGGGGTGCTGTTGGCCACGGAGTAGGATCCGGTGGTCGGGTGCTGGGCGGGGTTTCCGCCGGAATCCACGAAGTCCGAGAGGCGGACGCTCTCGCCATTCACGAAGAGGTGGGGCACCGGGGTGGTGATGAGCATGGACTGGATGCCAAGCTGGCGGTAGGTGCTGTTAGGAATGGTGGCCGCGGGGAAGGCGCGGGCGGGCCCTGTGACGCGGAGCAGGTGTTCGCGTTGTTTTCCGAACTTCACGTCGGCGGCGGCTGCGGGATCCCGTGCCTCGCGGTCGAGAAGGATGGCACGCAGGACTTCCTTCATGTCGCCACGGACTCCGGTGGCGATGCCATCGACGTTGCGTTCGCCGTTGAAGGCGAGCACGACGCGGTGGACGTATTCGGGCTTCGGGTGGCTGGTGACCAGGCGCTGGATGAGCTGGCGGCAGATGTAGGGAGCGGTGGACGAGTTTGCCATGATGTTGTCGATGGCGGCCTCGAGATCGCGGAGACCGTTGAGGTCATAGCGGTTGGTGATGGTGGTGGTAACCGTGTTGCCCGCACCGAGGACGGGGTCGGTAGTCTGGACGGCGAGGGTGGATGAGGGGTCGGTGGCGGTGTCCGAGGAACTGGTCACGGTGGCGGGCGGCAGCACCACGTTGTCGAGGATGATCTTGGAGCCGAGTTCGTGGCGGGTGGGCACGAGGACCATCGGGTCGAGGTAGTTCGACGAGGGGCTGAAGCTGGTGGGCAGCCTGCCGCCGGACATCGGCTGGCCCCAGGTCCAGCCGGTGAAGACGCGGGCGAATCCTGATACGACCGGTTGGTCGTAGGAGGGCACGGCGCGGCCGGAGGAGTCGATGGCCAGGGTGCCGTCCGGCCAGAGGCGGTAGAGGCCGGTGGAGAAGAGTTGGAGGATCTCGCGGGCGTAGTTTTCGTTGGGAATGCGGCCGGTGCTGATGTCGCCCTTGTCGTTTCCGCGCATGTCCAGATAGACGCCCATGGCGGGGCTGAGGGTGACTTGTTTGAGGATGTCCCGGTAGTTTCCGAAGCAGTTTTCCAAGAGTGTGTCGTAGTAATCGGCGAGGGCGCGGCCGTTGTTGTTGAGCGGGCCGGTGTCTGAGACGACGAGGATTTCGCTCAGCGCGAAGGCGGTGCGCTGGCGGAGTTGGTCGGGGGCGGTGACCGAGTTCTTCCACCACGAGTTGAACATGAGAGTGTTCCCGTAGGGGTTCTGCGGGTCGTTGCTCAGGTTGGCGAGGACGAAGGGGATGTTGCGTGTGGAGGGCAGGGTGAACTGGTTGTCGATCCAGGCGCGGTATCCGGATGCCTTGACCTCGGCCATGTGGGCGGGGCTGGGACCGAAGGTGGCCTGGCTGAGGAAGCGGGAGTTGGCCGCATCGCTGGTGGCGTGCTCGGAGGTCCAAGAGGGAGAGGCCGGGGTGGCGGGTGCGGTTTGAGATCCGGCGGTGCGCCCGAAGGTGCCGAAGATTTCGCCGCCGGGGTGGTTGACGGTGCAGACGAGGATGCGGACGCGGCCCTCCGCGAGGGCGGTGAGTGCGGTCGGGCTGAGATTCCAGGAATAGCCGCCGTCGCTGGTCTTGAGGGCGGGATAGCTGTGATCCTGGTGGGTGAGGTCGAAGAGAGTCGCTCCCGTTTCATCGATGACGCGCTTGGAGGTCACGCCGGAGCTGAGGCCACCGAAGTCGAGCTGGAGGACGGCGGAGCTGCCATTGACGCGGAGGAATGCACCGCCGGTGGCGGTGATGCCGGTGAGTCCTTCGAGTCCCTGCAGGTTGGTGACGTAGAGGGTGCCGGGGATGGTGGTGGTGGGCGGGTTGTCCCATGGGGAAAGGATGTGCCCGGGGAGG
This sequence comes from Verrucomicrobiaceae bacterium, assembly GCA_027486655.1. Taxonomy (GTDB): domain Bacteria; phylum Verrucomicrobiota; class Verrucomicrobiia; order Verrucomicrobiales; family Akkermansiaceae; genus Luteolibacter. The sequence continues at coordinate 10,092 of JAIXOR010000021.1, read as the reverse complement.
ATGCCGCCGGCGGTGGCGGAGGCGGGCGGGCAGCCGTTGACGATGGGGTTGGCGGTGGTTCCCGTGGGATCGAGGAACCAGGCGGCGGAAAGGTGGTTGGTGGGAGCGGATCCGGAGTTGTGGAGGATTTCCAGGTAATACCGTTTGCCCGCGACGAGGGAGATCCAGGCGGATTTCTGCAAGGGGTTGGTGTTCCAGGTTCTGGGGCCGGTGCCGCCGGATACCGAAGCGCGGAGCACTTTGTTCACGGGTTCGTCATCGTTGGAGATCCACAACTGGGCGTTGTTGGAGGAAGCGAGCCAGAAGTAGTGATTGCCGGTTCTTTCAGCGGTGAAGTATCCGCGAATGCGCACTCCGGTGTTGGCGGGGAGGGTGGAACTGTCCTCGGCGCTGGCAAGCACGCCGGTGGAGTTGGGCGGTGAGGTCCATGGCACGCTGGCAAGGGACGCGCCGGTGACCCCGGTGGTCCAGAGTTCGCGGGTAAGTTGATCGGGAGGATCCTGGACTTCCAGGGTCATCACCGCGCTGCCGGAGCCGGAGGCGTTGGTGGTGGTGAGTGTGAACTGATAGATGCCGGCCGAGGGAGGGGTCCCGCTGAGGACACCGTTGACCAGGCTAAGCCATGAAGGAAGGCCACTGGCGGTGATCACTCCGCCGTTGCTGGAGCTGAGGCTCATGCTGAAGGGCGAAGAGGCACCGACCAGTGCGACGGCGGAAAGCGGGCTGGTGATGGCGGGTTTTCCCGAGTTGGTCGGGAACAGGCGGTTCATCGGGATGATCTGCTTGGCCTGATCGTCGCTGTGCCAGTAGAGCCGCGCTTCGGCGGATCCGGTGGCTTCCGAGTAGTCCATGCGGATGTCATAGAGGACGCCGGCCTGCAGATCGATGGATCCCACCCGATCGGTGGCTCCACCGCCGGGCCAGCGGTCGACGATCAGTTGGTTGTTCACCCAGAGTCTCACGGCGTCATCGACACGCGCGGTGAAGTAGTAGGTCTGCGAGTATTGCGGCAGGATCTGTCCGGACCAGCGTGCGGAAAAGTTGTTGAGAGGCAGTGAGGGATCCGGAACCCCGGTGCCCCAGTCGCCGTTGTTGGTGGAGGTGACGGCGGTTTCCGTCTGAACTCTTGCGGCGGGCTCGGTGAAGGTGGGGTTGTTGTAATAACTGGCGACCCAGACGTTGTCCGCGGTGTTGGTGGAAACCCGGTCGCGCCAAACATTGGTGGAGGGGATGTTGGCGAAGGATCCGCTGTTGAGCCGCCACTGGAGACGGCACTTGGAGGCACCGGTGGTTTCCGAGAACTCGACGCGGATGGGGTAGCGTGCCCCGGGGGTGGCTGGTACGGAGAGGCTGATCGGGGCGCTTGATTTGAAGCCGCCGGTGGCCGGGGTGTCCCATCCGTTTTCCAGGATCTGGACGAGGCCAGCTCCGGTATCCAGAAGGACACGGGCTTTGTCGTCTGCATCGAGTTGGAAAGTGTAGCTGCCGCTGGTGGAGGGGGCGAGGTTGCCCTCCCAGACGACTGAGTGGTTGTCGCCGCCGACAAAGGTGCTTCCGTTGGGCGAGCCGAAGAGCCAGACGAAGTCGATGGTGGGCTCGACACGGGTGAGGGGGGCGGTGAAGTTGCCGAGGTTGAGGTTTCCCGATCCGGATGTGGGCAGCGAGCTTCCCGTGAGATCGATGCGGAAGGAGGAGGATGTGGTGGGGGAAACGATGGTGTAGTTTGCGGCGCTGCTGAATGGCGCGGTGTTCAGGCTGCCGGAGGTGAACTGGAGGTAGGCCTGGTTTCCCGCGGTGAACGGAACGGCGGGTGTGCCGGTGAAGCTGATGATGGCGAATCCGGTGGTGGTGGTGCTCCGGGTGTAGGTGTAGGTGGCCGTCACTCCGCCGAAGTTGATCGGGTTGCTGTAGGTGCTGCTGGATCCCGTCCAATAGGAGGCGCTGAGGCCGGTGCCGGATGCGTTGCCAGGGGGCAGCAGGGTGACGCCCGCCGAGACGGGGGAGCCCAGCGAAAAGCTGCCGGAGGCCTGGGGCGTGCCGGGCGGCATGGCTGTTAGAGAAACCGTGGCACCGGAGCTGCGTGAAGGATTGTGCAGCGGGATGATTTTCAGATCCACCGAGGTCACCCCTTCCTGGAGGACCACGCTGGAGGGAAGGGGGGCGACATCGACGCCTTCGACGGCGGTGCCGCTGCGGGTGATGGGGATGGTGAGCGAGCCGATGGCGAGGTTGCCGGAGCGGGAGATGCGGATCACGCCGATGTCGCTGGCGGCGGTGGCGGCGTCCGCGGGTTGGACGCCCAGGGTATCGATGGCCTCAAGGCGGACCACGTCCTGGCTGACGAGCGCGTTGGCGAGCGACTCCGCATTGTAGCTGCTTTGCGTGGCGAGTGGTGCGGAGGGCGAGAATCCCATGACGATCTTCGCCCAGTCGCTGACCGTGTCATTCGAGGTGGACCGGTCGGTCACGGAAACCTGGAAGAATCTGCCGGCGGATTTCGGGACAACGAAGGACTTGACCGTGCCGTCGCCTGCGATGGCCGGATGGATCCCTTGGTTCCACGCTTTCGAGAGGGACTGGCTTCCGGCCAATGAGTAGAACTTGCCCTCGACGGTGGGAATGCTGAGCGTCACGAGATCCGCGCCGAGTTGCACGGCAGGCGTGCGGAAGTGGGGCTCGGCGGGGAGTTTGTGGAATGGATTGGTACCGGCGATCGACTCCTGGCGGTTGCTCACGCCATCACCATCGGCGTCCTGATCCATCCAGCCGCTGTAGGGTGCCTGGCCGGCCATTTGGGCGTCGAGCACGCCGAATTTCCGCTGCCAGACCTCGCGATTGATGTCCTCGTCGATCTGCGCGGAGGTGGATGCAGACGTGCATGCCAGAACCGCGGTGAGGAAGGCCGGCGTGAAACGACCTGCGGAACGGGGAGGAAACTCGGATTTCATGCGGCGCGTTGGGTTTGTTCGTGGGATCGGGAGCGGAAGGCCGCCGGTGCTGAGTGGTTCAGGCCGACCGGGTTTGCGATGGGTTCGCGGCCTTGAGGTTCCTCACGGAACGACAATATCCACAGTTCCCAAGGAAACGGTTTCACGGCGGAAAGTCAACTTGCAAGACGGGCCGCCCGGCTGCGATTGGACGGGCGAATGGCTTGCATTGCGGAGTGGGCGGCTTTTCCATGCCGGGGTCGTTTATGTCTTTGTCCGCTCTTGATTTGTTTACCATTGGCGTAGGTCCGTCCTCGTCCCACACGGTGGGACCGATGCGCGCCGCCTGTCGCTTCGCCCGCCGCATTCGTGATGAGGAATTGGGGGGGAGGGTGGTTCGGTTGAGATGCGATCTCTACGGTTCGCTCGCCGCAACCGGCAAGGGCCACGGGACGGATGCCGCGCTGATCCTTGGATTCACCGGCGAGGATCCGGAGACCATGGATGTGGATCAGACGGCCGCCGTGCTGGAAGGGATACGCGCCTCGGGACGCTTGCCGGTGCCGTGGGGTGCCTCGCTTCGCTTTGATGCGCGTGCGGATCTGGATTTCAAGCGGCTCAAGCCACTGCCGCTTCATCCGAACGGCATGCATTTCATCGCGCTGGATGCGGATGAACTCCCCGTTATCGAGGAAGTCTGTTACTCGCTGGGCGGTGGATTCATCGCGACGGAAGCGGAGATGAAGGCCGGGTCGGCAGATCCAGCGAGGCAGCCGTATCCATTCACCGATGCTGCCGAGCTCATGCGGCACTGCGAGGAAAGCGGCATGTCCGTGAGCCGCGTGATGCTGGCGAATGAATCGGTGTTTCGACCCGAAGCGGAAACCCGCTCGCGGCTCGATGCGGTGTGGGCCGCCATGCAGGCCTGCGTGGCGCGGGGCTGTAAAGGGGAAGGAACACTGCCCGGCGGACTGAATGTGAGGCGACGCGCCCGGGGAATCTACGAACGGCTTCTCAACACGCCGGAGGCCTCTCTTTCCGATCCGCTCACGATTCTCGACTGGGTGAACTTGTATGCGCTCGCAGTGAACGAGGAGAACGCCGCGGGCGGGCGCGTGGTCACCGCGCCGACCAATGGCGCGGCAGGCATCATTCCAGCCGTGCTTCACTATGCGGTGCGCTTCCGTCACACGCCGCATGCGGACGGGGTGCACCGGTTTCTCCTCACCGCGGCTGCCGTTGGCATGCTTTACAAGCGGAACGCATCGATCTCCGGGGCCGAGGCCGGCTGCCAGGGAGAGGTGGGGGTCGCTTGCTCGATGGCCGCCGCCGGACTCACCGAATATCTTGGAGGCACTCCGAAACAAGTGGAGAACGCCGCCGAGATCGGCATGGAACACAACCTCGGCCTCACCTGCGACCCGATCGGCGGCTTGGTCCAAATCCCGTGCATCGAGCGCAACGCGATGGGCTCCGTAAAGGCGATCAACGCCTCGCGGCTCGCACTTTCCGGGGATGGCACGCATTTTGTCTCCTTGGACAAGGTGATCCGCACGATGCGTGAGACCGGTCGGGACATGAAATCGAAATACAAGGAAACCTCGCGTGGCGGCCTGGCCGTGAATGTGGTGGAATGCTGAGGTCATCCGAGGTGCCGCGTTTTCCGGATCGCATTGCTAGGCGGTTCGGGTCATGCTGCGTGGCGTGAAACGCACGATCACGCGTTGGTTCGCCGCCATGTTGTTCATTCCATCCTCATCCGCTGGCGAATCGCCGCCTCCCGTCGCTCCGCCGTTGCCGCTCCGTGATGTCCGCCTGACCGGTGGTCCGCTGAAACGGGCGCAGGATTTGGATGCGGAGTATCTGCTGTCGTTGTCCACCGATCGACTTCTCGCCGGCTACCGGGTGCGTGCCGGGCTTGCACCGAAAGCACCCGGTTACGGAGGCTGGGACGCCATCGAGGGAAAGCAACTCACCGGGCACATTGCAGGCCATTACCTTTCCGCTGTGAGTCTGATGTTCGCCGCCACCGGAGACGTGCGTTTCAAGGAACGTGCGGACCGGATCGTCGAGGGCTTCCTTGAAGCGGCTCCGAAACGGGGGAGCGGTTATCTCGGCGCGCAAACCGACTCCAAAGGCCGGGATGCGGCCTTCGTCTTTGAAACCGAGATCGCCAAGGGCGACATCCGTTCCGGTGGGTTCGATCTCAATGGCATGTGGGCACCTTGGTACACGCTTCACAAGATCTTCGCCGGACTCCGCGATGCCTGGCGGCATACGGGCAACCGCGACGCCCTGGCACTTTCCACGGGCCTCGCCACCTGGACAGGCCGCGTGCTTGAGAATCTCTCGGGCACGCAGATTCAGAAGATGCTCGATTGTGAGTTCGGCGGGATGAACGAAGTGCTCGTCGATCTATCCGTGGACACGGGCGATCCGCACTGGATGGAGCTTTCCCGGAAGTTCGAGCACGCCGCGGTGACCGGCCCGCTCAGGAACGGAGAGGACATTCTTCCCGGAAAACATGGAAACACCCAGGTGCCCAAGCTCATCGGATCGCTCGAGCGTTATGCCGCCACGGGCGATGCCGAAGACTTGAAGGCCGCCTTGTTTTTCTGGGAACGCGTGACCGCTCATCACAGTTTCGCCACCGGCGGCCATGGCAAGGATGAGTATTTCGGTGAGCCGGATCGGCACAACGACCGAGTGGATGGCAGGACCGCGGAATCCTGCAACATCTACAACATGCTCAAGCTCACGCGGCGTCTGTTTTCCTATCAGCCATCCGCCCGCTTTGCCGATTTCCAGGAGCGCGCTTTGTTCAATCACGTGCTGGGCTCGATCGATCCCGGCGACGGTTCGACCTGTTACATGGTGCCTGTGGGTCGCGGTGTGGAACGCGAGTATGCGGACATGGCGGAGAGTTTCACCTGCTGCGTCGGCACCGGCATGGAGAATCACGCCCTCCATGGCGCGGGCATCTATCATGCTTCGCAGGACACGCTTTGGATCAATCTCTACGCACCTTCGACGGCGGTATGGAAGTCGGCGGGCGTGAGTTGCGTGATGGAAACGGACTTCCCGATCGGTGATGCGGCGCGGATCACGGTGTCCTGTGCCATGCCGAAGACCTTCAAGCTCGCGCTGCGTCGCCCCGCCGGGTGCTCGGTGACCGTGCGCGTGAATGGCGTTTCCTGCGACTCGGCTGGCGGGTTTTTCGAGCTCGATCGGACCTGGTCGGACGGGGATGTCGTGGAGCTCTCCTTTTCCAAATCCCTGAGGCTGGAACCTCTGCCGGACAATCCCGACCGGGTCGCCATCCTCTGGGGGCCGCTGGTCCTCGCGGGGAGACTTGGAAGCGCCGGGACCTCAAGCCGGGGCGGGCTGGCACCGGATCTCGATGCCAACCCGGTGCTGGTCGCCGCGGGTCGACCACCCGCCGAGTGGCTGGAACCCGTTCCCGGAAAACCAGGTGTGTTCCGAACTCGGGGCGTGGGCAGGGACCGCGATGTCGAGTTGCTTCCCTTCCATCAACTCCACCGTGCGAGATACGCCGCCTACTGGGACCTCTACACCGAGTCCGGATTCGCCGCGAAGGCGGTTGAAATCCGCGCGGAACGTGAGCGCCAGCGTCAACTGGAGGCCGCCACCGTGGCCTATGTGCAGCCCGGGGAAATGCAGCCCGAGCGCGACTTCAACCAGCAGGGAGCGGACAGTGCTCCGGACCGCGTGATGGGCCGTGCCTGCCGAAGAGGCTCGGGCTGGTTTTCCTACGACGTGCCCGTGGAAGACTCGCAACCCATGACGCTCATCGTCACCTACCATCGCGACGAGTGGCGCAGGCGCACCTTCGATCTCAAGGTCGATGGCCGTTTGCTGGGCTCCCAGGTCATCGAAGCGCGCGGTGTGCCGGGATTCTTCGAGGTCGCCCATCCGCTGCCGCCCGAGGTCGTCCGGGGGAAAAAGAAGGTCACGATCCGTTTCGATGCCACGCAGGGCAACGAGATCGGCGCGGTGTTCGGACTGAGGATGGTCCGCGGCCCCGGCCGCTGATCCGCTCCGCGCAAGTCTTGTCGCCCGAGCTCCGGGTGGCTACACCCGTGCCGGCATGAACATTGTGGACAGCATCTCCCTGAGGGCGGCGGCGGAAAGGCCGGCGCTCATGGCGGATGGCGTGACCCTGACGTATGGCCAATTGTTAGAACGAGTCACGGATCTCGCCTCACGTCTGAAAGCGCTGCCTGCTTTTTCCTGCCGCGGAGTTCCACGGATCGCCCTGGCCTGCCCCGGTGGCATCGATTACATCATCACCGCCCTGGCCATTCTCAAGGCGGGTGCCTGCCTCATTCCCATCGCGGATGAGCTCGCGGATCCGGAGCGGGATGAGCTCCTCGCCCGCACCGCGCCGCAGCTTGTTCTTCTCGGCGCGGGAGGTTCGTGGCGGCCGTCCGCTGCGGTGGCGATCGAGGGATGCCACGGGATTTCGCATTTCGATCCCGGGTTCATCGACTTTGCTCATGAAGAAGAGTTTGCCGCGCTGGATCCGGCATTCATCCGCTTCAGCTCCGGCACCACCGGGCGCAGCAAAGGGGTGGTGATCAGCCACCGCAAGCTCGAGGAGCGCGTCACCGCTGCCAACGCGGCGCTCGCCATCGGTCCCGCAGACCGGGTGCTCTGGCTGCTCCCCATGGCCCACCATTTCGCGGTCTCCATCATCCTCTACCTCTATCACGGCGCGTGCACGGTGATTGCGGAAGACCATCTTGCCACCCGCGTTCTGGAATTGGCGGAAAGCACGCAGGCCACCGTGATTTATGGATCTCCCTTTCATCACTCGCTTCTGGCTGCGGATCGAAGCCACCGCACCTGGCCGGATCTGCGTCTTGCGGTGAGCACGGCATCGCCCCTCGGTGCCGATGTGGCCGCCGCGTTTTCCACCCGTTTCGGGAAACCTCTCGTGCAAGGCCTCGGCATCATCGAGGTCGGCCTGCCCCTCCTCAACACCGCGGGCGCAAGCGAGGCCCCGACCTCTGTCGGGCGTCCTCTGCCGGCCTATCGGGTGGAGCTGAGGGATGAGACTGGCACGAAAGTCGACTCGGGCCGAGTCGGTGAACTCTGGGTCAGGGGGCCGGGCTTGTTTGATGCCTACCTCTCACCTTGGCAAACGGCGGATGATGTGTGTGTGGACGGATGGTTCCCCACCGGGGATCTCGCGGAGGCTGATGGCGCGGGCAGGTTGTTCATCCGTGGTCGGGCGAAAAGTGTGATCAACGTGAGCGGCATGAAAGTCTTCCCGGAAGAAGTGGAGGCTGTGATCCAGAGCCACCCGGCAGTGGTGGGCTGCCGGGTTTCCGGGCGTCCCCATCCGGTATTCGGTTCCATCCCGGTTGCCGAGGTGATCGCCGCTGACGTGACCGCACGGGACCTGATCGCCTGGTGCCGGGGAAAACTCTCCCCCTTCAAGATTCCGGCGCGGATCAGCCTGGTGGATCAACTGCCACTCACCGCCAGCGGCAAGATCCGCCGCGACCATGGGCTCGTGAGTTCCCACGATTCCAAAAATCCGGATTGAATAAACCCGGATCCCGGTCGTCCATTCCGCTGTGAAAACGACACTCCCGCTCGTCCCCCGGATTCGCCCCGTCCTTCTCTTCGCCCTGGCCGCTTGCTCCCTCGCCAGCGTCAGTTGCGTGACCACCTACGATACGATGGGCCGGCCCGTTCAGACTGTGGATCCCGCGGTGGCCGTCGCAGGTGTGGCTGCTGCCGGTGTCCTCGGTTACGCGCTGGCAAACGACAATCATCACCACCATCACGGTGGATATTACGGCGGATACCAAGGGCGCTACTACCGGCCCTATGGTCCCTATTGCCGCTGATTCCGCCTTTCAGGCGAGCAGAAACACCCCGGCGAGGATTCCCGCGACGCACACCGCCTTGGGCAGCACGCGGGTTTCCTTGAGAATCACAATTCCTAACAGAAATGAGACGGCCACCGAGGTGCGCCGCACCGGGGATATCAACGAGATCATCGCATCGGGTTGGGCGATCGCGCTGAAGTAGAGGATGTCCGCCAGCAGCAGGGTGAGCCCGATGAGGGGGATGGACCACCTCCATTCAAACGCGCGCCGGTTTCCCCTTCTCAACCAGATCCCCATCGGCGGGATCATCAGCACCGCGGTGTAGATCGAGAACCAGGCCTGCACCTCTCCGGGCCCAAGACCGGCGTCCTGCAACAGATACTTGTCGTAAAGCGCCGATGAAGCGCCAAGCAGGGTGGCCGCCACCATCAGCAATACCGACTTGCTCTTCACGAAGTGGATGCCTTCCTTCCGACCCACGAAGGTAAACGCGAAAAAGAACACCAGGATCACCATCATCCCCGCCACCTGCCTCGCCGTGGGGGTCTCATGCAGGAATACCACCGCCATCGTGATCGTCCAAAGCGGTGCCGTCGCCCGGATCGGCGAGGCGATCGATAGCGGCAGGGACTCAAGGCCGTAGTAGCCGCAAAGCCAGGAGGACCCGACCAGCGCCGCCTTCGCCACAAGCAGCAGGTGCTCATGCCCTGACAGCCCGGTGACCTCGGGGACGGGATGCGGCAGGCTGCCCGGAGCAACCAGCGACCAGACCACAAAGGGCAACCACGCGGCCGCACCGGTCACCACACTCCAGAACAGCACCGGCAGCACCTCGTTTTCATGAAGCGCCGCCTTCTTCAGGTAATCGTAGAGCCCGAGCAGAAACGCGGACGCCATCGTGAGGAAAAGCCAGGACACCCGGCGGACATAGTCGCCAGTCCTCAAATGGGAAGCCCATTCCGCTGTTTCGGGCGGTTCGTTCGCGTGTGACACCGATTTCACAATCGTCGGCGGTTCGTGTGACGGGATCGTCACAGCAGGGCCCTTGAGAGGGGGTTCGCCCAGCGGGTTTAGTCCCCCCATCGAATGGCCGACGTGTTGCTGGAATCTATCAAATCGCGAAGGGCGGGGCGAATCGCCGTGCTCTCCGCGATCCTGCTCCATTGCCCCCTCCTCTCCGCTGCGGAGCCGCTGAAGTTCTACATCCGGCAGTACAAGGTGGAGGGTTCGAAGTTGTTGAGTGGAGCGGAGGTGGGACGTGTGGTGTATGGGTATCTGGGTCCCGGGCGGACGCCTGAGGATGT
>JAIXOR010000020.1 GCA_027486655.1 Verrucomicrobiaceae bacterium | reverse complement strand
CCGGTGGTGTTCACGGTGCCGCCGGACTGGTTGATGGTGCCGGTGCCGCCGTTGCCGACGAAGATGTTGCCGTTGGACTGGAGCGTGCCGTTGTCGAGATTGAGAGTGCCGGTGGCACCTGTGACGTTGCCGATGATGACGGGGGCCGCGGTGTCGGTGAAATCCTGAGTGGAGTTTGCGGTGAGGGTGCCGGAAGTGTTGATATTGGCCGTGCCGGTGCCGACACCTGCAAACTTGGAGCCGCCAACCCAGAGCTTGCCGACCGTGAGGCTGCCGGTGCCGGTGCCAAACCCGGTCAGCGAACCGCCGGTGGTGGAGGTATCCGCAAGGTTGTAGGTGCCGTTGCCACCGCTGCGGCCGACGATGAACCAGTTTCCTGTGGTGGAAACCACGGCCAGCGAGAGCGATCCGGCGCGGTGGTCAAAGCGGCCGGTCTGGCTGGCTCCGTCGCCGATGAGCACATCCACGGGGGTGTAGGAGGAGTTCGCGCTGAGCACGGGAAACACGCCGGCGGTGGCGAAATTGATCTGGTAGTTGCCGGTGGGCGCGACGTCGCCGTTCCAGTTGAGGGCGTTGTTCCAGTCCTGGCTGGTATCGCCAACCCAGGTGGCGGCGGTGGCGGACGAAAGGATGCAGGCGAAAGCCAGGCAGGAAGCGAGGCGGAATCGATTGGCTTTGGGTTTCATGGATCTTGGGTTCGGGAGATTCGGCGTGTCGCCAGAACCAGGCTACGCACTTCCTCTCAGGGGAGGTGTTTCGCATGGGGGACTGACGGCAGGGGATGGGTTGCGGACCGGGTATGAGGTCCGTGACAGGCCGCGATAACGGTCCAATCTTGGAGAAAAGCGCCCTTTGCGGGAAAACTCCGCCATCGATCCGGAAAAAAATCCGGCACCCGGCCCTCAGCGCGGGATGAGCTCGTCCGCTTCCTTGATGAGAATCCGGGCGATGACCCAGTCGAACCAGAATCCCTCCGAGGAGCTCCCGAGGCTGAAGGGTTTCCTGAAATGGGCGAGGACCTCCTCGTGGGCGTAGACCAATTCGGCGCGGGCTTCCTCAAGGCTGCCCTGACGGTAGAGAGCCATGGCGAGCAGGATTCGGACGGCGGCCACTCGCGAGGGGTTGGTATTCGGGTGCTGGAGACAGCGGCGGGCCCAATCCTCGGAGCGTTTGAAATCACCCTTGCGGAAATGCCCGAGCGCGAGGCTGAGCATCTGCCAGGCCTGCATGAGCTGATCCGGGGAATCCGGCCTTTCCCAAGGGAGCCGGTCCTCGAGCACGCCGAGCAGGGGCTCCAGCTTGGCCAGCAACTCAGGCCCGGCGGGTTTGATGAGGCAGGATTTTAGCACCTCGTCAGCGACGACCGGATCCGTGGCGTTGGAAAACTGCTCGGCCGCGATCATCCGCAGTTGTTCGAAGTGTTCCGAGTTTCCGGAGTCCGAGACGGCGGCGGCGGCGGAAACAAACTCGATGGTGATGCGTTCGGAGTGGGATTTATCGACCCGGGAGATGGCCTGGGCGACGGCGGCGAAGCGCTTGGAGGCCTCCTCCCACCTGCCCTCGTGGAGAAGCCACTCGCCGACGGTGCGGAAGGTGGTGGCGGCCTCCAGCGAGGCGGGGACTTTCGAAGGCTCCAGCCCGGCAAGCAGCGAGTCGGCCGCGGCGATGTCGCCATGGCTGATGAGCACGGCGGCATGGGCGACCGTCTCCCCCGCCTGGGCGCTTTCGCGGAGTTTCACTTCGTTGGCGCGTGCGGTTTCCGCGGCGTTGCGGAGACGGGCCTGCTCTTGCCGGGCGAGCGACTCGCGCAGGAACAACCAGGTGGACACGCCAAATCCGGCGCTCAGGGCCATCACGACGATGGAACCTGCGACGAAGGCGATTTTGTTGCGTTGAACGAGCTTGCCGAGCCGGTAAGCACCGCCGGCCCGGCGGGCGGTGACGGGCTCATTTTCGAGAAACCGGCTGATGTCCGCGGCGAGTTCACTGGCGGTGGCATAGCGACGGTGACGGTCGGGATCCATGGCCTTGGCCACCACGGCGTCGAGATCGCCATCGAGAGTCCGCATCAATCCTCCGGCGTCGATTTTCCGCGCAGCGGCGATTTCGGTGGCCTTCCCGGCCGGGCACTGGCGGAAACGTTCCGAAGGTTTCGGAATCGGCGCGTCCCTCAGCATGTGGCGGATGTCTTCCACCGAGGCATGGCGAAAGCGCTCCGGATCCCGGGGTGGCCTGCCTGCGAGCAACTCGTGGAGCAGCACACCGAGGCTGTAGATGTCGCTGCGGGTGTCCACATCGAGGCCGTTTCCATCGACCTGTTCCGGGCTCATGTAGACGGGCGTGCCGATGAGCGGGGCGGTGGCGGATGCCGATAGATCGTGGGCAACTCCTTCCGCCGCCTTGGCGATGCCGAAATCGATCACCTTGGGGACCGCCTTGCCGTCGTGGAGGGTGACCAGGACGTTGGCCGGTTTGATGTCGCAATGGATCACCCCCTTCTGGTGGGCGTGTTGGATGGCCATGCACACCGGAATGAAAAGCCTCAGGCGGGCGCGGAGGTCGAGACGGTGGCGATCGCAAAAATCCGTAATCCGGAGCCCCTCGACCATCTGCATGACGAAATACGGGCGGCCTGATGCGGTGGCGCCGGCGTCCAGCACGCGCGCGATGTTCGGATGGTCCATCAGCGCGAGGGCCTGCCGCTCCATTTCGAAGCGGGCGATGATCTGGTCCGTATCCATGCCGACCCGGATGATCTTGAGAGCCACGCGGCGGCGTACCGGTTCCAGTTGCTCGGCGAGGTAGACCGCTCCACAGCCGCCCTCGCCCAGGCGTTCGAGCAGGAGGTAGCGGCCAATGCGCGTGCCGATCACCTCGAGTGACTCGCCGGAGTCCGGCTCCGGAAGGGAGGCGCAGGACGCATCGAGCGTGATGCCGAAAAAATCCTCGGCCTCGTCGTGCATGGAGACGAGTTCTTCGAGGCGAGCGCGCATTTCCGGGTTGCCCCGGCAGGTTTCATCGAGAAATCCCTGGCGTTGCGAAGGATCTTCCAGGCTGATGAGGCCTTCGTAGAGGACTTCCTCGATTTGTGCGCGGGTCATTCAGGCGAAATGCAGGGTTTCGGGGGACTAGCGGTTTTTGCGTGGGAAAAGCGCCAGCAGGTTGCTAAATCTCTTCGCGGATCATCAGGAACAGACTGGCTTTGGCATAGTTCCAGCGGCGGTCCACAGAGCGTTCGGAAATGCCGAGCGCCTCGGCGATCTGGAGATTGGTGAGGCCGCCGAAGAACTTCATCGTGATGATCTGCGCGGCGTCCGGGTTTTCACGTTCCAGGCGATCCAGCACTTCGTTGATCAGAAGGATGCGGTCGTCGGGTGTGGACTGGACCAGATCGATCTCCGAAATGTCGATGCGGGTGGCGCCGCTTCCCCGCTTGATGCGGGATTTCTGGCGGGCACGGTCCACCAGGATGCGGCGCATGACCTGGGCGGCGGTGCGGAAAAAATGGGAGCGATCGTTCCAAAGCCGTTGGTCTTTCCCCGCAAGGCGCAGCCAGGCCTCATGGACCAGCGCGGTGGGCTGGATCGTCTGGCCCGGTGCCTCGTCCTTCATGCCCGCGGAGGCGAGGCGCCTCAGCTCATCATAGACAAGCGGCAGCAGATCCTCGGAGGGCAGGGTGCCACCCGAGCTCGCGGCCTTGAGCATTCTTGTGATGTCGCTATCCATCGCGGGAATCCGTCCAGTCCGGCGCTGCGGTGGCCGGAGCCCCAGCAGATATCCTGACGGATGATTCCCACGGAAAACGATTCCGCGAAACCCTTTTTTCACCGAATGCGCCTCCACGGTTATCCGGGCCATGCGGATGAATCCCCCCAACCGGAGCATCCCGGGGGACATTTACCCTCAGTTCGTTGGGCTCCGGCCCGGGAGCGCTGATCCGCCTGTCTGTGTCATGAGTAGGGCGGAATCCAGCGCTCCCCGGCGCGGAAAATCAGGATGAAAGACGATGCGGACCGAGAATCCGCTCGATGAACTGCAGCATGCGCTGCAACTGGTCCGGATCCACCAATCGGGTGGCACGAACGTCATGGAGCGCCGCCAGCGCGGCCTGCTCCAGCTTGGTGGCCTTGCCCTGGGGCGCAGGCTCAATGCGCGCCAGCTCCACCAGCATGGCGGTGATCGCTCTCACGCAGCCATGCTGAAGATCGGGATCACCGGGAAACGGAACGTCCGCCCGGCGCAACTGGTCCAGAGTGTCCAGGATCAGGGGAAACCTGGCCATCGCCCGGTGAACCGCCTCCACGGCCTGCTTGCGCGTCTTTTGGGTGGGGTTTTCAGGTGGAGTGAACATTCAACCGGTATCCTACATCGCTTCCGGGGGCCGCCGTCAAATGACCAAATCGGCATTCTGCTGCCACCCTTGGCACCGACTGGAGGATTTTGCATCGGAGATCCGCACGCTTTGTGCTTCGCTCGGGATGCTATGAGCGACCGTCGGAAATTCATGCTCCGGGCCATCGAGATCGCCCGCGAAGGGATGCGCCGTGGCGATGGCGGGCCCTTCGGCGCCGTGATCGCCCGCGACGGGGAAATCGTCGGCGAGGGCTGGAACCGCGTGGTTTCGGGAAACGACCCCACCGCCCATGGCGAGGTCAGCGCCATCCGGGACGCATGCAAGAGGTTGGGCACCTTCTCATTGGAAGGTTGCGAGATCCACACCACCGGCCAGCCCTGCCCGATGTGCCTCGGAGCCATCCACTGGGCGCGCATCGGCCGGATTTACTACGGATTCCGGATCGAGGACGCCGCCGGGATCGGCTTCGATGACCGCGAGTTCTTCCGCCAAATGAACCTGCCTCCCGAAGAACGGCGGATCCCCTCCTCCGAGCTCTGCCGGGAGGAAGCCATGGACCTCGCCCGGGAATACCAGTCGCTGGACGGCAGGATCGCCTATTGACGGACGGCTTGACGCCACGCCACCCGCGAGGGGAGAATCATCCCATGGCATGGCGCATCGATGAAGCGGTGACCCACGGCGAGATCGACAACACCGTGGAAGGCCGGACCACCGGCCGGATCTGGCTGGCTGGCCGCGCCGATCCCCTGGAGCTCTCGCTCGATGGCGACTGCTGGCGCGACCTCGCCGGCACCCGCCTCCTCTTCACCAATCCATCGCCCAGGGAAAACGCGGAGGCCACCCGCCTCGAGACCCGCCAGCACGGCGTCATCGGAGACATGACCGCCTCACGCAAAAGCAAGATCCCGATGGTCAATGAGGACGAACTCCAGCGCCTCTACGAAAACCGCGAGAAAATCCCCTTCGAATGGCGCAACACCCTCTGCCTCGAATGGTTCAGCGAGGTCAACGGCCGCGTCGTCATCGAGTCCGCAGCCTACCGCATGCAGATCTCCGGCCATGAATGGGAAATGGATGAGGACGCCGAGGAAGCCCAAAAACTTGCCAACCTCAATGCCATGAGGGACTTCATGGCCCAGGTCATCCGCCGCCGTGAACCCACGGCGGACGAGGACGACATCGGCGGCGAACTCGATGAATTCGCCTGGGAAGAACGCCTCAAGGAATCCGACCGCCTCACCGACGCCTATCAGGAGGTGCTCGAAAAATACATGGAAGACCAGGACAGCGAGCGCAAGGAAGCCTTCGTCATGGGATGGGACGGTCTGCTGGACGCCTTGGCCGAGCGCGACGAAGCCCCCTCCGGACCCGCTGACGAACACGCGGAGCTCTTCCAGCCGGAAGACGGCGACTACGACGACGACTCCGGGGATTTCGAAGATGACGAGTCCCCCCGCTTCGGCGAGGACGAGGAGGAGCCCGATCACCCGCTCCAAATCCGCGCCCAGGAGCTCGCCATGCGAGTGATGGACGTGGTCGAGCGGGAAGCCCGCCCCGGATCACCGGCCTATCATCTCGTTTCCAACCTCCTCCAGGTGAGCGGCAAACTCGCCGGAGCCCTCAACGGCCGCGGCAGCGGATACGAACCGGAAACCGGTTACGTGCTCGCCGTGCTGAAACGCTGCCTCAACTGGCTCAACGAAGCCGTCGGCGCCTGCCAGGAACTCATGGCCGCCGAGGAGGATCCCGACCAGCTCGCCGCCCTCGCCCACATCCGCAGCTCCGCCTTCGAAATCCGCGACGGCATCACCGAGCTGCGCCGCGAACTGAAATCGTAAACTCCCCGCAACGTGAAGGGGACCGCCGGCTTCAACCGGACGGCTGGCCAACGACAGACACAGGGCCGCCGGAGTTGACTCCATATGTTGCCTGCACTGCGGTGAAACAAGGGTCGGGATTGCACCAACACGGGTGGCAGGGAAAAGAACAAGCAGACTAACAACTACTGCTCTGACGGGCTTGTTCATGTCGCTGAATTCCGGATTTCCCAGCCACGATGACGCACACCGGAGCGGAAGGGACCGGCTTTCAGGATTCGAAATAGGTGTAGCCGGCGAGCCCCTCGCGGTAGAGATCGAGGATTTCGCGGCGCTCCTTCGGCGAGATGCGGCCGTCGTTCACCGCCTTTTCAGCAAAGGAGCGGAACTTCGAGACCAGTTCCTTCGGATCATACTCCACATAACTGAGGACGTCGGCGACCGTGTCGCCCTCGACTTCGTGGGTGTAGACCGGTTTGCCCTTTTCCAAATGCACGCCGACGACGTTGGTATCGCCCAGCAGGTTGTGGAGGTCGCCCAGCGTTTCCTGATAGGCACCGACCAGGAAGACGGCGACGTAGTAGGGCTCGTCCGGCTTGATCGCGTGCAGCGGGAGGATCTTGGCAACGTCCTCCTTGTCGATGAAGCGGTCGATCTTTCCATCGCAGTCGCAGGTGATGTCCGCGAGCACGGCCCGTTGGCGCGGTTTCTCATCGAGGCGGTGGATCGGCATCACCGGGAAAAGCTGGTCGATCGCCCAGGAGTCCGGCAGGGACTGGAACAGGGAGAAGTTTCCGTAATAGAAATCGACGAGGGTGGAGGAGAGTTCGCGGAGATCCTCGGGGATGTCGTCGAGTTGGTCGATGAGCTTCGAGATGCGCGTGAGGATGTGCCAGAACCAGGCTTCGGCCAGACCGCGTTCGCGGAGGGTGGCACTGCCGTAGAAGAACTGGGCGCGGATCTGGTCGCGGTAATACAAGGCGTCGTTGAAGCTTTCCTGAAGGTTCTTCTTGGTGAGCGTCTTGTGGACGTCGATGAGGTTGATGAGGTTCTGCGGTGCCTTTTCCGGGATATCGGGGGCGGCTTCGCTGGTTTGGGCGCTGGTGACGTCGAGGATGTTGAAGACCAGGGCCGAGTAGTAGGCGACGACGGCCCGGCCGCTCTCGGAGATGAGGTTGGGGTGGGCGATGCCGGCCTTGTCACAGTTTTGTGAGACGACCTCGATGATGTCGGTGCAGTATTCGGCCACCGAGTAGTTGCAGGACGAGTGGAAGTTGGTGTGGGATCCATCGTAGTCCACGGCCATGCCGCCGCCGATGTCGAGCACGCCCATCGGCGCGCCTTCCTTGACGAGGTCGCAATACATTCTAACAGCCTCGGTCGCCCCCTCGCGGATCGCGGCGATGTTGGGGATCTGCGAGCCTTGGTGGTAATGGAGCATCTTCAGACAGCCGAGGTAACCGGTGGCCTTCAGGTGATCGACCACGCCGATGACCTGTGCGGCGTTCAGCCCGAAGACCGACTTGTCGCCGGCGCTGTCCTGCCAATGGCCGGAGCCGCGGGTGGAGAGCCGAACGCGCACGCCGAGGTTCGGCAGCACACCGACCTTTCGCGAGCGTTCGAGGATGAGTTCCAGCTCGGTGGGCATCTCGAGCACCAGCATGATCTTGAGTCCCATCTTCTGGGAGTGCAGGGCCAGGTCGATGAACTCCTCGTCCTTGTAGCCGTTGCAGATGATGTAGGCTTCCGGATCGTGCATGTGGGCGAGGGCAGCGATGAGCTCTGGCTTGGAGCCGGCCTCGAGACCGTAGTGATACTTTTTGCCGAACTCGGCGATCTCTTCGATGACCTGGCGCTGCTGGTTCACCTTGATCGGATAGACGCCGCGGTATTCGCCGCGGTAGCCGGTATCCTTGATCGCCTTGCGGAACGACTCGTTGATTTCCGCGATGCGCGAATGGAGCAAGTCCCGGAAACGCAGCAGCACGGGAAGGTGCGTTCCGCGATCGCGAAGCCCTTCGATCACCTCGAAGAGCGAGACCTGCTTGGTGGTCTCGTCATCCTCAAGGCGCACGGTGACGTGGCCCTTGCGATTGACGCCGAAGAATCCGTGTCCCCACGACTCGACGCCATAGAGCTCCGCGGATTGTTCCGTGGTCCATGAGGAGGCGGCGGACTTGCGTTTCGCGGGCTTCGAGGAGGATGCGGCGGACGATGGTGGGATCATGGCGGTTTACGAACGGGCGCGGGCCGGAAGAAAACCCCATGTTGCGTGAAAAAACCACAAAAACCTTGGTCCATGACCGAAAATGGAAGGCGCGGGTCCTTGCGGACATCCGCGGTGAGACCGGGCGGAGCCGCCGATCTAACAGAAAGCGCAGCCCGGCGTCGATCAGGGCGGAGGCGGATTCTTAGTAGCGCGGATGCGGTCCCGGATGGCGTCGAGCGAGCGTTCAGGGAATGCGGGGCGGAATTCCCCGGGTGTGAAGTGCCGGAGCGCCGCGGCGCTTACCGCGCGGCCCAGGGTGAGAGCCACGCGGTGCTCGCGGAGCTCGTAAAAGTCATGGGTGACGTGGTCCGCTTCCTTCAGTTGTTCGAGGAGGTCCCGCCGTGCCTGTTCGGTTTCCTCGGTGGAGTTCCTGCGGATTTCCGCCGCTTTTTCGCGGGACTCGCGGACGCCCTCGGAGTTGACGGTGCCGAAGGCGTTGGGTTTGAGCCACTCTTTGGCGTTGCGGTCATGCGCGGCGGCCTCCGCCTCCTCGACCGTGGTGGCGATGGCGCGCGAGGCCAGGCGGGATTCCGCCCGGGTCAGGTGGCGCACCGCGTTGAGCAGACGCTCGGTGCGGACCTTGGCGGCGCCGGTCTTGCGGGCGGAAAGATCGGTGAGGTTGCCGATGGCGAATCGCGCGCCGGCCAGATCTCCATTTCCCAGCGGGGCGATCGCCTCGCTCAACTCCGTGGGCGCTTCCGGCGGCACTTGATCCGCCTCGGCGCGGGTCATCCAACGCCCGTCGTGAAGGACCAGTCCCTTGTCGCGCTGGGCTGCCTCGAAAATCCGTTTTTCGACTTCAGCGCGTCCGAGTTCCGTCTCGCGGCGCTGACGGTCGTCAAGGATGCGGGCCAGTTCGTTGCGGGTGATCCAGGTGCCTTCGAAGCGGATCTCGCCGGCATCGAAGCGCGCCACGTGCCCGGCGAGTGACTGCGTTTGTTTTTCGAGAAACGGCAGGCTCTTGGGATACCTCGTGGTGAACTCGCGCAAGGCGGCGAGGGTCACCCGCAGGGAGGCGATGTCCTTTTCCTCGCGGATCATGGCGGGGATCGCATCCGGCAATTCCACCCTCGCGACGAGTTTGGAGCGCAGGATGTCCAGCTTGGTCCCGCCGTGGACGATCCGCAGATAGGGGCCGTTCGAATCGATGATCCGCGTGTAGACCACGGGGCGAGCCGAGGCATCGTTGTGAAACACCTGCTCCTTGAGCACCGCAACCCCGGCGGCCCGCGTGTTTCCCGCGCTCAATGCGCAGATCACGGCGATGGCGGCCGGTGGGATCAAGGGGTGCATGGAGGCCTCACTCCGGTTTCCAGTCCGGGAACTCGGCAGCCAGTTGGGCGCGGTATTTCTCGGCCTCGGCGGCATTCCCCTGTTTGGTAAAGGCCTCGGCCAGCTTGTGAAGGGCCAGCGGTTTGAGCTCCTTGTCCTCCATGAAACCGACGACCACCAGATACTCGGCGGCAGCCTTGCGAGCGTCCCCCGCCTTCATTTCGAGGTCGCCGGTGAGGATGCGCAAGCCACCGCTGGTGCGGCCTTGGGGACGCAGGGCGTTGGCCTCCTCCACGGTCTTGCGCGCCTCCTCGGAGCGGCCCAGCATGAAAAGCGCCCGCGCGCGGTCGAGAAGGCCGTCCGCCTTCCAAGCCGGATTGTCTTCCACGGCCAGCACGTGGTTGGCGGCCATGAGGCCTCCTTCCGCATCCTTGATGGCGATCCGGGCCTTGGCCAGATAGCGCCAGACCTCTTTGGGCGTGGCGCGAGGCTCGTCGGGATTGGCCACCAGAGCGAGGCATCTGGCCGCCATGGCATGATCCCCGGAATTGTAGGACTGCATGCCGGACCACTGGAGCGCCTGATCGGGAATATCCCCTTCATACTTGCCCTCGATCGCGAGATTGATTTCCGAGCCCAGCTTCGCGGCGTCCTGCGAGGCGAAGTATCCGAGGGCGAGGAGAATGCCGGCGTGCTTGCGATAGGCATCCGGCCTCAGCGAGCGAGCCTTCTCCAGGAAGGGCACAGCCTGGGTGGCGGCATTGGTTTTCACCATCCCCCAGCCGATGAAGTAGTTCGCCTCCGCCTGAAGGTTCTCGGAAAGCCCGGACACGTTCTGAAGCAGGCCCTGATAGCGGACGATCATGTCCTGGATGTTGCCCTCGCCGCGCCGCATGCGTGCAGATTCCAGCCAGGCGAAAGACTGCAAGTCCTCCGGAGTGCCGGCAGCCGTAAGCTTGTCGAAATCCGCGATGGCCTTCTGCGGCTCCGCGCTTTCCGCATAGGACTTCGCCCGTTTTGCAAGAGCGGAGGGCACCCGAGGGTCCTGAGCGTATCGGGTGATAAACTCGGACAGCGAACGGATCGCACCCTGGTGGTCGCCCGCTTCGGACAGGCACCAACCACGCTGGTAAAGCAGGCCCGGGCGGTTCTTCTCACTCACGGCCGCGGCGTTGATCTCGCTGTAGATCTTGGCGGCCCCGGCCACGTCCTTGTTGGAGAACAGCGTCTCCGCCTTCATCATGAGCGCCGTGTGAATGCGTGCATCCTCGGGACGGCTTTTGCGGTAAAGCTGAAGAAACGCGTCCACTTGATCCGGCAGATGCCGGCCCTCGATCTGGAAGAAGCAAAGCAAACGGTAATACGACGCCTGAAACGCCATGTCCGTTTCCGGTTTCACCAGCTTTTCCACCTCGCGGAACAGATTGAGCGCCTCGCTGGGCTGCTTGAGCCTCATGTAAGCCCGCGCCGCGATCATCAGCCGGGTGGCTTCCTTGTCGCCCTCCGCCTTCACCGCGCTGGCGCGGAAGATGTTGATCACCTCGCGGTAGTCCTTCTTGGCAAAGGCGTTGCCCATCAGCGCGGTCTGCGCGTCGGCGCGGAAATCCTCCATGCCCGGCGTGCGCATGATCAGGGCCAGATAGCGGTCCGCCACATCGGTCTTGCCGAGCTTGGTGGCGGTGAGCGCGGCGTGGAGCGCGGCCTCACCCCGCACCTTGGCAACATAGGGCTGGGCGACGACCTCCTCGAACTGGGCGAGGGCCTCCACAAGTTTGCCGGCGTTCACCTGCAGGTGCCCGAGCGCCACCTTCGACTGCGGGGCGAACAAACCGCCGGCAGGATCCTGGATGACGCGGGTGAACGCGGCGATCGCCTCACGGTCACGGCCTAACAACCGGTAGCAATTGCCGGCGAAGTAACTGCCGCGCGGCCGCTCCTCGGGCTTCGCGGCATTGGCCGCATAGCGCTCGAACATCGGCGCGGCGAACGCATACTCGCCCTTGTTGTAGTGATCGGCCGCCAGCGTGTAAGCGGCGGCGGCGGCCCACTTGCCCTTGCCGAAGCGGTTGAGCAGGGTGCTGAAACACCGCTTGCCGTCATCGATGCGGCCGGCCTGATAGAAACTGTTTCCCAGATACCACCAGGCCATCTCGGCGTTGGGATGATCCGGAAAGGCACTCAGATACTCCGAGAAAATCTGGGCCGCGCGCAGATAGAGATCGTTGCGGTTGGCAAGATCGGTGGCGGCCTGGGCGGAGTCGTAGAGGTTCTTGCCGCGCAGGAAGAAATCGTTGCCCGCATCCGGCGCGAGCGCGGGATCCACCGCCTCCGCCCGGGGAGCCTGGGCGGCCACGGGAAAGGTGCAGAGGAGCAACAGGGCGAAGGTGCGTTTCAAGATCGGTGGGAGGGTTGGTGGGGCGCTTGCAGGCGGATTTATTTCTCCGGAGCGGGCCGCTGGGTGGCAAACGAGATGTTCCAAATGCCCGCCTTCTGGCAGGTGTCGATCACCTCGACGATGCGCTGGTACGCCACCTTGCCGTCCCCGCGGATGCGCACGGGCTGGTTTTCGAACTGCTTGGCGATGGCGGCAAGCTTGGTGAAAAGCTGATCAAGATCCACCGTCAGGCCTTCGACACGGATCGAGTTGTCGGACAACACGTTGACGATGATCTCGCCACGCTGGCGTTCCTCGGGCTCCGCGCCCTCCTGGGCGGTCGGGACGGAAACCTTGAGCTCGGTCTCGGACTTGCTGAACTGCCAGCTGATGATGAAGAAACTGAGCAGAAGCAGCAGGATGTCGATCATCGGCGCCAACTGCATGGCGATCGGCGGGGGCTGGCGGTTGGCGAACTTCATCGTCAGATTCGGTTAGATGCCACGCATGTCCGGCCGTTCCCCGGCGAGGGGCGATGGGACGGGCATCGCGTAATCCTCACGGCCGCGTGGCTGGACAGGCTGACCGAAGGATTGGTTCTGGTGACGTTCAAGCTGCTGCTGGATGATGGCGACGAGGTAGGTGGCTCCGGATTCGAGCTCGGAGATGTACTTGTGCACCCGGCCGCGGAAGAGCGAGTAGAAGATCAGGGCCACGATGCTGATGGTCAGGCCGCCGGCGGTGGCGATGAGGGCCTCGGAGACCCCCTCGGCCAGGCCCATCTGCTTCACGCCCTGGACGCCTCCCGAGGAGATCTCGATGAAGGCCTTGATCATGCCGATCACTGTTCCGAGCAGGCCGATCATCGGGGCGATGGCACCGATGTCCGCAAGGTAGGTGATGCGGGAGGTGAGCATGCCGGCCTGGCGGGCACCTTCGGTCTGGGCGACCTCGCGCACGTTTTCAAACGGCACACCCGGGTTGCTTGAGATGAAGTCCATTGTCTTCTGGGTGATGCGGGCCATGCATTCGTTGCGCCGATGGCTGTAGGCAACCAGCCCCATGAAGTCGCGTTTCTGGATCATCGCCTCCGCGGAACTCATGAAGCGGTCGCTGACGATGGCGTTGCGGCGGATGGTCAGCAGGAAGAGCAGGATGAGAATGACGGTGATCACCGAGAGGATCCCGAGCGGGAACATGGTCACACCGCCCTTTGCGAGGACTTCGAGAAAGCCCATCTCATGAAGCGTGGGTGGCGGGGTCGCCGTTGTTTCCGCAGAGGCGATGGTTGCGGAAAGGAGAAAGCCCGGGGCGAGGGATAAACAGGACTTCATGAACTTGCGGGGAGTCTAGGCAACTTCCGGACCAAAGCAAGCCCGTGTGAACCTGCCCTGAAACACGTGACGATCCCGGATCGCAGGCCGGCACCGCGGCCCATGGCGGCGGTGCCGCGGCGGGCGGGGATCAAATGCCGGTGCGTTCGCGGGCACCACCACCGCTGGTGTTGAGGAAGCGGTAGTAAACCTCGAGCATGAGCGTGCAGAGAGCGGTGCGATAGACCTTGTCCGTCATGAAGACCGCACCCACGGCGCGGGGTTTCTTGCCACCGCCGGGAACCTTCCAGGATCCGTCGGCGTCCTGGTTTTCCAGAAGCTCGTCGCGCATGATGTCGTTGTATTTCTTCCACTCGTCACCGCCGCGCTGCATCATCGCCTGCGATTCGTAGTAGTGGCCGTAAAGGTCGCAGAACTCGTAGTTGTATTGGAACTTGGTGTTTTCCAGGATGTACTTCGAAGCCTTGCGGACCTCGGTGCGGGATCCCTTGCCCCACATCTGGTTGCAGAGCATGCCCACGCCGGTGAGCGTGTAGTAGTCGACCTCGCCCGCGGGGTGTTTGCCGACGTATCCGAAGCCGCCGTTCTCGTGTTGGCAGTCGTTGATGTAGTTGAGGGCCTTGGAGATGCAGGAGTTGAGCCCGCGATAGCGGATCGGGGTGTGGCTGCATGCCTTGAGCGCCTGGATGTGCCAGCCGGTGACGGAGACGTCGACGTGTCCACCCTCGGTGGCGTAGAGGTAGGCCCAGCCGCCGTTCTTGTTCTGGTTGTCGATGATGAACTGGCCGGCCTTTTCGGTGACCTCGGTGAGGCCCGGAATGTTCACCTTGAGCTCCTTGCAGAAGGTGAGAGCCTCGCCGAGCGCGTAGGTGGCGATGGAGTGCTCATAGGGCCAGCTGTTGGAGGTGAAGTTGTTGGCGAGCTTGCCATCGTTCTTCATTCCTTTGTCGACGAGGAAAACAATGGCCTTCATGCACGAATCACCGAACTCCTCGGAGGCGGGGGTCTCGCAGTGGCCGAAGTAGGCGAGCAGGCAGAGACCGGTCATGGCGATGCTGTTGCCGCCGCCCCAGGAGCCGTCGGGCTTCTGGTTGGCCTTCATCCAGCGCAGGGCCTTGGTCACGGCTTCCTCGCACTCCGGCGTGCCGCCGTTTTCCTTGAGGCGTTGGAGGCGGTCGTCCTTGGAACAACGCTTGCGCATCGTTTCCGGGATGAGGCCGAAGAGCTTGCCGGTGCCGCCGCCGAGACCGAGGCCGGTGCCGGTGCCTTGACCGGAGCCGAAACCGCCGCCGCTGCCGGAGCCGCCGAGGCCGCCGGACATGCCGCCGCTGGCGAGCGAGCTGAGGGCGGACATCTCGCCGAAGTTATCGCCCGGATCCGGGATGCTGAAGGTGGACTGGGCACCCTCCGCGAAGACGCGCTTCACGTTGGTGGAAGGGGTGATCTGGGCGCGCTTTTTCTGCTGCACCTTGGTCTGGGCGGAGCGTTCACCGCCGCCCGCATTGCCACCGCCGGGAAGGAAGTCCACTTTCTTTTCAGGCTCCTTGATCACCTGGAAAATCCAGATGGCACCGATGATGCCGAGGATGACGTGAAGCACCACCGCAAAGGTGAGGGCTCCTCCTCCAAGCTTCTGCCAGAAGGTGAGCTTGACCTTCTTGAACTCATGCTCCTGTTGGTATTCGACGGGATATTCTTCCATGGCTGTCGCCTTTCTGGGAGTGGATTTTATTCGGGTGCGCCGGCTTGGAAAGTGACGTTCGGGATGCGCGCGCGGGTGAGGGCGTCGAGCACGTCCACGACGCGTTCGTATTTCGCCTGCTCGTTGGCGTAGATGGTGACAAGCACTTCGGACTTGGACGCCTCGCTGCTCTCGCGGAGCTGGTTGAGATTGATGGCAAGCTCCGGCAGGGCCTTGTTCTCCGGGGTGTCCAGCGGATCATCGTTGAGGTAGACTTGGCCGTCATCCTCGATGCGGATGGCGATTTCATCCGGCATCGGCGTATCCGATCCCTCGACCTGAACGGTTCCCGGCAGCTTGGTGTTGTGGGCGTTCTCGACCTGCACGGCACCGGCCATGACCATGAAGTAAAGCATGATGACGAACACGACGTCGATCATCGGCGCGATCTGGAAGCCGAGGTTCACCTCCGACGACTGCTTTTTCCTGTGGCGTTTCATCGGGGTTTACTTGTTAGAGGCGGCGAAGGAGATATCGGCGATTCCACCCTCGCCGATGACGTTCATGACGCGCTGGATCTCGATGGCGGGAAGCTCCCGGTCACCGCGGATCACGGCACGCAGTTTGGGGTCGTTCTTCTTCTTTTCCTGGAAGTAGGGCACCACCTCGGTGAGTTCGGGGAACTCGCGATCATCCACGTTGAGGAAGGCCTTTCCGGCGGCCTTGTCCCAGCGGACGTTGACGGCCATCTCGTGTTTGGAAACCTCGGCATCCCTCTTCTTCGCATTGGGAGAGACCGGGAGCACGATGTTTTTGTCCACCTTGAGGACCTCCGCCGAGGTGATGCTCATGAAGAAAATGAGCAGCACCAGCAGCACGTCGATCATCGGCGCGATCTGGAACTCGGGTTCGCCGCTTTCGCCTCCTCCTCCGCCTCCGGCCATGGAATGATGGGTTTAGGGATTGATTGGATGGTGAGTGCCGATCCGTGGGATCAGCCCTGGGCGGTGGCTCCGTCCGGAGAGGAGATCCAGTTCGGAAGAGCGGCGTAGGTGGCTTCCTGGCCCACATCGGCATCCTTGAGATACTCGTAGGGAGCGTTGCGGAAGAGCGACTCGGACTCATCCTGAAGGTTGTGGATGGCGGCCTGGAGCTTGTTGCGGAGGAAGTAGAAGCCCATGAACGCCGGGATGGCGACGAAGAGGCCGGATGCCGTTGCGATGAGCACCTCACCGATGTGGGCGGAGAGGCCGGACGGGTCGCCGATGCCGGAGGTTCCAAGGCTGGAGAATGCGCCCTTCATACCGGACACCGTTCCGAGCAGACCGACCATCGGGGTGCAGACACCGATAACGGAAAGGTAGTTGATCCGGGTTTGCAGGGTGGAATTGATTTTGTCCACGGCGGAAAGCAGGGCTTCCTCGGTGGCTTCCTTGCCATAGCCGACGGATCCGAGAGCGGTGCGGACGACCTGGGCGAAGGGGCTGACGGCGGCCTTCATGGCGGCGTAGGCACCGACGTAGTCACCGGCGAGGAAAAGCTGCTGGGCGGATTGCACGTCGGCCTCGGGCGTCATCTTCTTGGCATTGGTGCGCACCCAGATGTCGATGATCAGCCAGACGGTGGCGATCGAGAAGAGAAGGATGAAGTGCATGCACCAGCCACCTTCCTTGTAGACATCGAGGAAAGTTTTCTTGGTCACTCCGCCGCCGGCGGGCGCCGAGGCCATGGCAGTCATCGGGAGAAGGAAGAGGGCGGCCGTGGCAACCTTGCAGATGGTGTTTTTCATGCGATTTGGACGTTTGTGTGGAATGAGTCTGATGGATTATTTCAGGGATTCAAGGCGCTTCTTGCCCTCATCGGCGACGAGGGTGCCGCCCGAGACGCGGATCGCGGACTTGACGAGGGCGGAAGCTTCATCGCGGTTGGCGGAGCCTCTGGCGAGGAGCAGGTCGGCAGCCTGCAGTTCCGCGGCGGCGGTGAGGATGAGCCCGCCGGTCGGGTAGAGGGTGGGGATGCTGAGGAAGGCCTCGACCGCCTCCGCCTGCTTGTTGGCGTCCCTGAGGAGGAGGCCACGGAAGTAGGAAGCGTAGGCCCGGGCGTCCGCAGGTTGGTTTTCGGTGAGCAGATCCTTGAGGGCGATGTCTCGATCCTCGAACTTGGTGGTGATGGCGGGCATCAGCAGGGTTTTCCCGAGGGACACGAACGGATCGATGCCCTGGGCCGGGGTGGCGTCGGAGATTTCCTTGCCGAGTTCGGTCACCTTCTTCGTGTCTCCGGTGACGGCATAAGAGACGAGCAGGGCGCGGGCGGCCTCGATCCAGAAGTTTCCGGGGACCTTTGCGGTGATGCGGTGGGCGGAGTAGACCGGCTCCAGGAGGTCGCGGGCCTCCTTGGGTTTGTTGAGGAGGAGCATCGCGATGCCCTTGTTGAGGTTCTCGGGTTTCTCACCGAAAACGTGGTCCACGGAGGCCGCGGGGAAGGTCTGGCCGACGGAGAAACCCTCGGCCTCGCCGGTGACGACCAGGTTGGGACCTTGCAGGGCGAGGGCGATGATCGGAACGGAGCGGCCGTTCTGGAAAACCAGGCGTGCGGGTTCCTCGGCGGAGACCTGCGAGTGGGCCAGAACCAGAGCGGCGGCGGCCGGGAACAAACGAAGCGTGTGAGGGCGGATGACCATGGCGGTGAGGTTATTGGACCATGCCCTTGGCTTTCTTGGCCTGCTCGGTGTTCTGGAGCTTGGGGTGCTCGGCGAGGGCCTTGAGGGTGTCCTGGGCTTCGGTGGCTTTGTTGAGTTTCACGAGCACCTTGTAGGCGCGCCAGTAACCTTCCGCGCAGAGGTCCGGCATGCCTTGGAAGGCGACGTAGAGGCGTTGGTAGTAGCCGTGAGCCTTGGCGAGAAGTTCGTTGGCTTCGGAGCCCACGGCCTTTTCCGCCTGTTTCTCGTGGATCTCACCGAGGATCATGTAAGCCTTGCCGGCGGTCTCGCCGCGGAAGGTCTTCTCGCTGATGACCTGGAGGGCCAGTTTGATGGCCGGTTCGAAGCGGCCGAGTTCATTGAGAGCCTGGAGTTTGCCGAGGGTGGTTTCCTTGAACTTGGACATGCCCGGATTGTTCTCCAGGGCGTTGTCGAAAATGCGGAGGGCTTCCTCAGGGTTTTTGCGGGCGAGGGCCACGAAGCCCATGCCCACCGGACCGGCGTCCGAGAACAGGGATTCCTGATAACGGTCCGAAAGGCGTTTGTACATCGCCTCGGCTCCTTCCAGATCGCCATTCTTCAAGAGGATGTCACCAGAAACCGAGAGCAGCGCCGGGCTGAGGGCGGAGGGGTCCTTGGCATTGGAGGTGGCGATCCCCTTCATGTAGAGATCCGAGAGATCGTTGCGGCGGAGGAGCTGGGCGAGGCGGGCGCGCGCGTAGTAGATGCGGGCGGCGGTGGTGGGGTTCTCACGTCCGGCGACCATCTTTTCCAGAATGTCGGTGAGTTGCTTGTCGACTGCCTTCACGTCGATGTCCTTGGGCTTCTTGCGCGGGACGAGGGTCTTGACGAGTTCGTCGATGAGGAACTCCACCTGCTCGCTGGCGGGATCGCCGATGCGGGTGCGGAGCGAGTCGGCGAGCATCTTGGCGGCTTCCTCGCCTTTGCCTTCGCGGACCTTCATCTTGGCCACCCAGGAGGCGGAGACGAGGGCGAGCTGGCTGTCCGGCTTGTGCTTGAGGAAATCCCCGTGGAGCTGGGCCACGCCGGCCCAGTCCTTGCGGCCCTGAAGGATGTTGGTGGCGGATTCCAGCGCGTATTGGATCACATCGTCCGGGCTGTCCGTCCAGGCCGCCTTGCGATAGCATTCGAGTGCCTTCTCCTCGTTGGCCTGGGCCTCCTCATCGGTCTTGGCTTTCTTCTTCTTGTAGGTGTCCGCCATCAGGCAGAGCATCGAGCCGCTGGCCAGATCGTCGGGATTGCGGGCAAGGAAGCTTCCGAGCTCCTTGATCACCTTGTCCGACTGGTCTTCGTCCTTGTCATTGAAGTCGATGAAGGACAAGCGGTACTGCATGTCTCCGGCGTAGCGGCCGTCCGGGAACTTGGTGAGGTATTCGCGACAGGCGGCGAGGGTTTCCTTGTATTTGTTGCTCAGGAAATTCGACATCGCCTGGTAATAGAGCGCGCTCTCGACCAACTGGCTGTTGGGATAGGTCTTGAGGAAGCGATCAAACAAGGGGGTGGACTCGGCGAAATTGGCCTCCTGGAAGAACGAGACGCCTTGGAAGAACACGTAGCGGTCGATGCTCTCGGACTGCGGGAACTTGGCTTCGAGTCCGCGATAGAAAGCGCCGACTTCCTTCCAGTTTCCGCCCTGGACCAGCACCTCGCCGGCAAGCGTGGCGATCTGCTCGGTCTTGTCGGAGGTGGGATACTTCCGCATGAACTGATCGCACTTGTCCTTGATCTCGGCGATGTTCTTCAGCTTGTTGAGAATGACAATTTCCGCGTAGGCGGCGGCTTCCGCGTCGGTCGCATTCGGGAACTTGGTGCGGATGGTGCGGAAGCAGACCAGAGCCTCCTCGACACGCTCTAGATAGAACAGGCAACGGCCGCGGCGCATCAGGATGGCGGCATCAAGGTCGGCTTTTTCCTCGATTGCCTTCATGGCGCTCTCGGCGAGCTCGATGGCCGGCTTGAGGCTGTTGAGGAGCTGGGAGGCGGTCGACCGTTGGTTGAGGGGCTTGTTTTTCTCCGACTCGACGCGGGCCTCAAGCACCTTGCGATCCCTGCGGAGGGACTCGAGGGAGGCCGCCTGGACTTCGAGGATCTCCGAGCGGGGCGGAATGGAACGGTAAAGGATCAGGGCGGGCTCATAGGCCTGGGTGCCCACCAGTTCATCGCCGCGGACGACGATTTGGTTGGCATACCAGGCGAGGGCGTCGCGGACGCCGGCCGAGTTGGAAAGGCGGTCAAGGTAGGCGGCGAGATCCTCCAGCTTTCCGGTATCGGCAAGCAGGCCGATCACTTCGACGGCGGCGGTGGTCTGCTGAGGGGTGCGGATGTCCGAGCCCATCAGGGTGCGGAAGACCTTGAGGGCCTCGTCGTGTTTATCGAGTTCCGTGAGCACCTGGCCGAGCCACAGGCCGGCTTCCGAGCGATACTTCGGGTCCTTGGCGGCGATCCGGAGGGCCTGCACGGCCTGTTCGCGTTTCTCCGGGGTGTTCTGCATCATGCTGGCCCTGCCGGCACCCAGGTAGGCACGTGAGGTGTATTCGCCGCTGGGATAGCGCTTGAGGCAGTCCGTGAAAGCAGCTTCCGCCTCCGGATAACGTTCGGCCAGCAGGTGGGCGAGACCGATGTTGAAGTAGAGCAGTTCGTAGGGCGCGTCCTTGCCGGTGCCGAGGGCTTTGAGGAGCTCTTCGATCTTGGACACGGCGAGCGTGTAATCCTTCGCCGTGAATGCCGCTTCCGCTTCGCCGAAGAGACGATTCAACGTCGCCGGAGAAACGAGCGTGGGCGCCGCAGGGGCAGGTGCTTGAGCAACCGCCGGGACGCCCGAAGCGATCAGGATGGTGGCGGCGATGATCGACGCAGGGTGATGCAGCTTCGGCCTCATACGATAACGGAGGCCCAAGGAAACGGTGGGTTTCTATCCTGTCAAGAGGAACCGGAAGGCAATTGGCAGGAACACCGGCAACGGACTTGCAAAACCGCGCTGGCGATCGCCAGGCCTTGCTTCCAGACTGCGCGCATGGTTCACGAAATCGACGTCCTGCACACGCACGCGGAGCGTGCCTATCCGATTCTCGCGGCGCTCATCGCACCGCGGCCGATCGCCTGGGTGACGACCCTTCACGAGGACGGCGGGGTGAATGCGGCTCCATTTTCGTTTTTCAATCTCTTCGGCGACTCGCCACCGCTGGTCATCTTCGCTCCGGGCAACCGCGAGGATGGCAGCCCGAAGGACACGGCCGCGAACTGCGCGCGGACCGGCGAATTCGTCATCAACCTCGTGTCCGAGGAACTCGTCGAAGCCATGGTGGGCACATCGGCCGCGCTGGCTCCCGGTGTGAGCGAGACCGAGCGCTTTTCCCTGGAGACCGCGCCCTCGTCGGTGGTGGCTCCCCCGAGGATCGCGGCAGCTCCGGCCGCGCTGGAGTGCAAGGTGCACCGGATCGAGCAGATCGGCGAGAACCGGCTCGTGCTCGGGATCGTGCACCGCGTGTGGATCGCGGACCGGCTGTTTGATGAAAGCACCCTCCGCGTGCGTGGAGAGCTTCACCACCCGGTGGGGCGGATGGCCGTGCCGGACTGGTATTGCAGGACCCGCGATCTCTTTGAAATCGAGCGACCGCGTTGAGGGGCTCAGCGGCTCATGCGGTATGCCTCCATGAGCGTGCGGTATTTCGCGAGCGTGTTGGGCACTTCCCAAGCCGGGACGGGCTGCCCGGCGAGGTAGCCGAGGTAGGTGCGGGTCACCTGGCCGAAGTGGGCCTCGTGGCCGACCTTGAAGGAATCCGGCACAAGCACCTCATAGCGGCCGCCAAGGTCCTTGATCGAGACGCCCGGATACTTCCCGGAAATCTCCGCCACGGCCCTGTCCAGGCAGGCCTTCCAGGCATCATCGGGTTTGCCGGAGGGCTCGATGAACAAGGCGGGCTTGTATCCCTGCTCCGCACCCTGGCGGATGTGCAGGGAGGCCTTGGTGCCGCGCATCAACGAATCGTGGGTATCCCCCGCGCCTGCGGGTGCCTCGAAATTCCAGAGCACCGAGACTTTGGCATGCACACCGCGCAGGGTGTAGGTGAAGGTGCCATTGGCGGGGGTGCGGAGGTTGCCGCTCTCGTCGACCATCGGCTTGAGGTAGTCCGGCCAGCTTTCCAGTTTGGTCGCCTTCTTGAACTGTGCGGGCGTGATTTCGGTGGGCCAGCTCTTCGCGTAGAGGACCTTCACCTCGTCCTGCTTGATGACCTCACCGGGGAAACACTCCCACTGCACCAGATCGGCCAGGTGGGTGGTCACATCGACGATGGCCTCGCCCTGCTGGCGCGGGTCGAAGAACCAGGGCGGACGCTGGAGGGGCGCTCCGTTGACCAGTTTGGAGAAGTGGTGGACGCTTTCCTTCGTCACCGCCGGATTTTCCGGGCTGCCCTTGTCGAGCGTCCCGAAGACACCGGGAAACCGTGAGAATTCCTTCTGCAGCATCGTGGTGATCTCATGGCGCTCGGTCATGATGTCGAGCAGCAGCAGTTTCTTCTCGGCGGCCACCTTGTATGCCTCTTCGAGCAGCGCGAGGCCCTCGGGGTTGATGGCCATGGGCTTGTCCGCCAGCACGTTGAGCCCGGCCTTCACGCATTCGAGGATGTAGCGGGACTTGCGGGCGTTGTTGCCGGAGATGACCACGACGTTGCCGGGCTTTTCCTTGAGCATGCGCTCGAGGAAATCGTCGCCGGTGTGTACCTTCGTGCTCCACTTGGTGGGTGCATCCGCGCGGGTGTTGAAACCCTCGATGAGCGCCAGATGGCGGTCGAGCTCCGGGCCGGCCGGGGCGTAGATATTGACCTCCGGATCCACGCCCTCGAGCTGCGTTTTCTGGACGAGGGCCGCATGGAAATGCCCGGGATCCAGCGTGATGAGCTTCACGGGCTCGGCGGAGGCGGCGGCCGCGATCCAAAGCGCGGCTGCGGAAACGATTCGATGCAGTGGTTTCTTCATGGGCTTGCTGGGGAGAGTCGGGGCCCAGCTACGGCATGGCAACCGCCGATTCTTTCCCCGAGCTCCCGGTTTCTCGGGAGGCCGGGGCGGCGGACGGGTTTCCAGGACGAGCCACGGAATTGCTTTCCTATCGCCGGCCGTTTTACCAGCATGGCGCCCGCAGCCATGATCATCGACCGCATCCTCGCCAAACGCATCGTTCCCGTCGTCGTTCTCGACTCCGCCGATCACGCGGAACCGCTCGCCGAAGCTCTGCTCGCAGGTGGGTTGGACATCATGGAGATCACCTTCCGCACCGCGGCCGCCGAGGAGTCCATCCGCCGCATCGCCGCGAGGTTTCCCGAGGTTCTGTTAGGCGCGGGCACCCTTCTGGAGAAAGACCAGGTCCTGCGCGCCCGGAACGCGGGTGCCGTCTTCGGTCTCGCCCCCGGCCTCAATCCGGAGATCATCGGCACGGCGAGGGAGGTCGGTCTCGAGTTCTCACCCGGCGTGATGACCCCCAGCGAGGTCGAGCAAGCGCTCTCTCTCGGCTGCCGGCTGCTCAAATTCTTCCCCGCCGAGGCCGCTGGCGGGGTGAACATGCTCAAGGCGCTGGCCGGCCCTTACGCACACACCGGCGTGAAGTTCACCCCCACGGGCGGCATCACATCCGGCAACCTCGCCTCCTATCTCAAGCTTCCGGTCGTCGCCGCCATCGGTGGATCATGGATGGTGGACAAGGCACTGGTGAACGGCGGCAAGTGGGATGAGATCACGCGGCTCACCCGTGAGGCCCTTGAGGCCGCGGCCGCCGTTTGAGGCTGGAAAACAACATACATGACTCAACGAGTCTCTTTCCGGCCGGAAGCGAGCTCGATGACGACCTCAGTCTGCACGCCTGTCTCGTCAGCGAACTCCGACCACCCGCAATGATGGCCGAAGAGAACCCATCCACCGTCGATCTTCCGACGGACCGGCTGCGGGGCAAGTGCGTGAAGGGATTTGATGGGTTACCCTGTCAAGCCGCTTGCCCCGCCACTCCCGCCATGGCGATGTTCACCGGGTGACGCGGCAGCAAGAGCAGATTCAACGCGAGGCCCCCTGGATGGCAGGGCTGCGGGCGGCACGAGCCAATATCGGCCCCGGGTTGATCGTGCAGGCATGGATGCTTTCGCTGGTGCTGGCCTACTATTTTCACCCGCCCTCGTCGCAATGGCTGGACCAGCTTGCCCGGGTGAAACTCCGCTTCGGGTATGGATACTCCGCCGTTTCCGCCATCGTGGCGGGGGCCTTGATTCCCGAGCTGCTCCGCATCGTGGTGTTTCAAAAGGCACGGCCCGCCCGCGCGAACCTCGGCAACCTGCTCTTCGCCATGCCTTTCTGGTGCTTCATGGGCGTGGTCGTGGACGCGTTCTACCGTCTCCAGGCCGGGTGGTTCGGCGCAGAGGCTTCGTTTCCGGTCGTACTGAAAAAGGTGCTGGTGGACCAATTTCTCTACAACCCGCTCTTCGCCGCCCCATTCACCACCTGGATGTATGAGTGGAAACAAAGCGGATGGAAGCTCCGCTCCACCCTCAGCAGAACCGGGGCCGCCTGGTATCGCGATGCCGTGTTGCCCACGCTTTTCGCCACGTGGGGCGTATGGATTCCCGTCGTCAGCGTGCTTTACTCGCTGCCATCGTCCCTCCAGATCCCGCTTTTCGGGCTCGCCCTCTCGCTCTGGGTGATTCTCTACACGTGGATGAGCGAGAGCCGGGCCCCCGGGGATTGAATCCTGAGCCGGAAGTCTTCGGCGAATCCTCTCAAAGAAACCGGCAGTCCTCATCGATCTGCCGCCCCAAAACCTCCCCCGGAAAGTCCGGATGCTCGCAACCGATCCCGGCGGTCTCGTGGTGGTTCACTTTGAGATATCCATGCTGTCGGACAACTGGCCCACGAAGGGATCGATCAACACATCGGTCACCTGCGGCAGCAGCATCGCCCAACCGAGATGGTGGAGATCACGCCCACTACCCATGCCCAAAGCCGGAAGCTAGGCGCAGTCCAAGTTCTGGAAGACGGATTCATCGGGTTTACGACAACAAGACTCCGTGCGATCCGGGTGCTTGGAAACGCTGTGCGGCCCCTTACCGGAAAACACGC
Organism: Verrucomicrobiaceae bacterium; assembly: GCA_027486655.1. GTDB lineage: Bacteria > Verrucomicrobiota > Verrucomicrobiia > Verrucomicrobiales > Akkermansiaceae > Luteolibacter. The sequence continues at coordinate 6,976 of JAIXOR010000020.1, read as the reverse complement.
ATCGTCTGTGGACTTCCCCACTTGGCTCAGGCCCCAGAGGAATCGGCCAGCGCCTCTATCCGGAGGCTTTGGTGGATCCTACCACTCTGAGAGTGGTACACCCGAAGGGACTCGAACCCCTAACCTTCTGATTCGTAGTCAGACGCTCTATCCAATTGAGCTACGGGTGCATCGCGTGACGCGGGCGCGAAGAAAGCCTGCATTCCGCACAGGTGTCAAGAATTTCGCGGAAATTTGGGAAATTTCACGGATCACTCGCGGGCACCCACCCGGAAGAAGCCGGTGCTTTCTTCCGCGGTTTGAATCTGGGCGGTTTTCCGGACGTAGTTTTCGGGCACGCCGGATTGATCGGGATCTTCCGCAACCAGCTCCGGTGCGGCGGCCCATCCACCCACGGCAAGCGTTTGGGTTTTTTCGAAGAGGTAGGTCGCGCCGGACATCCTCTCCAGCCACTGGACGACGAAGCTTCCGGGCATGTGGGTGGTGGTGAGGAAGGAGGAAGTCCGCTCGTGCGGCGAGGTTCCGAACAGGAACTCCTGCTGGTTGGAAAATCCGTCGTTGTCCGGATCCTCCGCGGGCAACCCGGGATTGACCGGAAATCCATCCGCCCAGTTCTGATAGGCGTAGGTCACCTCGATGTTGGCGAAGTGGACCACCGGAAGAATCTGGGTTCCACCGGAGGCTCCGAGGTTGAAGTTCCGGTTGAGCATCGGATCCTCGTAACCGACGAAGGGCGAGGTGTTGAAGAACTTGTATTCGCCGAACGCGCTACCAAGCGGACCCTCCACCGCCGTCAGCGTCCCTTCGTAAATCCGGTCTCCATCGGGATCAGACAGGACCAGATCCGTGCCGGCTCTCGATCCGGTGAAGACGAGAAGCTTCACGAAATGGAAACCCGGGTCGAAGTCGGCATTGACCATCGGCACCCTCATGTTGACCCGGAACACGATGTCCCGTGAGGCGAGGAGCGGCTGGGGATCCATGGCGTCGTTCACCCCGTCGCCGTCGCTGTCCGCCTGGGTGGGGTCCGTGTTTCCCGGGAACTCGTCCTGGTTCTGGATGCCGTCGCCATCCGCGTCCGCGCCCGCAGCCAGTCCGTAGGCGGAGAGGAAGGAAGCGGCGTCACGGAATGAGCGGCGCTCGAAGGAATACAGCAGCGCGGCCTGATCAAACACAAAGCGGTGAAGGCCGGTGGCGGTGACGTTGCCCGCGAAGTTGTTGCCGTCCCGTTTCGCGCTTCCCGGCGAGTCTCCCAGTCCCCATTGGGTGTCAAAGGTGCCGTTTGTCGTGAACTTGAAACCAATGGCGCCAAATTGGCTGGGACCGAATTTGTAGTCGAGGATCCAGCGGTATTGGCCGACCAGATCGGTCGACTCCGGGCTCATCGCAGTGGAGGGGGAATTGGACGATCCATTTGGCTGCCAGGCCACTGGAAGATTGAAACTGCCGGGAACCGCCATGTTGGAGTAATTCGGCACGTTCGGATTGGAGGAGTGCCCGAGCGGAGAGGTTCCCGTGACTTCGCTGCCATCGGAATACCCGTCACCATCCGAATCGGCAACATAGGGGTCGGATCCGGTGTCCGCGCTAGAAACAAAGATCCCGGTTCCGGTTTCCACCGAGTTGAGCAAGCCGTCGCCATCCTGATCGCCTCCCGGGGCGAGGCCTTGCACAGTCAGGCTGATCGTCTGCACGCCGGACTCAACAGCGAAATCCGCGGCAGCCGGATCGCCCCCTCCCATCGCGAGGCTGGATCCCAGGGAGCCGAGGCTTTGGTTGGAACCCACCAATGAGGCACCATCGACCAGGACCGCCTGCAGTTTCAAGGACTGGCTGCCAGCAGGCACTCCCAGGGCGGAAAGATTGAGCACCATTTCCACGCCGTAAGCGTGACTTCCATAGGTGCCGAGCACCGGCCGCCAGTCGGTCCTCATCGCACGGATCGGACCATCGGAAATCGTGGTCGCGTGCGATTGGCCGGAGTAGGTTTGTGTGCCCGCTGCGAGGTCGTAGCGATTCACGAAAGCAAATTTGCCGTCCAGGGACTCGCTGCCATAGACCCGGATCGCGAGCTCGGGCTCGAATCCGCTCTCGAAGGTCATGCCTTGTGTCGGTCCTGACGCGAGGCGGTTGATGTAGACTTCCTCGCCTCCGGGTTGTGGCGCGATCAAGTTCGGCGTGATGCGGTTGACTCCGCCGGATTTGGCATCGACGAAGAGAATCACGGCGCTGTCGTTTGCCCTTCCGGCAAGAAACAGGTGAAGTTTGTCCCCCACTTGGACGGAGCGGAGGTTCGCGAGTGTATTGGATGCGTCCCCGGAATCCTGGATCTGGACGTGTTGCGTGGCATAACCCTCACCCGACCCCGCACTGCCATCCACCGTGACACTCGCCCGCAACATGGAGGGATCGAGACAGGCCACCAACGCTGTGGCGGCCGACCAGGTGCGAACACTGAGGAAATCCGGGACGATTTTCATTAGGCTAATTTGATTTTCGGAATGCCTTTTACTTTAATTGTTTTTAAAAATGAAGGGGATTTTTGAAAAACTTTCAGAGATCCGGTCCATGGGCGCCTTGCGAAAAATTGTCGCAGGCCCCGGAGAATCTGGCGCAGGGCCGCGGGCGATCTGACGCGGTGATGAGTCGCCAAAACCCGGAATCCTTACCAAACGGATTGATGATGAATGACTTTGGACGAAAAATCCGCGTGGCATCGAGATTGCTCGATCCTCGCCGCGAAACATCCGGCCAGTCCGGATCCTTGAACCCATCCCAAGCAACCCCACTCCATCCCATGCAACTCACCAACTTGTCACTCCATCCCATCCACCAGCAGCTGCTCCGGCAGCTTGTCGGTTTCACCGGACAGCCCGAGCGCTTTCCTCTCTTCAACCTGACAAGCGATGCCAACGAGGCCCTGATCACCGCGGAGATTCCCGGCGTGAATCCCTCAAACCTTGAGGTCACCCTGAGCAAGGGCCGCCTGAGCGTCCGCGGATCCTTCGAACACCACGCGCCTGAAGGCGATGGGGTGGTCTGCCACCTCCAGGAGCGCCCTACCGGCGAGTTTCTGAGGACCATCCAATTGCCCTTCGAAACCGAAGAGTCCGCCATCTCGGCCACCTATCAGAACGGCATCCTCACGATCCGCCTGCCACGGGCGGAGAAATCCAAGCCCCGCACCATCCACGTCTCTTCCCTCTAACAAACGGCCATGAATCCGACACCCATCGCCCATCCCTCCACCTCCAGCACCCCGGCCCGGGCTTTCCGGGCGGTAGCGGACCTCTACGAAACCGCCACCCACCTGCAGGTTCGATGCAACCTGCCGGGAGTAGCCGCTGAAAACATCCAGCTCTCGATCGAAGGCAGGCTGCTCACGGTTTCCGGCACGCCCGAGTCCGGCCCCCTGCCTGATGGCAAAGCGCTGATCGAATACCCGACGGGATCCTGGAAACGCTCGCTCAAGCTCCATTGCGATGTGGACGTGGACAACATCCGCGCGCAGACCCGCAACGGCGTTCTTGATATCACGCTGCCAAAGCTCTCTCCGGCAGGACCAAGACGCATCGCCGTGACCAGCGGACCGGAAACAACGGTTGCGACGCCGGGTTGAGCATTCCTGTTCAGGCCCCGCGCATCAGGGAGATCTCTGCCAGCGAGACCATCGCCTTGTAGAGATCCTCGCGCGGGGCCGTTTTCAGGTCGGCCACGGAAACCGCCCGCTCCAAAGTGAACTTGCCCGAACGCGTCCGGCGCAGCGCGCTCAGGTGCCCGCCACAACCAAGCTTCTCGCCGATGTCGTGGGCATAGGTTCTGACATAGAAACCCTTCGAGCAGTTCACCGTGAAATCCACCTCCGGAAGCTCGATGCGGCCCACCTGATAGCCCTTCACACTCACCGGACGCGCGTCGCGCTCGATCGTCTGACCCTTGCGGGCAAGTTTGTAGAGCGGCACGCCATCCTTCTTGATCGCCGACACCATGGGCGGCACCTGGTCGAAGTCTCCGGTAAATGAAGCGAACGCGGCATCGATCTCCGCCGCCGAGAATGCCGGCACCTCGCGGGACTCCAGCACCTCGCCCTGGCGATCCTGCGTGCTGGTGGAGGCACCGAGCGTCATGGTGCCTTGATACTCCTTGTCCTCGCTCATCAGAAGATCCTGGATCTTCGTGGCACGGCCGATCACCAGCATGAGCAATCCCGTGGCCATGGGGTCCAGCGTGCCGCAATGGCCGATCTTCTTCGTGTTGAGAGCGCGCCGGGCAATCGCCACCACATCGTGGGAGGTCATGTCCGGGGCTTTGTCGATCAGGAGCACACCGCTCGGACCGCTGGCATCGTTTGGATTCGGTTTCATCAGTTAGATCGTTTCGCTGGCCTTCACTTCATCCACCCGGCGGCGGATGGCATCCAGCACCCGCTGCTTCGCCTCGGCGAGCGGGCCCTTCATGCGGATCCCGGCTGCCAACGCATGTCCACCACCCCCGAATTCGAGGGCGATCTTGCAGACATCCAGGCGCTTGTCCTTCGACCGCATCGAAACACGGATCTTCCCGTCAGGCAGCTCTTCGAAGAACACCGCCAGCTGGACACCGCGAATCGCGCGGATCACATCGATCAGCCCCTCGCTGTCCTCCGGCCTCAGCGCCAGCTCGATGCGGGTGCGGTCCAACAGCTCCCAATGGGCAAGCACGCCATCCTCACTCCGCTCCAGCGTGTTGAGCAAGGCGCGCATCAACTCCAGGCGCCGGTATGGATGATCGTCGTAGGTTTTTGAATTGATCGTTCCCACATCCAGCCCTCGACGCGTGAGATCGGCCGCCATTTCATAGGTCCGAGCGGTCGTGGAAGGATACTGGAAGGATCCCGTGTCGGTGGAAACCGCAACGTAGATCGCATCGCGGGTCTCCGGAGGAAGCGGCATGTCGAGCGAGGTGATCAGATCGTAAAGAATCTGCCCGGTGGCCGGACTGGTCGCATCGATGAGATTCAGATCGCCATACTTCGGATTCGAAATGTGGTGATCGATGTTGAGCCAAAGACGGGCTTTCGAGGCGGCGTGCAGGGCCGCGTCACCAAGCCGCGGCTTCGTCGCCGTGTCCAAGGCCACCGCCACTTCCACGTCGAGAGGCTCGGACGGCGGCAGCGTGACGCGATCCGAACCTGCCAGAAACGCAAGGTTTTCCGGAAGTCCGTCTTCGTTGACAAACCAAACGGCCTTGCCCATGGCCAGCAGCGAAAACCCGAGCGCAAGCTGGGATCCAATGGCATCGCCGTCCGGACGGACGTGGCTGAGCAGGAGAAAGGATGAGTGGGTACGGAACACTTCGCCAAGCTGCTCGAAGGTCGCGTTTTCGATCGTTGTGGTGCTGTCGCTCATGGGGTGGAACCGCTGCGCGGGGCGCGGATTCTTCCCGGGCAGGCTCCGGGCGCAAGAATAAAGCCCGGTGAATGCCGGGAAGAAAGTGACTACCCGTCTGGCCCTGGGACCCGGGAATTGTCTCTTTCCCTGCCTTCAATTGTGGAGTAACGATTCAATCACAGTGACTTGGATGCCCATCATGCCAAAGCCGTCGCCGCTCCAGGAATCCCGGTTGGGGACATCCTTTGCCGCCGTCCTGACCGCCGCTGCCATCGTCGCCACATCAGCCCGCTCGTCCGCCATCATGCTCATGGAATCCGGGGATCCCTCCTTCCACGCCAGCACGCCGGGCGACAACTCGGGTTGGCAGTATGAGGGAAAGTTTCTCACCTTCCTCGGTGTCCCGATTGCTCCGCACTTCTTCATTACCGCCAAGCACATCGGTGGCGTCGTGGGCAATACCTTCGATTTTCACGGCGATCTCTACACCACCATCGCCAAACACCCCAGCCCGACCACCGATCTTTGCATCTGGGAAGTGGATCACGCCAAACCCTTTCCCACCTACGCGCCTCTTTCCAGCGGTTCCATGGACGTCGGGGCCACCGCCACCGTTTTCGGCAGAGGCACCCAGCGAGGCACGGCGGTCATGGTCTCATCCGTCCTCAAGGGATGGAAATGGGGCCCATCCGATGATGTGAAACGGTGGGGAAGAAACGTGGTGGCCGGCACCGTGACCGACCCGACCTACGGTCAACTCCTCTACTGCGACTTCGATTGGCCCGGGATTCCCGGCGAATGCCACATGTCCGTGGGAGATTCCGGCGGCGGCTTGTTCGTGCTCGAAAACGGACTTTGGCGCCTTGCCGGCATCAACCTTGCCGTGGACGGTCCGTTCCGGACCGGACCGACCGATCCATCTTTCTCCGGAGCCCTTTTCGACCTCGGGGGCTTGGAATACAACGCCCCTCCTTGGACCCCCATCCCGGATCAGACCCAGGACATTCCATCTTCGTTCTATTGCAGCCGCATCTCGGCTTCACTATCCTGGATCAGCACCACAGCGCCTGGTTCCAATTCCATTCCCCAGGAAAGCTACGAAGCCTGGCAAAAACTCTACTTTTCCCCATCCCAGATCGCCAACCCGGGACTGAGCGGCAAATCCTCCGATTTTGACGGGGACGGGATCCGCAATCTCCTTGAGTTCGCCCTGCACCTCGATCCGATTTTTGCTGAGAATGCGCCCATGATCCCCGATACCGGCATCCGCGGCCTGCCGCATGGCCGTATTGTGGATGACAATGGCACTCCAAGGCTCGCCCTGGAATTCGTTCGCCGTGATGCATCCAGCGGTGCCGGACTGACCTATCTTGTCGAGTTCAGCCAGGACCTTGTGCAATGGTCGGGCGGAGGCATCGTTTCAACCGAATCCATCAACTCCAGATGGGAACGCGTCAAAACGCTGGACCCGGTTTCCGCCACGACTTCCCCGGGTCGTTACGTTCGGTTACGGGTGGTAAGTTCGCCGTGAGGTCTTCACGGTGAGGGATGGCTGGCGGCATGTGAACGGTCCGCAAGCATGTGAGCTGTCGGCAGGGGGTTTCCGG